>NZ_JBFUDU010000002.1:0-558942 GCF_056404555.1 Asticcacaulis sp. P2_C5
CCCTCCCCGTAAACGGGGTGGGCGAAAGCGTGTAAAAGTCGGGGGCTATTGGTATAAGCCATACATTAAAGCGTAGTCGTTGATACGCGTTCTAATTTGAGGTATAATTTTACTTTGCATGCGTGTGTAACGCTAAAACAGAAAAGGGCTCCTTGCGGAGCCCTTTCAGCGTCTGGCAACCTCTTGATTGTACCGCGTTGCGCGTGAACCCATCTTGCGACAGGTGGGAGAAGCTATCTCAGCCAGTCAACCTCTGTGCTTTGATGACACACCAAAAACATGTCGAAGTAAAGAAAATTGCCTGACAGCTTTACAACTACGCCAGCGAGGGATCGATCGTCTTACAGGCCGCAATCAGGCCCTGGACGCTTTCGACCGACTTGGCGAACATGGCGCGTTCGTCGTCATTGACCGAGAACTGCACGATCTTCTCCGCGCCGTCCTTGCCGATCATCACCGGCACGCCGACATAGAGGCCGCGCAGGCCGTATTCGCCCGACAGATAAGCGGCGCACGGCAGGACGCGCTTCTTGTCCTTCAGGTAGGAGGTCGCCATGGCGATAGCCGATTCGGCCGGGGCATAGAAGGCCGAGCCGGTCTTCAGCAGGGCGACGATTTCGCCGCCGCCGCCGCGCGTCCGCTTGACGATGGCGTCGAGTTCGTCCTGGGAGATCCAGCCCTGCGCCACGACTTCCGGCAGGGGCAGGCCGGCTATGGTCGAATGGCGCACCATCGGCACCATATCGTCACCATGACCGCCCAGGGTCCAGGCGTGGATGTCTTCGACCGACACACCGGTCTTTTCCGACAGGAAGTAGGCGAAACGCGCCGAGTCGAGGACGCCGGCCATGCCGACGACCTTCTTGTGCGGCAAGCCCGAGAATTCGCGCAGCGCCCACACCATGGCGTCGAGCGGGTTGGTGATGCAGATAACGAAGGCGTTGGGAGCGTAGGTCTTGATGCCCTCGCCGACGGCCTTCATGACCTTCAGGTTAATGCCCAGCAGGTCGTCGCGGCTCATGCCCGGCTTGCGCGGCACGCCGGCGGTGACGATACAGACATCGGCGTCGGCTATATCGGCGTAGGAATTGGCGCCCTTCAGCGACACGTCCTTGCCGAAGACGGCGGTGGCTTCGGCGATATCGAGCGCCTTGCCCTGGGGGGTGCCTTCCATGATGTCGAACAGGACGACATCGCCCAATTCTTCACGCGCGGCGATATGGGCCAGAGTGCCCCCGATCATACCCGCACCAATCAAAGCAATCTTCGCACGCGCCATGGGAACTCCCCTTCATACAATTGCGCCAGAAATTATCGCTGCGATCTAATCCCTAAACGGGTTGGGCGCAAGCCTTCGCTGCAATGCAATCAAAAGCGAGTCTATTTTGCCGGCGTCAGGACCCCGTGCGGGTCAGCACCACCGGCGTCAGGTCGCCGGCGACATTCATCTGCGTGCCGCGCCACTGGCCGCTACTGTCCTTGTGCAGCTGGAGAATGATCGGCGAATGCGCCGAGCCGACGAAATAATTGATCTCCAGCTCGCGGCCCGTCAGGCTGACATCGGACACGAAGCCCGAGCCGTTCAGCCCATAGCTGGCCTGGGCCGAGCGCCAGGCGCCTTCGATCTGGCCCGTGCCGCCGCGCAGTTCCAGGCTGATAAGCTTGCGGCCGTCGGAGCTCGAAACCAGCCACGAGCCTTCCATCTGGCCTTCCCTGGCCGACATAGCCTGGGCAATCCGTGAATCATACTGGCGCTCGGAATCACCCTTGGGCGGCTCATAGTCTCGATGATAGTCGTTGACGGTGACCGCAGCGGAGGGCGCACCGGCAGGAACGGCGTCTTGCGCCAGGAGCGCGGCGGACATGATCAGGGCATGCAACACTTGGGATTTACTCGCACATGAAGACAGAATAACGGAAAACAGACGTGACCTGAGGAACCTCGAGATATATGTGGCACGGTACCGCCGCCGCGTACCACTATGACCTCAACATGGGGTTCTTAAGATTTCTTTCACCTCATGAGTGAACAACAGGATTTTGTCGAAGAATGGGCAAATCAGGAATCAATTCGGTTGTTGCGGTCAAGCCTGCGTGAACATAAGCTCGCCGCCACAGTCGCCGCCAAATGCATGTTGCGATGCAAAGCCTGATTGACTCCACGTTCTCAGGGTCTAAAAGACCCGCAAATGTAATGCCCGCTGCTACGGACAGCCGTTCGTGCAGATAGTTGTAAGGCCCGATTGCATGTCCCAATCTCTGCCGCCGCCCCGGCCGCTGTCTCCTCACCTCCAGATCTGGCGCTGGCATGTCACCATGCTCAGCTCGATCCTGCATCGCGTCACGGGCTCCGCCGCCGTCGCCGGCGTCATACTGGTCGCCGCCTGGCTGGCCTGCCTGGCGCTCGGTCGTGAGGCCTATACCGTCTTTATCCAGTACGCCGCCTCACCGCTGGGCCTGTTGGTTTGGTTCGGCCTGTCCCTGGCCGGTTTCGTCCACCTGACCGGTGGTCTGCGTCACCTGATATGGGACACCGGTGCGTCGTTCGAGCCGAAGAAGGCCGATGCGCTCGCCACCTGGACCATGCTGCTGGGCGTCGCCCTGACCATCGCCTTCTGGGCTGCCCTGTTCGCCACCGGAAAGGTCCATATCGGATGAGCCACGATCTCGACGTCTCCCGCTCCGCCAAGGCCTGGAAGGTTTCTGAAAAGCACGGCGCCGGTGAATGGCTGGCCGAACGCTTCACTTCGCTCGCCCTTATTCCTCTGACCGCCTGGTGCGTCTGGGTCGCCTACAGACTGGCCGGCGGCGGTTTCGATGCCGCCATCGCCTTCGTCACGAAGCCGGCCAATGCCAGCATTCTGGGCCTGACCCTGCTGGTTTGCGTCTGGCACATGTATATGGGCCTGAAGGTCATTATCGACGACTATATCGGCAAGCCCGGCACGCGCGGCTTGCTTCTGTTTCTTGTTTTCCTGCTGTGCGCCGTCGTCCTGGTCGCCGGCCTTGGCGCCCTGCTGCTGCCCTATGTGCTGCCGCAGTTCGCCACCCATGCGACCCAGGGGGCGTAAATGACCAAACCCTACAATATCATCAATCACGACTACGATGTCGTCGTCGTCGGCGCCGGTGGTTCCGGCCTGCGCGCCGCCCTGGGCGCCGGCCAGGCCGGGCTGAAGACCGCCTGCATCACCAAGGTTTTCCCGACTCGTTCGCACACAGTCGCCGCCCAGGGCGGCGTCGCGGCCAGCCTGGGTAATATGGGCGAGGACAAGTGGCAATGGCACATGTACGACACCGTCAAGGGGTCGGACTGGCTGGGCGACCAGGACGCCATCGAATATCTGGTCCGTAACGCCCCCGAAGCCGTCTATGAACTGGAACACTGGGGCGTGCCTTTTTCCCGCACCGACGACGGCAAGATCTACCAGCGTCCGTTCGGCGGCATGACCAAGAATTTCGGCGAAGGCCCGGTGCAGCGCACCTGCGCCGCCGCCGACCGCACCGGTCACGCTATCCTGCACACCCTCTACGGCCAGTCCCTGCGCAACGACGTCGAATTCTTCATCGAATATTTCGCGCTCGACCTGATCATGGATGGGGATACCTGCCGCGGCGTCACCGCCTGGCAGCTCGACACCGGCGACATCCACGTCTTCCGCGCCCACCTTGTGATTCTCGCCACCGGCGGCTATGGCCGCGCCTATTTCTCGGCGACCTCGGCCCATACCTGCACCGGCGACGGCAATGCCATGGTGCTGCGCGCCGGCCTGCCGCTTCAGGACATGGAATTCGTCCAGTTTCACCCGACCGGCATCTACGGCTCCGGCTGCCTGATCACCGAAGGCGCACGTGGCGAAGGCGGCTACCTGACCAATTCGGCCGGCGAACGCTTCATGGAACGCTATGCCCCATCGGCCAAGGACCTGGCGTCGCGCGACGTTGTTTCGCGCTCCATGACCATGGAAATTCGCGAAGGCCGCGGTGTCGGTCCCAAGAAGGACCACATCCACCTGCACCTCGACCACCTGCCGCCGGAAATCCTGCACAAGCGCCTGCCCGGCATCTCGGAATCGGCCAAGATCTTCGCCGGCGTCGACGTGACCAAGGAACCGATTCCGGTCATCCCGACTGTCCACTACAATATGGGCGGCATCCCGACCAATTATCACGGCGAGGTCCTCACACTGAAGAACGGCAATGCCGACAGCGTCGTTCCCGGCCTGATGGCGGTGGGCGAAGCGGCTTGCGTCTCGGTCCACGGCGCCAACCGACTGGGTTCCAACTCGCTGATCGACCTGGTCGTCTTCGGCCGTGCGTCGGGCCTGCGCGCCAAGGAACTGGTCAAGCCGAACACCCCCCACAAGGAACTGCCGGCCACCACCGTACAGGCCCATCTCGATCGCCTCGACCGCTTCCGCAACGCTTCAGGCAAGACCCCGACCGCCGTATTGCGCGACAAGATGCAGCACGCCATGCAGGAAGACGCCGCCGTCTTCCGCACCGGCGAGACCCTGCAGCAGGGCAGCAACCGCCTAGCCGAGATCTACAAGGCGTCATCCGATATCGGCATCACCGATCGCGGCATGATCTGGAACACCGACCTGGTCGAGGCGCTGGAATATGACAACCTGATCGCCCAGGCCGTGGTCACGGTCGATTCGGCGCTCAATCGCCAGGAAAGCCGTGGCGCTCACGCCCGCGAGGACTTCCCGGCGCGCAATGACGACACCTGGATGAAGCACACCCTGACCTGGGTCGACCTCACCTCGGGCAAGACCACCATCGATTATCGTCCGGTCCATACCTATACCATGACCAACGATATCGCCTATATCGCCCCCAAAGCCAGAGTGTACTGAGCCATGGTCGAGCTTACCCTTCCCAAGAATTCGCAAGTCAAATCCGGCAAGCGCTACAAGGCGGCCAAGCGGACCAAGACCACGCGCACCTACAAGATCTACCGCTTCGATCCGGACAGCGGCGAAAATCCGCGCTGGGACACCTATGAGGTCGACACGGCGGATCACGGTCCGATGCTGCTCGACTCGCTGATCTACATCAAGAACAATGTCGACTCGACCCTGGCGTTTCGCCGCTCGTGCCGCGAAGGCATCTGCGGCTCATGCGCCATGAATATCGGCGGCCGCAACACCCTGGCCTGCATCAAGGGCCACGACGAGTTTTCGGGCGAGATCACCATCGCGCCCCTACCGCACATGCCGGTCGTCAAGGATCTGGTCCCTGACCTGACGGGCTTCTACAACCAATACGCCTCGATCGAGCCGTGGCTGCAGTCCAAGACGCCTGACCCGGAAAAGGAACGCCTGCAGACGCCGAAGAGCCGCGACAAGCTCGATGGCCTGTATGAATGCATTCTGTGCGCCTGCTGCTCGACCTCGTGCCCCAGCTACTGGTGGAACCAGGACAAGTATCTCGGCCCGGCGGCCCTGCTGCAATCCTATCGCTGGCTGGCCGACTCGCGCGACGAAGCCACCAAGACTCGCCTCGAAGCGCTTGAAGACCCCTTCAAGCTCTATCGCTGCCACACCATCATGAACTGCGCCCAGGTTTGCCCCAAGGGACTCAACCCCGCCAAGGCCATCGCCGAAATCAAGAAAATGATGCCCGCCAAGTGAAACTCACGAAAAAGTCCTTCGGCGTTCCGCCTCAGTGTACTTTTTCATGGGCCAATATCGAAAAAATTTTCTAAGGGCGGCCTGTCGAAAATTTTTACTTTTTAGTTAGCGCTTCGCGCGTGGCGCAGGACCTTCACGACTATGGCTAAGATCACCTATATCGAACATACCGGCCGCGAACACGTCATCGAGGTCAAGACCGGCCAGAGCGTCATGGAAGGCGCGGTCAAGAACAACATCCCGGGCATAGATGCCGATTGCGGCGGCGCCTGTGCCTGCGCCACCTGCCACGTCTATGTCGACGACGCCTGGGCAGACAAAACGGGCAAGGCGTCCGTCATGGAAGAATCGATGCTCGACTTCGCCAATGACCTGCAGCCGACCTCGCGGTTGTCGTGCCAGATCCTGGTCAATGACGCTCTCGACGGCCTGATCGTGCGCATGCCGGAAAACCAGCACTGACCGGCATCACATCCGGGCAAAGTCGAACTGAACTTCATCCCCTTTAGCGTCCTTGGGCCAGAACAGCCATGGCGGATCACAATTCCCGCCAGCCACGGTGATGGAAACGGGACGCAGATCGACATCACTGCCGAGCAAATCCTTAAGGGCGCCTGGCTCCCATGAGGTTTCCTCAAGAGCGTACCCCTTTTCGGCCATGCACACGGCCACTTGGCGTCCACCGTCGACAGGCAGCAGAATATAGGCGGTCTGGTCTTGACCGCTGCTATGTACCCGGGCCTGGACATCGACATATTCGCCGTAGGGCGCCACTTTGAAGCTGCGCAGGCAGATGGTATCGGGGCGCTTGTCCTGGTTGATGTCGAAATGCGTGACCTGAACCGAAGCGTCCGGCGCGGCACAGGCAGCTGTCATCTGTGCCTTCCAGGCTGCAAGATCGGCCTCGGACGGTTCAGCTACCGGCGCAGGGCTACTGGCCGTCTCGGTCGTGGCGCCGGACGACACATCACCTGCAGCCATCAGGTTAGGCGGGAAGGTTTGAGGACTAACGGCTTTCGAGTAGATGACGCCTACAAGGCCGATAACGAAAAGCCCCGCCAAAAGACATAGCCACGCGAAAAGCTTTCTCATGTCCCACCCCAATACGTTGGAAACCGTAACATACCCCACACCGCCTGTCGATTGGCGCGCCGCCGACGCAGATCTTGCCAAACCGGCGATTCCCCTGATGCTTGAATCCGAGGATCGCCAGGGGGCGCGTCATGCCGCAACCGCGGTGGATTTTAAGTCTGTCCGGGCATCGAAACCCGATATCCTGCTGCCGAAAATGCCGCCCCGTATAAACCTGCCACGTCTATGTCGACGACGCCTGGGCGGACAAAACGGGCAAGGCGTCCGTCATGGAAGAATCGATGCTCGACTTCGCCAATGACCTGCAGCCGACCTCGCGGTTGTCGTGCCAGATCCTTGTCAACGATGCTCTCGACGGACTGATCGTGCGTATGCCGGAAAACCAGCACTGACCGGCATCACATCCGGGCAAAGTCGAACTGAACCTCTTCGCCAATGGCGTCCTTGGGCCAGAACAGCCACGGCGGATCGCAGTCACTACCCGCTAACGTGATCGACACAGGACGTCCTTTGGTTGGGTCGTCATAGACATATGCCAAGTCTTCGAGAGTCCAGTGCGTCTCTTCAATGGTAAAGCCATTGTCTGCCGTACACACCGCCGATTGTACCCCTGCGCTGACCGGCAAAATGATATAGGCGCGCTGCTCCTGATTGCCATTACGCACCCGCGCCGCAACATCGACAAATTCGCCATAGGTCGCGACCTTGAAATTGCGCAGGCAAATCGTGTCGGGCTGTCCGTCTTCATTGATATCAAAATGGGCAATCTGCACCGAAGCAGCCTCAGCCCCACAAGCAGCCACCATGTCTGCCTTCCAGCCGTCCAGTTCGGCGTCGCCGGGCCACGGCGGACCCGCCATCGCGTTGCCAGCGATCGACCCTGCGGCCACCATTACCCACACCAGGCTCAGGGCCATAAATACAGATTTCATTGTCCACCCCTCAGTTTCCGAATGGTAACACACGTCATACTGTCTGTCGATTTGCGCTTGACCGCGCCCCTTGCCAAACCGGGCGATTCGCCTGATGCTTGAATTTGGATCGCCAGGGGGCGCGTCATGCCGCTAATGCGGTGGATAAGTATGAGTAGAGTATTAACAGGATCGCAGCGCCCGGGGTCAGCCATATGTTGACTTCGACCGCGCGCGACGGCAGATCAAACATGTCCAGGGCGTCAAAGCCCCTTAGCCTGCTGCCAAAAATGCTGCCCCGTATAAGCCTGCCCAATTGGCTCGATCTCTTCTGGCCGGCCGATTCCGGCCTGACCGTCCGCCAATGCCTGGTCATTACACTGGGTGTATTTGTCGGCATGGCCCTGACCGCGGCGATCTGCGGCGTAGCCCAGGACCAGTATCATCTGCACTGGTGGCTAATGGCCCCGCTCGGCGCCTCGGCGGTCCAGATTTTTGCCGTGCCGGGCTCACCGCTGGCCCAGCCGTGGTCGGTGGTCGGCGGCCACGCCCTGTCCGCTCTCTCAGGCCTAGTCGCCTTCTATGTCTTCGGCCACACGACGCTCGGTGCAGCGGCCGCCGTAGCCGTCGCTGCGGGCCTGATGCTGTCGCTGCGCGCCCTCCACCCATCCGGCGGCGGAACCGCGCTGTTTATCGTCCTGTCGCAGACTGACGACCCGGCCTTCATCCTGTTCCCGGTCATAACCAGCGCCGTCCTGTTGGTCGCCACGGCTATCCTGTTTCACAAGTTGACCGGCCATGTCTATCCACAGCGCCAGCGCATCCGCCGCGGCGCGGAAAGCCTGGCCCTGCACCGTTTCGACCCGGAAGACCTGGAATCGGCCTTGCGTGCCCACGACCAGATTCTCGATATCAGCCGCGAAGATATCAAACAGCTGATCGCGCACACCGAGATGCAGGCCTACCGCCGCATGGCGAAGGGCCTGACCTGTGAGCAGATCATGATGCGGCCCGTCAAGAGCGTCGAAGCCAGTTCACGCGCCGTCGTCGCCAGCCATGTCATGGCGCGTAACAATTTGAAAATCCTGCCGGTCACCGGCGCCCAGCAGCAACTGGTCGGCGCTATCAAATACCTGCCGGCCGATCCCGCCGGCAATGCCTCGGCCTATATCGGCCAGGATTTTGTCACTGCCGCCGCCGGTGACCCCGTGGCCGATATCCTGCCCAGGCTTTCGGAGCATAAGGGACATGTCCTGGTCGTCGACGCCCAGCGCCAGCTAAAGGGCATTATCAGCCGGTCGGACATCATGCGCGCCCTCTTCCATAATGGTTAAGACGGTATTTGATCACAGGAATCAACATTGATTCACATTATCGTGAATCAATGCCAATATTAACCCTTTATTAATCAATGCTTGACGAATTTTCGCGTATCAACGCGATAATTCGGCGTTCAAACGCGCATAATTCAGCCCACTGGGCGATTCAGGCGACGTCGACCACGGCATTACCGCCCTGGGAGGCCGGCAAGGTGCCGCGCGAGACCGCCGTTTTCGCCGACGTCACATCGTCATAGTCCGACCTGCCGGCCTGGCTCTGATTCGGCAGGTGAATCTTGAAGCTGGCACCCTCATTCGGCTCGCTTTCCAGCGTAATCCATCCCTCATGCAGCTCGACCAGCGCCTTGACCAGGGCAAGACCCAGCCCCGGACCGCCACGTTCGCGGCCGATATAACGGTCAAAGATATGGGCCTGGACGTGGTAGGGAATGCCGCGACCGGTATAGGCGACTTCGAGCACCAGGTGATCGCCGTCCTTGCGCGCGGTCAGCGTCACCGTGCCGCCCTGGCTGGTATTACGCACGGCATTACCCAGCAGATGATCGAGACACTGCCCCAGCCGCCGGCCATCGACGCGCACCGTGCCGGCTTCGACCACGCCCTGATAATCAAACCGAATGCCACGCGATTTGAAGGAATCGGCCAGGCGGGTTCCGACCTCGGCTACGATATCGAGCAACCGGACGTCGCCCAGCGTCACCGACATTTCGCCGGCGTCGATCTGGGCCATGTCCAAAACGTCATCGATCGAGCGCGCCAACTCCTGGGCCGCGCTCTGTATAGAGTCGAGATAGGACTTCTGCTTGGTGTCCGCGCCGATATTCTGGGCGTGCAGCAGGTCGGCATAGCCGACGATCGTGGTCAGCGGTGTGCGCAGTTCGTAAGACACATTGGCGACGAAATCGCGCTTCAACCGCACGGACTCGTTCAGCGCCTCGTCACGCGCCACAATGGCCTTCTCCAGGCCACGCGTCGCCGTGATATCGGAAAACGCCACCAGGGTCGCCCCGTCCGGCAGGGGCTGGGTGCGCCACTGGGCCAGGCGTCCATCGGAAATCTTGATCTCACCCAACTGCGGCGCCCGGGCGAGCGGGTCGGTATCGGTCACCCGCGCCTTTAACTCCGCCCAGAAACCACGGTCGTGGACCAACGGCAGGCACAGCTCAGCAACATTGGCAAAGTCCATCACAGCGGCAATGTCGTCGCTGCGCAGGTTCCAGAAGCGGTCAAAGGCGAGGTTGCGCAGGCGCAGGCGGCCGTCGCTGCCGTAGACCGAAACGGCATCGTTCAATTGATCGAGTGTCGATTTCTGCACCTGGATCAGGCTGTTGAACTGGGCCTTCAGACGCAGTTCGCCGGTCTTGTCGGAAAACAGGATCAGCAGCCCGCCCAGCGGATGCGGCTGGCGGACGACGCGGAGGGATCGGCCGTCGGGCAGGGTCCACATCTCGTCGTCGGCGGTGTGGGTCAAGCCGAAAAACTCGGATTCGCGCGTCTTGAAACCTGAATAGTCGCTGGTTTCGGGCAGGCGGCGCTTCTGGCGCAAGCGATCCAGCCACTCGCCATGGGTCGGCCGCTCGGCCAGCCAGGCCGGCTCCAGCTCCCACAGCTTCTCGAAAGCGCGGTTGTGGAACATCAGCTGCTTTTCGGGCCCAAAGATCGCGACGGCGTCTTCCAGGGTATCGAGCGTTTCGTCGTGCGCCTTGGCGTGGCGCTTCAGTGCCTCGCGGCTGTCTTCCGCCTCGGTCACATCGAGGGCGTAGGCGCAGGTATAGGCTTCGTTCAACGGCTCGGCGATGACCTGGAAGGCGCGTCTTTGCCCGCCGACGGTCAGCCAGCGGAAACCTTCGCGCCGCGCCCGGCTTTCGGTCGCGTCAGCGACGAGGGCATCGGCATTGCGATCCAGTGTCGTGCTGTCCTTCAGTGCGTGTTCGAGATCCGGCGTTTCGGTCGCCTTGAGCCAGGCGTCGTTGGCCCACACCATGCGGCCGTCACGGGCGCAGATCCAGCAGGGCGCCGGCAAGTGCTCGGCCATCTGGGCGAAGGGGCCTGACGACAGTGACGCCTTGGCGCCGGCAATGGCCAGGCGAATCCACGCCGTGGCGCCTGAGGCCTTGCCTTCCAGCACCAGGGTCAGGCCGGACGGCCTGGCGGCGATCAGGCCGTTGGCGGCATCGGCGAAAACCTCGAAGCGGCACGACCGCCCTTCGGCGATCAGAGCCTTCAGACCTTTCGCCGCTTCAGGCGAGGTCTCACCCAGGGCTTCGACGATACGGGGGGCCAGGTCTGCGTCACTCAATCCCCTGACGCCCAGGGCTTCCGCGCAGGCCTTCAGGGTTTCCTCGCCCCACACCAGGCGCACGGCATTACCCTCGACCGCCAGGAAGGCTTCGTCGAACGCCGATGTGGCGGCGTCGAGCTCGCTCAGCATGGTGTCCTTGACGAACAGGTCGGATTTCAGACTATCGCGCGCCTTGGCCAGTTTTGACCGCGTGCGCCAGGCCAGATACGTCGTTGACACGGCCAGAGCCATGGCTCCGGCGGCCGCGGTATAGGCGATGGAAGCTAGGGCCATTCGAGGCTTTCCGTACGAATCACTTTACTCTTGACCCTACCGTAGCCTGATTCGCGCCATAATTAAAAAGCGCGTTAACCAAGGACGAAATGACGATAGGTAGAATCGTCATTCGCCCTAACTTTTTGTTTTGTTGCGCAATTTAACCGAAAAGTGGCATCCACTTTATCGGATTGCGCTTAGACTGCCCCCAGCTTTTTCGCTGCAAGGTAAGAATAGATGATGCTGACCAAGGCGGGGACGGTCACGGCCACCATCATCAGAATGATCAGATGCACGCCGGTCAGCAGGAAGGCGCCAACGACGACCACCAACCCAGCCAACACGAACAGGGGCCCGGCGAAGCGGTGGGTCTTGTCCCAGACGCGTTCATCAGCCAGGGTCCATGGCGTGCGTATGCCCATAATATAGTTGAGACGCGTCTTGGGCAGGTAGTTGCCGAGAATGACGATCAGAACTCCGACGCCACCATGCACGATACGCAGATGGTCCAGCTCCGCGCCCTTGGCCGACAGGACCAGAACACCGTGGATGAGCAGCAGCAAGGCCAGGACCGCGACCATGACCGCACCGTAGGCGCCGGCCGAACGGTCGATCGAGGCGTTTTTCGGCATGATGGCCGGCATAAACCACAACAATACGACCATCAGCGCCAGGGCCAGGCCCGGCATGATGGACAGGGCGATATCACGCGGAGCAAAACCGTTGGCCGTGCCTTCGGCACCGAAATGGATTGCCATAGGCGCGTCGGGCAGGGTCAGCCAACCCCAGACACTCACCGCGACCATGGCCAGCCACAGGCCGGCGCAGATCAGCTTTTCACTTTTCAGGCGCATCGGAAACCTCCCCGATTGTGGTGGCGGCTCCCTGCCCCACCTTGAAAGCGTTCATCAGCGCGAAGATCGCGTCTTCCAGCACCGATGTGTTGAGACGATAAATCATGCTGGTGCCCTGGCGGGTAACGTCGACAAGGCCGGCCGCCTTGAGAACGGCGAAATGGCCGGACAGGGTTGGTTTCGAGACGGCGACCTGGTCGGCGATATCGCCGGCGTTCATTTCCTTCTCACGCAGCATTTCCAGAATGCGGCGCCGCGTTGGATCGGCCAGAGCTTTGTAGACTTCGGACATGCCTTTACCTAATTTGTTATTTAGGCAAATACCAAATTAAAAACTGTCTGTCAAATGGTGCGTAATGAATTTGCCACGCCTGCACATTACGGTATAAACGAACGGATCAAAACATGAACACGCCATGCTGATAGCCTATCCCGTCGCCAAAGACGCCCATGCGGCCCTCGCCCTGTTCCGGCAGGGCGACGCTGCCGCGCGTGCCGTGCGCGAGAAAGAGGCCGAAACCGTCGCCAGCAAGCGCGTCGCCTTTGTCATCCAGTCGCTGGGTCCGGTCTATGAGAACGAGGGCGATGCGCTCGATGCCTATAAGGGCCTGGTCGAGGACAATCGCCCGGGTCACATCTTCCTGCCGCCAGCCGAGAACCGCGTCTGCAAGCTGACCTGCCGGATCAAGGACGCGCCGCGATCACGCGCCAAGTCTTCCCAGCCGGTCTTTGCCGAGGGCGAGCGCTGGCTGAAAGCGCCGGCGCCTCGCGAGAGCGTGTGGCAGTTGACCATCAGCTTCTGGAAGATCCTGGACGGCCCGGCCGCTCAACGCTCCTCGGGTGTCGGCGACGCGCGTTCCCTGCGCAAGCGAGCCAAAAAGGGTGAACTCACACCGGAAGAGATGCTAGCCCTGATGAACAGCCCGATGATCGCCCCTCGCCCGCAAAAGGCTTTGGACTTCGGGCTGTTCGACTTTATCCCGCCGGACAATCCGGGAATCGTCATCGCTGACGAGTAACCGGTCCGTTCAACGCGGTGACGGCACGTCTTCGACAGTGGAATCTTGGATCACGAAAAGCACCAAAATCAGAAAAGCACGAATATTCAGGGCGTTAAGTTTTTCGCGCGAAGCGCCTTCTTTGTGTGGCCAGGGCCGCGAGCTGGATTGAATGCCCTTCGGGCGAAGTTGGATTCCCCACTCCCATTCGTGCTTTTCTGATTTTGGTGCTTTTCGTGATCCAAATTTCCACAGCCGGAGACGCCCAAACTCTAAAGAGCGCGATAGAAAGCACCGCATAAAGCATGCGGTAAGAATCTACTTCGGCGCCCGTTTGGCTAGAATGCGCTGCAACGTGCGCCTATGCATATTCAAACGTCGGGCGGTTTCCGAGACGTTCTGCCCGCACAGGGCATAGACGCGCTGGATATGTTCCCAGCGCACCCGATCGGCCGACATCGGATTTTCCGGCGGAACCGGTGCGGCATCCTCGACCACCAGCAAGGCCTTGACCACATCGTCCGCGTCGGCCGGTTTCGACAGGTAGTCGATGGCACCCGACTTCACCGCCGCCACGGCCGTCGCGATATTGCCATAGCCGGTCAGCATGATCGCCCGCGCGTCCGGCCGCGCCTTGTGCAGCGCCTCGACCGCCTTCAGCCCGCTGCCGTCCTCCAGCCGCATATCCATGACCGCAAAGGCCGGCGGCGCCCTGGCGATAATCTCCATCGCCTCATGCACGCTCTCGGCCATCGTCACCTCGAAGCCGCGCGCTTCCAGCGCCCGGCCAAGCCGGTTGCGGAACGGCGCGTCATCATCCATGACCAGCAGCGTCTTGTCGGCCAGGGCCGCCATCCTGGCCGCCACCGCCGCCTTCACATCCCTCACAACCGCGTCATTCATGGTCAGGCCCCTATAAAGTTACTTTTCAGGCTGCATCGTCCGTCCACAGGATATCCATCTGGTCGCGCCGCCACAAGGCCCGCACATAGGCGCCGCCACCTTCGCGATTGCCGAAGGTTACCCGTGCGCCGGTATGTTCGCATAGGGTCTTGGCGATGAAAAACCCAAGCCCCATACCGGAATAGGACCGGCCTTCCGCCTTCGGCGCGTCCTCGCCGAAGGTCCGCGACGAGATATAGGGGTCCCCCAGGCGCGACAATATGTCCGGCGCGAATCCGGCGCCATCGTCCTCGATATTCAGCACAACGACACCCCGCGACACCTCGAAGCGCATCCACACCGTCGTCCGGGCGAAATCAACAGCATTTTCGACGAAGGCCGCCCAGGCGTGCAGCCATTCCGGCCGGCGCAGGATCATCAGGCCAGGCTCGATTTCGGGCCCGGCCGGCGCCCCGTCGCGCAGGATGTCGATGACGATGTCCTTGCGGTCCTTGCGATAGGGTGCGGCTATGCTTTCCAGGAAGGCGCGCACGGGCATCTGGTCATAGACGGAGTCGCGCGTCTCGGGTTTCTGCGACAGGGCCTTCAAGATGTCGCGGCACCTCTGGCTCTGCGACACCAGCAGTTCGGCGTCCTCATACAGCGGATCGGTCGCCTTGAGACTGTGCAGCATCTCCTTGGCGACGACCTGGATAGTGCCGAGCGGCGTACCCAGCTCATGCGCCGCCGCCGCCGCCAGCCCGCCCAGGGCGGACAGGCGCTGCTCACGTTCCAGAACGGCCTGGGTCGCCGCCAGGGCGTGTTCCATGCGCGACGATTCCAGGGCGGCCTGCCAGGCATAGCCGGCGGTAAAGACGATCCCCAGCAGGATGGCGGCGAGGAAGCCGTAACGGTAGACGTCGGGCAGGACGAAGACTTCGCCCGGTTTCCATGGCAGGTCGAGATGCCAGAAGGCGAGCGCGATACTGGCGCCCATGGCGACCAGGATCACAGCCAGGGCATGGCGTGTCGGCAGGTTGGCGGCGGCAACCGTCGCCGGCGCCACCAGCATCAGGCAGAACGGATTGTTCAGCCCGCCGGTCACGGCCAGCAATAGCGCCAGCTGCATGGCGTCAAAGCTGAGCTGCAAGGCCGCCTCCCAGCCCTTCATGCGCTGGACGAAGCGCCGTCCGAGTGTGAGGATGATGTTCAGCCAGACGCTGGCCATGATGATGCTGAGACTAAGCCACAGCCGGATCGGATAGTCGAAAACGAAGGCGATCAGCAGCACCATAGCGGTCTGGCCCAGTATGGCCAGCCAGCGCAGCATGACGAGGGTGCGCAGGCGCAGGTGGTCCTTCTCCTGCACCAGGCCGCCGGCCGCTGCGTCATTGCGTCCATTGAAAAAGGCGCTCAGTCCATCTAAAGCGGACGCCATAGGATATCCAAAGGTTTGTGCTCAGAGGAGTGGGATAGATGACAAAGTTCCGGCTGGCAATCATCGCCACAGCCTTTACAGCCCTGATCGGTCTCGCCGTGGCCAACTGGTACATCACCTTGCACCGCCAGCCGGGTCAGTCGTCCACTGTGATCGACGCCAGGCTGGAGCCCGGTGGACCCTTCACCATGGTCGACCAGAACGGCAATCCGGTGACCGAAGCGATGCTGAAAGGCAAGTGGACGGCGGTCTTCTTCGGCTACACCTACTGCCCGGACTATTGTCCGTTCACCCTGCAGACCCTGGCTGCGGTCCAGAAGAAGCTGGGCGACAAGGCAAAGACTTTCCAGATCGTCTTCGTCACCATCGATCCGGCGCGCGACACGCCTGCCAATCTGAAGGCCTATCTGGCGAGCGGCGGCATGCCAAAAGACACGATCGGCCTGACAGGCACCCAGGCCCAGGTCGACAAGATCGCCAAAGAATACCGGACCGCCGTCCAGCGCGTCGGCAGCGGCGACACCTACAGCTTCCAGCACAGCACGGCCGTCTATCTGATGGATCCGCACGGTATCTATAACAGCGCCTTTACCTATGATCTGGGCGCCGACACCATGACGAAGCTGATCAAGGACGCTATGTCAGGACGTTAGGACGATTGCGGGTCCAGGCGAAGATATGGCGTTTGTGGGCGGCTTTAAATGCTGCGTAATCTGCTGAGTCTACAGCAATTTTTAACGCGGAAAGCGCGGAAAAGTCAGAAAGACGCCGAAATTTAGGACATGTTAACGCCCGCGCGAAGCGCCTTCTATTCGCAAAGTTTGCCACAAGCGCGGAACGAAAAGCGCTGCGCGCGATAGAAGCAAGACCCTAAATTTCCGCATCTTTCCGCGTAAGCGCACCGTCAGGTGCGCGTTTCGGCGCTTTCCGCGGTGAAAATTACTGTAAAATCAGAAAATTCTTCGCAGGTGTAGCCGAGCGCAGAAGGAACACCCGTCTCCATAGCCGTTGGCGCGAGGCAATGTCCTACTATAGCGATCATGAAAAAAGGGCCGCCTCATCAGAGGCGGCCCGTCATTTTCCGTAAGCTACAGCCGGTTTCTATTGACCGACGTGAATGGTAGCGCGGCGGTTTTCAGCGTTCTTGACGCCATCGCCAGTCGGCACAGCCAGATCGGCCTCGCCCTTCCAGTCGGTCGTCACAGCCGAGGCCGGCACACCCAGCTGGATCAGGCCGTCGGCGACCATGCGAGCCCGCTTTTGCGACAGCTTGACGTTATAGGCCGCGCCGCCCGAGGTGTCGGCATGACCGGTCACGGAAACCGGAGCGCCGGGTTCGCTGGTCGCCTGGCGGGCGGCGTCGGCCATGATGGCCTGGCCATCGGCGGTCGGCATCGCGCTGTTGAACGGGAAGTAGACGGTGAAGTCGCGGCGAGCCGAAGGTGCGATTGGGGCAACGACCGGGCCAGGCGAGCTGTAATCGGCGGGCGTCTTGTTCGACTCCGGTTCGACGATCGACGACGTGACGGGCTCGACGGGGGCCGCCGGGGCGCCGAAGGCCCAACGCAGACCGATGGTCAGGCTGTGGTCACGGAGCTTGCCGGCCAGGTGCGCGTCGTAGGTGTCCTCGATCAGGGTCGTACCGTAATAGTCGGCATTGGCCGGCGCCAGGCGGGCATTGGTCGGGGCGTGGCGGTCGCATTCGCTGCCGCAACCGTCGTAATAGTCATAGTAGGAGGTGTCGACGCGGACGCCGTAGCTGCGCTTTTGCAGTTCGAGATAGCGGTAGGTCAGATCGACATTGAGATGTTCCGACACAGACCAGGCCAGGCCGGCGATCAGCTGATAGGCGCCGACCGTCTTCTTTTCATGGATCGAATAGGTCTCGCTGTAGTTGGGATCGACATAGGCGCCGGTATAGTCGGTTTCAACGCGCGCCACACCCAGGCCGGCGCCGATATAGGGATGCAGTTTGCGTTCGGGCGCAATGTCGTACAACACGTTGAACATGACGGTCGTGATGTCGAGCGTACCACGGCCAGCCGAGCTGTCGTCTTCGCTGTCGCTGCTGTAATCACCGGCAATGCCCGTGCGGATATCGCCCGGGCGCTGGCCGTATTCGATTTCGGCGCGCCAGTTCGGCGTCAGTTGGTTACCGGCGCGGATAAAGGCGGCGCCCTTGGAATGGGTATCCAGCGTGTAGCTGCTGTCTTCGTTTATATCGGTGATCGCAAGCTGGTTGGCGCCGCTGACCACCTTTTCATTCGAACTGGAAGACGACGATTCCTGCGGCGTTTCGGTATGCGAAACCAGCGTCACGTCACGGACGAACAGCTTTTCCTTTTCCATGTCGTGCGCGCCGACATCGGCGGCAATATACCAGCCGAGCGTCGTATGGGCTGAGGCAGCCGCCGCCACCAGCGACAGGGCACAAACAAGGCCGGCAACGATTTTTCCGCGCATAACACGCTCCAAAATAAATAGCTGAAAAGTATGGTAACTTGTATCTTAACAGAAAGGTCAAACTACGAGAATTCGGTTATGTCAAATGCGGCAAGATGGGGGCGGCATTGCGTCATTTACGCCGCAGTTATGCCCGATACGGGCGCAAAATGGCACAGTCTTCGCTTGGCGGGGGAGTCCTCCCGAAAACCATGCTCGCATCACGCTTGCGTGCCTGTGGGTCGCGCAAGCGTGATTGGCCCACCCGCGCCGTTTTTGCTATAGATGTTTCACGGGCTTCGGTCCGTATATCATCTCCGGATTCTTATCACGGAGCCGACACAGGCTATTGTGCCTAACAGCAGGCCTCTTACCTCCGGGTAAGAGGCCTTCGTTGTTTTGGGGCACTGTGTTAGGGCTGGTTGCCGTTCATGAAAGACCGTCCATGGCCTCCAGCAGATTTTCCGTCATGTCGCGTGTACGCAGTTTTGGTTATGCCCTCCAGGGCCTCGCCTTCATGTTCCGTACCCAGCATAATGCCTGGCTGCATGGCGTGGCGACGGTCTGCACCATTGTCTTGGCAGCCTGGCTACGCCTCGATCCCGGCGACTGGTGCTGGTTGATCGTCGCGATCGCCATGGTGTGGGTGGCGGAAGCCTTCAATACGGCCGTCGAATATGTCTGCGACGTGGTCTCGCCCCACTACAGCGACGCCGTGAAGCGCGCCAAGGACATCGCCGCCGGCGCCGTCCTCATCTGCGCCGTCGCCGCGGTCCTGATCGGCGCGATCACATTGTGGCCCTATGTCGCGGCGACGATCAAGGTCATGGGCGGCCCGGTTTATCTGTAAATCCCGACCGTAGTACAGCCTTTACGACAGGGCTATTGCCATTTAGTACGATACGTATTATGAATCCAATCTAATACGGACCGTACTAAATGACACCGCTGGGCTATGCATTACTAGGATTGATACGAAGCGAACCCCGCAGCGGCTATGCCTTGCGCAAGGTTTTTGAGACCACGCCCATGGGCAGTTACTCCAGCAGCCCGGGTAGCATCTATCCGGCGCTCAAGTCGCTGGAAAAGACCGGCATGGTCGAAAGCCAACCGTCCGGCGGCAGCAAGACGCGCTTTCATATTACCCCTGCCGGCGAGGCGGCCTTCGATGCCTGGCTGACGGAACCGGTCACGGCGACAGAAGGCCGGGACATTGCCCTGCTGCGTTTCGCCTTCCTGCAGGACCACCCCAACCGTCAGCTATCGCTTGACTTCCTGCTGTCCTTCGCCAGGGCGGCGCACAGCCAGGTTGTCGGCCTCAAAACCTTCATGGCCGCTGATCTCTACCAGTCCATGCCGCTGCAAAGCCGGCTGGCGGTGCAGCACGGTCTGAGAGTCAGCGAAGCGTCCGCCGAATGGGCGGCCGATGCCTATAAACAGCTCAACGAGGAGAATGCCCGATGAAAGTGCTTATGCCTGTATTTAAGATAGCCGCCGTCTGGCTGACCCTGCTTATCGGTCAGGTGCTTGGCGGCCTCGTCTCTGAAATTCTGTTCCATCCGCCGGCCATGACAATGCTCAATGACGGTGGTCTGGACCTTACCCAGGCGCTCGCCATCGTTACCGGTGTTTTTGCCGTCATCCTGTCGGCCCTGGCAGCCCGAATGCGCGGCCCCTTCCTTACCCGGACGATCTATCTTCTGGTCTTTTTCTACTGCCTGCAAACCGTGCTGTCGCTGATCGAGGCTGTCTATTTCAACGCCTATCTCAAGCTTGCGACATCGACCTTATGGATGATTGCCGTGGGTAATCTGATCCAGGCCGTACTCGCCACTGTCGTCGCAACAGCTTTGTTCCATGGTTCCGATGAAACGCCCGAACGGTTCACGGGGCATTTGTGGAAGGCGGTCCTGATCAGCCTGTTGTATGTTGTCGTCTATTTCGGTGCCGGCGCCATGATCGCCTGGCAGGGCGCGGCGGTGCGTGCCTACTACCAGCAGGGCATGCATATCGACATGCCGCAGTTGACCCTGCTTCAGGTCGGACGCGGCCTGATCTGGGCCGGACTGGCCTATATCGGTGCGCGCCAACTCAGCGGACCGCGGCTGTCGCGCGCCCTGCTGACCGGTGTCGCCTTCTCCGGCTTTATGGCGATACAACTTCTCATTCCGTCCAGCTTCATGCCGTGGCCGGTGCGCGTGATGCATCTGATGGAGGTCGGATCATCCAACTTCCTGTTCGGCTTCCTCGCCGCCTGGATCTGGATGATCGGCATGAAGCCGAAGGCGTCTTAAACGCCTAAGCTGAGTTCGAACGATCGGTTTGTCGCCCGCAGTTTTCCGGTCGTGAAGTACTGGACCACGGATCACCCTCAGCTAAAGCTTCGGGCGCCACGGATGCCGCTTCGCGGACACAGATAAGACACGGTTCACAGCCTTACCCGGAATTATATCGCGCGAATCAAGGGATTGAAGCGCTTGCGCTTCGTGAAGACTGGCTTCGGCAGTGGCAGATGCGCACCGCAAGCGCTGTTCCATCCGTGTATATCCGCGTTCGCGAAGCGGCATCCGTGTCACCCTGAGCGACAGCGAAGGTGATCCGTGTTCGAAGTCTTCCCTGCAGGGGGCCCTATAGTACTGACTGCGGCCGTTATCGACTCTTATGCGAAGTGCACCGCCGACGCCTGATAAACGGGGTGACCAAAGTAGGGCCAAGACCTAAAGCCGTTGGTATTACATGCGCCTACAGCTTGGCCTCCAGCCGCAGTTCGCCTTTGAACAGGTCGCGCAGGCGGTCGGCATCGCGCTGGCCCACGATCGGCATCTTGCCGTCGTACAGCTCCTCGGTGATGATGCCGGCCGCCTCGCACTGATCCAGGACGTGGGTCAGAAGCCCGGCGTCATACTGCCCCTTGGCGACGCCGAAGGTCTTCATCCGTGTCGTGTAATCGGCCGTCGCCGACTTGCCCAGGACATGCTCGATCAGCTTCTTGCGCCCTCGCGGACCGTTGAAACGATACAGCGCCGACATCAGCATCTGCGCCGGCTCTGTAACATCGCGCACCTTGCCGCGCGACAGGCAGTTGTCGCAACTGCCGCACGCCGCACCCGGGTCCTCGCCGAAATACTGTTTCACCGCCTGGCGCCGGCATTGCGGCCCCAGGACCAAAGCGAAGAAGTCGCGCGCCTTCTGCTTCTGCACGCTCTGGTCCGGCGCGCCTTCCTGCTCGCGCAACCCTAAACGGCGCACGGCCCAGCCTAGGTCGCCCGGCGCGTAGAAGCACACGCCCGAGGCCGGCTTGCCATCGCGCCCGGCGCGACCGACCTCCTGCCAGTAGGCCTCCATAGACGACGGCGGATCGGCATGGATGACAAAGCGCACGTCGGCCTTGTTGATCCCCATGCCAAAGGCGATGGTCGCCACCATGATCTTGGCCTTGCCGGCCATAAAGGCCTTCAGCCGGTCCTCGCGCACATTGGCCGACAGGCCGGCGTGGTAGGCTGCCGCGGAAAAGCCTTCCTGGTTCAGCGACCGCGCCAGCTTTTCGGTGCCGTCGCGCGATCCACAATAGATGATGCCGGCGGCGCCCTTCTGTTTTTGCAGCAGGGCGGTGATTTCCTTCAGGATCGCGCTTTTGCGGCGGACGAAGCGCAGGGAGAGGTTGGGACGGTCAAAGCCGGCAACGACCTCGACCGCCTGGTCGATATGCAGGGCGGCCTTGATATCGGCCCGCGTCAGATGATCGGCGGTCGCCGTCAGGGCCAGGATCTGCACCTTGGGAAACAGGGTCTTGACCTGGCCCAGGGCGCGATATTCGGTACGGAAGTCGTGACCCCACTGGCTGATACAGTGCGCTTCGTCGATGGCGATCAGATTGACTGGCATGCGGCTCAGCTTGTCGCGGACGAAGGGCTGCGCCAGGGCTTCCGGCGACAGGTACAGAAGGTCCAGTTGACCGGCGAGTGCCAGGTCCCACAGGTCGCCGCGTTCGTTCATGTTCAGCGAGGAATCGAGCCTGGCCGCGCGCACGCCGCGCTGCTCCAGGGCGGTCACCTGGTCGCTCATCAGCGCGATCAGCGGCGAGATGACCAGGCCGATGCCAGGGCGCAAGATAGCGGGAATCTGGTAGCACAGGCTCTTGCCACCGCCGGTCGGCAGGACGGCCAGGACGTCTTTTCCGGCCAGGACGGCGGAGATGACCTCGGCCTGCTTGCCGCGGAATTCCTCGTAGCCGAAAATGCGATGCAGGATATCCTGGGCACCAGACAGCGCGCCGTCCGGCGCCTCAGTACGTTCGATCAGGGATGCGGACATGCCTCCTGCCTACGGCGTTTCGCTGGCGGCATCAAGCCTGCGCGTTGTCACGCCGGGCTTTTTGCGCTGAGCTGTGTCAACACAAGGCCACCGACCAGTATGGCCACGCCGGCAAGCCGCAGTGCCGAGACCGGCCGGGCCGCCATACCCAACAGACCGAAGTGATCGATCAGGGTACTGGTCAGGATTTGCGCTGCGACAGCGAACAGGATGGTATTGCCAACCCCGAAACGCGGCGCCAGGACCGACACGCTCAGCACATAGAAGGCGACGATCAACCCGCCGCAGAACATCCATATCGGCGCCTGCCGAACGGCCATGACGCCGTGCGTGCCGGCAAAGACCAGGACGCCAGCGGAACAGGTCAGTCCGATGACGAACAGGATCGCCACAGACAGGACCGGATTGCCGGTCAGCCGGGCCAGGGCGCCGTTGCACACCGCCAGGACGGGAATCAGCGCCCCGGCGGCGAAAGCCCAGACGGCGTAGTGGAGATTGCCCATGGGCTCATCCCTTTGTTCGGCGTTGCGTGACACTTTCACCGCCGATACCCCAATTGTCGAGTTCGACCTCGTCTATGACCACCACCGTCGTCTCCGGATTTTTATCTAGGACGGTGACCAGCAGATCGGTCACACCCTTGATCAGGGCCGCCTTTTGCTCGGCGGTCGCGCCTTCGCGGGTGATCCTGATATTGACATATGGCATGGTGGTTCCTTTCCTGAACAGCCCTGGCGGATATATCGGGATGCGGCACGCTGGAACAAGTCATCAACCGGAATGAATTCCAGGCTGTGGCCTTTCCGAAAACCCATGAACCAGGTATCGGGTCCAGGGTCCGAGACCCTGGCTTAATTTTGCCAAATTGCCACCGTCTAGTAACCATGGGGCTTTCACACAGGTTTCGCGCGACAGCGGCACCGTCAGCGGTTATAAGATCGCTTGGGCGGTACATGGCGCGTGTAGACTGATGCCAGAAGTGTCAAGGAGTCTTTATGGCTAAGGGAATATCCCCGGCTGGGGGGAAAAAGATGGGCCGGCGTTCGCCGCTACAGGCCGTATTCTACTGGGGGACGATCCTCGTCATCTGGGCGGCGATTTTTGCCGTAGCCTTCCTGGCGGTCATGAGTTTCGACCTGCCCGACACGTCGAATCTTTACCAAACCAACCGCCAGCCTTCGATTACCTATCTTGACCGGTCCGGTGCGCTGATCGCCGTGCGCGGCTCGCAATATGCGCCGCCGGTCGATATCGACAGCCTGCCCGACTATGTGCCCCTGGCCTTTGTGGCCATCGAAGATCGCCGCTTCTTCCAGCATCCGGGCTTTGATCCCGTCGGCATTACCCGCGCCCTGATGCGGAACCTGACCAAGAAGAAGGGCTCCAACCTGGCGGGTGGTTCGACCATTACCCAGCAACTGGCGCGTAACCTGTTCCTGTCGGCCAACCAGAACATGAAGCGCAAGATCCAGGAACTGATGCTGGCTGTGTGGCTGGAACACAAGTTTACTAAGAAGCAGATCCTGGGCCTTTACCTCAACCGCGTCTATTTCGGCGCCGGCGCCTATGGCATCGAAGCCGCCTCGCAGCGCTATTTCAACAAGGCCGCCAAGGACCTGACGGTGGGCGAAGCGGCCATGCTGGCCGGCATGATGAAGGGGCCCTCGGCCTATTCGCCATTGTCGGACCAGGAACGCGCCAAGCGCCGCACCCTGGTCGTGCTCAATGAAATGGTCGACGCCAAGGTCATCTCGGCCGCACAACGCGCCGAGGTCCTGTCGCAACCGATCAAGGTGTCGAAGACCCTGGCCACCGCGCACGCGCAGTATTTTGTCGACTGGCTGGACGGCCAGATCAACGGTCTGGTTGATCCGAAAAATACCGAAGACCTGATCGTCGACACCACGCTTGACCTGCCGATCCAGACCGACGCCGAACGCGCGGTCCAGACCATCATGGCGCGCGACGCCAAGAAGGGCGTACAACAGGCCGCCGTGGTTTCGGTCGATGGCGATGGTCGTATCCGCGCCATGATCGGTGGCGTTTCCTACGCCGATTCCCAGTTCAACCGCGCGGTCGACGCGCACCGCCAGGCCGGTTCGTCGTTCAAGCCGTTCGTCTATCTGACCGCCATGGAACAGGGCTACCAGCCGACGACACCCGTGGTCGACGAACCCTACAGCATCGGCGACTGGGCACCGGAAAACTACACCAAGAAATATCTCGGCCTGATCGACCTGCAGTACGCATTGGCCGAGTCGGTCAATACGGTCGCCGCGCGCCTGGCCAACGATGTCGGTCGCGACAATGTCGCCCGCACCGCCCGTCGCGTCGGCCTGATCTCCAAGCTCAATACCGACCCGGCCATGGCGCTGGGCACTGCCGAAGTGACGCCGCTGGAAATGGCCCAGGCCTATATTCCCTTCTCCAATGGCGGCATCAAGGCCGATGTCCATGGCATCATCCGTGTACGGACGGCCTCAGGCAAGGTCTTGTATCAGCACCGTGTGCCGGGCCAGAACGATGCTCGCGTCCGCGTCATCAACAACCCGCCGCTACAGGAAATGAACCAGATGATGCGCGGCGTCATGGCGCGCGGCACCGGCACCGGCGCCCAGATTCCGGGCTATGACCTGGCCGGCAAGACGGGGACGACCTCGGACTATCGCGACGCCTGGTTTGACGGCTTTACCGGCGGTTTCGTGACCATTGTGTGGGTCGGACGCGACGACAACACCTCCATGCCCGGCAAGGTGACCGGCGCTGGTACGCCCGCTGCCATCTGGAAGACCTATATGGTCAGTGCGCTGAAGCGTATTCAGGTGACGCCGATCCCCGCCGGTCCGCCCAATACCAGCCTTGGCACTGTGGCCGAAGACGCGCTGAAGGACCTGCTGGGTACCCAGGCGAACACTGTCGCGCCGACCACGGACATTCCGGCCAATGACAATGGAAACGGCGAACCGCCGATCGTCACCATGGAGCCGATCCCCAATCCGGAAGAAAAGCCGAAGAAGGACAAGGCGGACGGGGCTCTAGACGACATCTTCTCCGAAGCCCAAAAGAAGAGCCAGTAGCCTCACTGGGCGGTTTGAAAACCGCTTCGATACATATTCAAGCTGGAATCGACCGCGTAGCGGTCAGTTTCGAAAGAAGGTTTGAAACACGAATGAACACGAATAAGCACGAATAAGGCGTGCCCTACCGGGCACGTGTGTACCTGATCATTCTGTTCGAAACGCCACCCTTTAGCGGCCTTTACCCTTGGATGCGCTGCGCGCGGCTATTTAATCGACGAGCGGAACCGCCAAGCTCCCGCGACCGTTAGGGCGCGTCTTATTCGTGTTCATTCGTGTTTCAAACCTTCTTGCGACCGTCTCAGTGACCGCTTCAGCCTACCGGTCTATTGGTAACGAAACAGGCCCTTGCCTTCGGTTTTCAGCCAGTTACGGGCGGGCTTGTAGTCGCCGCCATACAGCGCCTTCACCTCGGCCCAGAAGCGCGGGCTGTGGTCAGGGTGGCGCAGATGGGCGACCTCATGGGCGCACAGGTAGGACAGCACCGACGGTGGCGCCAGGATGATGCGCCAGGAATAACGGATGGCCTTGCGCCCCGGCGTACAGGATCCCCAGCGCCCCTTGGCGTCGAACAACGACACCTTGACGCCGTCAAAGCCCAGCCGCGCCGCATAGGCGGCCGTTTCCGTCTGCAGGGTCTTCAGCGCCTTCTGGCGCAGATAGCGCTCGATCCGGCGGGCAAAGGTCGCCGCGTCACCGCTGGTCACCAGTTGCCAGCCACCGTCGGCCGTCTGGACCGGTCGGGCCGAGATGACGCCGGCCAGTTCGGCCAGGGTCACCTCATGGCCTTTGATGGTGATGACCTGCCCTGGTGCAAACGGCTCGGGCCGGATGCAGTCGCCAAGCTTCGTGACGATCCAGTCGTGCTGTTTTCGGGTAAAATCGACAGCGTCGGCCAGCTTGGCGGGCTTGGGTGCGGTCGCAATGACCGCGCCATGGCGATCGATGCGCACCCGCACGCCGCGGGCGCGCGGATTGACGCTAAGCCGGACCTGATAGGCCCCGAAATCGACCGTATCGCCGTCCCGATAAGCCGGTTTAAACAGCGCGATCATTCAGCGAAATAAAGTCGCGGATGCGCGGATAGATTTCGTCACGGAAGCGGCGGCCATTGAACACGCCATAGTGGCCGGCGCCCTTCTGGACATACAGTTCCTTCTTCTCTGCCGGAATATTCGGGCACATCTCGTGCGCTGCCTGGGTCTGGCCGACGCCGGAAATATCGTCCTTCTCGCCTTCTACCGTCATCAGGGCGATGTCGGTGATGGCGGCACAGTCGACCTTGCGTCCCTTATGGATCAACTCACCCTTGGGCAGGGCAAATTGCTGGAACACCAGGTTGATGGTCTGCAGATAGAATTCCTCGGTCAGGTCCAGAACCGAGAGATATTCGTCGTAGAATTCCAGGTGCTTCTGCTCGCCGTCGCCGTCGCTGGCCACCAGAGAGTTGTAATAGTCCCAGTGGGCGTCGGTATGGCGCGCCTCGTTCATGCTCATGAAGCTGTAGAGCTGCACGAAGCCCGGATAGACGCGGCGGCCGACCCCCGGATAGGGGGGAGGGACCGTGTGCACCATGTTCGAGCGGAACCAGGTAAAGGGCTTTTCCTGGGCCAGGTTATTGGTCACGGTCGGATTGAAGCGGGCATCGATCGGCGAGCCCATAAAGGTCATCGACGCCGGCCGGCAAGGATCCTTGTCTTCCGACATCAGGCAGGCCGCGGCCAGGACCGGCGGTCCCGGCTGGCACACCGCCACGACATGGCAGCGCGAACCTATGGCCTGCAGCATCTCGACGATGTGGTCCATATAGGAATGGAAGTCGAAACGGCCTTCCAGCACCGGCACCTGACGGGCATTGGCCCAGTCGGTGATGTAAACGTCGTGGTCGAGCAGGAACTCCTGCACCGTTCCGCGCAGCAGGGTGGCGTAGTGACCGGACAATGGCGCCACGATCAGGACGGCAGGCGCCGGCTTTTTCTGGCCAACGCGGCGCAGGTCGGAAACGTCACGCTGGAAGCGCAACAGCGTGCACCACGGGCTGGACCAGTCTTCGATGATCGAGATGCGAACCGGATGGCCATTGATCTCGACCGAATCGATGCCCCATTCCGGCTTGCCGTAGCGCCGGGTGACGTTGCTGAACAATTCTGCGGAGGCGTAGAGCGTACGCCCAAGCGCGGTGTCGGAGGCTGGATTAAGCTTTGACCCCCAGAAATTGCGCGTCATCTGGGCCATGGCCCGCAGCGGCGCTGCCGAATAGTAGGCGTACTCGTGGAGCGAATAAAGCATTTGGTCGTTTTGCACCGGTTACTGTGACGAATAGAGGTATCATTAACAGGGCAAACCTGCCAATTGATTACGATGCGATCAATTACATTGTGATGTAAAAGGCCTTGTGCGAATGGGTGTTCGTGCAGCTCCCGGCCGACGAGATTAAGGTTTTCACCTGGTCCCTGGAAGCGAAGCTACTTCTTAATCCACCTCTTCCCGTCACTTTACGGGGAGAGGACGAGAGCTGAGCGCAGCGAAAGCGATCGGGTGAGGGGCAAATTTCACGGCCGAAACGCGCGCTTCGTCCGTGAAATTCGAGCTTTATGCCTTGTCCGACAACAACTGGGCACTGACCGTACCGTTGTCTCTACGGTGGAATTGCCCCTCACCCGGCGCTTCGCGCCGGCCTCTCCCCGTAAAGTGACGGGAAGAGGCGGATTTAAGGAGCGTCGTTGCGCTGCAGCTTGACCGCCAGCCGCGCCAGGGACGGCGTCATGTCGCCGAGGTGAGCCAACGGCACGCAGGCGGTCGGCAATTCCGGCTCACCGATCATCGCCACGGGCCGCAAGAGATAGCGAAAATCGATATGCCAGTGCTCGGGCTCATTCTTTTTCGCATTGGCCGGAACGAAGAGGCAGTCGATATCCCACGGCAGGTCGTCGCCCTGATCCAGTACGCAGTCGAAACCCGTCTCCTCGCGGGCTTCACGCAGGGCGGCGGTCAGCACGTCCTCGCCAGAATCGACGTGACCGCCGGGTTGCAACCACTGTTTCAGATGCGGATGCCACACAGTCAGCAGTGCCTCGCCCTGCGGGATCAGCACCGACGCCGTCACATGGGCAGGAAAGCACGATCGCGCCAGGCCTTCGGAAGCACCCAGCAGGTCCCGGCTGCGCGCCACCATATCCGCTTCACCGGGGTGGCGCAGGGCGTAGGCCTTAAGGGTTTCCTGGGACGTCATCGGGCGCGCGTCGTGTTACGCATCCACCTCGGCGTCCAGCGCATTTTCCTGGATGAATTCGCGGCGCGGTTCGACCAGATCGCCCATCAGCTTGGCGAACATCTCGTCCGCTTCGTCGGCGTGGTTGACCTTGACCTGCAACAGGGTGCGTGCGTCCTTGTCCAGCGTGGTTTCCCACAGCTGTTCGGCATTCATCTCGCCCAGGCCTTTATAGCGCTGGATCGTCATGCCCTTGCGGCCGGCATCGAGCACCGCCGCGACCAGATCGAGCGGGCCACGCACATCGGTCGACTTGTCCTTACGCGTAAAGACCGACACATCGCTGTATAGACTCATCAGCGCTTCGGCGCGCTCGGCCAGGCGGCGGGCGTCCTGGCTGTGCAGCAGGGCATCATCGAGGACGATCTTTTCCTGAACACCACGCCGGGCGCGTGAAAAGACGTAGCCGCCGGGACCATTGGCCGCCGTCAGGCCGGGCTCGACCGTCCACGGGCCGTCGCCGTCCTTGTTCAACCGGTCAAGCCGCACGGCCACCTGAGCGAGGTCCGGCGTGCCGCCGAACAGGCCGGCCAGGGCCGCCTGCTCGATGGCGAAGGTGGGGGCGCGTTGCGACAGGCGGTCGACGCTGGCCTTGAACGACTTGGCGGCCTTGACCTGGGCGTCGAGGTCGAGGCCAACGATGCGTTCACCGCTGCGCAGTTCCAGAACCGCATCGGTAATGCCTTCGTCGATCAGGTAGGTGTCCAGTTCCGGATCGTCCTTCAGGTAGCGCGACGACTTGCCCTTGGCGACCTTATACAGCGGCGGCTGGGCGATATAGAGATAGCCCTTCTCGATCAGCTCCGGCATTTGGCGATAGAAGAAGGTCAGCAGCAGGGTGCGGATGTGGGCGCCGTCGACATCGGCGTCGGTCATGATGATGATCTTGTGGTAGCGCAGCTTCTCGACATTGAAGTCGTCGCGGCCGATGCCGGCGCCCAGCGCGATGATCAGGGTGCCGATCTGTTCGGATGACAGCATCTTGTCGAAGCGCGCCCGCTCGACGTTCAGCACCTTGCCGCGCAACGGCAAGATGGCCTGGTTCTCACGGTTGCGCCCCTGTTTCGCCGAACCACCGGCCGAGTCACCTTCGACGATGAAGATTTCGGACTTGGCCGGATCGCGTTCCTGGCAGTCGGCGAGCTTGCCCGGCAGGCTGCTGATGTCGAGCGCCGACTTGCGCCGGGTCAGGTCGCGGGCCTTGCGGGCGGCTTCGCGGGCGGAGGCGGCTTCGATGATCTTGGCGACGATCGCCTTGGCCTCGACGGGGTTTTCTTCGAACCACTGGCTCAGCTTGTCATAGACCAGGCCTTCGACGGCCGGCCGAACTTCGGACGAGACCAGCTTGTCCTTGGTCTGGGACGAGAATTTCGGGTCGGGCACCTTGACCGACAGGACACAGGTCAGGCCTTCGCGGGCATCTTCGCCGGTGACCGTGACCTTCTCCTTCTTGGCGGCGCCGGAGCTTTCCATATAGGCCGTCATGACCCGCGTCAGGGCGCCGCGGAAGGCTGCCAGGTGGGTGCCGCCATCGCGTTGCGGGATGTTGTTGGTAAAGCACAGCATGGTTTCGTGGTAGCTGTCGTTCCATTGCAGCGCCAGGTCGACCTCGACCTTGTCACGCGCGCCGCGGACATCTACCGGCGCCTTGAGAATCGACGTCTTGGCCTTGTCGAGGTGCCTGACGAACTCGACGATACCGCCGTCGTAATGCAGGATGGTCTCGTAGGGTTCGGCATCGCGCAGGTCGGCAAAGCGGATGGAAACGCCCGAATTGAGGAAGGCCAGTTCGCGCAGGCGGTGTTCCAGCGTCTTGCGATCGAATTCGATAAAGGCGAAGGTGGTCAGAGACGGGAAGAAACGCACTTCCGAGCCGGTATAGTCGCGGCCGTTGTCGCGCTTGGGCGCGTCGCCCGTCACCTTGAGCGGGCTGACGGTCACACCGCGTTCGAAGCGCACCTCGTGCTTCTTGCCCTGGCGATAGATGGTCAGGTCGAGATAGTCGGACAGGGCGTTGACGACGCTGACGCCGACGCCGTGCAGGCCGCCCGAGACCTTGTAGCTGTTCTGGTCGAATTTTCCGCCGGCGTGCAGCTCGGTCATGATGACCTCGGCCGCCGATACGCCCTCGCCCTCGTGGATATCGACCGGGATGCCGCGGCCATCATCGGTGACCGTGCAGGAGCCGTCGACATTGAGGATGACCTCGACGCGCGTGGCGTGTCCGGCCAGCACTTCGTCGATGGCATTATCGACCACTTCGTAGACCATGTGGTGCAGCCCGGAACCGTCATCGGTGTCGCCGATATACATGCCGGGACGCTTTCTGACGGCGTCGAGACCCTTCAGGACCTTGATCGAATCAGCGCCATATTCGGTCTGGGCGGGTTCGTGCATGTCGTCAGGGGTATCGGTCATCAGATGGCCTGTCTTTTAATCAACAAAATCAACGAAGTGTCCGGCTTCAACGCGCACGCCGAGCGCACGATGTTTCAGGCCGTCAAACAGGCCCAAATCAGTGCCTGTAAAGAATGTTTGTAGGCCCAAAGCATGGGTCTCGTCAAACAATGCGTGCCTGCGCAAGGGGTCGAGATGGGCCGCCACTTCATCCAGCAACAGCAAGGGCGGACTGGCTTTGCTGCCTGTGGCAAGCCTGGCTCCCTGGGCAAGGATGATGTTGAGCAGCAGGGCCTTCTGCTCGCCGGTCGAACAGTCCGCGGCCGGACGATTTTTATCGCGGTGAAGGACATCGAGATCCATGCGATGGGGACCGTACAGCGACCGTCCGGCCTCGGCGTCGCGCGCGCGTGAGCGGCGAAATCCCTCGGCCAGGTCGCCGGCGGTGTGGTCGCGGAGCAGGGTCAGGTCGGCCTTCGGAAAAGCCCCGCCATGGCCGTCGATCTGCGCCTGCAAGGTCTCCAGCGCGTCCTGACGCGCCGCCATCATCTGGGCGCCGTTCAGGCTGAGCTTCTCTTCCAGGACGTGCAGCCAGGTTTCGTCGACACCCCTGCCTTCACGCCCCTCGGTCAGCAGCCGCAAGCGTTCGCGCAGGGCCTTTTCGTAGGCGCTGACCACGGCGGCGTGACCGGGCACGGCGGCATAGACGAGGCGGTCGAAGAAGCGCAGACGGTCGGCGCGCGCCTCGATGAACAGGCGGTCCTGGGCGGGGGTCAGCCAGATCATGCGCAGGTGGTCGAGCAGGCGTGCCGCGGGTACCGGCTGCTGGTCGATGCGGACGGTGCGTTTGTTGCGGTCGCGCGGGTCGGCGCCGGTCGCCAACTGCACCTCGTCCTCGCCGCCATGCAGCCGTGCCACCACGCCCCAGGGTTCACCTGAGGCTTCATCGGGCAGGCGGCGGCCCAGTTCGCTATAGGCGACGCCGCGCAGCCCCTTGCCGGGGTTCAGGACGCTGATGGCTTCGAGGAGATTGGTCTTGCCGGCGCCATTGGGGCCGTAGAGATAGACGCTACGGCCATTGACGGCAAAGTCCAGCCGCTCATACGAGCGGAACTCGGTCAGGGACAGGGACTGCAGGGCGTGGGATGATTTGGTCATAACTTCGGCCAGCTGGCTGGCCGTCAGCAAAAAGCGAAAGATTTGCGAAGAGCCGCCTCGAGCAAATCTTTCTCCTTATTGCCATCCACGAAAAAGTACACTGAGGCGAAGCCGAAGGACTTTTTCGTGAGTTAGACGCGCAACGGCATCAGAACGTATTGGACGCCGTTGTCGGACGGGTCCAAAACGAGTGTCGGCGATGACGCGTCCGAGAAGCGCAGTTCGACCGTATTGCCGCCGATCTGGCCCATGACGTCCAGGATGTAGCGTGCGTTGAAGCCGATATCGAGCGAGTCGTTGTCATAGTCGATTTCGGCTTCTTCGACGGCCTGGCCGGCTTCGATATTGCGCACCGACAGGGTCAGGCGGCCGGTTTCGATCGCCATCTTCACCGAGCGCGACTTTTCGGCCGAGATGGTCGAGACGCGGTCGACGGCCTTGGACAGGACGCCGGTATCGACCAGCATGACCTTGTCGTTGTTCTTCGGGATGACGCGGCCGTAGTCGGGGAAGGAGCCGTCGATGATCTTCGAGGTCAGGGAGGCGTTGCCGAACTGGAAGCGGATCTTGGCCGCCGACACGGTCAGTTCGACATAGCCTGCGCCGTCGTCGAGCAGGCGCCGCGCCTGGTCAATGGTCTTGCGCGGAATGATGACCCCGGGGCCGCCGGCCGAGCCTTCGGGCGCCGGCATTTCGGCCAGGGCCAGGCGATGGCCGTCGGTGGCGACGGCGCGCAGGTAGTTGGAGCCGTCTTCGGTCAGGGTGTGCAGGTACATGCCGTTGAGGTAGTAGCGCGTTTCCTCGGTCGAGACGGCGAAACGGGTTTTGTCGATCAGGCGTTTCAGGTCATCGCGCAGGATGGAATAGGCGACGCCGTCGTGGTCGTTCGACATGATGGGGAAGTCGCCGGCGGGCAAGACCGGCAGGGCGAAACGCGAGCGGCCGGCCGAGACCGACAGGCGCGGGTCGTCACCGGCCGAGTATTTCAGCTCGACATCGGCGCCTTCGGGCAGTTTGCGGACGATTTCATACAGGGTATGGGCGGGCGCCGTGATCTGGCCGGGCACGCTGATCGTGGCTTCGGCGGTATCGACGATTTCCATGTCGAGGTCGGTGGCCGAGAACGACACCTGGCCTTTTTCCGCCGACAGCAGGACGTTGGACAGGATGGGGATGGTGTTGCGGCGTTCGACGACGTTCTGTACGTGGCCGAGAGCTTTCAGCAGGGCGCCACGTTCGATGATGAATTGCATCTGTTAACTGTCCTATTGGTCGGTTCCGACTCGCCTTGCGGGCGGACGGGAGGCGACCTTACGCAGAATTTGCGCGAATATCAAACGGGGTTTGGGGCCTGTGGCCCCAAGACTTTCCTATTTCCTGCCTTTGCCGCCGCCCCCTTGAGGGGCGAGCGCAAAGACAGGAATTAAGCAAGGTTTTGTGGGGTCTCAGACCCCACGCCCCATTCGCTAGTTCGAGCGCAGCTTCCGCGTCAGCGCCTCGACGTCGCGCGCAATCTGGTCATCGCCCAGCAACAGCTCTTCGACCTTCTTCACCGCGTGCAGCACCGTCGTGTGGTCCCGACCGCCAAAGCGACGGCCGATATCCGGATAGGACCGTGTCGTGTGCTGCTTGCACAGCCACATCGCCACCTGACGCGGGCGGGCCACCGAGCGCGTACGGCGCTCCGACAACAGGTCCGCCTGTTTCAGCCCGAAATGATCGGCGGTCAGCTTCTGAATCTCGTCGACCGTTACGCGGCGTTCCACCGCGACCTTCAGGTTGGGCTGCAACAGCGCCATGGCTTCTTCCAAGGTCAAACTCCCTAAACGCGCGCCGGCAGATGCCACCAGAGTATTGACCGCGCCTTCAAGCTCGCGAATCGACCCCGGCACACGCTCGGCCAAAAACTGTAAAACATCGGCGCGCGGCGGCGCCATACCGGCCGCGCCCAAACGCTGCGACAACTGGGCCAGCTTGCACTCGACAATGCCCATTCGCAAAGTCTGGTCCGCCACATCGAGCGCACAGACCAGACCCGACGACAGGTGCGAACGCAACCGCGCCTCGATCTCCGTCAGCTGCGACGGCGGCCGATCGGCCGTAAACACCACACGGCGATTGTTCTCGATCAGCGAGGTCAGCGTATGAAACAGCTCCTCCTGGCTCGAGGTCTTGCCGCCGATGAAATGGACGTCGTCGACCAGCAACAGGTCGGCGCCGCGAATCTCGTCCTTGAACGCCGCCGTCGACTTGTCCATCAAGGCCTTGACGAAGGTCGAGGTGAACTTTTCCGCCGTCAGGTAAACGATCCGGGCGTCCGGACGGCGCATCTGCGCCTCCCAGCCGATGGCGTTCAGCAGGTGGGTCTTGCCGTAGCCGTAAGGCCCGTGAAAAAACACCGGATTGAAATGGCCGTCAGCCCACGACGCCACCTGGCGCGACATGCTGTAAGCGAATTCATTGCCGCGACCCGGGACAAAGCTGTCAAAGGTCAGACGCTCCTGCAAACCGCTGATGCGGTTTGACGGCGATACCTCGATTACATGCGCGTGCTGTGTCGGCGCCGCACTGGCCTGCTGCGAATGATGGCCATACCCGGCGACCTCAACCACCGGCATGACGCGGTCTGTCCGCGTCGTGCCCGCCTGGCCATTGCCGGTGCGGTTCTCGTCCTCATACTCGACGCGCGACTTGATATCGAGCACACGGGCGTCCGGATCGTGCTGTGACCACAGCTCCTGGGCGCGCCTTATGGCGTTTTTCGAAATCCAGTCCCGCGCATAGGCGGTCGGCGTCACCAGAACAGGGTCGCCGTAAGGCCCCGGTCGCACGGATGACGGTGCAACATAGGAATTATAAGGTCCTTCGCCCAATTCTCTGCGAAGGACTGACGCCACTTTAGACCATACCGTCTCAGGTAGAATCGGCGACCAGCTTGTCATGCTTGGCATTTTTTTATCGCCCCGATTATTTGCCCCATTTACCCACTCACGCATTTTGAGCCTCCCGAACGCTAAATTCCCGAGGTTTGACCTACCCCTGGGCATCGAAACGCTTGCAGACCCTTACGGCCAGAACACGCCGGACACGTCCGGCTTACGCAGTTCTAAAACCACCAGCCCGGCCTCACCCTCACCACAAGGTTGCGCCGTGTCTGGCTACTCATTGTTTGCACCCGCTACACGCTCCGATCGCGAAACCAGATAACGTATAAGCCATCAATTCCCCTGTCACGCGAACAGGGGCCGTCATCTATGCCGAACCTCGCCAAAAAAGACACCGGGAATTTGACCTGGGGTCCGTCTTCGAAGTTGTAGCGCGCTGTCTCCGGGAGGAGGCCGCGTTTGGTCAAGAAAACCGATGGACCAAAGGTCCGAATCGTTGCCGAAAGCGACCGGCATTAAAGCCGCCACCGGCGTGCCGCCGTGGTCGACTACCCCTCGCAATGACTGAAAAGCCTTGCGAAGCGGTCGTCCTTACGACAGCTTCAATTGCAACCCGGTTTGTCACCAATTCATCCGTGTTGGGATGACTTGACCGGAAGCCGACAAATTAACGCTCTCAGGCTTGGGGTCAATGACCTTATTTGCTTGGAAGCAGCGAAATACCAGTTGACACTGCTAACCTCTTCGCTCGCAAGAAGAAATTAGTACGACATTTACCAAATAATTTTTCGTGATCCGAATGCCCGCAGAACGCGCACATCTCAGGCATGAATTTTCCCGCGCCCATGTTTGCATGTGCGTTGGAAACATTTTGATTTGTCAGGAAAAACGCTCGCCAGATGGCCAGGAGCCACAGAGACGGAACGCACTGAGAAGCAGCCGAAAAAGGCGCTGCGCTGATAAGCGCGGCGCCTTGATCATAAACCTTAAGCGGTCGCCAGCTTCTTCAGCTGGGCGGCCAGACGCGACACCTTGCGCGCACCGGTATTCTTGTGGACCACGCCCTTCGAGACGGCGCGCATCAGTTCCGATTGCGCCTCGACAAAAGCGTTCTTGGCAACGGCGGCGTCGCCGGCCGTCAGCGCTTCTTCGAACTTGCGCACATAGGTGCGGACGCGCGAGCGGCGCGCCTTGTTGACTTCGGTACGAGCTGCGATCTTGCGGATCGCTTTGCGAGCGCCGGGGTTATTGGCCATTCTTCACCTGACAGGTCGGACGTTACGGACAGGTCCCCGCGGTCGCGGAGACGTGAATTTCAAGGGGGCGGGGTATAACTGATGACTCCCCCCCGGTCAATGCGTTCCGCCCCGCTTTTCGCTTCCGCGAGGAGAAATTTATGCACAGGGGTGCGCAAAAGCCGATTCCGCAAGCCTTGCTCAACCGCCTGTGACCGCGTAAACCCGATATCCTAAACTTACCTGGGGGGTATTTATGCATACGATAGACCGCCGTACAGTGCTGACCACCGGCCTCGCCGCTTCGGCCGCGCTTATCACGGCAAGCGGAGCACAGGCCCGCGCTGTCGTCGGCAAGCCGGCGCCCAAATTCACCCTGACGACCTTCGACCACAAAAGAGTCAAGCTCGCCGACCTCGCGGGTGAGGTCGTCGTGCTCAACTACTGGGCCGTCTGGTGCGGCCCGTGCAAGCGCGAATTGCCCGATATCGACACCTATGTCCGCAGCAAGGGCACGAACGCTCCGAAGGTCTTCGCCGTCACGATCGATGATACGACCAGCGACAAGCAGCTCAAGCCCCTGGCCAACGTCCTGTCCTTTCCCCTGGTTATACGCATCGACAGCATGTCCTACGGCACGATCGACGGCGCGGTGCCCAGCAACTATGTCATCGATCGCAACGGCATATTGCGCTACGCCCGCGCCGCCGCCTTCACTCTGGCCGACTTCGACCACCTGATCACACCTCTGCTGGCCGAACCCCGGCCCGCCACACCGGCACCGGATGTGACGGCATAATGTCCTGTGGGCGGCATTATCCTCTGCGGGACCTCTGATTTTACAGCTATTTTCATCGCGGAAAGCGCGGAAAAGTCGGAAGACGCGGAAAAAGGGAAGGGGTGGGACAAGTTTTGCCCGAAGGGCCTTCATTCCGCGATGTCGGCAATGTACATGGCGGGAAGGCGCTACGCGCGATAGATGCAGGACCCGAAATTTCGGTGTCTTTCCATCCTTTCGGCGCTTTCCGCGTTGAAAATTGCTATAAAATCAGTGTATTGTAGAAACGAAGTGGCCGAACGCAGACGGTAGCGATCCGCTAAATTATTTCTGGCATTTCGGGCAGTAAAAGGTCGACCGTCCTTGATGCACGACGCGCTCGATCACCCCGCCGTCGTTGCGGGGACACGGCTGGCCTTTGCGATCATAGACGCAGAACCGATGCTGGAAAAAGCCCAGCTCACCCGTCGCCGCAGCAAAGTCGCTGATCGATGATCCGCCCGCCGCCACCGCCTCTTCCAGCACGGCCTTGATATCACCGACCAGGGTTTCGGCTTCCCTGCGCTTCAGTTTCGACGCTTCGCGGTCCGGACTTAGCCGTGCCCGCCACAGGGCTTCGCAGACATAGATGTTGCCAAGCCCCGCTATACCGCCCTGGGCCATCAGCAGGGCCTTGAGATTGGCCCGACGGCCCGCAGACATGCCCAACACATAGTCGGCGTCCAGCGCGTCCGACAGAGGCTCTACGCCCAGGCCCTGAAACCACTTGCTGGTATAGAGCTCATCCGGCGACATCAGCAGCATGAAGCCGAAACGGCGTGGATCGTAGAAATCAATCCTCCGCTCCACGCCATCTTTCAAAGCCACAACCGAAACATGGCGGTGTTTAAAATCGGGCTCGACGGCATGATAATAGTTGCCATCCAGCGCCTGCTGATCGACCTGGAAGCGCCCGGTCATGCCCAGATGCGTCACCCACACGGCCTGGGTATCGAGATGGAACAGGAGGTACTTGGCGCGCCGGTCCAGACGCACCACGGTCGCACCCTCCAGCCGTTTGGCAAATGTCTCAGGGAAGGGATAGCGCAGGTTGGGCCGGTACAGCTTCACATCGGATAGCCTGGCGCCGTCGAGATAGGGCTCGAGCCCGCGGCGGACCGTTTCGACCTCGGGCAGTTCGGGCATGATGGCATCCATGCAGATTGCAAATCGTACTTGGGATTTGCAAGGTTAAGGCGTGGTGATCAGGCCACGCGCACCAATCGGCGCTTGCCTTGTTCACCCAGGTCCTTGAACCACAGGGCCGGCGTCAGGGCAACATCGTCATTGAGCGCCATGGCGTCCCAGTTAATGCGAGGCGCCTTGCTTTCCGACGCGGCGATGATGGCCCGCAGTTCGGCCGCCGAGGTCACGCCGACCATGACGGTCGAAACGCCCTTCAGGTTCAGGGCAAAGCTCAGGGCGGCGTGCAGCGGATCGGCGCCGCTTTCAGCCATGATCCGGCGGACGCGCGACAGATGCGGACCGACTGGCGTCAGATTGGCAGGCAGGCTTTCGCGCGGCAGGAACAGCAAGCCTTGCAGGAAGACCGAGCGCACCTGAACTTCGACGCCGAGATTAGCCAGGGCCTCGATACTGCCATTATGCACCAGACGCTGATCCAGGATCGACGCCGGCACCTGCATGATGTCGGGCTTGAAGCGCTTGGCCAGCAACAGCGGCTGGTCGTCATAGCAGGCCGAGATGCCGATCTTGCTGATCAGACCGTCGGCCTTGAGCTTTTCCAGGCGCGTCCACAGGTCGTCGCCCAGAGGGCCCATCAAATCTTCGGCGGAATCGACGATGGCAGCATGCGCGCGGACCAGGCCCATATGGTCGACCGAACGGCGCAGGCGCGATTCCAGCCAGTCCAGGCCCTTTTCGGCGCGCAGCGTGCGCACCTGAGGTTTGAAAGGTGACGGAAACGGCCAGTTGCGGCCCAGAATCCGTTCGACATCGCCATCATAATGCGAGGCATCGATGGCCAGAACCTTGCAATCGGCGGCCAGGGACAGGATTTGGCGCACCTCGTCTTCGCCCACGCGTCCCCGCGTGTTCGAAATGCCGTAATCGCCGCCAAACTGCGCCGAACCGAGACCAAGGGATGCGACCATACGCACTGTTTCCGGATGCTTAACCGCGTTCCTTAACCACAAGGCCCGCACAGGGACTGTCGCCCGGAAAAGTTAAACAACCTATCAACAGAATATAAAAAACCCATGCGGCCCACAGCGTTTTCGCAACATATTTGCGTTAAATCGCGTTAACCATAGATCTTATTGATTCAAATACCGAAAATTCGCATGCGATCCGGCAGTCCGGCGACGCTGACGCCCTGGTCATTGATCAGCCCGGTCGACAGCTCATAAACCCAGCCATGCACCGTCAAATCCTGTCCCGAACGCCACGCGGCCAGGGTAATCGGATTGGTCGCGACATTACGCACCTGCTGGATCACGTTCAGTTCGCACAAACGGTCCAGCATGGCGTGGTCATCCGCGCAGGCATGCAGTTCTTCGCGATGGTCGTGCGCCACTTCGCGGATCGGCGCCAGCCAATGATCGATCAGGCCATGGTCCTGGGATTCGATCGCCGTGCGCACCCCGCCGCAGCCATAGTGGCCGACGACCAGCACGTGCTTTACCTTCAGCACGTGGACGGCATATTGCAGGGTGCTGAGATAGTTGGCGTCCTGATGTGGCGTCAGGTTGGCGACATTGCGGTGGACGAACATCTCGCCCGGGTCGAGATTGACGATTTCATTGGCGGGGACGCGGCTGTCAGCACAGCCGATCCAGAAATATTCGGGGTTTTGCTGACGCACCAGACGCTTGAAGAAGTCAGGATCGACCTGCGTCTTCTTGTGCGCCCATTCCTTGTTATTTTCGATCAGAATGTCCAGCATAACCGTTACAGAGCCTCCAGATGCGAGGCTGCTTATAATCAGGTCTGCGGCGGCGGCAAGCCTAAACCTATGTCAGGTGTGCAAGTGCGATATAAGTTGATGTACGCAACCCACAACGCAGCCGAAGCCGTGATCGATCACGGCGCCCGCCTTGGCGAAAGACCCGTAACGCACGGCCAGGATCAGCACGGCAACGCCCGCCAGGCTGAGAATGGCTTCGATGATCGTGATGGCGGTCTGCACGGGACGGATGCGTTTGACCTTGGCATAGGAGGTGAGACCCTCCGGCGCGCGTGCAATTTGCAGAAACTTCATGGCGGCCCCCGGCCCTTTCGTAAATCTTAAAGACACCTTAACCGCAAATCCAGAGCCGCGCAAACCTCTTGTCTTTCCTCTTCATTTCGGTCACATCGTTAGCGAAGAAAGCCCGCGAGGCGGGGAACAGCAGGGGCGCATTATGGCGGACGACAAGAAGAGTTTTGGTGGCCTGAAAACCATTGTGGCGGCGTCAGCCGCCGGCACGACCTTCGAATGGTACGACTTCTTCATCTTCGGCACCCTGACGACGATCATCGCCAAGAACTTCTTTGCCGGCGTGTCGGGCACGCTCGGCACTATCCTCACCTTGTCGACCTTTGCCGTCGGCTTTATCGCCCGTCCGGTCGGCGCCCTGGTCTTCGGCCATATCGGCGACAAGAAGGGCCGCAAGGGCACCTTCCTGTGGACCATACTGGTCATGGGCATCGCCACCATCCTGATCGGCTGCCTGCCGACCTATGCCCAGGCCGGCCCTATAGCGCCTATCCTGCTGGTCCTGCTGCGCGTCGTGCAGGGCTTTGCGCTGGGCGGCGAATATGGTGGTGCGGCTATTTATGTTGCCGAGCACGCCCCGTCCGACAAACGTGGCGGCTATACCGGCTGGATCCAGACCTCAGCCGCTTTCGGCCTGATCGCCGCCCTGGGCGTGATCCTGATCACACGCAAACATCTGGGCGAGGAGGTCTTCGCCGACTGGGGCTGGCGCATTCCGTTCGTTGTCTCGGCCGGCCTGCTGATCGTATCGGTCTATATCCGCGCCAAGACCGCCGAAAGCCCGGCCTTCGCTGCCCTGCACGCCGAGGGCCAACTGGCCAAGTCGCCGCTCAGCGAAATCTTTTCCAAGTGGAAGAACCTGAAGGGCATGCTGATCGCCCTGTTCGGTTTCATGACGGCCCAGGGCGTTATCTGGTACACCAGTTTCTTCTACACCCAGGTCTTCCTCGACAAGATCGTCAAGCTCGACCCCGAGCAGATGAACCTGCTGATCATGGGCATGACCCTGGTCTCAGCCTTCCTCTACATTACCTTTGCCACGATCTCGGACAGGGTCGGCCGCAAGCCGGTGATGATCTTCGGCATGGCCCTGGCCTGCGCCACCTTCTTCCCCGGCTTCCACATGCTGATGAAGTACGGCAATCCCGAACTCGAAGCCGTATCGAAATCCGCCCCGGTCTATGTCGTGGCCGATCCGGCGCAGTGTACCTTCCAGTTCGACCTGTTCAACACCGCCCAGTTCACCACCCCGTGTGACCTGGCCAAGAGCGTTGTGACGGGGCTGGGCGTGCCCTATCTCAACAAGGCCGATGCCACGGGCGTCTCGACGGCCTCTATACAGATCGGCGAGGCCTCCATCGTCCTGCCGTCCGGCAAGGGCCTCGACAAGGCCGGGCTCAAGGCGCTGAAAACCAAGGCGGCCGGCGAGATCAAGGCGGCCATGAAGGCCGCCGGCTATCCCGACAAGGCCGATCCGAAAAAGGCCAATCTGTGGGCCATGTTCGCCGTCCTGTGCGTGTTCGCCATCGCCTGTACCGCTCTTTACGGGCCCATGGCTTCGGCCCTGGTCGAGATGTTCCCGACACGCGTACGCTATACCGCCATGAGCCTGCCCTACAATATCGGCACCGGCTGGTTCGGCGGCCTGCAACCGGCGCTCAGCTTCGCCATGGTCGCCGGCGCGGGCGATATCTATTATGGCCTGTGGTATCCGGTCGTAACCGGCATCATCGCCATCATCGTCGCCTTCTTCTTCCTCAAGGAAACCCACGGCCGCGACCTCAGCACGATCACCGACTGATGTCGATGTTGCGTCCCCTTTCAATGATTGTTGCCTGTCTGCTGCTCGGCGGTTGCATGACCTTTTCGGGATCCGAAGGCGATATTACCGAAGGCAAGAAGCTCGGTATCAGGATCGGGGACAAGGCGGACCGGATCGAAGCCGTCATGGCCAGGAAGCATTTCCATGGTGAACGCGTCCCGTGTCCGACAGATAAGCCAAACTCAGCCTGTGTTCCGGGTGACGTAATTTATCGCTATCATCGCCACTACGCGACGGTCACCTATGACGCCGTCGATATCTACACCCACAACGGTGTCGTTACCCGCATCATCTGGAGCGCCAACCTCCTCAACCTACCTTGAGTGCCTCCGGCTTGTCCTCCGAAGCCTTGGCGAAGGGGGACGGGCAGGGTCGCAGACCCTGCACCCATTACCGGCCAGAGATTGCCATTACCCGAACACGGCTCTTGTCGACGTGCTGCGCGGCGTCGATCGCCGTTAAGTCATAGAAGCCTTCGACCGGCGGTGACCAGGAAAATTCGCCCGACGCATCCAACGCCAGAGGCTCGCCATCGATATACCAGGCCACCGGTCGCAGGCCGCGTGCTGACAATTTCAGAGGCCGTTTCAGGATAAGACGACCTTTGGCGTCCTTGGCCAGCGCCTCGACATAGACGGTAGACCCCTGGGGCGGGAACAGGATCGACACCTTGCCGTTCTGCCCTGGCAACTCTTCCAGCGCCGTCGGCGCCTTGGTCGGCGCCAGGGCCTGGGGCATGCGCGGCGGCGCCTGAAGCTGGTCGAACACGTCGAACAGCAAGGGCGCCGAAGCCTCGCGCCCCGTCTGGTCGGCCCGCGCCCCGCCATCCGGCCGGCCGGTCCATACCAGCACGGCATAGCCGCCAGCGACACCGACAGCCAGGGCGTCGCGATAGCCATAGGACGTCCCGGTCTTGAAAGCCGGACGGTTGGCGGCACGCATCAGAGGCCCGGGCAGCCTGCCTGCCGGCGCCGGCGTCTCACGCAGGATCGCCACCACCTTGTCGGCGGCGTCGGCACGCATCAGTCTCTGGCCGCCGATCGGATGGCGCTCCCCGTCCAGGGTATAGACCAGTGGCTTGGCCAGGCCGTGATCGCCCAAGGCAGCGAACAATAGTGCCAGGTCGTCGAGATGGATCCCCTCTCCGCCCAGAGCCAGGGCCAGACCGGCATCGGCCAGGCCGGTCTTCGGCCGGACCAGCTTCACACCGACCGCCTCGAACCGCGCCTGAAACACGTCGGGGCCGATCTTGTTCAGCACTGCCACCGCCGGCACGTTCAGCGAATTGATCAGGGCCTCCTTGACCGAGACCTCGCCATGGAACACGCGGTCGAAGTCCTCGGGCTGGTAATCGCCAAAGCGCGTCGGCACGTCATTCAGACGTGTTTCCGGCGCCACGACCCCGCTTTCGAAGGCAAAACCATAGATAAACGGTTTCAGGGTCGAGCCCGGCGAACGCAGGGCGCGCGTCATGTCGATCCAGCCGCCCGAGCGGTCCAGCCCGCCAGAGCCGACACTGGCCCGTACACTGCGCGTCTTGATATCGACAACGATGATGGCGACCGACGAATTGGGTCCCTGATCCGCCGCGGTTGCCGCCGCCATGGCCTCCAGCCTCTGCTGCAAGCCGGCATCCAGCGTCGTCATCACGGTGGCCTGCAGGCCCTTGACCTCCGACGCCATGCGCCCGGCGGTATGCCAGGCGATGGCCGGGAAGGCATAGCGCTGTCTGACCATCGGCTCGCTCAGCGCTTCCTGGGCCTGAGCCCGGCCGACGATGCCGCCCGCCGCCATACGCGCCAGGATCAGGTTGCGTGCCGCCAGGGCCGCCCTGGGGTGACGGTCGGGCCGGCGCGCTTCGGGCGCCTGGGGCAGGGAGATCAGCGTCGCCTGTTCGCCCAGGGTCAGGCTGGTCGGTTCATGGCCGAAATAGCTGAGGCTGGCGGCGCGCACGCCTTCGAGATTGCCGCCGTAGGGCGCCAGCGACAGGTAGATGGCCAGGATTTCGCGCTTCGAATAGCGCATTTCGAGCTGCACGGCGCGCAGGGCCTCGACGAACTTGTTGCCGTAGGACCGCGGGTGCGGCGACAACAACCGCGCCGTCTGCATGGTGATGGTCGAACCGCCCGAGACAATGCCGCCGGCGTGCAGGTTGGAGGCCAAGGCCCGTACGATCGCCATGCCGTCGACGCCCGGATGCCAGTAGAAGCGCGCGTCCTCGACCTTAAGCAGGCGCTTGACGAATTGCGGATCGGTGCGGGCGAGGTCGGCACGGATACGCCAGCGGCCGTCATCGACCGGCAGGGCGCGCAGCCATGTGCCATTGCGGTCCAGCGCTACGGCCGACGCCGTCCGAGCCTTGTACATGTCGGGCGGCAAGGCCAGGTTGGCCAGCGCCGCCACGACTTGAAACGCCAACACACCGACCAACCCCCTGACCAGGGGTTTGATATATTTATCGGTTTGGAACTCGGGCAGTTTCACGCGTTTGGTACCATAGAGGGAGAAACGCCGAATGCGGTGGGCGGGGCTTCTTATGGAAAAGGAAGGTTGGCCCACAGATTTACACAGATTAGCACAGATTTTTCAGCGCCTTATTTGATCTACTGGCGGCTCAATCTTCGATGGACGGCCTCGCTTCGCGAGGTCACGTTATCAAAGCTGCGCATAACGATCCTGGAAAAGCATGGACAAAATCTGTGCTAATCTGTGTAAATCTGTGGGCCAAACCTTTCTTCATCGTCCGGAGATCACTGTCCGGCCGCCCTGGGTACGGCCATACAGATCCGAGCGGTAGAAGTCCTTGGCCTCGGCGCCCGGCATGTAGAAGTTGCCCTGGGTGACCGCCCGCGCGATATAGGCGACCTGGAAGCCCTGGTACGACGACACGTCGAGGGCCGCGATATAGCGGTCGTCGCGTGCCTCCTGGACCTTGACCTCGGTCAGATCGCCGATGAAGCGGAACGGTCCGTTCTGGGCGTCTTCGGTGGTCAGGGCCGATTCGATCTCGAAGCCGGCCGGCAGGGCGTCGTCGACCACGATCGGCCGCAGTTCCGCCCGGTCCGAACGGCCGGAAATCACCACCAGCACCTTCTGGCCCTGTTGCATGTTCGACGGGTCGATCCTGGAGCCATCCATGGCGTAGAAGGTCTTGGTCAGCGACAGGCCGCGGCTGTCGGAGCCCGGCGCCGCCACAGGCGTGCCGATCACCGTCACCGTGCGCCAGATCGGGCCCGAGCCGACATTGGTCATACGCACCGGGGCAAACTGGCCGATGCCGTAACGCGCCACGTGCAGGCCGCCCGGCAGGGCATTGACGCCCTTGGCATCGATCTTGGTGACGCCCGCCGCCTTAAGCATGTAGGAGGCGGCGCGCAGGACATAGGCGTCCTCGATCGTGTTCATCTGGGCCGGCGACTTCATGGCGTTTTCGAGCCGCGGAATCAGCGACTGGCCGATATCGCTTTCGCCTGACTCGTAGGCCAGGGCGATAACGCCGGCCAGGTCGCGCAGCGGCGACTGGTACCAGTCCCATGGATCGGTATAGCCGAGCTTGTCGATGGCTTCTTTAAAGGCGATGCGGGCGCGCGAACGATCACCCATCATCGCCAGGCCAGCCGCCACCTGGGCACGGGCCAGCGGCGACTCTTCCGACTTGAACTGGACGTCGTGATACCAACGCAGGCGCGCCAGGTCGCCCGACTTCGCCTTGGCCAGGACATACAGCGCATAGGCCGAGGCCCGGCTGCGCAGATGGCTGGTCATGACCTCGTCGGAGATGCCGTAGTACGAATTCCAATGGTAGCCGGCACTCAGGCGGTAATTGACATTGACGAAGCCTTCCGGCTTGGCCATGGCGCGCATGGCATTGAGCGCCTTGTCGATCGCTTCCTGCGGCACATAGGCGCCGCGCGCCCGGGCTTCGATCAGGAAGTCGGTGGCATAGGCGCCGATAAAGCCGTCGGCTGCGCCGTCACCGGCCCGCCACAGCCCGAATGCGCCGTCTTCCGACTGACGGTCGAGGATCTTGTTGACCGCCACCTTCAGCGCATTGCCCGACGGCCGCGCCAGGTTCTTGCCGACCATCGATTCGTCGACATAGAGCCACGGCACCGCCGACGACGTCACCTGTTCGGTGCAGCCATAGGGGTATTTGTTGAGCGACGCCGCCAGAGGTGCCGGGTCGATATTGCGGAAGGGCGAATAGCTGACCTCGACCGACACCGAACCCGGCTGCAACCCGGCCAGCAGCGAACCGTCGGGCGCCCAGACCTCGTTGACGTTCTGCGCCGTACTGGAAACGCGGGTCTCCGGACCCCAGCCGTTACGCGTCTGGATATCGAAGCTGTCATTGAAGTTATAGCCCTGGCCACTGAGACCGATCTGCACCGTCGACACGCCCGTCGTGTTGGACGCGGTCAGCGGCACAGCCTCGATCACCCGGTCGCCGTGACCGAGGTTGAAGGTCTTTTGGAAGGCGACGACCAGGCCGCGCAGGCCCTTGATGACGGCCTGGTAGATACCCGGCTTGCCGTCGACATTGTCGAGCTCCAAGGTCGCAAAGGCGTGGTCGCCCGGCGCCAGGAAGCGCGGCAGGGCCAGGTCGGCCACCACCGGTTCACGCACCACGATGCGCTGTTCGCTGGAACCGACCTGATCGTCGGTCCAGGCCACGGTCATGATCTTCAGCTCGCCATTGAACTTAGCGATCGGCAGATGGACCAGGGCCCGGCCGTTCGATCCCGTCTGGACCACGCCCGACCACAGGGCGATGGTGCGGATCGGCGTCGTCGTCAGGCCCTCGCCGCCCAGCTGGTCACCGCCGAATTCCATCGGCGCCGGCGCGCCCAGGTTCGGATCGAGCAGGCGGCCATAGTCGTCATTATAATCGACGCCCAGGGCGCGCTTGCCGAAATACCAGTCGACCGGATTGGGCGACTTGAACTTGGTCAGGTTGAGGATGCCGGAATCGACCACCGCGATGCTGACGCGCGCCTTGTCGCCGAGTTTCAGGCCCTTGACCTCGACCGGCACGTCGATAAAGCCCTGGCCGCGATTATCGACGCGGGGCTTCGATGGCTGGTCACTGAGCGGCACACTGACCGTCAGCTTGCGCGATTTCGGATCGAGCGGGACATAGATCAATCCGACGGCGCGACGCGGTTTCGAGGCATTGACCGGATCGCGCGGCTGGATGACGCTGACCATGACATAGGCCCCGCCGCCCCACGATGCATCCGACTTCAGCCGAACCGTGGTGCCGTTTTCGCCGATCGACACGGTCTGCATCGAGATGACGTGGTCGGTGGCAACCGCGATCTGCGCTTCGCCCTTGTAAGGCGCCTTCAGGGTCAGGTCGACCGTGTCGCCCTGGGCATAGTCCTGCTTGCCGACGGCGAGGCGTACCGAGTCCGGCGCATCCGTGCCCTTGGCGGCCGAACCCCAGCCCGAAGAGAAGCGCACCACGGTCTTCGCCTTGCCCGGCGCCTCGACCTCGAGACGATAGTCACCCCAGTCGAGACCGCGTTCGAAGGTCACGCCATTGGTTCCGTTCAGGTTCATGACCTGGCTTTCCTTGACCACATCGTGGTGGCTGGATTTCCAGTGCCATTTGCCCTCGGCAATGTACCAGTCATAATCCCAGATCTCGGAGATGATGGTCACCTTGACGCCGTTGACCGCCGTCTTGTCGCCGGTCGGGGTCAGGCCGATGACATTGAAGCCCATCTTCGGCGTATCGCGCCATGAGCCGTCCTTTTGTTCGGTCTTGACGCCGAGATACAGCGGCGCGCCCTTGATGCGCAGGGTCTGGCTTTCGCGTACCGGCCGTCCGCCGGGTTCGAACACCGACGCCGTCAACAGAACGGTCAGGGGCTGGTCGGTCTCACCGGCCAGGGAAGCGTCGAACGGGAACAGGGCATTGCCCTGGCCGTCGGTCGTCGCGGCCGGCAGGTCGACATACTTTTCGTCGTACGGCTTGCTCTCGTCGCCGAACTGATAATCCTTGTATTTCGGGAACGGCGTGGCGTCGGCACGGATACGCGCTTCGCCCGTCACCTGCAGGCCCGAACCGATGGCGCCATACAGATAGTGTGCCGCCACCGTCACCGGCCGCTGTTCGGTCAAAGACAGCAGGGGGCGATCAGCATCGGCCTTGACGTCAACGCCCAGGCGCTGCGGCGCGAAGTCTTCAACCGCGAAACCGGCGTGACCGGCGTCGCCATCGAGGCCTTCCAGCACGACCTTCGCCGTCCACTGTCCGCGCGGGGCAGTCTTGGGCAGGACAACATTGATGGCGGCATAGCCCTGCGGCGTGCCGTCGAACGGCAGGCGGTAGGCCTCGACCCCCGACGGACGCGTAATGACCACGGCGCCCTTGCGATTCTTGATAGCCCGGCCTTCGTTGTCGCGGATCAGCGACACCAGGTGCAGGGTTTCACCCGGGCGATAGATGCCGCGGTCGGTATAGACATAGCCATCGACGCCATTGGTGGCCGCGCGCCCGTCCGTCGTGCTGGCCTCATCAGAACGGCCGCCGACGCCATGCGACGTCAGGTCCATCGGCGTTCGATCGACCTCGACCGCCGTATAGTCGTCGCCCGGCCCGTAAGCCATGATCATCTTGGCCTGCAGGGCATCCGTGCCCTTGAGCAGCGCGCCGTTGAAGGTGACGCGGCCGTCAGGGCCCGTCTTGACCTCACCCAGGGTGTCGCCATTGGCGGCAACCAGGTCGACCTTGACCCCGCCCATCGGCCTGGCCGATTTCAGCGACCGCACCACGACGTCGAGCCCGCTCTGGCCCTTGTAGGTGGTCAGGGCCATGTCGGTATAGATGACCCAGCGCCGCGCGCTGGCCGGTTCGTCATTGTCGTTCTTGTCGCGTCCGCCCGAGGCATCCTTGACCTTGACGACGTAGGCGCCGGCCTTCAGGGTCTTCAGGACCGAGCCGAGCGGAAAGACCGTCGTCACGCGATCGCCATTACCGGTCTTGACCGCGACCTTGCCTTCCCAGATCTTGACGCCGATATCGTCGGCGGAATCGTCGCCCCAATTGTAGTCGTATTCGCCTTCCGACACCGGATCGGGCGCCGAGACCGACTTGCGAACCAGGTTGCGATCCGAAACGTGCCAGACCTCGAAGGCCAGGGACGAGACATTGACCGTCTCGATCGCCACGCCGTCGCTTTCCTCACGCGGCAGGATGACGCCATTGCCGGCAAACCCGACATAGGACGGTTTCTCGCCGAAGGTGAAGTCGAGATCGCTGTTTTGCGGCAGCGTGTCCATGCCCTTGGCGGGCAGGCCCTTTAAAACTGTGATGCGGCGGTCGTTGAAGCCTATGCCCGAGACGCACAGGGTGTCGTCCTTGACCGACACGGCCGGTGGCGCGGCCAGGGCCGGACTGACCACGACATAGTCGCCATAGGGCTTCGAGGCGTCCAGCGGTTTGGTGAACTGCACACAGGCCTTGGGCGAGGCGCCGGAGGTGTCGAGGCTTTGCTTCCAGACGGCGAAACCGGCGGGCTTGGGCTCACCGGCGCGCGGCGCATTGGCCGATCGCGGCTTGCCGAACAGGCCGGTCGCGGCCCCGCCGATCAACCCGTTGTCGCTGGCCGTGCCCATGGTGTGGGCCGCCGGCGAATTGGTCGCCTTGGCGACGAGGAATCCGATGGAAAAACCAGACAGCAGCACGGCCGCCGCCCCTGCCAGAAGCGTCCTGTTATGCCAGTCGATCATGATGTATCCCCGCCCTTGAGGTCGTTGGCGATCCGGCGTCACAGGACACCGGTCACTTGTCGTTAACCAGTGACGAAAGCGCGGATTTTGGCAAAGATCAATCTTTGTTTTGTGAAAAACAAGAATAGCGCTAATGATTCCGCACAACGCAATGATAAGGCCGGGACACAGGCCATGATGTCACCGCCCTCCCCGTCAGGAGACCCTGCCCCTTGAGTAAATTCGCCCGTGTCATGGTGCTTGTGGTCGATGACAATCACTACATGCGGATGATTGTATGCACCATGCTACGGTCCATGGGCATCAACCTCATTCGTGAAGCGTCCGACGGCATCCAGGCCCTGGAAATCGTCCGCGACTGGCGGCCCGACGTAATTATCCTCGACCTGATGATGGAACAGCTCGACGGTATCGAATTCACCAAGCTTTTGCGCCGCGGGTCCGACAGCCCCCATCCCTATGTCCCGATCATCATGATGACCGGCCATACCGACCGCCGCCGCGTCCTCGAAGCGCGCGACGCCGGGGTCAATGAATTCGTCGCCAAGCCCCTGACCGCCAAGGCGCTAATCGACCGCATGCGCAGCGTCATCGAGAACGAGCGCGGCTGGGTGAAATCGGCCAACTATATGGGTCCCGACCGCCGCCGCAGAAATATTCCGGACTACAAGGGCCCGTTCCGCCGCGTCGCTGATAAGGCCGAGGGGAAGATCTGAAGCCGTTCAGAATTCGCTTTGAACCGTTAGAGGCCGTGTAGCGGCATAGTCGGCAAGATTTGAAACACGAATGGACACGAATAAGCACGAATAAGTCGCGCCCTAACGGTCGCGGGAGCATAATCGCGTTGGTCAGTTGGTTAATCACCGCGCGTAGCGCATTTCAAGATGACGGCAATTCCTAACCTTTTTCATCGTGTCGCAGCGGTAATTCAGGTGCACCGGCGCGCGTTAGCAAGCCGCCTTATTCGTGCTTATTCGTGTCCATTCGTGTTCCAAATCTTCTTTCAGACATGACCGCTACGCGGTCTGAAACCGACCCAGCTCAATCCGGTACGTTTTGCTTCAGTTCTTCCAGCCAGATATGGGCATTGCCGTCCGACGGCGCGCGCCAGTCGCCGCGTGGGCTAAGCGCGCCACCCGAGATCAGTTTCGGTCCATTGGGTATGGCCGAGCGCTTGAACTGTGAAATCGTGAAAAAGCGGAACAAAAAGACCTCCAGCCAGCGCTTGATGGACTTGAGGTCGTACTTGTCCTTCCACGCCTGGTAGCTGAGAAAGGCGACCTTGGACGGCTTCAGGCCGTAGCGCGTGATGTAGAACAGATTAAAGTCCTGAAGCTCGTAAGGTCCAACCTTGTCCTCGGTCTTCTGCGCCTGGCCGGCTTCGACGGGCACCAGTTCCGGCGAAATTTCGCGGCCCAAGACCGACATCAGGATCTTGCCGGTCCTGCCATCGAACTCCCGGTTGGCCGCCCAGCGGATCAGGTGCTGAATCAGGGTTTTTGGCGCGCCGCAATTAACATTGTAGTGGCTCATATGGTCACCGACGCCGTAGGTGCACCAGCCGAGCGCCAGTTCCGACAAATCGCCTGTGCCGATGACGAAGCCGCGCTTTTCCCCCGCCAGGCGGAACAGAAAATCGGTGCGCAGCCCCGCCTGGACGTTCTCGAAATTGATGTCGTAGACCTTTTCACCACGGCTATAGGGATGGCCAATATCGAGCAGCATGCGCTTGGCCGCCGGACGGATATCCAGCTCCTCGGCTGTAATCCCCAAGGCCTTCATGAGTTTAAGGGCGTCGTTCTTCGAACCCACCGTCGTGCCAAAGCCCGGCATGGTGTAGCCGTGGATATTCTGGCGCGGCAGGCCCAGGCGGTCGAAGGCCTTGCACGTCACGATCAGGGCGTGGGTCGAATCCAAACCGCCTGACACACCGATGACCACATTCTGCGTGCCGGTGGTGCTCAGGCGCTGCATCAGGCCGTGGACCTGGATATTGAAGGCCTCGTAACAATCTTCGTCCAGCTTTTCCGGCTCGGCCGGCACATAGGGAAAGCGCGGTACATGGCGGTGAAAGTCGGTCAAGCCGTGCGGCGCGTAAACGAATGACGCTCTGACGGTATAATAAGTCGGACCATTCAACATCCGGCGCGCATCATTGAAGGTGCCGTTGCGCAGCCGGTCGGACGCCACACGTTCAAGATCGACATCACCGAGCGTAATCGAATCCGAGGTAAAGCGTTCGCCCTCGGCGATGAGATCGCCCAGTTCATAGATCAGCGACTGGCCGTCCCACGCTAGGTCGGTTGTCGATTCCCCGGGTCCGGCCGCGCTATAGGCATAGACGCACATCAGCCGTTCGGAGGTCGCGCCGCACAGGCGTTTCCTGGCACGTGACTTGCCGATCACCACCGGCGAGGCCGACAGGTTGACGATCAGATTGGCGCCCGCCAGGGCCAGATGGGTCGACGGCGTATGCGGTGACCACACGTCTTCGCAGATTTCGACGCCGAAGGTGAAGGCGTCAAATCCGGCGGCGTGGAAGATGATGTTGCTGCCGACTTCGACGCTGACCCCGCCGAGATAAAGGACAGGCCGGTCCAGGTTTTCGGCCGAGGCGAACCAACGCTTTTCATAATATTCGCGGTAGTTCGGCAGGTAGGTTTTCGGGATAACACCCTTGATGTCGCCGCGCCCGACGACGATGGCGCAGTTATAGACCGCACCTTCGATACGCAGGGGCGCGCCGACAATCAGGATCGGCCGGATCGTCCTGGAAGCTGCGACCAGATCCATGAGCGCGGTCTTGACGCGATCGAGCAGGATGTCCTGGGTAAACAGATCGTCGAGCGTATAGGCCGACAGGCTAAGTTCGGGAAAGACCAGGATATCCGCACCCAGGGTTTCGGCGCGTCCAGCCAGGGAGAGATGTTCGGCCAGATTGGCCGCCGGATCGCCGATATGCACTTTCGGCGTGACGCAGGCGACGCGAACAAAGCCGTGGGACGAGGGAGCGTAAAAATCGTTTTGCATTTCGTCATTCTCCTGGCGATGGCGCCAGATATAGATAGTTTGACGCCAAAAATCTAACTTTAATGCGCCATATCTTGAAAAATTTTGCTTAAAACATGCAAAAGCACTTCTCCAAAGTCAGGCGAGATATTTCTAGTTACACGTGATACTTTATTCCGAATTTCTGTGCCTTGGTTGCAGTTGTGAAACCAAGAAACTTCTGCCATATGTCTGACTAATTAAAACCGCTGCCAACATTAGTCGGACGGCGAAATGCCTGGGAGATATCCATTGAAACGCGCTCTAGCTGCAGCCGCGGCTGCCTTTATCCTTGCCGGCCCGGTATCGGCGCAAACGGCTCCGCCAGCCCAAACCGCCACTTCGGCCGCAACAACCCCGATCGCGGAGGATTTTAAGCCGTCCTCGCTGAACCAGCCGGGTCAGGATTATCCGCAGGTTAATTCGCAGGGCTATGCCCGCTTCCGCATCGTTGCGCCCGACGCCCAGGCCGTTAAGGTGAGTCTTGGCCTGGGCGGACGCGGCGGCACCGTGCTGACCAAGGGCGCAGACGGGGCGTGGACCGGCACGTCCGAGGGTCCGCTCGACGAGGGCTTTCACTATTACCATCTCACCGTCGACGGTGGCACCTTCAACGACCCCGGGACCTTGAACTTCTACGGCTCGATACGGTGGGAAAGCGGCATAGAAATTCCGGCGCAGGACGCGGATTTTTATGCACTCAAGGATGTTCCCCACGGCCGCGTCGAACAGGTCCTGTTCGCCTCGCCCAGCACCGGCACACAGCGCCGCGCCCTGGTCTACACGCCGCCGGGATATGACAAGAACCAGGCCGAGCGCTATCCGGTGCTGTATCTGCAACATGGCTGGGGCGAGGACGAAAACGCCTGGTCCAACCAGGGCCACGCCAATCTGATTATGGATAATCTGATCGCAGCCGGTAAGGCGCGGCCCTTCATCGTCGTCATGACCTATGGCATGACCAACGAGGTTAAGCCGGGCGGCCTGTTCAGCTTCGATATCAAGCCGTTCCAGACGGTCTTGCTCAATGAACTCATTCCCTATGTCGACGGCCATTTCCGTACCCTTGCCGATCAGCCGCACCGCGCCATGGCGGGCCTATCGATGGGCGGATTTGAAACCAAGCTGATAACCTTCGCCAACCTCGACACATTTGCCTATATCGGCCTGTTGAGCGGAGGCACCATCTCGGTCGATGACGTCAACAAGGCGCCCGGCTTTCGCGACAAGATCAAGCTGGCCTTTGTCAGTTTTGGCAGTCGTGAGCTGGAAGGTGGACGTGGCGGCCCTCCAGGGGCGCCGCCTCAGGACCCGCGCGCGAACGCTGAAGCGCTGAAAGCCTCCGGCTTCAACAGTGTCTTTTACGTTTCGCCGAAGACAGCGCACGAATTCCTCACCTGGAGGCGCAGCCTGCGCGAAATGGCCCCGTTGCTGTTCCGCGAGTAACGGACCTGGCGGCGAAGGCGTGCCGATTGTCGACACGCCTTTTTGCTCCGGTCTCGCACTTTTTGAAAGCCTTGCGAAAGCGCCTCTGTTAAGGACGGCGCCATGACCGTTACCTTTGCAGATATAGAAGCCGCCGCCGCGCGCCTGGAAGGCCATATCGTCCGTACGCCCTGCACATTTTCGCAGCGGCTGTCGGCGGCGACGCGCACGAAACTGTGGGTCAAGGCGGAAAACCAGCAATACACTTCGGCCTTCAAGGAACGCGGCGCACTGAACAAGCTGTTGTCGCTCAGCGATGACGAACGCAGGCGCGGTGTCTATGCCGCCTCGGCCGGCAACCACGCCCAGGGGTTGGCCTATCATGCCCAGCGCCTGGACATTCCCGCCACCATCGTCATGCCTGCAGGCACGCCCTTCGTAAAGGTCCAGAAGACCCAGAGCTTCGGGGCGACTGTCGTCATCGAAGGCGCCAGTTACGAAGCGTCATCGGCCGCCGCCCAGACCTTGTGCGCGGAAAACAACGGCGTCTACGTCCATCCGTTCAACGACGAACAGGTGATCATCGGCCAGGGCACGATCGCCATCGAAATGCTGGCCCAGGCGCCGGAACTGGACGTCCTGCTGGTGCCGATCGGTGGCGGCGGCCTGATCGCCGGCATGGCCATCGCCGCCAAGGCCATCAAGCCGTGGATCAGGGTCATCGGTGTCGAAGCCGCCATGTTCCCGTCGTACACCGCGCGTCGACGTAACCTGCCTGCTCCCATGGGTGGCAGCACCATCGCCGAAGGCATCGCCGTCAAGGACGTCGGCGAAATCAGCTACAGCCTGGCTGCGCCGCTCGTCGACGACGTGCTGGTGATCGACGAAGCCGATTTCGAACGCGGCATCGCCGCCTATGCCAATATTGAAAAAACGGTGGCGGAAGGGGCGGGTGCAGCCGGCCTGGCCGCCGTCATGCGCTACCCCGAAAGCTTCGACGGCCTGAATGTCGGAACTGTCCTGTGCGGCGGCAATATCGACCTGCGTTTGCTGGCTTCGGTGCTGCAACGCGAACTGGTCCGCGAAAAGCGGCTTGTCACATACCGCATTCTGGGCGACGATCGCCCCGGCATGTTGTCGCTGATGGCCCAGGTCATCGCCAGCAAGGGGGGTAATATCGTCGATGTCGCCCACAACCGGCTTGTTCTCGATGTCCCTGCCAAGGGCGCCGAGTTCGACATCATGGTTGAAACCCAGGATGCACGGCACGCCTTTGAAATTTCTGAAGCCCTGAGGAGCACAGGTTATGCGTTACGGATGGATTAAGAGCGGCTGCCTGGCGGCTCTGCTGGCGTGCAGTGCGGCCGCAAGCGCGGTTCAGGCTCAGGACAGCGTTGCGGTCCAGAATCTGAAGATCGGCCACGACTACCTGGCCCAGGTCGCCAAACAGCCGGGCGTGGTCGTCCTGCCGTCGGGCGTCATGTACAGAACGATCTCGCGCTCCCTGACGCCGGGCGCCCAGCCGACAGTGGCCGATACCGTCACCATCCATTACGAAGGCAAGCTGATCACCGGCGCGGTCTTCGATTCGTCCTTTGCACGCAACGAACCTGCAAGTTTCCCGCTCGGCCGTCTGATCCCGGCCTGGCAGGACGCCATTCCGCACATGCATGTCGGCGATGAGATCGTGCTCTATACGCCGGCCAGCCAGGCCTATGGCGAACGCGACCTCAGCCCCGACATTCCCCCCAACAGCACGCTGATTTTCCGCGTTCATCTGTTCGGCATTGCCGGCCAATAAGGACCTTTCATGCGCATATTGATGACCCTGACCGCTGCAGCAGCAGCCCTGCTGTCGCTTTCCGCCTGCCAGCCTTCGGTCGAAAAGACCATGGCCGAGTACCAGGCTTCGGCCGAGGCGGAAAACGCCAAGACCGTGAAGGATGGCGCCGATTTCCTGGCCAAGACCGCCAGGGAGCCCGGTGTGGTCACCCTGCCGTCCGGCCTGATGTACAAGATCGTGTCGAGCCCAAACCCCAAGGCGACCCAGCCGACGGTCACGGATACGGTGACGGTGAATTATGAAGGCAAGCTGGTCAATGGCAAGGTTTTCGACTCTTCGTACGAACGTAATAGCCCCGCCACCTTCCCGCTCGGCCGCGTGGTCGAGGCGTGGCAGATCGGCATTCCCCTGATGCACAAGGGCGATACCATGATGCTGTATGTGCCGGCGGAACTGGGTTATGGCGCCCAGGCATCGCCGGACGGCGCCATTCCCGCCAACAGCGTGCTGGTGTTCAAGGTCGAGCTGCTGAATATCCAGTCCGGCGTGCCAACGATTCCGACGCCAGGTCTTCAGTAACGCCGGGGATTAGCCCTTAACCCGTGCGATCAGGGCCGCTGTCGATGGATCGTGGGCTGCCGGTTCGGCCGCTGCAAAGTCCTTCAGCACAGCGCTGGCCAGGGTCTTGCCCAGTTCCACGCCCCACTGGTCGAAGCTATTCAGCCCCAGCACGATACCTTCGGCAAAGGTCTTGTGCTCGTACATGGCCAACAGGGCGCCCAGGGTCTCCGGCGTCAGTTCCTCCATCAGCACCAGGCTCGACGGCTTATTCCCCGGGCAGACCTTCTGCGGCGCGATCTGGGCGGTGCGGGCTTCGTCGAAGCCGAGGGCGCGGCATTCGGCCTGTGAGGTTTCCAGCGACTTGCCGACCATAAAGGCTTCGCCCTGGGCGATAACGTTGGACAACAGCTTCTTCTGCATGTCGTCGGAGGCCTCGGCATTCTTTTCAACAGCGATGAACTCCAGCGGGACGACATCTTCCGACTGGTGCAGCATCTGGAAGAAGGCGTGCTGGGCATTGGTGCCTTCGTCGCCGAAGACCACCGGGCAGGTCGCCGTATCAAGCAATGCGCCGTCAGGCGAGGTGCGCTTGCCGTTCGATTCCATTTCCAGCTGTTGCAGGAAGGCCGCCAGACGGCGCAGGCGGTGGACATAAGGTATGACGGCGCGGCTGGGACGGTCGAGCGCGATGCGGTTATAGAGCTGGGCCGCGGCCAGCAGGATCGGCGCGTTGCGGTCGAGGGGCGCAGTCAGGAAATGCTGATCCATGGCGTGGGCGCCGGCCAGCAGGCGTTCATAGACGTCATAGCCGAGCGCGATGATGACCGACAGGGAAACGGCCGACCACAGCGAATAGCGGCCGCCGACCCAGTCCTTGAATCCGAAGACACGATCAGCCGGGATACCGTAGGCGCCCGTCTTGTCGGGCGCGGCCGATACCGCCGCCAGGTGTTTGGACGCCGCGGCTTCGCCCAGGCCGGCAACCAGCCAGTCGCGGGCGGCCACGAAGTTGGCCAGGGTTTCCTGGGTGGTGAATGTCTTCGATACAGCGATGACCAGGGTCTCGGCCGGATCGAGCCCAGCCAGGGCCAGGGCCAGTTCCGAGCCGTCGACATTGGCAACAAAGCGGATGTCGATCTGGGGCGCCAGCGGCTGCAGCCCCTGATATACCAGACGCGGGCCCAGGTCCGACCCGCCGATACCGATATGGATCAGGGTCTTGAACGGCTTGCCAGATGATCCCGTAATGGCGCCCGAGCGGATGCCGTCGGCATAGGCCTTCATGGCGATGCGCGCCGTGCTGACGTCGGCGGTGATATGCGGGCCACGCAGGCGCAGGTTCTCGCTGTCGGAGTCGCGCAACGCCACGTGCAGGACGGCGCGGCCTTCGGAGACATTGATCGTCTGGCCGGTCCACATCCTGTCGCGGGCGCCAGCCAGGTCGGCCTGGGTGAAGGTTTCGATGGCGCGGCTGAAGCCGGAACTCGACCAGGCTTGTTTCGAGACATCGATATAGAGGCCGCAGGTCTCGAGGCTCATGCGCGCCAGACGGTCGGGATCGTTGCGGAACTGGTCGACGATCTTCGTCGTGCCGTCGACAAAGCCCTGGGTTTTCAACTCATCCAATGCGACGTTCATATCCGGCTCCTGATCTTAAAGTCAGGCGCGGAGAGACTATCTCCGCGCAAAGATTTTCGCCGGATTCCATGTCAAGCTTTGGGCCAGCCGTAAAGCGCTTATTTGCCGCGACCGCTGAATTATATTGCGACTGCGAAGAATTGGTCCCACGCCTGCTATGGCGGCGGCGATAGCCGGCCAGACTATACCCGCCTTGCCCTTCAGCGTGTCATTGAACGCGCCCAGGAACGTAAGACCAATGTGTACCGGCGCGGTCAGCAACAGCAAGCCCAGAGGCATGGTCTTGAGATACAGCCACAATCGGTTGCGATAGCCGTGCCACAGGGCAAAATCCGAACGAACCCCCGTGCTGGCAGATCCGATATGAGCGACACGGGCCTGCGGGACCAGCAGGCAGACCTCGTCGTCCAGCCGGGCGCGGAAACCGAGATCGGCGTCCTCGCAATAACAGAAAAAGCGTTCATCGAAGCCGCCCAGGCGGACAAACAGGTCGCGCCGAATCAGCATGGCGGCGCCACAGGGCGCAAAGACCTCACGGACCGTCAGATCGGGCGGAACGGGATGACCGTGGCCGGCGCGATAAGGGAAGCCGAAGAAGGTCATGGCGTCGCCGGCGCCGTCGAGTCGCGCAGGGTTGTCGGCATCGAGCTGCAGCGAAGTGAAGATGGCGACGTCGGGCCGGGCAGCGATGGCAGTACGCATGGCATTGAGCCAGTCCGCGTCAACAAAGGCGTCAGGATTGATAAAGCCGATCCATGGCGTCGCGGCCAGTTCCACGGCACGGTTCATCCCGGCGGCAAAGCCGAGATTCGCCCCGTTGCGGATCTGCCGGACGGCCGGGAATTGCGTCGCCAGGGCATCGAGATCGATGTCGGTCGAGCCATTGTCAGCATGAATAATCGCCACGCTGTCACCCAACGCGGTCAGCGCCGAGAGGCAACGGGCAATATGGGCGCCCGACTGGTAGCTGAGCGTTATCAGGGTGATGTCAGGGCTGGAAGCGCTAGTCATACCGGCCCTCCCACTCGCGTATGACCGATGGTTCTACCTCGTCAACGCCATAGGTTTCAAGGGCTTGGTGAAAAGCGGTTGGGTCGGCCGCCTGCTTCAGCGCCCAGACGGCGGCGCCACGTACGACGGGACTTTCATCGCGTAAACCGGACTTAATGGCTGTTATCAATTCTGGATTGTGTGAAGTTTTAACGGCATTACCCAGGGCATACTGCACATTTCTCAGAAATGCCGCACGTCCGATGCGTTTGATCGGCGATTTGCTGAACAGAGTCCGAAACGTCTGATCATCCAGCCGAGCCAAGTCTGCCAGGGAAAGCTTATCAAATCCCTGTCGGGCCTGCAATTTGATATCGTTGGCGGCACTGGCAAACTTGTTCCACGGACAGGCCGCCAGGCAATCGTCGCAGCCATAGATGCGATTGCCCATGGCGTGGCGGAAGGGTTCGGGCCAGGCGTTGCGCGTCTCTATGGTCAGGTAGGACAGACATTTACGCGCATCCAGCTGGTAGGGCCCGATAAAGGCCTCTGTCGGACAACTGTCGAGACAGGCACGGCAAGAACCGCAGTGGTCGGTCTCGGGGGCGTCTTCGGCGATGACCCGGTCGAGCAGAATGACGCCCAGAAAGAACCACGAGCCCAGGTCGCGCGACACCAGATTGGTGTGCTTGCCCTGCCAGCCGATCCCGGCCAGTTGGGCCAGCGGCTTCTCCATCAGTGGCGCCGTATCGACAAACACCTTCAGCTCGCAACCCGTGCGCGCCACGATGTCGTTGGCCAAAAGCTTGAGCTTCTTCTTGATCAGCTCGTGATAATCGTCGCCACGGGCATAGACGCTGATATTGGCGTGTTCGGGCTCACCCAGTTGCGCTCGCGGATCGGTTTCAGGGCCATAATTATAGGCCAGGACCAGGGCCGACTGCGCCCCTGGCCACATGTTGCGCGGATGACGGCGGCGCTCAAGCGTCTCTTCCATCCACTGCATATCGCCGTGCAGACCCGCTTCGACATAGGCGGTGAGCCGGTCTGACGCCGCCCATACGTCAGGCACGGCGGCAAAGCGCGCCGCGGAAAATCCGAGCGCAAACGCGGCGTCCCGGATCGTCCCGGCAGGATCGTCCATCACGCTAGAAATCCAGTTCCTTGTAGTGGGCGGACGGCGCCATGCCGGGCATCTTGTCGTTGAGCAGCGGCCGGAAGCAGGGCCGGCACTTGACCACCATGTACCAGGTCTTCAGGGCCGGATAACGCGACCAGTTGATCTCATCGAAATAGTCGAGAATGCTAAGTTGCGCGGCGCAGGCGAAATCGGCATAGGACATGGTTTGGCCAGCCAGCCAGTTGCGGACCTGCAGCAGGCTTTCGAAGTAGCGCAGATGGTCTTTCAGGGCTTCGCGGCCGGCACGCATGGCGGCGATATCGGGCGCGCCGCCATTCATCAGCCGCTTCTCCATCTTTTCATGGAGGAGCAGGGCATTGACCTCGTAGTCGAATTTGCGCTCGAACCAGCCGACGAGACGGCGTGCTTCCGCACGTTCATTGACATTTGCAGGCCATAATTTGACGTCGGGATAGGCCTCTTCGAGATGCTCCAATATGGCGCGGCTTTCGCACAGGCGATGGGTCTGGCCGCCGGCGTCACCGGTCGGAGTCTCGACCAGGATAGGCAGTAGCCCCGACGGATTCAGACGCAGTATGGCGTCGTCCGGCAACCAGTAGCGCACCGAAATTTCTTCGAAACCAAGCTTTTTCTCACCCAGGCCAAGGCGGACCAGTCGAGAGTGCGGGTCAAAGGCAAAATGGTAGAGTTGTCGGGTGTAGGCGGTCATCCGGTCTTTCCATTCGTTTCGGCCAGACTCTCGGCAAAAACACCCCCATGCGGTTCGGCGGCGCCGGCCGGATCGGGGTGGATGATGATATCAGCATTCGGGAATGCCTCAAGCAGGCGATTTTCAGCCGCGATCAGGATTTTGTGGGCCGCTTCCAACGTCAACTGCGGATCGAGCGCCAGATGCATCTGGATGGTAATATAGGGACCGGCCAGGCGGGTGCGCAATGCGTGGACATCGAGAACCCGCGAGTCGCTCAGCACCAATTGCCGGATACGCGACACGTCGTCATCGCCCAGGGCGCGGTCCATCAGGTGATCGGCGGCCTCGCGCAGGACCTTGATGGCGCTCCAGATCAGGCCCGTGGCCATGACGAAGCCCGCCACGGCGTCGAAAACAGGAAAGCCCAGCACGGCGGCGACAATGCCCGCCACGGCGATCAGGTTGATGGCCAGGTCGCTGATATAGTGCATGCGATCGGCCGATACAGCGACCGAACCGCTGGCCTTGACCGCGGCGTTCTGCACCATGACCAAACCCAAGGTCAGGACGATCGACACCAGCAGCACAAGGATGGCCCAGCCCGATTGCTGGACCGGGTGCGGATGCATAATATTGGCGATACAGGCCTGCATGACCAGGGCCGCGGAGGCAAAGACCAGGCCGGCCTGGAACAGCGCACTGAAGGCCTCCGCCTTGCCATGGCCGAACGGATGCTCCTTATCCGGTGGCGTGCGGGCGTAACGGATGGCAAAGAAGGTGATCAGCGAAGCCAGCAGGTCGAGGCCGGAGTCGGTCAGCGAGGCCAGTATGGCCAGGGACCCCGACGCCAGCAAGGTTATACCCTTCAGTCCGACCAGCAGGCAGGCCAGGATGACCGACAGGGACGAGGCCAGTCGCACCCGCTCGACGGGGGTCAGGTCGCGCCACCATGTGTGCATGTTTGGGCGGTTTACATGTGCCTTCATAGCCTGTCCTTGCGCTTTCTTGCGCGTGGGTGCAACCCGGGTAGTGCCCTGTCGAGGCAAGGCTTCACGGGATTTCCACACTTCACGCTATCGTGCACGCCAAACCTGTTAACAACTCCTTAATCCATGATGGATTCTTTCGGCGAAGCGTGTCACGATAAAAACGAATCAATCTTGATTTAATGTGAGCCACCACAAGATTTCGGACGCGTTAGTATGTCACGAGTATGGATCAGCCGGACCGAGGCGCTCAAGCGTCTTGAGGTCAAACCCCAGACCCTTTACGCCTATGTCAGCCGCCAGCGTATCGCCGCCAAGAGCGATCCGGCCCATCCGCGCAAGAGCCTTTATGCCCTGGACGACATCGAACGGCTGACGCGCCGCGCACCCGGCCGTGTGCCGATGCGCCCCGGCCCTACCGGCCCCGTTCCGGCGGTAGAACCGTTGCCGCCCGGCCTGACCGGCGGTACGGTGACGCGCGGCGAGGCAGCGATCGACACCGAAATCTCGATCACTATCGAAGGCCGTCATTATTATCGCGGCCGCGACAGCATCGCCCTGTCCAACACAGAAAATTTCGAGGCCGTCGCCGCCCTATTGTGGCAGAGCCCGAACAATAATCCCTTCGGGCCGCTGAAGCCGCGCCCGGACGTCAACTTCCCCGGCGGCCCCCGGACACGCGTGCTGTCGATGTTGAGCCGCCGCCTCGAGGAAGAGGCGATGACGGATATCCAGCCAGAACGCGACCTCAACCAGGAAGCCGCCAGCCTGCTCAACGAAATGGTCGACGCTGTAACCAATGGCGGTCCGCGCCTATTCTTCCACCAGCGCCTGGCGCGCGCCTGGAAGGTCTATGACAACAAGGACGCCGACCTGCTGCGCCGCGCCCTGGTGTTGTCGGCCGACACCACGCTCGATGAAGCCACACTGGCCGTCCGCGTCTCCGCGGCGACCATGGGCCCGTTGGCCATTCCATTGATCGCCGGTTTCGGCACCATGACCAGTCCTAAGCTGGGCGGGCGGATTTCGCGCGCCGAATCCTATGTCACCCAGGTTCGCCGCTCCGGCAATCCCCAAGCCCTGGCCAAGTCGATGCTGGAACGCGGGCTGGAACTGCCGGGCTTCGAACGCGACCAGTCGCCGTCGGAACACGCCCGGGCGCAGAGCCTGATCGAGGCGGCACCGCAACTGGGCGCGGATCTCAAGGCCGTGCTCAAGGTCGGTGAGGACATGACCGGCCATCCGGTCGGCATGTCGCTGGCCCTGGCCCTGATCGGTCGTCACCTCGATCTGCCGCGCGAAGCGCCCGTGACGCTGTACGGCATCGGCCGTAGCGCTGGCTGGCTGGCCCATGCCATCGAGCAGATGCACGCCGGCGCCTCGCCACGGGCGCGCCTGCGCTATATCGGCGCCTACCCCCAGATGGCGGCGGAATAGCGCTTAACGGCCCTGCCAAAGCACGCTAAGACCACGCAAACGATCGGAGTTTGCATGGACTATCTGTACGCCGTAATCCTGGGCATTATCGAAGGCCTGACGGAATTCATCCCCGTGTCGTCGACCGGCCATTTGCTGCTGTCGGCCAATATCCTGAATTTCCACCACGACGCCTTCGAGGTGCTGATCCAGCTGGGCGCCATCCTGGCCGTGGTCGTGCTCTATTTCAGCAAGCTGTGGGACGCGGTGGTCACCCTGCCGACCAAGGCGGAATCGCGCCGTTTCGCGTTAAGCGTCATCGTCGCCTTTCTGCCGGCGGTCGTGCTGGGCGTGGTTCTGCACCATCTAATCGGGGAGATGTTCCAGAATATTCCGCTGATCTGCATCGCCTTGATCGTCGGCGGTATCATCCTGTGGCTTGTCGACAAATATGCGCCGATGCCGACCCATTCCGATCCGACGACCCTGGACCTCAAGACGTCCTTGCTGATCGGCCTGTTTCAGTGCCTGGCGATGATTCCCGGCATGTCGCGTTCGGGTTCGACCTTGATCGGCGCCTTGTTGCTAAAGGTCGAAAAGCGGGCGGCGGCGGAGTTTTCCTTCTTCCTGGCCATTCCGACCATGCTGGGCGCCTTCGTGTTCGATTTCGTCAAGAGCTACAAGACCATGCCAACGTCCGACTACGGCATTATCGCCGTCGGGTTCGTGGTGTCGTTCATCGTGGCGCTGCTGGTCATCAAGCCGATGCTGGCCTTCGTCACCAAGCGCGGCTATGGCGTCTTCGCCATCTGGCGGATGGTGGTCGGCTGCGCGGGCCTGGCGTGGTGGTATCTGGGGCGCTGACTGTGGATGGGCCATTCGGTCGGGATAATTCCCGTCTGCGTTCGGCTACGCTCTTGACGCAAATACCTGATTTTTTGTAATTTTTTCAACGCGGAAAGCGCCGAAAAGTCGGAAAGACGCAGAAATTCGGGATAATGCTTCTGCTGCGCGAAGCGCCTTCGTGCAGCGTGAGTTGCCAGTATCTCGGAATGACAGCCCTTCGGGCGCAAGCTTGTCCCCTTGCTCCATTTCCGCGTCTTTCCGACTTTTCGGCGCTTTCCGCGTTGAAAATTACTGTAAATTCAAAATATTACGCAAAAACTAAAGCCGCCCACAAACCTCTGGAGCCAAACACGTAGCTTGGCTTTAGGCGACGGCGAACTGGCCGTTCTTGCGGAAGCGCCACAGATAGGTCGGGACGATCGATTCGACCGCCGTCGCCGCAATGCCAAGGTCCTTCAGGCCCAAGGCGCCCGGGGCCGCCACATTGTCCGTCTTTAGCAACAGGACCTGGTCGCTGGTCAGCCAGGGCGCGGGCACCACCGACAGGATGCCATGCACACCGGCCTGGATATCGCCAGCCACGGCGATTACACTGGCCGCAACGTAAGGCGCCCAGACCAGGGGCCGGGATTGCAGGATTTCCTGGCCGATATAGGTCAGCAGGTCCTTGAAGGCGAAGACTTCCGGACCGCCCAGTTCATAGACCTTGCCGTAGCTGGCAGTGTTACCGAGCGTGCGGGCCACGGCCGCGGCAACGTCGCCGACATAGACCGGCTGGAACTTGTTATTGGCGCCACCGAACAGCGGCATGACCGGCAACAACTTCAGTTGCCCGGCCAGGGTGGTGAAGAAGCTGTCCTGGGCGCCGAACATGACGCTGGGGCGCAGGATCACTGCGGTCGGCACGGCCTTCACGACGGCGACTTCGGCCAGGCCCTTGGTCGAGGCGTAACTTGAAGCGGCCTTGGGATCGGCGCCGAGCGACGACACCTGGACAAAGTTGACGATACCCTTGGCGGCACAGATCTTGGCCATATGGGTGCTGGCCTGGCGATGCGAGGCGTCGAACTTTTCCGACAGGGTCTGATACAGGAGACCGATCAGGTTGACACAGGCCTGGGCGCCTTCGAGGACGCGGGCGACATCACCTTCCTTGCGGGCGTCGCAACGCACCACCTGGATCTGGCCGACATCACCCATCGGCTTCAGGTCGTAGGCCTCGGTTGGATTGCGGACAGCGACGCGAATGCGCCATCCCTGCTTGGCCAGGGCCCGCACAACCTGCTTGCCCAAAAAGCCCGAACCACCGAAAACCGTGACAACCTGCGCCATGACGAAACCCTTAAGCCGCGCCGATTCACTTTGATTTTGGCGCACGAAACTTCGATAGCGCAAGGCCTTCGCGACCGCAATAGGTCATAAAGCCTCAACCAATCTGCGGCCGGATCGCCAGGCGCCGGCGAGCGAACCCGGAAAGTGGTCATCGAAACTGTCACCACAAATACCGATGGGGCCGTTCCACCACGGAGCGTGGCGTTTGAAGCCCGGCATCAGGGCGGAATAGGCGCCACGCGTCAGGGGATTGGCGATCCAGCGCGTGACAAGGGGCGCGGAAGCCAACCGCGCATCAAAGCCCTTTAACTGTTCAACCGGGGACAGGACGTCCCTGGCATAGTCGAGCGCCTGATCCGGGGTCAGGGTCTCGCTGTAGCTGGCGGCATCGCCGGTCGTAAACAGGACGATCAGCGGCTGACCTGCGCCGCGGACATGACAATAGTGCGGGATTCCGTCGAGCAGTTGCAGGCCAAGATCAGCGGGTATACCGCGGTCGTTGAAAAAACCTGGCTCCAGTTCGAGAATGATCTTGTTCATCCGGCTGACCAAAAGGCCGGCCGTGGCATGATCGATGGCCGTCTGCACCTCGGCATCGAAGGCGATGGCGCGACTTTGCAGTACGCCCAGGCTGACGGTGACGATGGCATGGCGGGCTTCGAGATCGTCCACCCGCACTCCGCCGGGAATGGCGGCGACGGACCCGACCCGATAGTTCAGCCGGACGGCGTCGCGGCCAATGTCATCCGCCATCTTGGCCGTCAGCGCAGCGATACCGCCGTTCAGCTGCAGGCCGCCAGGTTCGTTCTGGTCGGTGAGGAACTCATAGGCCGACGGCTCCAGCGGCGCCTGCAAGCCATTCCAGCCCTGGCCGAAGCGGCGCAGCCGGCGGCGGCTTTCCTCGTCGCGCCCAAGTTCGGATATCGCCACATCCTGCGCCTTTCCGCTCTTGATCGCTTCCGCCATGTCCCAGTCGACGGCCGTGTCCAGCCAGTCCTCGCCGCTGTCGATCACCCGGCCGTTTTCATAGACCCGCATCTGGTCGCCGTCATCCTTGCGGCCGCTCAGGCCATAGGCCTTGACCACGGCGCCGAGTTCATTGTCTTCGCCATGCAACCAGTGCGGCCCCAGATCGGCCGCGACTCCCGACGGCAGGCGGCGGGTAATGGCGCGGCCGCCGACCTCGCCGGCGGCTTCCAGCAAGAAGTAGCTCAAGCCCTTGTCCTTCAGCGCCAGTGCAGCGCTCAGCCCCGCCATACCCGCGCCGATGATAATCACGTCCTGCATCTCAGCTCTCCCGGCCGGTATCAAAGCGCAGGTGCGGCAAAAAGGCCATGCCTGAAGTGTCTTTACCAAATCTTTACCCTATAGCGCCGCTCTCCTGACGATTTTTTGCAGTGCAACAGTATTGTCTGGTCTCAACAGCCTTGTGAGGTGTGAGACTCTCATATGATGCAGAAGCTCCTCGAACGCATGATCCGTCACGGCAACCTGGTTGTCCGTGTCGGCTCCGGTCCACAACAAACCCAATGGCGGTTGGGCGACAACTCCGGCCGTGAGGTCGTCATTGCCTTCGACTGCATGGCCACGGCGCATAGTGTTGCGATCAACCCATACCTTTACCTCGGTGAAGCGTGGACGGACGGCCGCCTTACCGTTGAAAGCGGGGATCTATGGTCATTCATCGACCTGATCGGACGCAATCTCGACCATATGCCGGGTCGCTTCGATCGCGGCTTCGCCAGTTGGTTCAAGCGGTTACGGGGTTTTCTGCCGGCCTATTCGGTCGCGGCGTCGCGGCGCAATGTCGCCCACCACTACGACCTGTCGGAACGACTGTACCGTCTCTTCCTCGACAACGACATGCAATATTCCTGCGCCTATTTCGAGCAGCCAGACATGACACTGGACCAGGCCCAGATCGCCAAGAAGGATCATATCGCCGCCAAGCTGTTTCTTAAACCCGGTCAGAGCGTGCTCGATATCGGCTGCGGGTGGGGCGGCATGGCCTTGCACCTGGCCCGTCAGGCGGGGGTAAGCGTTACCGGTATTACCCTGTCGGCCGAGCAGTTAAGCGTGGCGGCACAACGGGCCCGGATTTCGGACATGAGCGAGACTGTACGTTTCGAGCTGTGCGACTACCGCGAGGTGAAGGGCCGCTTCGACCGCATCGTGTCGGTCGGTATGTTCGAACATGTTGGCAAGGCTGGGTTTGATGGCTATTTTCGCACCATTGCCGATCGACTGAGTGATGACGGCGTCGCCCTGGTTCACACCATCGGCCGGCGCGGTGCGGTCGGAGGCCGGTCGGCCTGGCTGGACAAATATATCTTTCCTGGCGGCTATCTTCCATCTTTGAGTGAGATGACCCAGGCCGCCGAGCGCTCTGGTCTGTGGATCGCCGATGTCGAGATGCTGCGACTGCACTATGCCGAAACCCTGAAAGCCTGGCGCCAGCGTTTTGAAGCCCATCGCGACGAGATTCGTGACCTCTATGACGAGCGCTTCTGCCGCATGTGGGAGTTCTATCTCTGCTATAGCGAGCTGGGCTTCCGCTACGCCAACCTGATGGTCTTCCAGATGCAACTGGCGAAGAAGATCGATACCCTGCCGATCACGCGCGACTACATGATGCAGCCGGTCTCGGCCTCAACCGTGGTCGACTTTGAAAAAGCCGCGGGCAAATTGCGTGAAGGCGGCCGCCGCGTCGTTCAGCCGTTGCGGCAAGGCGAAGCGTGGCGGGAACAGGGCGACGGTGCGGCGTGGTGAGAAACCGGCCATGGGAATACGCACGACATCGGACGCCCGGTAGCTGTCAGGCATCACCGTGATTCCGATCCCGGCGCCGACCATGGCCAGGGCACGCTCGTCCTGGGCCGTGCGATAGACCAGAGGTGGGCGGACGTTGCGATCGGTAAAATGGCGGCTGGTTTCGGACAGGACCTCGCAGCGTGAACGGACGATCATACTGTCATTGGCCAGGTCTTCGCCGCGGATTTCTGCACGGGCGGCCAGGCGATGGGTGCGCGCCAGGGCCAGGCTGTAGCCTTCTTCGAACAGGGGCAGGCTGCCGTCATTGTCGACGCGGCGCAGCGACAGGGCGAAGTCGATGCCGCGTTCATCGAGGCGGTTGAGAAGCTCCTGTTCGGTGCCGTCGACCAGGTCGAAGCGGATATCGGGCAAGATTTGTGACACAGCCTGCAGCAGGCCAGCCACCTGGTGCGCCGGCAGGGTTTGCAGGACACCAAGGCGGATGACATCAGCCGTTTCGGACTGGGCGATCTCGGCCGCGGCCATGTTGACTTCGTGCAGAATGGCCTTGGCGCGAGGCAGGAACCGCGTACCGGCCGTGGTCAGGAAGACGCGTTTATTGCTGCGGACAAACAGTGGCACACCGACCTGCTCCTCCAGCCGTTTGATACCGGCCGACAGCGTCGGTTGGGTGATCACGCAGGCTTGTGCGGCCTTGGTAAAGCTGCCGGTTTCCACCAGACTGAGGAAATAGCGGATAAGGTAGAGTTCCATAGATACTGTCTATAATGTGAATAGGTATTATTCATTTTTCCAATACACGCAAATGGGTTAGTTTCCGATACCCAATCATGAACTTGGACTGCGCGCGGCCCCACCCCGCCCCCCGCTTCGCGGTCCCCCTCCCCATCAAGGGGAGGGAGAGGAATCCCTATGCCCGTCCTGAAGAGCGAAATCGACATACAAGACCCGGATTTCGTCGCCAATGCCGCGCGGATGCAGGGCCTGGTCGATGATCTGCGTGGTCTTCATGCCAAAATTGCCCTGGGTGGATCGGCAGCGGCGCGCATCAAACATACCGAGCGTGGCAAGCTGTTGCCGCGCGACCGGATTACCGGCCTGATCGATCCGGGGTCGCCGTTTCTCGAGCTGTCGGCCCTGGCGGCGCACGGTGTCTATCCCGACGACGTGCCGGCGGCCGGGATCATTACCGGGGTAGGGAGGATCAACGGCGTCGAATGCGTCGTGGTGTGCAACGACGCCACGGTCAAAGGCGGGACCTATTATCCGCTGACCGTCAAGAAACACCTGCGCGCCCAGGAAATCGCGGCCCAGAACCATCTCCCCTGCGTCTATCTGGTCGATTCGGGCGGCGCCAACCTGCCCAACCAGGACGAGGTCTTTCCGGACAAAGACGATTTCGGCCGTATCTTCTACAACCAGGCGCGGATGTCGAGCCAAGGCATACCGCAGATCGCCGTCGTCATGGGGTCGTGCACGGCGGGCGGCGCCTATGTCCCAGCCATGTCGGACGAGTCGATCATCGTCCAGAAGCAGGGCACCATCTTCCTGGCCGGACCGCCGCTGGTCAAGGCGGCGACGGGCGAAGTGGTCAGCGCAGAAGACCTGGGCGGCGGCGATGTCCATGCCCGCATCTCCGGCGTGGTCGATCACCTGGCAGCCGACGATGCCGATGCCCTGCGCATCGCGCGGCGGATTGTCGGTCATCTGAACCGCCGCAAGACGGTGACCCAGGCGACGCGCCCGGTCGCGGCGCCCTTGCGTGACACTGCCGAGGTCTACGGCATTATCCCCGCCGATACGCGCCAGCCGTTCGACGTGCGCGAGATCATCGCCCGCATCGTCGACGGTTCGGAGTTCGACGAATTCAAGGCGCTGTACGGCGAGACCCTGGTTACCGGCTTTGCCCATATCTTTGGCTATCCCGTCGGCATCATCGCCAATAACGGCGTGCTGTTCGCAGAGAGCGCCCAGAAGGGCGCCCACTTCATCGAACTGTGCTGCCAGCGTAATATTCCGCTGGTCTTTCTGCAGAATATCACTGGCTTCATGGTCGGGCGCAAATACGAAAACGAAGGCATAGCCCGCCACGGCGCCAAGATGGTGACCGCGGTCGCCTGCGCCAATGTGCCCAAGTTCACGGTCATCATCGGCGGATCGTACGGCGCCGGCAATTACGGCATGTGCGGCCGGGCCTATGAGCCACGCTTCCTGTGGATGTGGCCCAATGCCCGCATCTCGGTCATGGGCGGTGAACAGGCGGCCAATGTGCTGGCCACCGTCAAGCGCGACGGCATCGAAGCCAAGGGCGGCATGTGGAGCACCGAGGACGAGGCCGCCTTCAAGGCACCGATCCGCGACACCTACGAAGCACAAGGCCATCCCTATTACGCCTCGGCCCGGTTGTGGGATGACGGGGTGATCGATCCGGCCGATACACGCAGAGTTCTGGGACTGGGGCTGTCCGCATCTTTCAACGCGCCCGTCGAACCCACCCGGTTCGGCGTCTTTAGAATGTAGGAGCTAGCCATGACGGTAATGATCGAGAGCGACGAACGCGGTGTAGCGCGGGTCACATTGAACCGGCCCGAAGTGCATAACGCCTTCAACGAGGGCATGATCGGCGACCTGAAGGACGCTTTCGAAGACCTGGGCCGGCAGGATGGTATCCGCGTCATCGTGCTGAGCGGCACCGGGCGCAGTTTCAGCGCTGGCGCCGACCTCAATTGGATGCAACGCGCCGCCGAACAGGACACCGAGATGAACCGCGACGATGCGCGGACATTGGCGCACATGTTCGAGACCATTGACGCCTGCCCCAAACCCGTTATCGGGTTGGTTCACGGCGGCGTCTTCGGTGGCGGCGTCGGCCTGGCCGCCTGTTGCGACGTGGTCATCGCCGCACCTGGCACGCAGTTCGGCCTGACCGAGGTCAGGCTGGGACTGATTCCGGCGGTCATATCACCCTTCGTGCTGGCGAAAACCGGTATGGCCGCGGCACGGCGTTATATGCTGAGCGGCGAGCGCTTCGATGCCGCCGAAGCCCTGCGTATCGGTCTGGTGCATGAGGTCGCCGAGGATATCGAAGCGGCGGCCCTGCCGATCATCACGGCCTTCCTGGAGGCTGCGACCGGGGCTGTCGCCGATATCAAGGACCTCCTGGCCGATCTGGACCATCGCGGCAAGCGGGCCGGCGGCATAGCCGACCTGACCGCAGGACGCATCGCCGAGCGCCGGGCCAGCGACGAGGGCAAGGAAGGCGTCGCAGCCTTCCTGGGCAAGCGCAAACCGGTGTGGACTATCTGATGTTTTCCAAGATCCTCATTGCCAATCGCGGCGAGATTGCCCGGCGCATCATCCGCACCTGCAAGCGGATGGGCGTGCGTACGATCGCGGTCTATAGCGAGGCCGACGAATGCGCGGCCTTTGTGCGCGAGGCCGATGAGGCGGTGTTGATCGGACCCGCGGCGGCGTCCGAATCCTATCTGCGTGGTGACCGGATCGTCGCCCTGGCGGTCGAGCTCGGCGCCCAGGCGGTTCATCCGGGCTACGGTTTTTTGTCGGAAAATGTCGAGTTTGCCCAGGCGTGCGAGGCGGCAGGCGTGGTCTTTATCGGACCGACGGCCGAAGCCATCTCGGCCATGGCGTTGAAGGGCACGGCCAAGGCCCTGATGACACAGGCCGGCGTACCGGTGACACCGGGCTATCACGGCGAAGACCAGTCAATCGAAGGCCTGCGCGATCGGGCTGGTGAGATCGGCTATCCGGTGCTGATCAAGGCGGTGGCCGGCGGTGGCGGCAAGGGCATGCGCCGGGTCGACCGCGCCGAGGACTTCGCCGATGCGCTTGTGTCGGCCCAGCGCGAGGGTTTGTCGGCCTTTTCGGACGCCAAGGTGCTGATCGAAAAATATATCGAAGTGCCGCGCCATATTGAGATCCAGGTGTTCGGCGACAGCCACGGCCATGTCGTTCATTTGTTCGAACGCGACTGCTCGTTGCAGCGCCGGCATCAGAAGGTGATCGAAGAAGCACCGGCGCCCAACCTGCCCGAGAGCTTGCGATCAGCCATGGGAAGCGCGGCGGTCAAGGCGGCTGAGGCGATCGCTTATCGCGGCGCCGGCACGGTCGAATTTATCGTCGACGTGTCGAATGGTATCGAAAACGCGCCCTTCTATTTCATGGAGATGAATACGCGGCTGCAGGTCGAGCACCCGGTGACGGAAGAGATCACCGGTCTGGACCTGGTCGAATGGCAGTTGCGCGTGGCTCATGGTGAAGTTTTGCCGCTGAGGCAGGATCAGTTGCGGATCAACGGCCACGCCATCGAGGCGCGGCTTTATGCCGAAGATCCGGAAAATGATTTTCTGCCGGCGACAGGTCGGCTTGAGCGATTGGAGTTTCCGCAATGGGCGCGGATCGAGTCGGCAGTCGAGGCCGGGGACGAGGTCAGCGTTTTTTACGACCCGATGATCGCCAAGATCGTTGTCCATGGCCGCGACCGGACTGCGGCTCTGGCGCGGATGCGCGAAGCCCTGGTCGAGACGAAATTACGCGGTTTGGCGACCAATCTGGGATTTCTGCGTCGGGTGGTGTCGGATGGCGATTTTGCTGCGGCCGAGATCGATACCGGGTTCATCGGGCGGCATATCGAGGGTTTGACGCAACCTTGGCCCGATGCCGAGGCGCCGGCCTGGGCGGTGGCGGCCGATCCGGGCTCACCGTGGAACGATTGTGGCGGGTGGTGGCTAAACCTGCCGCCGCGGCCGCATCTGTATTTGCCGGAGGGCGATGGCCATTCCGTGGCGGAATCGTCGGGCGAGGTCCATGCGCCTATGCCGGGCAAGGTGATTGAGGTCTTCGTATCGGTGGGGGACGTGGTCGAGAAGGGTGAGAGGCTGTTGGTCCTGGGCGCGATGAAGATCGAACATACGATGAAGGCCGGCCGGGCCGGGACTGTGCGCGCGGTTCATGCCGTGGCGGACAGCCAGGTCGGGGACAAGGCCTTGCTGGTTGAAATCGAATAGAAAGGTTTATCCACAGATTACACAGATTACACAGATTTTCTTCAGTGCTCTTCAGAGTGAACGCGTCTTCGATAGTGGAATTTTGGATCACGAAAAGCACGAAAATCAGAAAAGAACGAAATAGAGGCTGAAATATTCCGCCCGAAGGGCAATCTATCGTGATGCCGCATCTTTGAATTAAGGCGCTTCGCGCGAATATATACGCATCACCTATTCGTGCTTTTCTGATTTTCGTGCTTTTCGTGATCCAAAATTCCACTGTCGAAGACAGCGATCCGAAGTTACGCTGCCGAAATCATCTGAGACATCTGTGTCATCTGTGTTCCCAACACCACGAACGCCGACCCAAAACACAGGACGACGACCATGATCCATTTTCCCCATCTGCAGTTCGGCCACGGCGAGGATATAGATTCCCTGCGCGACGCCGTAGCGAAGTTTGCCGCCGTCGAAATCGCCCCCCTGGCCGAAGAGACCGACCGGTCCGACCAGTTCCCCATGCACCTGTGGCGCAAGATGGGTGAGATGGGTGTGCTGGGTCTGACCGCAGCCGAGCAGTATGGCGGGGCGGCCATGGGCTATCTGGCCCACACCATCGCCATGGAAGAAATCAGCCGCGCCTCGGCCAGTATCGGCCTTAGCTATGGCGCCCACTCCAATCTGTGCGTCAACCAGATCTCGCGCAACGGAACCGACGCACAGCGGGCCAGATATCTGCCCAAATTGATCTCCGGCGAGCATGTCGGCGCCCTGGCCATGTCGGAAACCGGCGCAGGCTCCGACGTCGTGTCGATGCGACTGCGCGCCGACCGCAAGAACGACCGCTATGTGCTGAACGGCAATAAGATGTGGATCACCAACGGCCCCGACGCCGACGTCCTGGTCGTCTATGCCAAGACCGATATGGACGCTGGCTCGAAAGGCATTAGCGCCTTCCTGATCGAGAAGGATTTTACCGGATTTTCAGTGGCGCAGAAGCTCGACAAGCTGGGCATGCGCGGCTCGCATACGGGCGAACTGGTGTTCGAGGACTGCGAAGTCCCCTACGAAAACGTGCTGGGCGTCGAAGGGCGCGGCGCGGCGGTGCTGATGTCGGGGCTGGACTATGAACGCGTTGTGCTGTCGGGCGGACCGCTGGGAATCATGCGCGCCTGTCTTGATGTCGTCATTCCCTATGTCCATGAACGTCAGCAATTCGGCGCCCCGATCGGTACCTTCCAGCTGATGCAGGGCAAGCTGGCCGACATGTACGCTACCTGGGCGGCGTGCAGGGCCTATGTCTATGCCGTGGCCGCCGCCTGCGACCGGGGCGAGACCACGCGAAAGGACGCGGCTGGCTGTATCCTGTATGCCGCCGAAAAGGCGACGTGGATGGCCGGTGAGGCGATCCAGGCCCTGGGTGGCAATGGCTATACCATGGACTATCCGACCGGCCGGTTGTGGCGCGACGCCAAACTGTATGAGATCGGCGCCGGCACCTCCGAAATCCGCCGCATGCTGATCGGCCGCGAACTGTTCGAGGAGACGAAGTGAGACCGGATCGGGTGATTTTATACGAGGTCGGGCCGCGTGATGGCTTGCAGGCCGAAAAGCAGATCGTATCGGTCGCCGACAAGGTCGAGCTGATCGACCGGCTGTCGCTGACCGGTCTGGAATTTATCGAAGCTGCCAGTTTTGTGTCGCCGAAATGGGTGCCGCAGATGGCCGATGCCGCCGAAGTCATGGCCGGCATTACCCAGTCGATGACTGTGCACTACCCCGTTCTGACCCCCAATCTGAAGGGTTTCGAAGGCGCGCGCGATGCCGGGGCCCAGGTCGTGGCCATTTTCGGCGCGGCATCGGAGACGTTTAGTCAGAAGAACATCAACTGTTCGATCAAGGAGAGCCTGGAGCGCTTTGAACGGGTCTGCGAAGAGGCGGTTGCACGGGGAATCCGGGTGCGCGGCTATGTGTCCTGCGCCGTGGCCTGCCCCTATGAAGGCCCGATCGAGGCTTCCGCCGTGGCCGATGTCGCCGAAAAGCTGATCGAGATGGGTTGTTATGAGGTCAGCCTGGGCGACACCATCGGCGTCGCCACACCGGCCGATGTCGAGCGCTTGCTCGACGAGATGACGGCGCGGATTCCGCGTGAACGGCTTGCCGTCCATTTCCATGACACCTATGGCCAGGCCCTGGCCAATATCCTGACCAGCCTGGACTATGGCATTACGACGATCGATTCCTCGGTCGGCGGACTGGGCGGCTGCCCCTATGCGCCCGGCGCCGCCGGCAATATGGCGACCGAGGACGTATTGTATATGCTCAACGGACTAGGTATTCACACGGGCGTGGACCTGGGCCGTGTGGTTGAGGCGGCGTGGTTTATCTCGGACGTGCTGGGTCGTCCGCCGAAGTCGAAGGTAGCCTTGGCCATGGGTCCAGCGCCCAAATAAACGGAATGGGTTTTCAGATGACTGATAGCTATTACATGAAAGAGCGGTACCCGGAGAGTTGGGGCGATCTGCAGTTCTTTTGGCGGCGTGCCGAGCTTTTATCCTTTCTTAAGGACTGCAGGGATCGGACTCATTACGAAACCGAGGATGAAATCAATTTCGATGTTCATTTCTTTTTTGATGATCACGACTTTGCTGACGATCCAGAGGGTTTGATCGGATATATCCTTTTTGATGATAAGGAAGTCGACTTGATCAAAGCATTTGTCAGCGAATACGGCAAGGTGATCAACCTAGACTTCAAGACTGTGGATTGGGCGCCAGTTATGGCTTCGGCCAGCCATGCGTACGACTATATCGTACAAAATCGCGCGTAATTGCTTGGTTCGTGCGCGGGCAGGATAAGGCCGGCCGCCGAAGTCGAAAGTGGCGCTGGCCATGGGGCGGACGATTTGAAACCTGATCTGTTGACAAGTCCCGCCATGTGACAACGATATGTCCGACAGCTTCTTTTGTGGGACACAACGACATGACCGACCGGCGTTCGCTGCTGCAACTGTCCCTGATGACCGCGGCCCTGGCCGGTGCGTCGGGCGCGCGGGCCAAGACCCCGCCGGTCATGCCGATCGTGGTTTCGACCTGGGACTTCGGGGTGGCGGCCAATGCCGCCGCCTGGGACGTGCTGAAAGGCGGCGGATACGCGCTGGACGCGGTCGAGGTCGGGGCACGCATCCCCGAAGCTGACCTGCGTAACCACAGCGTCGGACGGGCCGGCTATCCCGATCGCGACGGCCATGTCGCGCTCGACGCCAGCATCATGAACGAACAGGGCGGCTGCGGCGCGGTTGCCGCCCTGGAACACATCGCCCATCCGATTTCGGTGGCGCGGCTGGTCATGGAAAAGACGCCGCACGTCTTGCTGGTCGGTGAAGGCGCCCTGCAATTCGCCCTGGCGCAGGGCTTTCCGCGCGAGGAGCTCTTGACACCCGAATCCGCGGCAGCCTGGCAGGCCTGGCTGAAGACATCGAACTACCAGCCTGTCGCCAATAGTGAGATGTCGAGTTATGGCGCTGGCGGTGCACCGGCGCCTGGCAGCCGTATTCCGGGCGACAAATACAATCACGATACCTTGGGCATGCTGGCTTTGGATGCCGACGGGCGTCTGGCCGGGGCGTGCACGACCAGTGGCATGGCGTGGAAGCTGCGCGGACGGGTCGGTGACAGCCCGATCATCGGCGCCGGACTGTATGTCGACGGCGAGATTGGCGGCGCCACCTCGACCGGCGTCGGCGAAGAGGTGATCCGCACCGCCGGCAGTTTCCTGGTTGTCGAGTTGATGCGCCAGGGACGATCGCCGCAGCAGGCCTGCGAAGAGGCGGTGATGCGCATCGTCAAGCGCCGGCCCGAAGCGGCCAAGACCCTGCAGGTCGGGTTCCTGGCGCTGAACCGGCGCGGCGAGGTCGGCGCCTTCGCCATCCAGAAGGGCTTCGTTTATGCCCGCTGTGACGCGACGCGCCAGGACCTTGTCGTCCCTGCCAAAAGCCATTTCCAGACCGAAATCTCATGAGTTCTGAGCCGGCGGTTTTGTGCTTCGATATTGGCGGCACCTTTATGCGTTTCGGCGTGTCCGAACGGCCGGGGCATCTGGTTCAACTCGAGCAGTTCGCGACGCCAAAGGATAGCCTGGATGCCCTCAGTGATGCGATTTCGCGCCTGATCGCGCGGCGGGCGGGCGACGTGGCCTTGTCGGTGGCCGGACTGGTTGATCCGCTTACAGGCGTGGTGACCTCGGCCAATATTCCGGCCATTTCGGGCGTGGCTCTAGGTCAGGTACTGGCGGCACGGCTGAACCGGCGGGTAACCGTGGCCAATGATGCCGACTGCCTGACCCTCGCCGAGGCGCATGAGGGCGCCGGGCGCGGTCATGGCGTCGTTTTTTGTGTGATTCTCGGTACGGGCGTGGGCGGCGGACTGGCCGTCGATGGGCGCATTGTCAGCGGAGCCGGCGAATGGGGGCACGGTCCGGTCGTCAATGAACGGATCGATCTGAATGACGGAGAGCCTTTGATTCTGCCACGCATGGCGTGCGGTTGCGGCCAAAAGGGCTGCGTCGACACGGTCGGGGCGGCGCGCGGGATAGAGCGGTTGCATCATGCCCTGCATGGCCAGGCGGCGGGCAGCCAGGACATTATCGGAGGCTGGCAATCGGGTGACGCGGCGGCGGCGCGGACGGTTGCGGCCTATGTCGAGCTGGTCGCCGATCCGCTGGCCGTCGTGGTCAATGTCACCGGCGCTTCGGCTGTTCCTGTCGGCGGCGGGATGGCGGGTGCGACGGAACTGATAGCCCTGCTGGACGTGGCAGTGCGCAAGCGTGTGCTGAAAACCTTCGGCGCGCCTCTGGTCGTGCCGGCACACTGGCGGGAGGACGGTGGGCTGATGGGGGCCGCAATACGCTTGCGGCAAGAGCGCTTATAGCTACTTACCCCGGCCCATGGCGCGCAGGAGGAAGACCGTGGCGGTGGAGGCTGTAACAGCTGCGAAGGTGCCCCAGGCCATGTCGATCAGGCTCAGTTTCAGCGACCAGTTGTTGAGAACGGATAGGCCCGTCAGATCATAGGTGGCAAACGCCGCCAGACCATACACGGCAGCACGCGCACTCAGCTTGCCGAAACCCTCGTCGGCCTTCAGCGTCGGGGCAATGACCAGATATACCAGACCCGACGCGTAGATCAGGTAAAAAGCTGCGGCAGCGACGAAGTTGGGCGCGTCGCGAACCATACCCGGCATGTTGGGCTTGTACAGCACGTCCAGGGTCGACCCGATCCAGATCACGTCCAGCACCAGCAACACAGCAAGCGCCATGACAAAGGCCAGGATCGGTGTCTTCATGGTCAGATACCGGCGAACGGTTGCAACAGCTTGCCCAGCCAGGTCTTCGGCACAATGGCCTGTTCCTGGGCGATCAGGCACAGGCAATCGACGTCCCAGATATCTGGGGCATGGCTGTCCGCTTCATCGCACGACACGAAATCGCCCGGGCGGTATTCGCCCTTATGATCACGGAAGTGGCCGTGCAGGACGACCGTCATCTCACGGCCCCTGTGCGTATGTTCCGGCATGGTCATGCCCGCCTTGACGAACATCAAATAGGCTTTAGCGCCTTTCGGTTGCGGACCGACATCAACAGGAGCCAACCAGACGCCGGGCGCTGCCCAGTAGCGATCCTTGATCACCATAGATTTAAGCGATTCGGGCAGTTCAAAGCCTTCGAGGAAGGCCGGGCGTTTGACAACAGCCGGCGCCGGTGCCGTTGAGATGGACTCCGGCCGTTCTATGCGCGCCATGGCCAGGTCGAGCGCATTGTCCGACATGGCCACGCCTTCGATGTCTTCCAGCATCGCAGCGCCGATGTCGCTGAACAGCTTCAGGTCGGCGCGGCAATGGGCGCAGCCTTCAACGTGGGTGCGGACGGTCAGGTGCAGGCCGGGCGCCAGGGCGCCACGGTAATAGTCCCACATGATATCTTCGCCGGGGTGGTGATGAACGCTACTCATACTGTTTTATCTCCGGAAAGCCGGGCCTCGAACCCGTTCTTCAACCGCGTCATGGCAAGGCGCAGGCGTGATTTGACCGTGCCGAGCGGGATCGCCAGAGCCTTGGCGATATCGCCGTGCGACAGGTCTTCGTAAAAGGACAGGCGCAGGATGGTCTTTTGTTCTTCGGGCAGGGTGTCCATCATGCCCGACAGGGTGCGGGCCGACTGGGCATCGACCAGGAGCTGATCCGCCGCGCGATCGGGTTCGCCCTGCCAAAGGTCTTCGGGCAGGTCACGCGCCCGCTTGGCCTTGCGTGCTGCATCGATGCGCAGATTGCGGGCAATCGAATAGATCCAGGTCACCGCCGTCGCCTTGGAAGGGTCGAACAGGTGCGCCTTGCGCCAGACATTGAGCAGGGCGTCCTGGGCCAGGTCTTCGGCTTCGGCCGCCGTCATGCCCTGGCCCATGACAAAGGCCTTCACCTTGGGCGCAAAGCGCGAAAACAGCTGGGCATAGGCCTGACGGTCGTGGGTCTGCGCAATGCTGGTAATCAGCATTTCGGGAGTCTGAACCGTCACGCTTGAGCTTTCGTCGGTCATGCGAGCAGAGAAGACTATGTTGTGCGCGCGGTCAAAAATCATTTTCGTTACTTCAACATCCGCGCCGTCGCAGGAAGCTCTGCGGGGTGCGTTCAAGCCAATTTACGCCGGAAGAGCGGATTCGGATCACCGCCCGTGCTGAATATTCCTTTGCCGGTATGTGATCCGGCCTGCCGACCGGGCCGTAATCAATTGTGAAAAAACGGCAGTAAAGAGGCTTTACCATGCATGACCTGATCGACAGCGCGTCCCCATTACTCAGGAACAGCGCCGGACGCCGTAAGAAGATCGCTGTGGTCGGATCGGGTATTGCCGGCCTGTCGGCGGGGTGGATGCTGAACCCGCATTGCGACCTGACGGTATTCGAAAGTGGCGACGAGCCCGGCGGCCACAGCCACTCGGTCAATGTCGGCACGGACAGCGATCCGTTGTGGATCGATATGGGTTTCATCGTCTTCAACGCGCCCTGCTATCCCAATCTGGTGGCATTGTTCGAACATCTCGACGTCGAGCATCAGCCGAGCGACATGTCTTTCGGCGTCAGTGTCGACGCCGGTTCGCTGGAATACGGCTCGCTGGGATTGAAAGGGATCTTCGCCCAGCGCCGCAACCTGTTCCGGCCGCGCTTCCTCAGCCTGCTGCTCGACATCGTGCGCTTCTATCGCGAGGCGCCCAAGGACATGGCGGCGCGGCAACGCGAGGGCTATCGGCTGGGTGATTACCTGCGTGACCGCAACTACGGCCGCGCCTTTATCGACGATCACCTGCTGCCCCAGGCGGCAGCCATCTGGTCGACCTCGGCGGCGCAGATCATGGACTATCCGTTTCGCGCCTTTATCGCCTTCTTTGAAAACCACGGACTGTTGCAGATTAGCGATCGCATCCTGTGGCGCAGCGTCGTCGGCGGCGCGCAGGCCTATCTGAAGAAGCTGATCGCCCCCTTCCGCGACCGCATCCTCACCGACAGCGCCATTGTCGCCGTGCGCCGCAGTGCCAATGGCGTGGTCCTGACCGACCGCCACGGCGGAACGCACGCCTTCGACGAGGTCGTCTTCGCCACCCATGCCGACGTGACCTTGCGCATGCTAAGCGACGCCTCGGACGACGAAATGCGGGTTCTGGGCGCCTTTACCTACACGCACAACGAAGTCGTCCTGCACACTGACGGGGCCTTCATGCCGCGGCGCAAGGCTGCCTGGTCGGCGTGGAACTATATGGGCGAGCGCGATGCCTCGAACGCACAGCAACTCTGCGTCACCTATTGGATGAACCTGCTGCAGGTGTTGAAGGATAAACCCAACTATTTCGTCACCCTGAACCCGACCCACACCATAGACCCTGCCAAGGTGGTCAAGCGGATCGATTTTGAACACCCGCTGTTCGACGCACGGGCGATTGCCGCCCAAGATCAGCTGGGCGGATTGCAGGGACTGCGCAACAGCTGGTTCTGCGGCGCCTATTTCGGCTCGGGGTTTCACGAAGACGGCCTGCAATCCGGCCTGGCCGTCGCCGAGGCGATTACCGGCATGCCGCGGCCGTGGGCGTTCGACTGGAGCAAAAGCCGGATCGCTTATAATCCCTGGTCTGGGCCTTGGGTTGAATCACGACTTGCGGTGGCTGCGGAATGAAGACGTCGCTCTATGCCGGAGAGGTGATCCATCAGCGCTTTGCGCCCAGGGTTCATCGGCTGTCCTACCATATCTTCCAGGTGCTGCTCGATCTCGACCGGCTGGGCGAAGACACCCGCGGCGTGCGGTTGTTCTCGCACAACCGTTTCAATCTGTTCGGATTTTACGACCGCGACCATGGCCCGGACCAGGCGACGCGACGCGACGCCAGCCTAAGCGTCCGTATGCGGACGATGTTGGGCGAACGCGGCCTGTGTGAAGACGGCGACCGGCTGTATCTGCTGGCCATGCCGCGCGTGCTGGGCTTTGTGTTCAATCCGATCAGCCTGTATTTCGTGCAAGCGGCCGATGGCGCCATGCGCAGCGTCGTCTATGAGGTCAACAATACCTTCGGCGACCGCCATTCCTATGTCTTGCCAGTGATCGATAGCGGCCGGCGCATCCATCAGCACAGCGACAAGCGGCTGCATGTCTCGCCCTTCATGGACATGAACATGGCCTATGATTTCGACCTGATCGCTCCGGAAGAGACATTCGCGCTGAAAATTCAGTTGAAGCAAAATAGCGGTGACGGCGGCTGGCGGGATATGTTGTTTGCCGGCTTTACAGCTAAGCGCGAGGCCCTGGCCGACGGCGCGCTGTTGCGCCTGTTCTTCGCCATGCCGCTGATGACGCTGAAGGTCGTGCTGGGAATTCACTGGGAGGCCTTGCTGATCGCGCTGAAAGGTATCAAGTTAAGGCCGAAACCGCCGACGGCGCGGTCCAGTGTCAGTATTTGAGATATGGATTTGACGAAGCGCAGTTTTATGGCCGGGGGTTTGGCCGGTGTTGGTAGCCTGCTGGCCGGGTGCAATACCCTAAGCCTGTTCAATGCCTTTACGCCCAAGGAAGGTGGCGTGAAGCGGATCGCGTCCGACGTCGCCTTCGGTGACAATCCGCGCCAGAGTTACGACGTCTATGCTCCGAAGGCGCACGAAGGGCTGTTGCCGGTACTGGTATTTTTCTATGGCGGCGGATGGAACAGCGGGTCGAAGAAGGACTATGTCTGGATGGGTCACGCCCTGGCCTCGATGGGCTATGTCGTGGCGATTGCCGACTATCGTGTCGTGCCTGAAGTCGTCTATCCGGCGTTCCTCGACGATAATGCGGCGGCGATAAAGCACGTCGTGGCCCATGCGGCGGATTATGGCGGCGATGCGGCGCGGCTGGCGACCATAGGTCAATCGGCCGGCGGTTATGCCGCGGTGATGATGGCTTTGGATGAACGCTATCTGCTAGATGGCACGGTCAAGGCGTGCGTCGGCATTTCCGGGCCATATAACTTCTATCCCTTCGATGTGCCGGCCTCGGTCGATGCCTTTGGGACGTGGACAAAACCGGAGGAAACCCAACCGGTCAATCACGCACGCAAGGTGGCGACGAAGTTCCTGCTGTTGCAAAGCCGTGCCGACAAGGTGGTCGGCCTGCAGAACGCCGTGGCGCTCGAAGCCAGGCTGAAGGCGGCGGAAACCGACGTGACCTTGAAGGTCTATGAGGGGCTGAGCCATGAGGACACAGCGGCGGTTTATTCGCTGCCGTTCCGCAAGAAGGCGCCACTGTTCGCAGACACCCAGGCGTTTCTCAAGTCAGCCCTCTGAATACGTATTCCTGTTAGCGGTCGACCGTGTTCCTGATACAGATTGAAAAGCTTTAAGATCAGGGACCGATGACCAGTCAGCCTATTCAATCCGTTGTCATCGTCGGTGGCGGCACCGCCGGCTGGATGAGCGCGGCATCGCTGATCCAGCGCCTGGCCGTCAAGGGTGTGAAGATCACCCTGATCGAGTCGTCGGCCATCGGTACGATCGGCGTCGGCGAGGCCACGGTACCGGCGATAAGGCGCTATTTCGCTTCGCTCGGGCTGGATACGTTCGAGCTGATGAAGGCCTGTAACGCAACCTTCAAGCTGGCCATCGAGTTCGAGGGCTGGCTGAAACCCGGCCACAGTTTTTTCCATCCGTTCGGGCGCTACGGCGTGGCGGCGGGACCGGTCAGCTTCCATCATCTATGGCAGAGGCTAGCGCAAGCTGGAGAGCCGTACCCGCTGGGCGACTACTGCCTGGGCACGGAGATGTCGATCCAGGGCCGGTTTGCCCTGCCCGATGCGCAGCCGCCGGCCGATTTTGCCTTTTACGACTGGGCGATCCATTTCGACGCGACCCTGTTCGCACGCTATCTGCGCGGCTTTGCCGAGACACGCGGTGTGACGCGGATCGACGCACGCATTGTCGATGTGGCGCGGTCGGAGTCGGGCCATATCGCGTCGGTTCGACTGGAGTCGGGCGAGACCGTCGCCGGTGACCTGTTTATCGACTGCTCGGGTTTCCGCGGACTGCTGATCCGTGAGACCCTGGGCGTGCCGTTTGTCGACTGGCGCCACTGGCTGCCCTGCGATCGGGCGGTGGCCATGCCGTGTGCGCACGCCGATGTCCTTGACCTGACGCCCTATACGCGGTCGCGCGCCGAGACGGCCGGCTGGACATGGCGCATTCCGCTGCAACACCGCATCGGCAATGGCTATGTCTACAGCTCCGATCATATTTCGGACGACGAAGCCTTGGCGCACCTGCGTGGATCGCTGGACGGTGAGCCCCTGGCCGGACCCAATTTTGTGCGCTTTACGGCCGGACATTCTCAGCGCCTGTGGGACGGCAATTGCGTCGCTATCGGACTGGCCGGCGGCTTCCTGGAACCGCTGGAATCGACCAGCATTACCCTGATCCAGGCCGGGATCGACAAGCTGCTGACCTATTTTCCGGACCGGGCCTGCGATCCGCGTCTGAGCGGAGAATATAATCGCATCTCTACGCTGGAATATGAGCGCATCCGCGACTTTATCATCCTGCATTACTGGGGTAACCAGCGTGGCGACGAACCGCTGTGGCGCCATTGCCGGGAGATGACTTTACCGGATTCGCTGGCGCAGCGGATCGAGCTATATAGGGCGTCGGGCAAGGTCACCCAGATGGAATGGGAAAGCTTTTTCGAGCCGTCATGGGTATGCCTGCTGAATGGGCTGGAGGTGCAGCCCCGGGCCTATGATCCGTTTGCGGACAATTTCGCCTTGAGCGACCTGCAGGATCTGGCGCGCAATGTCCGTGCCGACGTCAAGGGCATGGCTACGGCTGCCGAACGGCACAGCGATTTTATCCGCAAACACTGCCGGGCTGGTTAGGATGGAAGCCGTTCGTGCAACGCGGTGACGGCACGCCTTCGACAGTGGAATTTTGGGCCACGAAAAGCACGAAAAAACGAAAAGCACGAACGGGAGCACGCTGAAACTTCCTGGCCCGAAGGGCAATCGATCATGATACGGTATATCGAATTAAGGCGCTTCGCGCGGGCCGCCACTCGACTTTCATTCGTGCTTTTCGTTTTTTCGTGCTTTTCGTGGCCCAAAATTCCACTGTCGCATACGTGCATCCACTAAGTTGAACGATAAAAATCCGTATCCGGATTACCGAATCGTGACAGACGCGAAAACGGGTTTCGCCGCACTATAGCTACAAGGTGGCCGTGGCGGCGCATTCGCGGGCAATGAAGGCCTCGTGGCTCGGCAGGCCCGCCACCGCGCGTGCCAGAATGACTTTCAGATCCGCCATAAAGCCCGTCAGGTCGTCGCCCTTAACCGCGTGAGTCAGGGGGTGCGCGGCATTCGGCATGATGCCCTGGCCGATCAAGACCTGGGCCCAGTTGGTATCGCGGAACAGGTCGTGTTCGTCGATCAACAGGCGGCCGTGCTGACGAAAATACTCGATCTTATTGGCCAGGCTGTCGGGAACTTCCATCGTCCGGCAATGGTTCCAGAATGGACTGTCGTCGCGTTGCGTCGCCTTGTAATGCAGAACGAGGAAATCGCGGATCAGCTCGTATTCCAGCGCCGTCACACGATTATACTCGGCCATTTCGAGCGGGTTGAAGCCCTTGTCCGGGAAGAAGCGCAGCAGGCGCGTCATGCCCGATTGCACAAGATGGATGCTGGTCGATTCGAGCGGCTCCATGAAGCCCGAGGCGAGACCCAGCGCGACACAGTTCTTGACCCATGACTCCTTGCGCCGGCCGGTGACGAATTTCAGGGCTCGCGGATCGGCCAGGGGCTTGCCGTCGAGATTATCGAGCAGGATACGCGTCGCTTCGTCCTCGTCCATGAATGAACTGCAGAAGACGTGGCCGTTTCCGATGCGGTGTTGCAGCGGAATACGCCACTGCCAGCCGGCGCTATGGGCGCGAGCACGGGTATAGGGGGTCAGGGGCCCGAAGGATTCACACGGCACCGCCATGGCGCGATCGCACGGCAGCCAGTGCTGCCAGTTGACATAGCCGGCTTTCAGGGCGCCTTCGATCAGCAAGCCGATAAAGCCCGAACAGTCGATGAAGAAGTCACCTTCCATGATCTCGCCGCTTTTCAGCGTCAGGGATTCGATAAAGCCGTCGTTGCTGCGCAGATTAACGCCGGCCACCGTGCCTTCGCGGCGGACGACGCCGGAGTTTTCACAGCCGGTGCGCAGAAAGCGGGCCAGCAGGCCGGCGTCGAAGTGCCAGGCATAGGTCAGACCGTCGATTGCCGTGTCCGGAATGCGTTTAACGCGGGCAAAACGGTTAGCTTCGCAGGCCAGATCGTGGAAGCTGTAATCCCACAGGCTACCGGCGTCCTTGCCTTCCAGGGTCTGGCGCAGCCAGTAATAGAAGAAGGGCAGTATACCCAGGGCCTGGCCCGGTTCGCCAAAGGTGTGGGTGTATTGATGGCCTTTTTTGTACCAGTCGATAAACTGGATGCCGAGCTTGAACGTTCCCTGGACGCGGCTGAGCATCTGGTTTTCGTCAATCCCCAGGAAGGTCATCAGCTTGGTCAGGGGCGGAATGGTCGCCTCACCTACGCCGACAATGCCGATATCGTCGGATTCGACCAGGGTGATGTCGAGATTGCGGCCAAAGGTCTTGGCCAGCATGGCGGCACACATCCAGCCGGCGGTGCCGCCGCCCAGAATAACGGTTTTTTTGATGGGTTTATCGGTCATTCAGTGGCCCGGCCTGTAGTGTGGCAGGTAGCGTTCAGACGATGTCGTTCGAAGGTGCGCTGCCTGCTCGACATGCCTGCCCGCACCACCCGTAAAGGTCAAGGGTGCGGCGGCATGAATACGAAAACACCTGCCGACCCGAAGGCCGGCAGGTGCATAGTTTAGACGCAGTTCAGATTACCACTTGTAGGAGGCGCCGAACTGATAGGTGCTGCCGTACTTTTCGTAACGCAGGATGCGCTCGGGGTGACCCTTGCCGTTATAGGTGTAGAACGGCTCGTTGGTCAGGTTGGTGCCCGACAGGTAGATGGTCAGGCCCTTGGCCGGGCCGCTTTGCAGTTGATAGCTCATCTGCGCATCGACCACCGATTCCGAGTGGACCCAGTTGTTTTGCAGGGTGTTGGTGTAATCAGGCACTTCACCAAGGAAGTCACCGCGATAACGGTTCGAGATCCGCGCCGAGAAGCCATGCTTTTCGTAGTAGACCGTGGTGTTGATGACTTCACGCGACAGGCCGGGCAGATCGATATTGCCCGTACCAAACGGATCGATCGCCGACTTGTTGAAGGCCGCACTGGCCACGATACCGAAGCCGTCGAGCCAGGGCGCTATCATTTCGCCTGGTACGGAGGCCGTCAACTCGAGACCCTGGATGGTGCCGCCATCGCCGTTGACCTTCGAGCTAATGCGGCCTTCGCGATGCAGATCGGCCTGTTCGCAAACCCAGTGACCATTGAACGGTGAACTGGTGTCGTGGTCGATGATCTTGTGGGCGTCGCTGAAGTCGGAGCCGTTGTCGTAGCAGGTGGTGTTCTTCAACGAGGCGCCCGTGAAGTCGACAATGGTACTGCCGTCAACAACATAGGACGTCAGGTCCTTGTAGAAGAACGCTGCCGACACGTAGCCCTTGCGACCGAAATATTTTTCAATCGAGAGGTCGAAGGCATTGGCCTTCCAGGGCTTCAGCTCGGCATTGCCGCCGCCGCCGTTCCACCAGTAGCGTTGGCCACCGACATTGGCCGGATTGCCATTGGTGCTGTTGCTGAAGTTGATGCCAGCGGCCAGTTCGTCCATGCGAGGACGCGAGATCGTCGAAGCGGCACCAATACGCAGTTGCATGTCGTCGCCGACCGCCCAGTTCAGGCTGAGCGAAGGCAGGACGTCGGTATAGTTGGTGCCGCCAGACTGCTGCTTGAGGCCTGTCGCCGTGCCGTCCGTGAAGTAGGACGTACCGACCTGGTCGGCGTGTTGCGCCTGGACCCCGATATTGCCGGTCAGGGCCTTGCCCATGAAGCTTGTGTCGATATTGGCCATGATGAAGGCGGTATCGACCTCTTCCGTCACGTTCCACGTCTTCTTGACGCAGTCGGTGCAGGTGTTTTCGGCATAGGCATAGAAACCACTGCGGTACAGGCCCAGTGCGTCGTAGGAGATCATGCCCGAGGTGTTGCCGAGGAAGGAGGCATCGGTCACGCCGGTGCGGAAGGCGTCCGGCACCTTGACGGCGACGCCGCTCTTCAGGCTGATCGTACCTTCGTTGCCGATCTTGTTCTTTTCGCGCTTGGTGTGATTGTAGCCGAACTGGAGGCTGGAGAAGATGCCGCCGTTCAGGTTACGCTTGGCGCCGAGCTTGATTGTCGTCAGTTCGTCGGTGATGTGCGGCGCCTTGACGTAGCCAGCGCGGCCCGGTCCACCCCATCCGCCCGGATCGGTCAGATAAATGGTGTCGAAGCTGGAATAGTCGAGGACGCTTTGCAGTTCGGTCAGGCCGAGCGGCGTCTGGTCGAAGGTGATGGTGTCCTTGGTGCCGGAACCACTGGCGCCGGTGCCGGCTGTGGTTTCGAGGATCAGGTCGTCGCGGCTGATCTTGGAGTAGCTGAGGTCCGACGACAGCGACCAGTTGTCATTCAGGCCGTATTCCGTGGTCCAGCCAATGGAGTCGACCTTGGACTTACGCTCATTGACATAGTTCTCAACGACCGTGTTGACGTCGGTGAAGACACCGTGGGTGACATAGCCGTCGCCCAGGGTATAGCCGGGCTGCAGGTGATTGGCGCCCCAGGCCAGCGGGAATTCGAGGCGGGCGATGCGCTGCAGTTCGGTGAAATCCGAGTGATAGGCGTCGATCGTGGTGTGGAAGTGGTCGTTCGGCTTGAATTCCAGGACGCCCATATAGCCGTCACGCGTCAGGTTGGACGACTGGACCTGGTCCTTTTCACCACCGGTGATCAGGTGGGTGGAATCGAAGTTGGGATAGCCCCAGGATTCCTTCTTGGTGACCTGGTACGGCGAGTCGGTGTGGGCGTAACCCAGGGCCAGGCCGATGGTCTTGTTGGCGAACTGGTCGATATAGGCCAGAGAATAGCGGCCGCCCGAGTTCTTCATGCCGCCGATGGCAGCGTCTTCACTGTTCATTTCACCGCGGATGCTGGCGGCGATGGTGCGCTTGCCGTAGGCCAGCGGACGGACGGTCTGAAGGTCGGCCGTACCGGCGATACCCTGAACCACCATGCTGGCGTTCGGCGTCTTGTAGACCAGAACCTGGCTGATCAGTTCGGACGGATACTGGTCGAATTCGACCGAGCGGTTGTCGTTGGTCGACACCTGTTCGCGGCCGTTTAGCGTGGTCACCGTATAGTCGGGACCCAGGCCACGGACGCTGAGCGTCTGGGCGCGGCCGTTGGTACGCTGGGCGGCGATGCCGGGCAGGCGGGCAATGGATTCGGCGATCGAGGCGTCCGGCAGCTTGCCGATGTCTTCAGCGGAGACCGCTTCAACGATCTGCGATGACTTCTTCTTGGCTGTGATGGCGTCCTGGATACCCTTGCGGATGCCGGTGACGACGACGGTCGTGGTTTCGTCGGCGGGTGAGGCCGATGTGTCCTGAGCGAAGGCGGGCGCCGTGAAGGCGCAGGCCGTCACAAGGGCCACCGTTGCACCGCAGGTCAGCAGACGTGTACGCAACGCCCCCGAGTGACCCTTAAAGTTTTTCATTTTTCTTCCTCCTGGTGTCGTTTCTCTGACGATAATCGACGCCCGCCGACCTCATGTCGCAGCGCACGCCCGTTAACATCTCAACCCTCAAGGCACTCTGGTGGCGCCCTTGTTCGCGACTATCTATACAAGCATGCTATTTTTGCAAGGCTTTGCAAAATTTTGCATTCATAATGCTAAACAATTCGTAATTATGTGGCTTCCGGGTGACGGATATGCGGCAAAATTTGGCTATTGTCTGAGTTAACGCTCATTATTAGCGGCTTTTTGTCTACGTAACGGAGAATTTATCCCACTTCTTGTTTTTGACAGAGACTGCAAAAACTTGCAAATTGCTGCAAAGTCGCGAGACTGAGACGATAAAAACGTACTGACAGCGCTTACCTGCGATCGATTTTGCTATGGTAACGCTACCGTAGCCAGCCAACCGATGTTGCGCGGATGCGACACACAGGTGTGGTATTTGGGCGAAACGGCTAAAGCGCCGAACTTAATCTGGCGCTGTAAGCTGAAGCGTTATGACGCGGCGAAAAGGATTAGCTCGTGAGAAACGAAGCGGAGCGTACTCAAGTACGTGAGCATCGTATCGCAACGAGATGATGCTTTGCAGCCCGTCAGAACGCTTCAGCCGCCGCAGGATTCGCGGATGATAAGCTCGGTTGCGACTATCTCGGAGTGGGTCTCGTCATTGGAAATGGAGCCGATCAGTTTCGACACCATCAGCTTGCCGGCGCGCGCCAGGTCCTGGGAGATGGTGCTGAGCGCCGGGTGCGAGAAGCTGGCCAGCTGGATGTTGTCGTAGCCGACGACCGAGACATCCTGTGGCACCTTGAGGCCTGCCTTGACCAGGCCGCGGATGGCGCCAAACGCGATGATATCCGAGGCGGCGAACAGACCGTCAAAGGTGATGCCCTTGTTGACCAGGTTGACGACGGCGGCTTCGGCCGAAGCAATTTCGAAATGGGTGGGCACGACCAGTCGCGGATCGTAGCTCAGGCCCGATTCCGCCAGAATATTGAGATAGCCCTGGAAGCGGAGCTTCATCTCTATGCCTTCGGTCTCGCCAAAATAGGCGATGCGGGTACGGCCGAGACGGACCAGGTGCGCGGCGGCGCGTGTGCCGCCCTGGAGATTGTTGGAACCGACCGTGCAATATTTCTGACCGGGCAGCTCCTGGCCCCAGACGATGAACTTGTTGGTGCTGGCCGCCAGGCTGTTGAAGCGATCGTGGAGATAGCTCTGGCCGAGGAAGATGACGCCGTCGGCCTTGATATTCTGCATCAGGGTGACGAGGTCGTTCTGGCTGCGCGGCGTCAGGTGAGACAGCAGCAGGTCACAACCCATGTCGCGCGCCGCTTCGCCGACGCCAGAGATCAGTTCAAGATAAAAGGGATCGGAGAAACGGCCTTCGCGGCCATGGGGCGGCGGAATGACGATAGCAATGGTGGCCTGGGAGCCACTCATCGACATTGGCATGTCCTGGTTGAGGACATAGTTGTGATCGCGGGCGATTTTCCAGACGCGGCGCTTGGTGACGCGATTGACGGCCGGCGAGTCGTTGAGGGCGCGCGACACGGTCGCCACCGACACGCCGGCGATCTTGGCCAGGTCCTCCAGCCGGATCTTGCCCTTATTGTCCATAGTTTCCGCCCCACGTCGTATTTTCGGGAAAGGGAGCACGATTTGTCGTGCAAAAGCAAGTGCTTTCGGTCTTATGAAAAAATTTGAACGGCGGATTTCGGCCGCATAAGCCAAATCGGCCCTATCGGCTGAGGACAAAGACCAGCGGTATCTCGATGCGTTTGCGCCAGTCCTTTTCGCTATGTTCGGCACCCGCAAAGACACGGCTGGTGAAATTGGCGGGCGACCAGCCATTGTTGAGCAGCATGGTCGTGGCGCTTTCCATATAGGGGGTGAACTCGCCGTCCAAGCCCACTGTGCCCTGGTCGGTGTAGATACGGTTCTGGCCGGGTTGCAACTGCGTCGTCTTGAGCCAGGCGCGCCAGCCGCCAGTCACTGTCGCGCGGTCCGCCGCGACGCCAACCGGCTCCTTCGCCCAGCTGGCCATCAGCCACGGCATGGACAGGGACGCCGACGCGCCGAAGATCTGCGGATATTCACCCTGGGCATAGAGGGCGATATGGGCGCCCATGGACGAACCCATGATGGCAGTGCCTGCCGGGCCGGATACGGTGACATAGGTCTTGTCGATGACGGGCTTCAGTTCGTTGACGAGGAATTTCAGAAAATTGTCGGAATTGGGGACAGCGTCGTTCTCGAAGGCCCGGACGCGCGCCTGGTAATCCGCCGGCATCAGGCCATAGACCTTTTGCGGCATGTATTCGGCGGTGCGGGCATCGATATTGTCGACTGCCACGACGATGGTGGGCGGCACGCGGCCATCGTCGATCAGGCCCGGCAGGACGTCGGCAATGCCCCAGTCGGCGCCGCTATAGGGGCTGGGGCTGAAGACATTCTGTCCGTCCATCATATAGAGGACCTTGCAGGGCCGGTCGCCGGCCTGACAGGCCTGCGGCACCCATACGGTGACGTCGCGCGGGATGACAAATTGCGAATCAAAATGCGTAAAATGATCAAGGCGCGGTGAATCCTGGTTATGGATCTGGCTCTGCGCCTGTACTGTGGGCCCGCTGAAGCCTAACCCGATGATCGCCGCCAACAGTATGAAACGCATGGGATTTTCCTCGTTCTGTGTCATGTGGCGGATAAAGGCGGCATAGAGCGGGTGGGTTTTGACGCGTCAAAACTCCCGCTCTAAGTTTTTGATTTGTCGCGCAATTTATCCGAAAAGTGCTACACACTTTGTCGGATTGCGCTTTAAGTCCAGTTGCATACGTATTCTGCCGGCGCACAAAAAATGCATACGTATTCAACATTGCATTGCAAACAACATCCATGTTAGGCTATAAAGGACTTCGTAACTAATTGCTGCGTGCAGCCTGTTGCAAACTGAAGCGCTAAGGCGGGTAATCAACTCCATGTTTGATGTCCTGACAAGGCGCTTTCTTTAAAACGGGCCACCGCTGCAAACGTTTACAGTGAATTTCAGATTGGTGCTTCAGGGCTAGAAAACCCAGATTTATCAAGCTGCTCCTAGATTTCGGTTGTTGTGACGCAGCCGAAATACACCAATTACAGGGTGCAGACTTTGTAAGTGGTATCTTCTCAACACAAACTTCCCTCTGTCCGGCGACGGGCAGGGGGAATTTTTTGCCTGATCAACGGGTTATTCCAACGGCGATGAGCCGTTGGCAAGGGCGCCAAAATCGTTTCATGGCCGCCGCGCCCATAGGAGTGTGCTAACGCTCCGCTTCTTGAGCACCTTGCGCGAGCCATCGGGGGCGCCCGTGCGACGGCGCTTGAGCTCTAAAAGGAGCCGAATTCGTATTCATGACAAATTTCAGTCCGTGAATACGTATGCAGCGCGACTCACCCCGAAAATTTTCATACTGTCGCAAAAAATGGCGGTGAAAACCGGCCATGGGGCTGCGGCGAGACACTCCGCTCCACATAACAACAGTACAGACCCAGGTAAGCTGGCGATGGCGGATAGCCCGCATCGACGCAGGCCTTGGGCGCAGGAGAGGTAGATGAACAAGGGGTTTTCCGGCCTGTCGACATGCAAGGCCGCGGTCAGTCTGATCGCGCTGCTAAGCGCAGGCCTCATGTCCTCGGCCTGTTCGGCCGAAGACACCGTCATTCCCAATCATAACCCGACCCTGAATTCCGGCGGCAAGGCCAGCAATGGTCCCGGCGTTGCCTCGCCCTGGGCCTATTCCGGCAAACAGGGCATCGGCACCGCCTTTGAGGCCTATAAGGACTATCAGTTCAGCGACAGCGCCGTCACCGGTAAGGTATCCAGGGTATGGTTCTCGCTGGCGCAGGGCATACTGACTGAAACGATGTACGGCCGTATCCACGAGGCGCAGATCCGCGAGATGCAGATCGCTGTGACCGGTGACGGCTGGACCGCCTTCGAGAAGACCGACACGGACAGCCATGTCAGCTATATTCATACTGACAAGCAGGGCCGCGCCCTGTCGCCGGCCTACCGGCTGACCAATACCGACAAGCAGGGCCGATTCGTCATCATCAAGGACGTCTTTACCGATCCCGATCAGCAGAGCGTCATGGTGCGCGTCACGGTCAAGGCGCTGAAAGGCCCCGTTACGCCGTGGGTGGTGCTGGATCCGTCGGTTGCCAATACCTCGGGCGACGATGAAGGGACGGCATCGTCCGGCGCCCTGACCGCGTGGCAGGGTGACGTTGCGCTAAGCCTGAAGGCGTCGGTGCCGTTTGCAGCCGCCAATGTCGGCTATGCCGGCGTTACCGATGGCCTGAAGGACCTGAGCGATCACCAGCAGATCTTCGGGCTGCACGGCTCGACCGGTGGCACCCGGGGCAATATCGTCCTGGTCGGCCAACTGCCAGGCGTCAAGACCAGTTCGACCTTCGACCTGGCCATCGGCTTCGGCGCCGATACGACCAAGGCATCGAGCGCAGCCCAGGCGACGTTGAAGACCGGCTACGCCCGGGTACTGGCCAACTATAACGGCGAAGGCAAGGCGATCGGCTGGGAAGACTATCTCGACGGCCTGAGCGAATTGAAGAGCCTGATCCCGGTCTCGGAAGACGACGGCAAGCTGCTCTATGCCAGCGCCCTGGCGTTGAAGGTCCAGGAAGACCACACCTCGGCCGGTGCGCTGATCGCATCGCTGAGCAATCCGTGGGGTGACAGCGTCTATACCGACGTCTCGGCCACCGGCTACAAAGGAGTGTGGCCACGCGACTTTTACCAGGTCGCCATGGCGTTGGCGGCTCTGGGTGACAAGCAGACCCCTGTCGCGGCCTATCGCTACCTGCCGACCGTCCAGGTCAAGTCCTCGACTCCCGGCAACACCGGCGCAACCGGCTGGTTCCAGCAGAAGTCGCATGTCGACGGCACACCGGAATGGGTGGGCGTGCAGCTCGACCAGACAGCCATGCCGATCCTGCTGGGCGCGCGCCTGGAGCAGCTGAAGCTGATTTCGCATGATGAACTGATTTCGTCCTACGGCACTGTACTTAAGCCTGCGGCCGAATTCCTCAGCCGCGGCGGGACGGTCGGGCTGGATTGGAATCACGCGACCATTACCCCGCCCTACTCGCAGCAGGAACGCTGGGAAGAGCAGGAAGGTCATTCGCCGTCGACCACGGCTGCCATCATTGCCGGCCTGGCCGCCGCCAGCGATATCGCCAGCGAAGCCGGGGACGCGGAGGGCGCCAGGGAATTCGCCGCCAAGGCCGCCGACTATTCGGCCAAGCTGGAGCAGCGTCTGTTCACCACCACCGGCAAGGTGCGGGGCGAAGACAAGCTGGCGAGCTACTATTTGCGTATCTCACGCACGGACGATGCCAATAACCCCGGCACCCAAGATGAGCGCAATGGCCGCGCCGGCCTGCGTTCGGACCTGATGGTCGACGCCGGCTTCCTGGAACTGGTGCGCTATGGTGTCCGGCCGGCCGACGACAGCCATATTACCCAGTCCGTGGCCGTTATCGATGACCAAGGCCTGCCGGATAATCTGCGGGTGCGCTACGATTTCACCTGGGCCGGAGCGAATGTAAGCGTGCCGGGCTTCCGCCGCTATGGCAATGACGGCTACGGCGAACGCACCACCGGCGGCAACTATTCGGTCAATGGCATGATGGATCCCAACCAGCGTGGACGGGTGTGGCCGATCTTCACGGGAGAGCGCGGTCACTATGAACTGGCGCTGGACGGGATGAAGCCCGGCGGTGCGACGGATGGCGACGTCAAGGCGATCCGCGATGTCTATGTCAAGGGCATGGAGCTGTTCGCCAATGAGGGGCTGATGATCCCCGAACAGGTTTTCGACGGCGTCGGCACGAACGAACCCCATGGCTACGAGGTTGGCGAAGGCACAGACAGCGCGACGCCGCTGGCCTGGTCGCACGCCGAATATGTCAAGCTGCTCCGCTCCTTGCGCGATAAGCAGGTGTGGGATCGCAATGCTTCTGCCTATGCGCGCTTCGGTGAAGCGCCGGCCGAGGCGAAATAGAGTTTTCAGGAATAGGTCAAGGAATCAGTCTCAACCCTTTGACCCAGACTGGCCTCCGGCGAGTGCAAGCGCCGGAGGCCTTTTTTTATGCCTTTCAACTTCAGTGCGAAATTAGTTGCTTTGGAATTAGGTAGTCATAATTTTTTCCCGTCATTTCATATGACTTAAGTGCAGATCTTCCGGCATGATGATTGTTGATCAATTCGTAGCCTAAAATAATGAAATACTGAATTAAAGCACGCTCGGCCTTTTCAATTGTCTTTTTTCTAACCAATCCTCTTGATGATTCCAAGTAACAGTAGTGAAAATATCGAGTACCATTCTATACTCTAACTGCACTATAATCATCATATTCACCCAATATTACATTTCTTATTCTTTTTTCATGCTTTCCCATATTATTAAAATATTGGCATAATCGCGTTTTTATATGGACTGTTTCACCAACGTAAAAAGGTTCATGGGGGCCATCTCCATATTTTCGGGAGAAAAAATATAACCCATGTGAATCCTCTAACCGGTCTACAGTTCCACTTACAATGCCCTTGTCGACCAGTATTTCAACAGGTTTTTTCCAATTGAAAGTTGCCATAATGTGCACCCTTTTTCATATGATTTTCAGTGCCCGCCGCACGATTCGCGAATGATGAGTTGCGTCGGAATCCGTGTCATCTCGACCGGCTCGCCGTCGATCAGCGCCGCCAGGGTGTCGACGAGGACCTGGGCGGCCGTGGTCGTGTCCTGGCGCACCGTCGACAGGGCCGGATTGGTGCAGGTGCAGGCCCACAAATCGTCGAAGCCCATCACGGAGACATCGCGCGGCACGTTCAGGCCGCGCTTCTGCAGCGACTGGATGGCGCCGATCGCCAGGAGGTCGGTCACCGCAAACACGGCATCGAAGGCAATACCGTCGTCGAGCAGGCGATCGATCGCCGCCGCCCCTTCTTCGCGCGAAATGAAACAGTCGATGGCCAGGGCCGGATCGGGTTTCACGCCAGCCTCAATATGGGCGCGCATATAGCCCTTGTAGCGTTCGAAAAATTCGGAATGGCGCTCGGAAGCCTCGCCCAAAAAGACAATACGTCGGCGGCCCAGTTTCAGCAGATGCTCGGCCGCCATATGGGCACCGCCTTCATTGTCGCTGCCGATGAACAGGTTGGGCGTTTCGGGCATAACCGGTCCAAACACCACCCAGGGCTCGCCGACCTGGCGCAGGACCTCGACCTTTTGCAGGTAGGTTTCGAAATCGCGGTAACCGAGGAAGATGATGCCGTCGGCCCGGCGTGAAAAGCCATAGTCGGCGCCCCAGTCAGCATTCTGCTTTTGCAGCGACATAAGGACGTCGACGCCTTTTTCAGCGGCGTAGTTGAGGATCTGGCCGATCAGCGGCAGGAAGAAGGGATTGATCGGGTTGTTGCCCTGATCGAGGTCTTCGGAGACCAGGACGGCAATGGTGTTGATCTTCTTGGAGCGCAACTTGCGGGCGTTGATATCGACCGTGTAGTTCAGTTTGGCGGCAGCGTCGAAAACGCGTTGGCGCACGCCTTCGCTGACCGAACTGGACCGGCTGAGGGCCCGCGAAACCGTCGCCTGGGAAACCCCGGCCAGGGCGGCGATATCGAAGGAGGTAGGACGTTTCATCTGGCTCATTGTTGTTTTGCCCGGGAGGATGACACCGCCCGGGCAATTAAACAAGACCACTATGTCGTGCGCCAAAAAGCCCGGGTTAGAGTGAAATGATTTTAGGTAGAATCGTCATTTCGCTCTAACTTTTTTGCTTGTCGCGCAATTTAACCGAAAAGTGACATCCACTTTATCGGATTGCGCTTTAGAACCGGAAGCGCAGGGTCGCCTTGGCGCCGTGATCCGACATCGTGTCCCCCACCACGCCGGAATAGGCGATCGAGAGGTCGGTGCGTGGCCCGATTTTGGCGTCGACACCGACGTCCATGACCAGGGCACCCTTGTCAATCGGTGTACCAAGGACGGTATAGCGATTACTGGCGGCAAAGTTGGCCAGGGCCGGCGAATCAAGATCGCCGTCGGCGGCGCGATAGCCGACCATGGCGCGAAGATCGACCGGCTTGCCGTCCTTTGATGACAGGCGTGCCGTGCCGCGTACGCCGACCGTGGCAAAGGTGATGTGCGTATCCTGGGATGGCAGGGTCAGCGCCGCGGTGCCGCCGCCTTCCTTGGCGTCTTCCAGCTTGGCCTGGACAAAGGCCGCAGAAGCGAAGGGCTCGACCGTCCAGTTGTCACGGACATGCCTATAGCCGACGTCGCCGAAAACCTGGGTGATCTGGCTGCCATAATCGCTGGTCAGGTGATTCGAGAAGCCGGCAAAGGCAATGTTGCGGTTGGTCTCGACATCACGGTGCGTATAGGCGACACCCCCGCGGGCGCCCCAACCGACAGCCTTGCTGGTACCGACATAGCCACCCAGATGGATGTCGTTCGATTCACCGGAGGAGGCGCGGTCGAAGACCTTGATCTTGCTGTGGTCGAAGCCAAGGACGAAGCCGGCGCGCCAGGTTTCGTGCTGGACAAAATCGGATCCTAAAAAGACGCCGCCAATGCTGCGTTCGGCCGAGGCAGCATTGCCGTCTCCGTCCAGGTCCGCCTTGGACCCGAAGACGCGGAACCAGCCGGCCCGGCCGCCGGTATCCCCCGAAGTCAGCCGATCGGTGATGGCGTCTCTGATGAAGCGGCTGTCTTCGATGGCAGCGGCCTGGTAGGTCGCGTGAACCTCGCCGGAAATCTGGTCGAAGGCGTCTTGCGCCTCGGGCAGGGTCTGCAGATAGGCCAACGCCGTGAACAGCTCGCCCGACCCGGTGTCCGCCGCGCCGCCGGCGGCCTTCTGGTTCGGCGTGCTGCCGGCGGATTCGAAGGAACGCGTCTGGGCGACGTCGAGATAGACGTGGCTGGCGTCGTAGTGGTCGACCAGGTTGATGAAATAAGAGACGCGGGTGTCGCCGGTCAGGCTATAGGTGCCCGTCAACCCGCCTTCGGCGCTGAGCACCGTGTAGCGCGTCCCCAGGACATAGCGCGACGGATCGAGCTTGGTGACATGCAGGACGGCGCCGGGATCTACAACCGCCGTGCCGGTTATGGTCAGGCGATCGTTTTCTCCGGTCGACTGCAGTTCCACCTCATAGGTCGAAGTGGCGGCTGCGGTATAGCCGCCCGTCACGGTGAGCGTGCCGATCGAAGCGCCGGGCGCCACGACCGAGCCGTCGAGCGCGGTGATGCCGCCGACAGTGCCGTAGCCGCCCAGAACAGCACCGCTGTCGACCGTGACCAGTGAACCGGAGGTGTCGCCGTGGACCAGCAGCCGGCCGGCCGCCACTTCGGTCGCGCCGGTAAAGGTGTTGTTACCGTCGAGGATCAGTGTGCCCAGGTCTGTTTTCTGCAGACCGCCCGTTCCGGTCAGGCTGGAGGAAATGAGGGTATTCCAGCCGGCGCTTTCCGGCGTGCCGTCACCGACCTGGATAGCGGCATTGCCGGACAGGCCGATATCGTCGCCCAGTATGTGGTAGCCGCTGGTCAGGAAGGTCATGCCGGTAACGCCGATAGCGCCGTTGCCGTCATCAACCGTGACCGTGCCGGGCGCGCCTGTGAAGACGACTCCGCCGGGATTGGGATTGTAGTGGCCGTTGAGCGCGCCGGTCCCTTCGGTCCAGTTGCCCTTGGTCGCCGTCCATGTGCCGTCGCCGCCATCGACCGTCAGGTTGGCGGCGCTGGTCGCGCCGTCACCATCCCAGAACAGCAGGATCGGATCCGTGCCGCCGCCCGTGCCGCCGCCGCCTTCGACCGAGCCGAAGCCGTCGAGATAGGCATAGCCGGCATGGCCACCATAGGGACAGTCATTGGCCAGCAGGGACAGGATGAAATCATGGCCCAGGCGGTCGGAAACGTCCACGCTCTGGGTCAGCCAGTCGGAATAGAACCATCCCAGCGAGGACTGGGTGAAGACGCCGGGCGCCGTCGCGGAATTAAGATTGTACGAATAGAGAATTTCGTTGGTCGTCGCATCCTTCAGGGTAATGATGAAGGCGTCCGAATCATAGGTATCATGCGATGACTGCAAGACGGCGGCATAGGCAAAGGCAATCAGGTTCTCGCTGTAGCCGTTCACCCGCTGGCTGAGCACCGTGACCGAATTGTTGTTGTAGGAATCGTTGACCTGGGCGGAGTGGTCGCCGGCATAGACCGTACGCAGAATATTATCTGTATACGGATCAAATCCCGCATTGGTGACGGCCGCCACGATATAGCTGGGGTCGTAGTTGGTACCGGTGGGCAGATAGTCTTCCGGAACCGGATAGAGGCCGCCGGGCCAATAGCCCCCGCCGACCGTCCAGCCGTCCAGCGTACCACTTTCAAAACTGCCGTTTTGAAAGGTCTGAGCGTGGGCCGGGATGGCGAGGGCGGACAGGGCCACACCGGCGAGCAGTGATAGGGGTTTCATGAACTTCATGACAATGGCTCCGAAACTGTAATCAATGTAAAAATTCAAACGCGAAGCTCGCCCCGGGTCACCGAAGCGACGGCAGATGCGACAATTGGGACGCGGAAAACTGGGGACGCGGAAAATGGGCCAAAATACACGGCCTGAGTAAAATCTACGGCGATCTTTATAAGAATGTAATGCTGTTCTTCGGAAATCGGATCGTCGTTGCGGACGGGTCTCAAATTAGCCGCTTTCACGGATATAGGCGTCGATGATCTCGGCTACCCAGGCCATAAAAGCACGAACGCGGCGCGCCTGATGCCGGCGGCGAGGATAGATCAGCGCGACCGGCAGGGGCTCTGCGATATGGTCCGGTAATATTTCCCTGAGATGACCCGCCTTCAGGGCCTGAACCAAGCCGGCGCGCGGCGCCTGGATGATACCCAGCCCCGCCAGGGCAGCCGCCTGGAAGGATTCCGTACTGTTGACCAGGATCCGCCCGGCCACGTCACGCGTCACATAGTCGTCGCCAACGCGATATTCGAAGCCGTAGGGTTTAGCGCCCATCTGGCTGACATAGTGGACCATACTGTGTCGATCGAGATCGTCCAGGACAAGCGGCACACCGTGGCGCTCAAGATAGGCCGGCGCGGCGACATTGACCATGCGCATGACACCGACCGGCCTGGCGATCAGGCCGCTGTCGGCCATCATGCCGACTCGGACAACGCAGTCGAAGCCTTCGGCGATGATATCGACCCGGCGATCCGTGCAACTCAGTTCCAGCTGCAGGCCGGGATGGCGGTCGAGAAAGTCCGGCAGGCGCGGCACTATGTAGTTGCGCGCCATGGCGACGGGCATGTCCACACGCAGGACGCCCGTCAGGGCGGCCGGCGATGACTGGAACATGGCGTCCATGTCTTCGATGTCGGACAAGAGATCGCGGGCGCGCTCGTACAGGGCCTGGCCATCGTGGGTCAACTGGACGCGGCGAGTGGTGCGATACAGAAGCTGGACCTTCATCCGCGTTTCGAGGCCGGCGACCGCCGCCGACACGGCCGATTTCGGCAAGCCCAGCGAAGCCGCCGCCTGGGTGAAGCTGCTCAGTTCGGCAACGCGGACAAAGGCCGCCAGGGCGTCGAGACGGTGCATATTGTTCTTATTTGGTGAACAGTGAAGATCATTTTAGCGAGTTTATCTCGTACTGGCCGCACAGTAAAGTCAGGATCTAAGCAAGGAGATAGATCATGACCATCGCATTGATCACCGGGGGAAGCCGCGGCCTGGGCCGCAACATGGCGCATCATCTGGCTTCCAGGGGCGTCGACATCCTTTTCACCTACCATTCGAACAAGACGGAAGCCGAGGCATTAATCGCCGAACTGGGGTTGTTAGGACGCAAGGCCGTGGCCCTGCAGCTCGACGCAGGCCAGTCGGCGGGGTTTGCGGCCTTTGCCCAGACCGTGCGCGAAGCCCTGCAAACCCACTGGGCGCGGCACGATTTCGACTACCTGATCAACAATGCCGGCACGGCGCTGTATGCCGCTTTTGCCGAGACGACCGAGGCGCAGTTCGACGAGGTGATGAATATTCACCTGAAAGGTCCGTTCTTCCTGACGCAACATCTGCTGCCGTTGATCCGGGACGGCGGGCGAATCATCAACCTGTCGTCCGGCCTGGCGCGTTTCAGCCTGCCGGGCAGCTCCGCCTATGCCATGATGAAGGGTGGGGTCGAGGTGATGACTCGCTATCTGGCCGTCGAGCTGGGATCGCGCCGTATCACGGTCAATACTGTGGCGCCGGGGGCCATCGCGACCGATTTCGGCGGTGGACGGGTGCGCGACAACGCCGACCTCAACGCCCTGATCGCCAGCCAGACACCCCTGGGTCGTGTCGGATTGCCCGATGATATCGGCGGCATCGTCTCGGTGCTGCTGTCCGACGAAGCGCAATGGCTGAACGGGCAGCGCATCGAGGTCTCAGGCGGCATTCACGGTTAATTCAGCTCAAGCGCCGTCGCACGGGCGCCCCCCGATGGCTCGCGCAACGTGCGCGACGGCCAAAGTATGTTCTCTGGCGCCCTTGCCAAGCTGCGATAAGTCATCGCAGCTTGGAATAATAGCCTTCTACAGGCCTTCGGTGTCGATAATCACCCGGCCATTGGCGATCTGCACGTCAGGCACGTGGTCCGTCGTGAAAGGCACATAGAAGCTGGGACCCTCAAGCGGCTTGACGTCGAGCAGGTCGCCTGCGCCGAAATTATCGACATTGGCCACCTTGCCAATCTCAGCGCCGGCCGTATCGAAGACCTTCAGGCCGATCAGGTCGGTGATATAGAATTCCTCTTCGTCCGTGTCCGGAAGATCGGCGCGATCGACATAGAGTTTCAGCCCGTTGAGCTTTTCCGCCGCTGTACGATCGGGCGCCTGTTCCGCAAAAACCAGCAAGCCCCCCTTATGTTCGCGCGCCTTGGTAACGACCAGGGCCGGCTTGCCGTTGAGGTCGAGCAGCGGACTGTGTTCCAGCACGCTGACCGGGTTGTCCATATGGCTGATCAGCTTGAATTCGCCCTGAATACCGTGGGCCGCGCCGACCTGGGCCACAAAAACAAGATTGGGTTTGGACTGGGCCATTGGTGCCTGCGGATAGGTTTGAATACAAAAAAGGGCCGGGACGAATCCCGGCCCTTTTCATTATAACAAGCGAAAGGCTTATTCCGAAGCCGGGGCTTCTTCAGCAACAGCTTCAGCGGCCGGTTCTTCAGCGGCAGGCGCCTCTTCAGCCGGGGCTTCTTCGACGACGGGAGCCGGCGCGGCAGCAGCCGCAGCAGCGGCTTCAGCTTCGGCAGCCTTGGCAGCGGCCGCTTCTTCACGGGCAGCGTTCTCAGCGTCGATACGGTCCTGTTCGCGTTGCGCACGTTCAGCAGCGCGTTCCTGGGCCTTCTTGTGCGGCAGGCCCTTCTTCGGGTTGTTGCCGGCTTCCCACTTGACCAGGCCTTCTTGCGACAGGAAGCGCGCAACGCGGTCGGTCGGCTGGGCGCCCTTCTTGAGCCATTCGGCGATACGCTCGACCTTCAGGGTGACGCGTTGGACATCCTTCGGCAGCATCGGGTTATAGGTACCGACCTTTTCGATGAACTTGCCGTCGCGGGCGGCGGCGGCATCCGCGATGACGATGGTGTAGTACGGGCGCTTCTTGGAGCCACCACGCGAGAGACGAATTTTCAACATTTCAGTTAGTCCTTATTAAACAGCTATTTCTTGGTTGGGTCGAAGGGCTTTGCTCCCGGCAATCCGGGAAGGCCGCCAAACAGGCCCGAAGGAGGTGTGGGACCCCCGAGGCCGGGCAATTTGCCGGCGCCGAGGTTTTTCAATTTTTCGAGATCAGGCGCACCGGGCATGGCGCCACCCATCTTCTTGGCCATTTCCGCCATGTCGCCCATGGCGCCAGGATTCGGCATTCCGCCCATTTGGCCACCCATGCCGAACATCTTGGCCATCTGGCCCATGGCGCCGCGGCCGTTGGACCGCGACATGGCCTTGAAGGTATCGGCCATCTGGCGATGCTGCTTCAGCAGCTTGTTGATTTCCGAGACCTCGACGCCGGAGCCGGCGGCGATGCGGCGTTTGCGCGAGGCGTTGAGAATATCCGGCTTCTTGCGCTCGATCTTGGTCATCGAGGTCACGATGGCAATCTGGCGATCGAACACCTTGTCGGTGATGTTCATCTCGTCGATCTGTTTCTTGACCTTCTGCACGCCGGGCAGGAGGCCCATAATGCCGCCCAACCCGCCCATGCGCTTCATCTGGCGCAGTTGCTCGGCCAGGTCGTCGAGGTCGAACTGACCCTTGGCCATCTTCTTCGCCATGGCTGTCGCCTTGGCGGTGTCCAGTTCCTGCGATGCCTTTTCAACCAGGGCGACGATATCGCCCTGGCCCAGGATGCGCCCGGCGATACGGCGCGCATCGAAGACGTCGAGCGCCTCGACCTTTTCACCGGCACCCAGGAACTTGATCGGCAGGCCGGTCGTAGCCCGCATCGACAGCATGGCCCCGCCGCGGGCGTCGCCATCGGCGCGGGTCAGGATCAAACCGGTCAGCGGCAGGCGTTCATGGAAGGCGGCGGCAGTACGCACGGCGTCCTGACCGGTCAGGCTGTCGGCGACCAGGAAGGTTTCGACCGGATTGGCGACCCGGGCGATCTCGGCAGCCTCGTTCATCAAGGCTTCGTCGAGCGTCGTACGGCCGGCGGTGTCGAGGATCAGGACGTCGAAGCCCTGCAGGCGTGCCGATTGCAGGGCGCGCCTGGCGATATCGACCGCGCTTTGACCGGCGACGATCGGCAGGAAGTCGACGCCGACCTGTTCGGCCAACAGCTTCAACTGCTCCATGGCGGCCGGACGACGCGTGTCGAGCGACGCCATCATGACCTTCTTGCGGTCGTAGTTTTTTAGGCGCAGGGCCAGCTTGGCCGAGGTCGTGGTCTTGCCGGAACCCTGAAGACCGGCCATCAGGATGACGGCGGGCGGGACGGCGTTGAGATTGAGCGGCTCGGCTTCTTCGCCGCCCAGCATGTCGATCAGCCCGTCATAGACGATCTTGACCACCTGGTCGGCCGGCTTGACGGCCTTGATGATGTCTTCGCCGGTGGCCAGTTCCTTGGCCTTGGTCATGAACTGACGCACCACCGGCAGGGCGACATCGGCTTCCAGCAGAGCGACGCGCACCTCACGCAGGGCTTCGTCGACATCCTTTTCCGAAAGGACGCCGCGACCCGACAGTCGGTCGAAAAGACCGGACAGGCGCTCGTTCAAGCTGTCGAACATGACTTACCTCAAAAGCTGCGCTTCAGGCGTGCCGGCAAACAGAAAATCCCCGAGGGCGCCACGCGCTGTCGGGGAGCCTTCTCATCCCCGTCCGGACTGTGCCGGGGTCGTGATGACGAAGGGTTCTGGCTTGAGGCACACCCAAGGGTGCGCGATGTGGTGGCTTCTTTGACGCAAAGGCCTGTAAGAGTCAAGTCCTGTGGTGCTTTGGGAAAATTTACACCGGAGGCATACCCATGAGAAATTTATGGAAATTTTACGGAAGGTGATCAGGCTTAGCGAACTGTTAAACACGATTCAGGCATAACTCTGCGTAACTTCGTTATAAGAGGACAGGGACCGATGACCGGATTTATCGACGGTATCAACGCGCGCACCAGTATCGCAGGCCGCATGCGTATCCTTGGCGTCCTGATGGTCGTACCCGTCGCCATTACCGGCTGGCTGTTGTACCAATCCCATATGGTGGCCGTCGATTTCGCCAAAAGCGAAGAAGCGGGCTCGCAGTATCTTGGTGCCCTGTGGCCCGACGTCATGGCCGGTGCAGCGGGCCAGGGTGCCGTTGATGGGGCTACGTTAAAGAAAGTCGCGGCCGACAACGCGAAAATGGTCGATCCGGCCCACGCCGACGCCCTGTCGGACCTGTCGGGCGCCGAGTTGTTGAAAGCCGCCAACGCCCTGTTCGCCGAGGTGACCGACAAATCAAAACTGATCCTCGATCCTGATTTGCCCAGCTACTATATGATGGATGCGGTGACCACCAAGATGCCGGCCGCCGTCGTTGCGGCCGCCGCGCTTCATGACGCGCCGACCAGCGAGATCGCCGGCGTCACTTTCGACAATGCCATGGCCGCGCTTGGCGACTCGTTCGGCAAGTCGGGCCAATACAGCGCCTCGGGCAAGCTGGCCGGCGACACCCAGGCCGCACTCGACCAATTCCTGGCCGCGGGTAGCGCCTTTCGCAAGGACCCCGCAGCCTATAGCAATTTCCTGACCGCCGCCGACGCCCTGTTCACACCCGGTAATCGCGATCTCGGCGCCATGCAAAGCGAACGGGCTGCGAAAGAATCCGGCCGCATGTTTATCGAACTGGCGATCGCCGCCGCTGTATTGGGGCTGGCCCTGGCTCTGGCAACGGTCATAGGCTCCGGCCTGTCGCGAAGGCTGCGCCTCTTGTCAGAACTGATGCAGAAACTGGCTCAGGGTGAATCGACGTCCGAAATCCCTTTCCAGGGCGACGAATACGAGACAGGCGTGATTGTCCGTACCCTGACCAGTTTCCGCAACACCCTCGGTGAGGCCGAAACCTTACGACTCAGCCAGGTGCAAATGGAAGAAACGGCGCGTCAGGCCCGCGGCAAGGCCATGCGCGATATGGCGGATCGATTTGAGTCATCGATACTCAGCATTGTCGAACGGCTGGGCCATGTGAATCAAAGCCTGGGCGCGACGGCGACAGAACTTAATACCAATGCCGAAGAAACGCGCGCCCGCAGCCACGCCGCCGCCCATTCGATGGATATGGCCAGCGCCAATGTCCAGTCGGTGGCCGGCGCCACGGAAGAAATGTCGGCCTCGTCCCACAGCATCGCCGATCAGGCCGCGCGTGCCTCGCAGGCCGCGGGTGACGCCGCGTCGCGGGCCCATGACGCCACGGCCAAGGTCGAAGCCATGAATGCGGCCGCCCAGAGCATCGGCAGCAGTATCGACATGATCACTCAGATCACCTCGCAAACCAACCTGCTGGCGCTCAATGCGACCATCGAAGCGGCGCGCGCCGGCGAGGCCGGACGTGGCTTCAGCGTGGTGGCGACGGAGGTCAAGGCCCTCGCCCAGCAAACGGCGCGGGTGACCGAGGAAATCAGCCTTCAGGTCAAGACTGTGCAACAGACGACGGCCCAGGCCGCCGATGCCATGGTGACCATCGCCAATATGGTTGTCGGTCTGCGTGACATCTCCACCGCCATTTCCGAATCGGTCATCCAGCAGAGCCAGGCGGTCGGCGAAATCTCACGCTCGACCAGCGAAGTCGCCATGTCGACATCGGAGGTCGGCGCCGCCATCGGAGAAGTCAGCCTGACCGCCACGCGCACCGGCACCCAGGCGCGTGAGGCATTGACGGATATCGAACACCTGGCCGATCAAACGCGGATGCTGAAGACCACTGCCATGGATTTCCTGGCCAGCGTCAGGTCGGCTTAGCCGGCCTTTAGAGGCTTCTGGCGTAATAAATATACCGCCGGCGGGGCGGTATAAGAGTCTCCGCAGGTCACCCCTGCAGATGTCCGATCAGGCGCAGCAACAGGCCTTCCAGTTGCGTCCGCTCGTCTGGAGAAAACACGGACAGGGCCTGGGTCTGCTCAGCTTCGAGCCGGATACCCACAACAGAAAAACGTTCCCGGCCGCTGTCGGTCAGGTGAACATTGTGCGCCCGGCGATCCGTCGGGTGTCGGCGACGTTCCACCCAGCCGTCCTTTTCCAGCGCGTCGAGAAACAACACCACGGACGACTTTTCAATGCCCGATATCTGGGCCAGTTGCGCCTGGGTCAGGTCGTTCTGCGCATACAGGCTGGCCAGCAGCACGACGTGGCCCATATGCAGCGGCCCGCCGTCCAGCGCCCGGACCATGCGGGCCCGGAACAGGTGATGCGCCGAGGCCAGCAGATAGCCCATGGCCTTCTGGTGTTGGGCGATGACGGTTTCTTCGGGCTGGCTCATGGGACTGGCTTAGAATGCAGTGGGCGTCGTCGTCAATAAGATGACCCTAACATGGCGCTTGCATATTGTCTAATATTAGACTATCTATGAATAGTCAATATTTGTGGAGGTTATCATGTGGCGTCGTCTACCCGCGGCCTTGAGCCTGTTTCTCCTGTCGCCGCTGATCGCGGAATATCTGCTGGGCAGCCTGCCTGTCTCGATGATCGCTATCCTGCCAATCATGGCGATGATGTACGGATCGGGCGCCATATTGATCCGCGAGATCGTGCGGCGAACCGGCCGCGGTTGGGTGTCCATGGCGCTGCTGGCCTGCGCCTATGGCTTTGTCGAAGAAGGTTTCGTCACCCAATCGCTGTTCAACCCCAATTATCTCGGCCTGCGCCTGATCGATTTTGGTTTTATTCCCGCACTGGGTACAGCCCTGCCCTGGCTGATTTTCGTTATCAGCATTCATGTCGTGTGGAGCATCTGTGTGCCGATCGGCCTGAGCGAGGCCCTGTTCAAAAACAAGCGCGACCAGGCATGGCTGGGTCCTGTCGGCATCTCTGCTTTCACGTTGCTCTTTTTGGCGGGTTGTACCCTGGTCGCGACCTTTACCTACAAACAGCGCCCGTTCATGGCCACGCCGATGGAGTTGGGCGGCGTTGCGATGATCGTCATCGCCCTGGTCGCGGCGGCCCTGCTGTGGCCGAAGTCCTCAACGGGCGCTACGGCCGCACCGCATCCGTCTGTACTGTTCCTCGGAAGCCTCATTCCGGGTTCAGCCCTGATGCTGCTGCAACAGTTCGCGCAAGGCAGGCTGCATTGGGATTGGCCGACCTGCGTCGCTGCCGTCTTAGGGATCGAAGCGCTGTTCGTCGCCTTTATGGTCGTCTTCACGCGCGGCAAGACGTGGAGCGACGTCCAGCGCTTTGCCCTGATGGCCGGCGGTTTCTGCACCTATGTCTGGGTCGGATTTCTGACCGATGTCCAGCTGCACGGCGCGGCCGATACGACAGCCCATGCCATACTGGCCGCCGTCATGTGCGCCGTCCTTGCCTTTGCCGGTTATCGCGTCGTCACAGATAAAGGTTGAACGCCAGGGTCTGCAGGGCCGCACGCTGCCACGGCACATCCAGTTTGCGGATATCGCGACGGGCAGCGCCGGACAGGTCACGACGCAGGGCAGAATTACCGACCAGTTTGCGGAGCGCCGTTGCCGCGGCGGCGATATCCGGCTCGGCCCACCGCTGATCGCGATCGCGCTCCAGCCCCATATAGGGGCCGTCCGGATCGCGTATCGGGATCAGGTGCGACGGCACCAGGCGGGCATTACCGTCGTTCATGAAATCGATATTGCCCGACCAGCCGGTGGCAATGACCCCGACGCCGGCGGCCATGGCCTCGGCCAGGGTCAGGCCAAAACCTTCCGAACGATGCAGCGATATCAGCAGATCGCTGGCGGCGATCAGTCCGTCCATCTCGGCGTCGCCCAGCCGCTCGCTCATCACACGGATATCGGGGCGCACGGCGACCAGGGCCAGCAGACGCTGCTCCGTGACGCGGTCGCCCGTGAGGTCGCTCACCTTCAGGGTCAGACGGGCCTGGTTCGCTGCGTGCGGAAAGGCCTGACACCAGGCGTCAACCACGCCCCACGGATTCTTGCGGGCCGCCGAGGACTTGGTGTCGAAGAGGCTTAAGACCTCGCACAGGTCCGGATCGAGACCGAAACGCGTCTGGGCATCCTGATAACGCATAGCGGCCAGGGCCGGCACAGGATGAGGCATAAGGCGCAGGCGCGCAATCAGGTCATCGCGCCCCGCCTGACGAAAAGCCGCCGCCATGGCGTCAAGAGTGAAACGACTGGGCACCCAGATTTCGTGCAGATAGTCGGCGATCCACACCCAGTCGGCCGGCGCCTTGGGCGTTTCCCATGCCCAATAACCGATGCGATAGCGGTCGGCCCAGGTGTTTGGCGCGTGGGCCAGAAAAGCGACCAGGCATTCCGGAGCATTGGCGTGGATCAGCCATACGCCGCCTTGGCCAGGCAAATGTCCAGCTTGCGGCAGGATCTGCTTAAAACACGGACGCAGGTCGTGCTGCACGACACCATAGCCGGCCGCCTTCAACGTTTCAGCAGTCAGGCGACCCGCCCGGCCGATACCAAGGGTTTCGTTGAAAAAGCCCGATACAACCAAGGGCCCGGGCTTCGGCGCGCCACTGCCGGCGCGACTCCAGTGCGACGAACGGACATTGCCAAGCAGGCGCAGGGCGCCGTGGATCAGGGGCAGGCGGATTTTCAGGGGAAGATGGCGCAGGCGAAGCATGACGCCAGCCTAGACTGAATCTATCGCACGTGAAACGCTGTTTGCGCCGGCAGTCACAACGAAATGTGGAACATAAGACGTGACGATGCACGGAACGCAGACGCCCTCGCCGATCCGATCAGAGTCCCAGCCACTTGCGGCGTTGCGTCCAATAGGATTTGAACTGGTCCGCCTGGAACTCGTCCTCGAAGGTCACAACCTTGGTCAGGTGATCGCCATTGGGATCCGAATGCACCGAAATGGCGTCGGTATCCTGGATAGAGGCAGCTTCGACAAATTTAAAAAAAGCACCAAAAAAAGCGTCGTTTTCCGATTCGGTATTCAGATCAAATTCAAGACTGACCACGCCCTCACCTCTTAACAAACGACCTGACAACAAAGCCTCATCGCGCCCAGCCCGTCGATGCAGATCATGACCGAATAATGTCAGAAACCTGCAAAAACTGTGCGCTGCACAATTTTGTCATGAAAGCTTAAAATGTGGAAAGAGTCAAAAAGAATAAACAGATATTTAAGACGCAAAGCCGTGACCGGCAGCAGCAAAGCCGCGCACGTCCCCGATGACAGCCCTGTCATTACAAGCTGCGCGTATTGAGCGCCGTTTGGAGCTCGATACGCGTCGCGCTCCCGGCTTCGGCGTAGGCCTACTCAGCCGTAGCGCTGTCGAGCAAGGATGCGTCGTCAGGCGTGTTACGCCCAGCCGGTTGCAACAGCTTTTTGATATTGCGTGCGGCCTGGCGAATACGGTGTTCGTTCTCGACCAGACCGATGCGGACATAGCCTTCGCCATATTCACCGAAGCCCAGACCTGGCGCCACGGCGACATGGGCCTCTTCGATCAGCAGCTTGGCAAACTCGATCGAGCCCAAATGTTCGAACTTGGGCGGAATCTTGGCCCAGGCGAACATAGAAGCCGGCGGCGGCGGAATGTCCCAACCGGCGCGCTTCATCGAGTCGATCAGCACGTCGCGGCGCGACTTGTAGGTGGCGCGAATCTCATCGACATTGTTCTGCGGCCCGTTGAGCGCGGCGGCAGCAGCGACCTGTATGGGTGCGAAGCCGCCGTAGTCGAGATAGGATTTGACGCGTGAAAGGGCGGCGCAGATTTCCGAATTGCCGACCACCATGCCGATGCGCCAGCCGGCCATGGCATAGGTCTTGGACAGCGAATTAATCTCGACCGAACGTTCGCGCGCGCCTTCGACCTGAAGCAGGGAGGGCGGCGGGTTGTTATCGAAATAGATTTCCGAATAGGCGATGTCGCTGAGCACGATCAGGTCATGCTTCTGCGCCAGCTTGACGACCTCCTTGTAGAAGTCGAGATCGACCCACTGCGCCGTCGGGTTGGACGGATAGGACACGATCATCACCGATGGCGTCGGCACCGAGTGCTTCACCGCCTTGGAAATGCCCGACAGATAGGCCTCCGGCGACAGGGCCGGAACGTGACGGATAACGCCGCCCGCCATCAGGAATCCGAAGGCGTGGATGGGATAGGCCGGGTTCGGACAAATGACCGTATCGCCGGGCGCGGTGATCGCCATGGCGAGATTGGCAAACCCTTCCTTGGAACCAAGCGTCGCCACGACCTCGGTATCCGGGTTGAGCTTGACGCCGTAGCGGCGGTCATAATAGCCGGCCATCGCTTTGCGCAGGCCTTGGACGCCCTTGGAAACGCTGTAGCCGTGGGTCTTGGGCTTCCTCACCGTCTCGACCAGCTTGTCGACGATATGCGGCGCGGTCGCCATATCGGGATTGCCCATGCCGAAATCGATGACGTCGACGCCTTCTGCGCGCAGCCGTGCCTTGACCTTGTTGACTTCTTCGAAGACGTAAGGGGGCAGACGGCGGATACGATAAAAGTCGCGCATAACGAGGTAGAGCCTGAAAACGAGTTACTGAGGCCCTCCATATGGAACATCAGGCGTCGTTTGTCATGTCACGAAATGCAAATTATTCGGAGATTTTTGCGCTAAGTGACAAAATTTGCTAACCTTCTACCTGCTGGCGAAGACGCTCAAGACGTTCATCCCATTGCTGCGAAATCCGCGCCAGGCAGATACGGGCTTCGCCCAGGGTGCGGCGATCGATCTGCCACAAGGTGGCGCGGCCGACACGCTGACAGCGCAACAATCCAGCGGTTTCCAGGACCTTGAGATGCTTGGTGACGGCCTGGCGCGTCAGGCCGCTATCGCCGGTCAGGGTGACGATCGAACTGGGGCCCACACGGATCAGCCGTTCGATAAGGGCGAGGCGATTGGCATCGCCGAGCGCGGAAAAGATGGCGGCTTCAGCGGGCAAGATAGGCCTCGACATAGGCTTTGATCAGGCCGGTCTGGGCCTGCCAGCCACCCTCGTTCATCGGGAAGGCTTCGGCGCGACGCTGCGGTGAAAGGTTCTCGAAGCCTGACTCTGTGATGGTCAGGTGCACGCCGTCCGCAACCTCCTTCAGGGCGAAGGTGACCAGGGTCATGGGTTCGTCGGAGTAGTCGACGGTCTTGTCGATCGCATAGGGATGCCAGCGGAACGAAAACAGGGTGTGCGGTGCAATCGTTTCAACCTTGATCTGGAAAGGCGTGCCTTCATACGGCTTCTGGTGCGCAGCGATTTCATCATTGACCGCCGTTGGCACGATGACACCATGCAGCGGTTTGCCGGCCTCGAACGGGCCATCAAAACGCACGCCGAACCAGGTGCCGAACTGGGCGGAATCGGCGATTGCGGCCCAGACTCGATCCAATGCCGCTTTCAACACGATATGTTTTTCGATAATATCTGACATGCGAACCTCCATATCCGCGCTATAAACATCGGGAACTTCATTCGCAACCATTTAGTTGCCTATATATGATCGCATTATCGTGATATCGCTCCGACATGCGAAAGCGGGGACGCATTATTTGGGGGGTTGTCGCACTGGCTCTGACCGGGCTGGCGGCTGACGCCTTCTGGTTCGAACCACGATCGACAACGGTCACCGAACTGGAAGCCGAGGTGCCGGAATGGCCGGCCGGCACAGCGCCGCTGCGCATCGTCCTGCTGTCCGATTTTCACGTCGATAATGTCCATATGCCGCCCAGTCGCGTGCGCGACCTGGCGCGCCAGGTTGCCGCCCTGCATCCCGATGTCGTACTTCTGGCCGGTGACTATATCGGCGGCAATGTCTTCAAGGGACGGCGTGAATTCGGCGCCCGGCCGATGCGCTCGGCGAAGGAGATCGCGCTGGATGAGGAAGGCCTGCGCGCCCTGGGCACGTTCGAGGCGCCGCTCGGTGTCTATGCGGTGATGGGCAATCACGATTGCTGGTGGGACTGCCAGCGAACGCGGGAGGTCCTGGCGGAAACCCATATCCATTTCCTTGAGAATAAGGCCGCGCAACTGTCGCGGCCGGGTGGCGATGTGTGGATCTTGGGGGTCGAAGACGGCCAGACCGAGAACCCAGACTTTCCGGCAACGGCCGCCCAGGCGCCTGAAGGCGCCGCCACGGTGAGCCTGACGCACAACCCCGGACTGTTCGACTGGCCATCCAATCACACGCCGATTCAGTTGTCCGGGCACAGCCATGCCGGCCAGGTGCGGCTACCCTTCATCGGAGCGCCGGTCCAGGTATGCCGCCACACGGAAGACACCGCCAAGGGCTGGACCATCGTCGATGGGCGCATACTGGTCGTGACGCGGGGGCTGGGGTCGAGCGGCATGCCGGTGCGCTTCGGTGCGCCGCCGCAGATCATGGTCCTGACCGTACGGCCTGGCCCCGTCGCCAAGGTCAGGGCCTTGACGCCAAGACAAGGCTTTTAGAACAGACCCTTTTCTAGAATAGACTCTTTTTAGAATAGGCTCTTGGACTGGGCGAAGCGAGCAAACATCTGCGGCCAGTCGTGCGCCGGCTTGCCCACGGCGCCCGTCATGCCGAAACCATGGCCGCCCTCGGCGAACAGGTGCGTCTCGACGGGCACGCCAGCCGCTTTCAGGGCGTCCCGCAGACGCAGGCTGTTGGCGACCGGAACCGTGGCGTCATCCTCGGCATGGGCCAGGAAGCACGGTGGGCAGGCCGGGGTGATGTTTTGATCCGGGGAATAGATTTTGATTTGTTCAGCAGACGGATTATCACCCAGCAGATTGACGCGCGACCCCATATGGGCGACCGAAGCCTCCATCGACTGGACCGGATAGATGGGCGCAGCCAGGCACGGCCGGGCATCCTGTGTATCGGCGGCGTCGACCGGGCTGTAGACCTGGGCGGCATAGCGGGTGAGCAGAGAGCCGCACAGGTGGCCGCCGGCACTGAATCCCAGGGCGGCCAGCCGTGCCGGGTCAAGCGAAAAGCGGGCAGCATTGGCGCGGATCAGACGCATGGACCGTTGGGCATCGGCCAGGGGCACGTCTGCCTTGTTGGCCCAGCCGCCGACCGGCAGGCGGTAAAACAGAACAAACGCCGAGACACCGAGCTTGTTGAGGAAGTCCGCAACGAGGTAGCCCTCGTGGTCGAAATAGTTGGCCGTATAGCCGCCGCCCGGAATGACCAGAACAGCCGCGCCATTGGGTGATTTGGCGGGGAAGGCGGCCAGTCGCGGTACGGCGATGCCGGTGGCGTGGCGGAAGTGGCTCTTGCCATCAGTTGCCGTATCCTCGACGGTTTCAACCGGCAGGACAGCGGGTGCGCCCGGAATGCCCTTCGGCCACAGGTTTATGATTTCGGTGGGCGCGGGCCAGGGCGCGGCTTCATCCGACGCCTGCGCTACGGATTGGAGGCTGACCGACAGGCCGGCGAGAAGCGCCGACCCTTGCAGCATCTGGCGACGATTGCGATCCATGACATCCTCCGGTGATTGGCTTTTACCAGACATTTAAGCATTGGCTGACGTCTAATGCCAGCAAGCTTTCACTCGGCTGCGAAGGTCAGGTCTCCGTAGTGCTTAAGCGAGCACGCACGTCTTCGACGGTGGAATTTTTTGGCACGAAAAACACAAAAAAAGTGAAAAGCACGAACGTGTCCAGAACTTTTCGCGCGAAACGCCTTCTATCAATGCCTTTTGCCACAGGCAGAGAACGAATGCCCTTCGGGGGTAGGCTTTTCAGCTTGCTCCCATTCGGGCTTTTCACTTTTTTGTGTTTTTCGTACCAAAAAATTCCACTGTCGAAGACGCGATCACACTGACTTGCGCCTCGGACGCGCTTGAAAAGGTCATACCAGATTGAGAAAGTCGGCCGGGTTCAGGCAATACGGTGAAAAACGGATGCGGCGCAGGGCGCCTTTGAAATAGTCGACACGGTTTATGCGTGTGGCGATGGAGGTGTGTCCCGGACCCTGCGCTGCAAAGGCGATATCCGCCTGTGCCTGGACGACGCGATTGACATAGGCGCGATAGGTCGTGCCGTCGTAGCTCTGGGCGACGTGATACCACTGGCCGACGGGGTGCAGCTTTTGCGGATCGGCCAGGGTGCAGGTGTAACCGGGGCCGCCGGCGAAGGCGTCGAGGTACCAGTGATCGCCGACGACGCGCAGTTCAAACAGGATGCGGGTATGTTCAACAGACGGCGCGTCCTGGTTCAGGTGCAGCCAGCGTTGCTGGGTTGCGCCGCCGTCAGGCCGGATCAGCGCTTCGATGGTGAAGGTCTTGGCGCCGGCCAGTGGATGACTATCGACGAACAGGGCATCGTCGATGCCGTCAAAGGCAATGGCGGCTCCAAGCGGCGTAGGGACGCGCTGCGGCTGGCCTTCGACATGAACCTTGCCTTGGTTGAAACCCGTGACGGAGTCGAAGCGCCAAGTGGTCTGCGGCAAGCGGGCTTTCGCATATCCTGTGTTTGCGAAGCCTGCAGCGACCGTTGCTCCGGTCAGGACGGCACGACGCGTCAGCGTGAGGCACATTGAAGATTTTGTATCGGTAAAACCTGCCGAAGCGGAAAACATTGCCGCGGCATCGATCGTTTTCAGCATGCTACCACGCTTTCATTGTCATCGAGGATGAACACAGCGACACGATGTTCGCAGCTTTGGCGAAGCGGAGCAACTGGGACCGCCGGTGACGTGGTCACGGTGATAAAGCCGTTCAGCCTTGTGGCTATGGTCACGGTCCTGCCCGTTTCAGGCACAGGACATTGGGATGACCCGTCAACGACGCAAGGGGCAATCTAGGAAGTCAGTTCCCAAACAGCCAGGAAAACCACCAGGACCAGCGCCAGAGGCAGCAGGGCGGCGGCACGGACGACGTCAAAAACCTGAACAGCAGAACGCGAGATCATAATCTCTTCTCCCGAATACGAACCGGAAAAAGAAGCCTGCAAGATTCACGCCAAAAGCTACGACCTGGAACTACTCGACCGTAACCGATTTCGCGAGGTTGCGCGGCTGGTCGACGTCGGTGCCTTTGTGGACGGCGGTGTGGTAGGCGAGAAGCTGGATCGGCACCGAATAGACCAGGGCGGCGATAAAGGCGTCGCACGACGGCGCCTTGATCACCTTCAGCGATTTGGCGGCGTCGCCCGGCAGAGTCGGGACCTTTTCCGGGACATTGGTGATCATGATCACCCGGCCGCCACGCGCCGCGACCTCCTGGACGTTCGACGCCGTCTTTTCGAACAGCTCATCGTCCGGGGCGATGACCACCACCGGCGTGTTTTCGTCGATCAGGGCGATCGGGCCGTGTTTCAGCTCACCGGCGGCATAGCCTTCGGCATGGATGTAGCTGATTTCCTTCAGCTTCAGGGCGCCCTCGAGGGCCAGGGGGTACATTTCGCCCCGGCCGAGATAGATGACGTCGCGCGCCTTGCTGAGGTCGTCGGTCACGCGGATGATGTCGGCGTCCATGGCCATGGCTTCGGCGATCAGGCCGGGCGCACCCAGCAGTGTCTGGACGAGGCGCGCCTCTTCGGTCGCATCAATCTGACCGCGTTGCCGGGCGGCGCAGACGACCAGCGACAACAGGGCCGACAACTGGGCGGTGAAGGCCTTGGTCGAGGCGACGCCGATCTCCGGGCCGGCGTGGGTCGGCCACATCAGGTCGGCTTCGCGGGCCATGGTCGACGAATGGACATTGACGAGCGCAGCGGTACGCAGGCCCTGGTCCTTGCACCAGCGCAGGGCAGCCAGGGTGTCGGCCGTCTCGCCCGACTGCGATACCGCGATGGCCAGGGTACCGGGCGTGGTGGCCGGAGTACGGTAGCGGAATTCCGAGGCGACCTCGACGTCGACCGGCAATCCGGCCAGCTTTTCAAAGGCATAGCGGGCGATGGATCCGGCATAATAGGCGGTACCGCAGGCAATAATCTGTATACGGGCTATATTGGCAAAGTCCGCCTGGGCAGCAATGTCGGCGCGCACGCTTGAGGTCGTTGGGTCAAGATAGGCCGACAAGGTGCGCTGACAGCTTTCGGGCTGTTCGTGGACTTCCTTTTCCATGAAGTGGCGAAACGCGCCTTTTTCGACCAGAACTGCCGAGGCCGACACAATGCTCGTCGGCCGATTGACCAGTTGGCCGGCGGCATTGTGGATCTCGGCACCATCGCGATGCAGGACCACCCAGTCGCCCTCTTCGAGATAGGTCACGCGCTGGGTAAAGGGGCCGACAGCCAAGGCGTCGGAGCCGAGGAACATTTCGTTGTCGCCCCAGCCGACGACCAGGGGCGAACCGCGACGGGCGCCGAGGATGGTCTCGTCTTCGCCGCCGACCAGGATGGCCAGGGCATAGGCGCCGTGCAGGCGGTCGAGAACGGATTTGAAGGCGTCCTTGAGCCCGGCGCCCGATTGCAGGGCATCGTCCAGCAGGTGGGCGATGACTTCGGTGTCGGTATCGGACGAGAAGACATGGCCCCTGGCCTTCAGCTCGGCCTTGATCTCGGCGTAGTTTTCGATGATGCCGTTGTGGACCAGGGTCACCCGGCCCGAGGCGTGCGGGTGGGCGTTGGCGACCGTCGGCGCGCCGTGTGTCGCCCAGCGCGTGTGACCGATACCGACCAGACCGTCGAGGGGTTCGGCGTCAATGGCGGCTTCGAGATTGCGGATCTTGCCGGCGGCGCGGCGGCGTTGCGGACCATCCGGGGTTTGAACCGAAATACCGGCACTGTCGTAGCCACGATATTCGAGGCGGCGAAGCGATTCGAGCAGGCGGGGGGCGACAGGTGAACTGCCGATGATGCCGATAATGCCGCACATATTTGTGTTTTCCGCTTTCGAGTTCTGGCGTAGAAGACTTACGGCCACCGCTTCAGGCGCTCCCCTTTTTGTAAGCGGGGCAACCGAAGGGGCGGCAGTGGTATTAGGTCGCTGGGTTTAGCAGAAGGGTTTGAACGAAGTCATAAATTACCATGACAGATCGTTACAGGCTTTGCGAAATTAGTCAATAAATTCAGCTCTTAACTATTGGTTGGTTACAATTCAGAACAAAGATTTTACGCGCCGTGCGTAAAGTTTCGCCTATAAGACGCCCCATCCCAGCCCTCGACTACGGACAATACCAATTTCATGAGCACGCGCAAATATTTCGGCACAGACGGTATCCGTGGCCGCGCCAACACCTTCCCGATGACCGCCGAAGTCGCCTATCGCGTCGGCATGGCTGCCGGCAAGATGTTCATGTCGAACGCCGATCGCCGCCACCTGGTCGTTATCGGCAAGGATACGCGGCTGTCGGGTTATATGATCGAACCGGCCCTGGTCGCCGGCTTCACCTCTGTGGGGATGGATGTGCGACTGTTCGGACCGTTGCCGACACCCGGCGTGGCGCTGATGACGCGGTCGATGCGCGCCGATCTGGGCGTGATGATTTCCGCCTCGCACAACCCCTTTATCGATAACGGCATCAAGCTGTTCGGGCCCGATGGCTACAAGCTGAGCGACGAGGTCGAGCTGGAGATCGAGGCACGGATGGACGGTGATATCCTGGACGGGATCGCCGAACCGCACAAGCTGGGCCGCGTGCAGCGGCTGGACGACGCCCAGGCGCGCTATATCGAGATCGTCAAGGCCAGCTATCCACGCAACCTGACCCTGAACGGGCTGCGAATCGTCATCGATTGCGCCCATGGTGCGGCCTATAAGGTCGCGCCCCTGGCCCTGTATGAGCTGGGTGCCGAAGTGATCTCCATGGGCGTATCGCCCGACGGCGTCAACATCAACGAAAAGTGCGGCTCGACCTATCCGGAGACCATGGCGGAAAAGGTCAAGGAAACGCGCGCCGATCTCGGGATCGCGCTGGATGGCGACGCCGACCGGGTGGTGATCTGCGATGAAAACGGCAAGGTGGTCGACGGCGACCAGATCATGGCGATCATTGCCGGCAACTGGGCCGACAAGGGCATGCTGAAGGGCGGCGGCGTCGTGGCGACGGTCATGTCGAACCTGGGACTGGAACGCTATCTCGGCGCCCGCGGACTGAAGCTGGAACGGACCAAGGTCGGCGATCGCTACGTCATGGAACGCATGCGCGATGGCGGCTTCAATCTGGGCGGCGAACAGTCGGGCCATGTCATTCTGAACGATCACGCGACGACGGGCGATGGCCTGATGGCGGCGCTGCAGGTCCTGGCCGTGCTGGTTGAACGCGGCAAGCCGATGAGCAAGCTGGGGCATCAGTTCGATACCGTGCCGCAGGTGCTGAAGAACGTGCGGTTTACCGGCGTCAGTCCGCTGGATTCGGACGCCGTCAAGCAGGCCATACGTGAAGGCGAAGAGATGCTGAAAGGGTCGGGCCGCGTGCTGGTTCGGCCGTCAGGGACAGAATCACTGATCCGCGTCATGGCCGAGGGTGATGACGAGAAGCAGGTCAAGGCGGCGGTGAATATGATTGCCGAGGCGATTAAAGCCTGACCCCTCCGGCGGCTGCGCCGCCACCTCCCCATCATCGCTTCGCTCGATAGGGAGGAGGGTGAATTGTCACCCTGGGTCCGGAGTACGTTGGGCTAAATGTAACTGGTCCACCACGTTCTGTGCGTCGACCGGTAGTTCGCGTACCAGCGCGACAGTGGGTAGAGCAGCGCCAGGATCGCCAACCAGACAAGATAGACACCCCACAACGGCAGGCCGAAATGATGCTCGGCGACGCGCGACGGGTCCGGCAGGACGCGCAGGAAGGCCTGTGGCGGCACGCCCTGCGTCAGGCCGATCAATATGGCCGCGACATGCACCACATAGATGTGCACGATATAGGTGAACAGAGACGTACGGCCAAAGGCGAGGAGCGGAGTCTTCGCGATCGTCGGCAAACGGGGTAGCGCCATGAACAGCAGGATCGACACGCCCAGCGTCAGCAGGACATAGTCGAGCGACGGCGGGTATTTTTCGACATCGATAAAAGCCAGCGGCGTAAAAGCTGGATTGGCGGGAGCGCTCCACGGATCGGGATCGCCATAATGGTTGACCAGGCGCAGGACGATAAAGACGGCCAGGCTGGCGCCGGCCAGCACGCCCAGGTTTCGCGTCCGATCGGCGCCGGTATCGGTAAACAGGTTGCCCAGGCCGTAGCCCAGGCACATGATGCCGAACCAGGGTACGGCCGGGTAGAGGTCAAACCCGCCGAATGGCACAGGTCCTGGCTGCATGAACAGATTCCACACGACCTTCATGGGGGTGGATAGCTGGCCGGTCTGGATGGGGTCGAGGACATTGTGGCCGGCGACGATAAAGGCGCCGATCGCCAGTACCCAAAGGCGCGGCAAGTGGACCAGTGCCGCCATGATGACCATGCCCACGCCAATCGCCCAGATGACCTGGAGGAAGATGCCGGGCCAGAAATCGAAACCGAAATTGACGACGGTCAGTTCAAGGACGATCAGCCAAAGGCCGCGAACCAGCAGGAAGCGTGAGAGGTCGGCGCCGGTCTTGCCCTTCTGTTCCTGCAGAAAGATGGACACGCCCGACAGGAAGACAAAGGTCGGGGCGCACAGGTGGGTGATCCAGCGCGTCATGAACAGGAACGGCGTGGTGTGTGTCAGGTCGAGGGGAAGGAAGATGTAGGCTTCGCGGCTGATAAAGTCGCGCGAGTGGTCGAGCACCATCAGGCAGATGATCAAACCGCGCCACAGGTCGATCGAGTCGAGGCGCTGCGTCGGCGTGGCGGTTGAGTCGGACATGAAAAGGCCCTCCCGAGGGAGGGCCAACATACGCCTTGGCAGCGTTATGACAAGTTGCAGAGATGTTTTTACAGGATGCCCAAATTACAGGATGCTTTGACCGGTCTTGGCCCAATCGGACAGGAAGGTTTCCAGGCCCTTGTCCGTCAGGGGGTGCTTGAACATGTCCTTGAAGGTTGCCGGCGGCAGGGTGGCGCAGTCGGCGCCGGCCAGGGCGGCCTGGGCGACGTGGGCCTGGGTGCGCAGGCTGGCGGCCAGGATGTCGGTATCGAAATCGTAATTGTCGTACAGCGTGCGGATATCGTGGATCAGCTGCATGCCGTCGGCGCCCTGGTCGTCGAGACGTCCGACGAACGGCGACACGAAGGTCGCGCCGGCCTTGGCGGCCAGCAGCGCCTGGTTGACGCTGAAGCACAGGGTGACATTGGTCATCAGGCCCTGGCTGGACAATTCCTTGGTCGCCTTCAGGCCTTCCAGGGTCAGCGGCACCTTGATCACGACATTGCTGGCGATCGTGGCGAGCTTTTCGCCTTCCTTGATCATGGTGACGGCGTCGGTCGCGGCGACTTCGGCCGAGATCGGACCGGAGATCAGGTCACAGATTTCCTTGATGACCTCGAACATGTCGCGGCCCGACTTGGCGATGATGGTCGGGTTGGTCGTCACGCCATCGATCAGGCCGGTTTCGTTCAGTTCAGCCAGAAGCTTGGTGTCGGCGGTATCGGCAAAAAGCAGCATGGGAGGTTCCTTGAATGTCGCTGTGGCAGCACTAAGTTTTCGGAGAGCTTCCAACCGGCGTGAATATGTGGTTATGGAGGGCTTAAAGACGTTTCCCCCGACAAACTCAAGTATTTTATTGATGAACGACTCTGTATCCGCTGCTGCGCCGAAAATCGGCTTTGTTTCCCTGGGCTGCCCCAAGGCCCTGGTCGATTCCGAGCGCATCCTGACTCGGCTGCGGGGAGAAGGCTATGAAACCTCGGGCTCGTACCAGGGCGCCGACGTGATCGTGGTCAATACCTGCGGCTTTCTCGACTCGGCCAAGGAAGAGAGCCTGAACGCCATCGGTGAAGCCCTGGCGGAGAACGGCAAGGTCGTGGTCACCGGCTGCATGGGCGGCGAAGAGGCGATGATCCGAGCGCGTTTTCCCAATGTGGCGGCCGTGACCGGCGCGCATCAATATGACGCGGTGATGGACGCCGTGCATAATATCGTGCCGCCGAAGCCCGACCCGTTCCGCCCGCTGGTACCCGAGAACGATCCGGGCGTACGGCTGACGCCGAAGCACTATGCCTATCTGAAGATTTCCGAAGGCTGCGATCACCGCTGTTCGTTCTGTATCATCCCCACCCTGCGCGGTGACCTGGCGTCGCGGCCGGTGGCCGAGGTGCTGCGCGAAGCCGAAACCCTGGCCAAGTCGGGCGTCAAGGAACTGCTGGTGGTCAGCCAGGATACGTCGGCCTATGGGCTGGATATCAAATATGCCCAAAGCGAGTGGCGCGGGCAGAACTGGGACGCCTCATTCGAGGATCTCTCGCGCGGGCTGGGCGAGTTGGGCATCTGGGTGCGGATGCACTATGTCTATCCGTATCCGCACGTGAACTCGGTTATCCCGCTGATGGCCGAGGGCAAGATCCTGCCCTATCTCGATATTCCGTTCCAGCATGCCTCGCCGAAGATTTTGAAGGCGATGAAGCGGCCGGGCAACCAGGACAAGACCTTGCAGCGTATCGAGGCGTGGCGCGAGATATGCCCGGACATCACGATCCGCTCGACCTTTGTGGTCGGCTTTCCGGGTGAAACCGAGGCAGATTTCAATCTGCTGCTCGACTGGATGGAAGCGGCTCAGATCGATCGCGTCGGTGCCTTTGCCTATGAGAATGTTGAGGGCGCACCGGCCAAGCTGTTGCCCGATCACGTGCCGGAAGAGGTCAAGCAGGACCGCCTGGCGCGGTTTATGGCGGTGGCGTCGCGGATCTCGGCGCAAAAGCTGGCCGCCAAGGTTGGGCGGATCGAGGACGTGCTGGTCGATGAGATTCGTGCGGATGGCGTGGCGGTGGCACGTACCCGCGGCGATGCGCCAGAGATCGATGGGCATATCTACCTGAAGGGCTTTACGGGGCTGAAATCCGGCGATTTCGCCAAGGCGCGGGTCGTCAAGGCCGACGCCTATGACCTGTGGGGCGAACCGGAAGGCCTGATCAAGCTCAACCGCGTCCCGGGTGCCGCCAAGCGACCGATGCATCGGCTGATCTCGCGGATTTAGACGGACTGAATTGTCCGCGCAACGTAGTGACGGCACGTCTTCAACAGTGGAATTTTGGATCACGAAAAGCACCAAAAGCAGAAAAGCACGAATATTCAGGATATTACGGTCGTTCGCGCGAAGCGCCTTCTTTCTGCACACGAGGCCACGAGCTGGGCTGAATGCCCTTCGGGCGAGGTGGGTTCAACCTGCTCCCATTCGTGCTTTTCTGCTTTTGGTGCTTTTCGTGATCCCAATTCCACAGCCGAAGACGTGCCGTCACCGCGTTGCGCGGAAAGGCTATCTCGTTTTTAAATAATGTTCCTATTTTGTTCTGAATGTGATACACCTCAATCTGCCATAAAGAGGGGACATCATGGACACGCAGGACCTGCTTTACAAAAACGAAGTTTTCGCCATTCAGGGCGCAATTTTCGAAGTCAGTCGGGAAATGGGAATTGGCTTTCTGGAAGCCGTTTACCAAGAATGCCTGGCTAAAGAATTTGCAGCCCGCTCTATAGGCTATGTCGAGCATCCGGAGTTGAGAATCTTTTACAAAGGAGGGGTTCTCGAAAAGATATACAAACCTGATTTCATCTGTTTCGGCAAAATCGTAGTCGAGCTGAAAATTGCACAGGATAGTGCCGAAAACCACAGGCCGCAGGTTCTCAACTATCTGAAGGCAACGAACCTGCGGCTGGGGCTTTTGGTCAATTTCGGTGTCTATCCCAAAGCTATCATCGACCGCATCATACTTTGATCAAGCGCGTTTCAGCGCCGCGATATCCGCGCCTTCGATCGCACCGAGGTTGACATCGATTTTGTCGATCGGCCAGTCCCACCAGGCGATGCTCAGCAAGTCAGCAATGACTTCATCGCTAAAACGCGGGCGGATCAAGGCCGCCGGATTGCCGCCGACAATCGTGTAGGGCGAGACGTCCTTTGTCACCACCGAACCCGTCGCAATAATCGCTCCCGAACCGATCGTCACACCCGGCATGATCAAGGCGTCATGACCGATCCACACATCGTGACCGACCATGGTGTCCCTGGACGGCAGGTCGATATAGTCGCGCATGGTTTCCGGCTTGAACACCTTGAAGGGATAGGTGCTGAAACCCGTCATCGGATGGTTGGCCGACGAGGTGATGAATCGAACACCATGAGCGAACTGGCAGAATTTCCCGATCGTCAGTTTTTCCTTGCTGATCGGGAACAGATAAGGCGCGATGGCCTGGGACCAGTCGGCGACGTAGTCGAACCTGGAGGCGTAGCTGTAGTCGCCCACTGTTATGCGCGGGTGGTTGATGACATTTTTCAGATAGACCGTATTGGGGATGACGGTGCCGTCCGGCAGGGTGATGGGGTGGACCGCATCGATATTAAGCAGGGGCATTCTAAACCTCAGGGCTTGGCAAAGCGACGCGTTAGGCGCGCCTTGATGCGGGCATCGGCCTCAATGGAGGCTGGACGGACGAAATCGTACTGAATAGCCTGCCAGTCGGGATCGTCGCGATCGAAGCCCAGCCGTGGCAGAGAGTCCAGCGAGGTGACAAAGCAATGCTGGCGATAGGGCAGGAGCACGCCGCCATGCGCCATCTGGTGCGCCTTAGCCTCGTCATAGGTGGCATACCAGTGATTGAGCGTATCGAGCCGGCCGGGTGCGCCGAACAGTTCTGAAAAATCGACGCCATCCGCAGCCTGCTTCAACGCCGCCCAGCCCGGATGGCCGGCCTCGAGGGCGACCACGGCTAAGGCGTGTTTCAATTGAAGGTCCGTAGGCGGATTATCGAGCCGGGTGAAGCGGGCGAGCGCGGCGACATCGCTCGAACGCGCGGCTTTCAGCAGGCGTGCGGCGTCGCGTTTGTACGAATCAAGGGGTTTGGGCGCCTGATCAGGCATGGCTAGTCTCCTTTGCGAAACGGCTTTTTCCCCAACCCGTGAAAAGCCACAAAAGAGCAGATGATATAGAGCAATCAAAGATGCCGGGACGACCTGAGGTCTTTCGCAGGGGCGAGCCTTCCCGCAGGCTCACCGGCCTCATAGCCACAAATGCACGAATCTTCAAGCCCTTCTTCACGTGCTTCTGGCTTCGCAGGTGCAATTTTTTAGCCCAAACGGAAAGATTTGCTGTAAGGGAATCACTTAAGAGGGTTTATTTCCTCAGCTTTACGGGATCCCATCTTGATACGACTCAAGGACAGCATGGACGGGCAGGCAAGCGCTGGCCAAACAGCCGATAGCGGTTCAGTTGACCGCGCCGCGCCAACGCGCAAGGCGTCCGCCTATCAGGATCGCTGGTGGTTTACCGAGGACGGCCTGCGCCTGTATGCCCGCGACTATCCGGCCAGTCCGGGACGGGTCAAACTGCCGGTCGTGTGCCTGCATGGACTGACGCGCAATTCGGCCGATTTCGAAGATATCGCGCCCTACATGGCCAGCCTGGATCGCCGCGTAATTGTGCCCGACCTGCGCGGCCGCGGCCTGTCGCAGTACGATCCCGACCCCAGCCATTACCATCTGTGGACCTATGCCAAGGACGTGCTGGACCTCTGCGACGCGCTGGGCATCGGCCGTGCGATCTTTGTCGGCACGTCGATGGGCGGGCTGGTCACCATGGCCCTGTCGACCCTGCGCCCCAACCTGGTCGTGTCGGCGGTACTGAACGATATCGGACCGGTCCTGTCGCCCAAGGGCATGGCGCGGATCGACGCCCTGGTGGCGCACAAGCCGGTCAGCCTGCGCAACTGGCACGATGCGGCGGTGTTTGTCGGCGAACAGAACCGCCAGGCCTTCCCCAACTACACCCAGGCCGACTGGCTGAAATTCGCCCGTCGCGTCTTTATCAAGGGTAAGGGCGATTTGCTGCGGATGGCTTACGATCCGCATATCACCGACGCCTTTCGCAGCGTGACCGAGACCAATAGCAGCTACGACATGGCGTCGTGTTTCGCCAACCTGGCCAGCGGACGAAAGCTGCTTCTCGTACGCGGTGCCTTGTCCGACGTTCTGGAGGCCGGCGAAGCCAAGAAAATGGCCTCGGTGGCGCCCAAGTTGAAGCGGGTCGATGTCGACTATATCGGCCATGCGCCAACCCTGACCGAACCCGTCGCCCTGACCGCCATCAGCGATTTTCTTGAATCGCAAGGCTGATTGACCTTCACTTTGCTGCGTCCGTGCCTATATCAGGCTGATATCAGGTGAAAGGGCCGGCATGACGCGGACAGTGGTATTCGACAGCCCCTACCTGTTGGGTTTCGACGACATGCGCGCCCTGATCGAGCGCATCGGCCGCAGCCACGACAATTACCCGCCCTATAATGTCGAAGCCCTGAGCGCGACGGAGATCCGCATCAGTATTGCGGTCGCCGGCTTCAGCGCCGATCAGCTAAGTGTCGAGGTCAAGGGCGCGCATCTGACCGTCAGTGCGTCAAAAGAGCGTGTGGGCGAGCCTGTCGAACGCGACTATCTGCATCGCGGGATCGGCTTGCGCAACTTCACGCGAGCCTTCGTACTGGGAGAGGGCTGGGAGGTCGGAAGTGCCTCTCTGGCCTATGGACTTCTGCATATCGATGTGGCGCGGCCGCCAGCCAGCGACAACGTACGGCGGATACCGATCGAGGTTGTGGGCTGACAGGGTCGTGGGCGGCATTGGCTTATGGCGTAATATTTTGATTTTACAGTTATTTTCAACGCGGAAAGCGCGGAAAAGACGGAAAGACGCAGAAAAAGGGACCAGGTGGACAAGCTTGCGCCCGAAGGGCTGTCATCCAAACTGTTGGCAATTCACGCGGCAGGAAGGCGCTACGCGCGATAGAAGCGATATCCTAGTCTAAATTTCAGCGTCTTTCCGTCTTTTCCGCGCTTTCCGCGTTGAAAATGACAGTAATTTCCGAAGTTTATCTGAAGACGTAGCCGAACGCAGACGCACTGGTCTGGCAGTATCGACGTCAATTGAAGATCAGGCCGCGTTGCTGTCGGCGTAGCCAGTCAGCAAGGCGTAGATCGCGTCGGGGCTGTCGACCAGGCGAAGCTGCTCACGCAATTCCTTTTGACGCAGCAGGCGCGAGACCTTGGCCAGGGCGCGCAAGTGCTCCGTACCGGCGTCTTCCGGCGCCAGCAGGGCAAAGATCAGGTCGACGGGCATATCATCGATCGAATCGTAGGCGATCGGTGTTTCCAGGCGCACAAAGATGCCATGCATGCGCTCGAGCCCCGGCAGGGCCGCATGGGGAACCGCCACGCCCAGGCCGACACCCGTCGAACCCAGCTTTTCACGTTCCAGCAGGGCGTTGTGGACGGCAGTGACGTCCTGCCCCAGCAGACGGGCAGCGACGTCCGCTACCATCTGCAGGGCATGCCGCTTCGAATTCACGCTGACTGCGCCGAGAATGGCGCGCCGGTCCAGCAAACTGTTGAGGTACATCGTGATCCTGATCGAGCGCCGGCGAACAGATGGCGCGGTCGCGGTTCCAATAGATGGCCCCGCTTCACGCGTCAACTGTGGTTGTTAGGCAGTGCGCCGGCGCCCGCACTTAAGACGCGGCACGCATGCGCGTGCGTTCAGGATCGACCCAGCCGATATTACCGTCCGGACGGCGATAGATCATCGACAGGCCGCCATGGCCCGCATTGCGGAACATGATGGCGGGATAGTTGGACATCTCCATTTCCGCCACCGCTGCGGAGACCGTCATGGTGCGCAGCTGGGTTTCGGTTTCGGCGATGATCATGGAATGGGGCGGCGAGGTATGGTCCATACCGTCGTCGAGCTCACCGTCAGAGCCATCGTCATTGCTCATATCGACACCGCGCAGGACGGTGACATTGGCCGTTTCTTCCTTGGCCGGCGTGCCATTATGGTGTTGCTTGAGGCGCTGCTTGTAGCGGCGGACACGCTTTTCTATCGTGTCGAGCGTACCGTCGAAGGCCGAATGGGCGTCGCCACCAAAGGCGTGCGAGACCAGAATCTGACCCGAAGCCAAGCGTACAAGGCAATCGGCCTTGAACATATGTCCCTGCTTCGAAATCGTGACTTCGGCATCTCCGCCGCGATCGAAATATTTGGCGATACCAGACGCCAGTTCGCTTTCGATCCGCTGACGCAGGGCGTCGCCGACTTCAACCTGTTTTCCGCTGACTTGAATATGCATAGCGATGATCGCTCCGTTCTTTGAAAATGCAAGAACCAGGGCGCCTGTTGCACGTCAGGCGCCGCCGAGGACCCCATATGGGCCTGAGATCAGAGTACGCCGATAAGCGGCGTTGAAAAGTCACTTATATGTGTTGGACGTGCGGCAAAAAGCCCCGGTAGGGACCATTAATTGCCTTATTTAATCAGTCGTTTACGTTCGACCGACGAGGGTATGCGCAGGGCTTCGCGATACTTGGCGACCGTGCGGCGGGCGATGTCGACACCGGCCTCTTTCAGCAGTTCGACGATGCGGTCGTCGCTGAGTATTTCGCCGGACGATTTCTCGGAATCGATCAGGGTTTTGATCTTATGACGGACGGATTCGGCCGAATGGGCCGCCGTACCGTCGGACGAAGCGATCGACGAGGTAAAGAAGAATTTCAGCTCGAAAACGCCGCGCGGTGTCGAAATATATTTGTTCGAGGTGACGCGCGAAATCGTCGATTCGTGCATGCCGACGGCCTCGGCCACCGTCTTCAGGTTCAGCGGGCGTAGATATTCGACGCCGTAGACAAAGAAAGCGTCTTGTTGCCGGACGATTTCTGACGACACCTTCAGGATGGTGCGGGCACGTTGGTCCAGGCTCTTGATCAGCCAGTTGGCCTGGTTCAGGCATTCGCTGAGGTAGGACTTCTCGGCGTCGGAACGGGCGGATGTCGCCACCTTGGCATGGTATTTCTGGTCGACCAGGACGCGCGGCAGGGTATCGGAATTGAGATCGATGCGCCAGCCGCCGGACGGATCGGGGCGGACGAAGACGTCAGGCACAACGGTCTGTGACGGTTCGGCGCCGAAAGCCGCACCCGGACGCGGATTCAGCGATTTCAGCTCGGAAATCATCTCGATCAGGTCTTCTTCGTCGACGCCGCACACCTTGCGCAGGGCGCTGAGGTCGCGGCGCGCGAGCAGTTCGAGATTGTCGATCAGCGCGGCCATGGCCGGGTCGAAGCGGTTGCGTTCGATCAGTTGCAGTTTCAGGCATTCCGGCACCGACTGCGCCATGATGCCGGTTGGCTCGAAGCCCTGGCAGGCCGCCAGGACCTTCTCGACAAGGCTCAGTTCGCAGCCCAGGCGGTCGGCGATTTCGGCCAGCGAGGCGCGCAGGTAGCCGGCTTCGTCGACGGCGTCGATCAGGATCTGGGCGATGGCGATTTCCGGCGCCGAGAAGTGGGCGATCATCGCCTGGTCGGTCAGGTGTTCAGCCAGGGTTTTTTCGCGACTGAGGCTGCGTTCCAGGCCTTCGTCGTCGCCGTCGAAGCCGCTGCCGCCCTTGCCGGCCTTGCTCCAGTCGACCATGGGTCCTTCGGAGTCGCTGGCATTGGCGCTTTCGCGTTCACGGACCGGCGGCGTATCGTCGCCATAGACGTCCGCCTGCGACACGTCCATGTCGCTATTGGCCTGGGCCGTGTCGCGGTCGCCGAGTTCGAGTTCGGGACGTTCTTCGCGGTATTCAACGGGAGCTTCGGCTTCGGCGTCGCCGATCGGGTCAGCGTCGTCGCGCTGCAACAAAGGGTTGCGTTCCAGCTCGGTTTCAATGACGGCTTCGAGCTCAAGATTGGACAGTTGCAGCAGCTTGATAGCCTGCTGCAACTGGGGCGTGATAACGAGCCCCTGCCCCTGTTTGAGTTCTAATCTTTGACCGAGCGCCATGCCTGAACCTGATAGCCGTTTCGCGCCATACTGGCCGTAAATCGTCTATATTTGTTTAGCTTCCCAGCATTTTTTGCCGGAGCGATATCGCAGGGATCATGTCTGGCACGATTGCGTTAACAATTTCTTGGGAAGGGTTAATGCGGACGCTGGAAGATGTGGATAGTCGTTCGCTCAACGCGGTGACGGCACGTCTTCGGTAGTGGAATTTTGGATCACGAAAAGCACGAAAATCAGAAAAGCACGAATAAGCGGCGATGTGGCCGTTCTACCGCGCGAAGCGCCTTAGCTCGTTGATGCGGCTTTTGTGATCGATTGCCCTTCGGGCGAGGAAGATTCGGCTTACGCCGTTCGTGCTTTTCTGCTTTTCGTGCTTTTCGTGATCCAAGATTCCACCGTCAGAGTGGTGAGAACTCTGACTAGCACTACAGAAAACCTTAGTTGAACGACTCGCCGAGATAGACGCGGCGGACTTCCGGATCGTGGGTGATCTGTTGCGCCGTACCTTCGAACAGGACCTCGCCGCTGTGGATGATCGACGCACGGTCGACGATTTCCAGGGTCTCGCGGACATTGTGGTCGGTGATCAGGATACCGATGCCGCGGCTTTTCAGATAGATGATGACCTCGCGGATGTCCGAAATGGCCAAGGGGTCGATACCGGCAAAAGGCTCGTCGAGCAGCATAAAGGACGGCTTGCTGGCCAGGGCGCGGGCGATTTCGACGCGGCGGCGCTCACCACCCGACAGGGCCGTCGCCGGCGAGTGGCGGATATGGGTGATGCGCAGGTCTTCGAGCAGGCGCGTGGCGTCATCGGCGACCTTTTTCTGGTCTTTTTCGTTCAGTTCCAGCACGGCCAGAATGTTCTGCTCTACCGACATGCCGCGGAAGATCGACGCTTCCTGGGGCAGGTAGCCAATGCCGAGACGCGCCCGCTGATACATCGGTTGGTGCGTGATGTCCTGGCCGTCCAGCATGATCGTGCCGTAGTCGGCCTCGATCAGGCCCGTAATCATGTAGAAGCACGTCGTCTTGCCGGCGCCGTTGGGACCCAGCAGGCCCACCACCTCGCCACGACCCAGCGCCAGGCTGACGCTCTTGACGACAGCGCGGTCCTTGTACGTCTTGCCTACGCCCTGGACAACGATGCCGTCGGCTACGCCCGGCTTCGGCGTGGAGGAGAGGATATCTGGTATGTCATTCACGATTTTAATATTTCCCGGCTGGCGCTGGAGCGGGGCTTTGATGTACTCAAAACCCCGCTCCAGATTTTCGTTTTGTCGCGCAATTTAACCGAAAAGTGGCGGCCACTTTATCGGATTGCGCTGGCGCCCAGCTATCAATGAGCGTTGGTGGCCTTGGTCGCGGTGTCCTCGTCGGGATAGATAACGGCGCGGACACGGCCCTTGCCCGAGGCCGTCGGCGCGGCGTCCATGGTCGTTACGCCGTTGCCGACTTCGGCGACCAGGCGCGTGCCGGTCATGACGTTCTTGCCCTGTTGCAGGATGACGTCGCCCGAAATGACCATGGTGTCTTCGGCCTTGGTGTAGACGGCGGTATCCCCCTTCACCGTATTGTCGGGCGTCACGTAATAAACATTGCCCGAGGCTTCGATGCGGACCACCTCGCCCCAACCCTTGTTCTCGCCCTCACCGCCTGCAGCGTGGGTGATGGTGACATGGTCGGCGCGCAGGCGCGAATCCGCCTGGGTAATTTCGACGCGGCCGTCCCACACCTGGGTATGGGCGTTTTCGTCGGCGTGCCAGTTGTCACCGCCGACCAGGACGGGGCCGCCCTGTTGCGAGACCTGCGCTCCGGCAGAAGAGGTAAGACCGAATACGGCCATAGCCGCCAGAACGAGATATGTTGTTTTCATGCCATTCCCCTCTATTGCAGGCTTGCCGTGACTTTGGCGTCGCCCTTGCCGTGGAATTCGACCGAGTTGCCGTTGTCGGAAATGACAAAGGATTCGCCAACTATATGACCGACGGAACTCATTCCATCAATGTGTTTGTCGCCATGAACGGTCGAATTCGTCAAGTCAACAATGGCTTCATCGGTTTTGAAGGTAAAATCCGAACCGCCGGCGACCATGACCACATTGCCGCTAAGTACAAATTGCCGTGTCGTCTGGTCGAAGACGCCATTGGCGGCGGACAGCCTGGTCGAACGATCGCTGTCGCCCTTGAACTCCATCACCGGCGCCTTCAGCGTCACGGTGGTCGAGTCCTTGCCCTTGCGCACAGCCTCAAGACCGCTGATCGTATAATGGTCGCCCTTCCCGCTCTGGCCGAAATAACGCGGATTGGTCATGCGGATTTCGTTGGAATTGCCGCCGAAGACGATCAACGAATTGACGATACTGGTCACCACGATCCAGCCGAAATTGCCGATGATGAGAAGGATGATGGCAGCTGGGAAGAAGGTGCGCAGTTGCTTGATAAGGCGCGAACGGCGACGAACAGCGGCGACTTCGACGCCCAGTTGCTGACGACGCGCCGTCTGTTCCTCATCCGCGTCGACGGGCGGGGCAAGACGGGCATTAACCTCGGTCACGTCCATGAAATATTTATCCGTGTGCGCCGGTCTAGATCCAGCTGTGGGCGAAGATATCGCAATCTTCCCATCCTGCCAAATCCAGTTTGACGCGCTGCGGCAAAAAATCGAAACAGGACTGGGCCAGTTCGGTCCTGCCCTCGCGCGCCAGCATGGCGTCGAGGCGCTCTTTCAGGGCGTGCAGGTGCAGGACGTCGGAGGCCGCATAGGCCAGTTGGTCGGGCGAAAGGCTGGCTGCGCCCCAGTCCGAACTTTGCTGGGCCTTTGACATGTCGACGCCCAGCAGTTCGCGCGACAGGTCCTTCAGACCGTGGCGGTCGGTATAGGTGCGCGCCAGTTTCGAGGCGATCTTGGTGCAATAGACCGGTGTGGTCGACACGCCAAGGTGCAGGGCGAACATGCCGATGTCGAAACGGCCGTAGTGGAACAGTTTCAGAACCGAAGGATCGATAAGCAGGGCCTTGAGGTTCGGGCAGTCATAGGCAGGGCGATTCATGCGTACCACGTGGGCATTACCGTCGCCGCTGGACAGCTGGACCACGCACAGGTCGTCGCGGCCGAAGCGCAGCCCCATGGTTTCAGAATCCAGCGCTACCGACTTGCCCAGGTCCAGGCCGTCGGGCAGATCGCGCTCATGGTAGAATACGGTCAAGTTATGCGCCTTGTTCTTATGTGACAGTTTGGTTTTCGCTAAACCTGAATGACGCAAAGGTCAATCTTTGCGAACAAACGTCAAGGCATGGCCGCAAAACCAAGTGTTACAGTTTGGCGCGCAAAAACGCCATCATGCGTTTCCAGGCCAGTTCGGCGGCTTCTGGATTATAGACCTCTGGCCGCGTCTTGTTGAAAAAAGCGTGGTCGGCGTCGTAACTGTAGATTTCGGGTGGATTGCCGGCTGCCGTCATGCCGGCTTCGATATCGGCCACCACCGCCGGCGTCACCCAGTCGTCCTGGTTGCCGAAATGACCCTGGAACGGGATCTTGATCGCAGCCGGATCGGCAAAAGCCTTGGGCGGGACACCGTAGAAACAGACCGCCGCTGTAAAACCTTCGAGACGGGCCGCGGCGCCGATGGTCAGGGCGCCGCCCATGCAGAAACCCATGACGGCGACCAAAGGGTTGATGGCCTTGAGATAATCCAGGGCCGCGGCGATGTCCTGATGCACAGCGCCTGGAAAATCGAGACCATTCATCATGTGCGAGGCCTCATCGGCGTCCCTGGTGATGCGCCCATGGTAGAGATCGGGCGCCAGGGCGTTGAACCCCTCGGACGCAAAGCGATCGGCAATCGATTTGATATGGTCGTTCAGGCCCCACCATTCCTGGATAACGATCACGCAGGGGCGCGCCGGGTCGGTGTCGGAAAGCCAGGCGTCGAGCGCGCCGCCATCCGGGCGGTTGAGGGTGATCATCTGGCCCATGGTCGAATCTCCTGTGACGCGCGATTATACAGTCGATATGGAAAATGCAGGCGAAAATTCAGAAGCCGAAAACCCGCCTTAACCCAAGAAAAAAGACGTACAGGCCGAAGATGCTGAAAGCCGTTCCGACGATAACGAACAAGATGATGTGGAAATAGAAGGCAATAGGATTGTCCTGGCGCGTGACCCAGCCCAGGCCCCTGACTCTCAGGCGACCGTCGAACCAACTTTTGACGATCATCGACAGGAAAAACAGGGCAAACCCGGTCCAAGCCGCCGTAAGAAGCAGTTTCGCAATATTGTCGGTCATGCGGCTTCCCTCGAAGGGACTTGTTTATATCATTTCGCCGCTTTGCCAAAGGGCACGTTCGGTAGCGAGATTTTGCTTCGCCTGGGCATCGAGGTGGCTAAAGGCATCCGTCAGGAAGATATGGTCGCGTTCGATTGTCGGCGTCAGGAACAGGGCGACGCGGCCGGCGGCATAGGCTTCCGGGCCGTACACCGGCAGGTATTCACGAGCGACGCCACGTGCATAGGCGAGATAGTCCGTCCACGGAGCACCCAGGATCGACATGTCGATATCGAGTACCAGATTGGTGTCCGGATCGTGTTCGGCCAGGTGCTTTTGTGTTGCCAGAATATGATGAGCGGCCCGACTGACGTCATGACCAGGCAGCAGGTGCGCCACAAGGTGGGCGCTCTGGGCTTCGTTATCGTGACGTGACGGGTCGTAGACGACGTCGTGAAAATAGAGCGCCAGAAGGGCCTGGTCCGGGTCTTCGAAGCGGTCGCGCACAGTGTCGAACAGAGTCACCACCGCGGCGATATGATCGAAGGCATGGTAATGCCGATGCGGCTCGCCATAGGCCTTGACGAGCGTCGACCAGAGCCCGGCACTGTCGCTGATGGACAGTCGGGCACACAGGTCTTGCCAGCCGATTTGCAGTGACGTCGTCAGTGGAATGACCCCTCCGGCGAGACAAGCTCGCCACCTCCCCTTTTGCTACGCAACAGGGAGGAGGGTGAGGTGCCTGCCCCGTTGTGCAGCCATATTACAGGAAGCCGAGGTAGGGTGTCGAGAAGTTGCCGAGATGCGGGAAGATGTCGTTCAGGTCCGTGTCCGACACGCCGAACCACTTGCCGATCGTCGCGCCGTACTGTTCCACCGAGGTCGTCGGGATCATGGCATTGTCGACAATGTCCGGATTTTTGAAGCCCGTCTGGTCGATGCCGACCGTCGGGAACTGACCGTACATGTCGCCGCCCTTGACCGCGCCACCCCAGATGAGATGGTGGCCGCTCCAGGCGTGATCCGTGCCATCGCCATTGCTCTGGTAGGTGCGCGAGAAATCCGACGCCGTAAAGGCCGTCACCGCCTTGCGCATGTCGATGCCGCCGATATTCTTGAGGGCAGTGTCGAAATAGGCGAGGCCCTGGGACAGTTCGGCCATCAGCTGCGGCTGGGAGCCGTTTTCACCGTTATGGGTATCGAAGCCGCCCATGCTGACGAAGAAGACCTGGCGCTTCAGGCCAAGCGCCGGGCCGGCGGCGATCATCTTGGCCACCGTATTGAGCTGGGCCAGGAAATAGCTGCCGCCCGGGTCGCCGGTGAACGGATCTATGAACGGCGGCGCATCGGGAACGCCCGAGGGGATGGGCTGCTGGTAGGCGCCGTTGATGATGTCCGCCGCCGACATGGAGCGCGACACCGTGGCAGCGTGGTCGTTCTGGAAGTAGTTGGCGGACGCGCCATCGCGGATAATCAGGCGCAGTTCCTTCGACGGAATGCTGCTGCCGTACAGCCAGCCTGTGGTGCCGTCGATGCGCTGGGCCGGATTGCCATAGACATTGAGCGGATATTGCAAGGTCTTGTCACCCGACAGGAAGACCGTGTTGCCGGAAGTCGAGGGCGCTGTGAACAGGGCGTTGGCGCCGTTGCCGCTGGCGATCATATCGGCCAGGCGACCGCCCCAGCCGATCTGGGCGCCTTCGGTGGCGCCCGCCTGCCACATGGTCTGCTGGTCGTTATGCGAGAACAGGTTGGACGGCAGGTTGCGGCCGTTTTCGTAGTCGGAGCGGCGTGTCGGCTGGATCAGGGTGCCGACATTGGCCATGACCGCGAGGCGGCCGGCATTGAACAGGGTCTGGGCGGGTCGCATATGCGGATGCAGGGCGAAGGTCCGCGTTGTCGCGTTGGTGCCGACGGGAATCGGATTGGGTGTCTTGGGCACGATCGGGATCATGCCGCCCCAGAATTCCGGTTGGGCGCGCGAAGCGACCACACGGCTGGTGATGGGCGAGGTCTGGCCCAGTCCCACAGCCGCCGCGCCGACCGGCATCAGGGCGATGGGATCGTTGCCCTGGCTGCGCGCGTACCAGTAGCGGTTGAACGAGTCCTGGTCTGTCGGCATGACCATGTTGTTGGCGTCATTGCCACCGAACATGAAGATGCAGACGATGGCCTTGTAGTCCGGGGCCGAGGCGGCGGAGAGGGAGCCCGCGGCCGCCAGTTGCAGGGCGAACGGTGCGATGGCGCCCATACCGCCCAGTGCAGCGCACTGGCGCAGGAACTGGCGGCGGTCGCGATCCTTGAATCCGAGATTGCTGATCATAATTGCACCTACTGCTCAGTTACTTTTGGGCCAGGTATTCGGGAGAGGCCATGGTCAGCATAATGGCCGCCCTGACCCGGTTGCGTTTGGCTTCGTCGATGTCGTTCTGCGTCCAGCCACCGGCCAAGGTGCCGATTTCGATGCCGTTCATCGCATTGCTGATGTGGCCGCGCAGCCGGGAAGACATCTTGCCGTACATCAGGACCTTGTTCATGTGGTCGATGACGGCGTCCGGATTTTCGGCATTGGCCATGTCGACCGACAGGTTGATCTTGACGTCATTGCCGATCGCATCGCCCTGCCAGTCGCCGATGCCGTAGCCCACCGCATATTGCAGGGTGTTGATATAGCCGGCGACGCTGACCTCGTTGACGCCCTGGAATTCGGGCGCGGTGATACCGTTGCGGCCAAGCGTCGTATTCGGCGGAATATAGCCCGGGCGCCAGAAGTTGAACACGGAAGGTGCGTCGAGTACGGACTGGCTGATCGACCAGTTGGGTGCGGTCGAACCGATCCGCCATTGTCCTGTATAGGATGTAGCATTGAAGGCGCGCAGGACATGAGCGAGGCGGACAACCGGTTCGCGCAGCTTGCCGAAGCCGGGCTCGGCCGTCTTCGCGGCATCGCGGGCTTCCTGGTCGGTCAGAATAGCGCGGACGACGGCCTTCATGTCGCCACGCACGCCATGGCCGTTGTTGTTGAACACGGTGGCGACGCGTTTGACGTAATCCGGGCTTGGATCGGAGGTCACCAGGCGCTGGATGAGCTGCTTGCCGATAAAGGGGCCGACATTGGGGTGGTTGAACAGGGTATCAAGGGCGATTTTCAGGTCGGCCGGGCCGTCCGGCGTCACGGAAGCCGGGATATTGGCTGTCAGGAAACGCTTCTGCGATATCGAATGAAAGTTGGCGTAGTAGAGCATCGGTTTGACGACCGCATCGTCGTCGCGCGGCCAGCCGTAGAAGGTTCCGTCGTCCGGCGTCGGGCTGTACCAGCTCCAGCCCGTAAAGACGCGGGCGAGATTGCGGATATCGTTCTGCGTATAGCTGGGCTGGGGGTCGCCCGTCAGGGTCAGGGCGCGCGTGCCGTCGATGTTCAGCTTATAGAGACCGAGCGACATCAGTTGCATGATTTCGCGGGCATAGTTTTCGTCGGGGTGACGCCCAGGCGATTCCTTCTGGTTGCCCAGCATGTTGAGATAGACGCCCATCATCGGATGCAGGGTAACGTCCTGAAGCAGGTCACGATAATTGCCGAAGGCGTCACGGCCCAGCATGTCATAATAGTCCGCCATGCCGCGGGCATCGACATTGGGATTGGTGAAGGAGGTGACGAAGATTTCCGACAGGGCGAAGGCAACGCGCTGGCGCAACTGGTCGTCACCCGTCACGGCCTGGTCCCAGAAGCTGTCGTAGAAGTCGTCTTCGTAGATGTAACGGTTCGGATCGATTATCCGGTACATGGCCAGACGGGCATCGAGGTCGGCGAGGTGCGAGGTCTGCGGCATCGCCTCCTGTTCGGTGATCCAGTCGTTCAGGGTCGAATGGGTCAGGCTGTCGATTGTGCTGTCCGTCGGCCCGAAGGTCGACTGGGTCAGGAAACGCGCGGCTTCGAGCTCGGTCGGATGCGGTTCGGGCGTCGGGGTGGTCGAATCCGGCCCCGTGGCGACAGGCGTGCCGCCGCCGCTGGAACTGCTGCTGCCACCGCTACCACCGCCGCCGCAGCCGGCGAGCAGGATCAGCGACATACCGGCAGCTAACACTCCAGCCCACGGCCGGAGAGACCTTGGCTTAATATCCAGCCCGCCCATGCTCTACCCCTGAAATTTTAGATTTTTTCTCATCCGCAAAGCGTGACCGGACGTTATTACGTCCTGCGTATTTGTCCAGTCAGCCGAGATTAAACACGGCACGCTTAATCTTCTGTAAAGACAGGTTAAAATTATTGCGACACTGAAATGTGAAGCTCTTAACGTTCAGGGAAAGGCAACGTCCGGTCCGTTCGCACACCATAAGGGCGAACCCCGTCGGAAGAATGATCGCGCAAGGGGAAAAAGCTCAGCCATTTTAAGCGCGTGGCCGGGTGGAGGATCTGGTCCCGGACTGCGAAATGACTCTCCGGACCGACGGGTCTTACGCCATGGCCCGCAGGATGGTGTCGGGGCGTGCCGCATCAGTCGGACGGCGCGAAAACACCAAAGGCTGGGGCATGGCCGATTGCGGCGACGATTGCCGCGCGGCGGCGATCCAGTTGGCGGCAGTGATCTTGTTCATGGCGGAACCCATCTACCTTCTTTGGCATTATGGTTTTACTGGCGGCCCGGCTCACCAGACGGGCTCACAAATTTTGTACCGCACCAGCTTATCAAAATTCGATAAGGAAATGATGAATCACGCTTGAGATTCTGTGGTCATGAAAAAAGCCGCCGATCGCTTGACCGGCGGCTTGGTTTTTCAGCCTAAAATTCGATCAGAACTTCGAGCCCAGGCGGATGCCCATGGTGCGAGGTTGGATCGGCACAGCGTAGGTGCGCGTACAGATACTGCACTGGACATAACGCGATATCTCGCCGCGTTCGTCGGTCACATTGCTGATATAGCCTTCCAGGCTCCAGTTATTCAGGTTCAGGCCTGTCGCCAGGTTGAGCGTCGAGAAGGCCGGCAATTCGCCTACCACCGCCGCGTCGTCGATGCGTATATCCGATGATGCCTTGCCCTGATAGGCAAGCGACGCCTGGAAGTAGGGGCTCAGATCGGCGACCGTCCAGGTATAGCGTGCCGTGGCGGCCAGCTTGAGCTGTGGCGTAACAGGCAGGCGCGTGCCCTTCGGCGCCAGGACGTCGCCGGCCGTACATTGATAGGTCGGATCATCGTACGAGCACAGGTTCTTCTTGATCTTGGCATCGGTAAAGGCGCCGGTTGCCGTTATGGTCAGGTGCGAAGACGGCACCCAGGTCACGTCGCTTTCGATGCCGTTGATTTCGGCGTCGGGTCCGTTGTGGATTTCGGTAAAGCTGTTCAGGCCGAGGAAGGAGAACTGGAATTTTTCCCAGCTCTGATGATACACGGCGCCGTTGATGCGCAGCTTGCCATTGTTCAGGGTAATCTTCCAACCGGCTTCGAGATTGGTCAAATAGTCCGGGGCATAGGCGCCGATGGTACTGCGGCGGTTGATGCCGCCCGGACGGAAGCCGCGTGACAGGGTCGCATAGTAGAGACGATCGGCCATCGGCTTATAGCTCAGGTTCAGCTTGTAGGTCGAGCCATCGCCTTCGGCGTGCTTGGCCGAAATCGTGCCGTCAGCGTTGAGAACACCGAGATTGGTACAGGGCGTCCCCGGAATGGCGCCCGGCAGGACCGTGCTGGACACGCCGTTATTGTAGTCATCGCGCACGGTGGCGCCGCTGGTCGTATAGCAGCCCGCGACACCCGTACGCGAAGAACCGGCGCCGTTCCACGGCGGGCCGTTCGGATTACGGCCGAAGCCGAAGAAGCCGATCAGGCTGTTGTCGTATTGGAAGGACCGGAAACCGACCGTCGCGGTCAGTTTCGGCGTGAGATCATAGCTGAGCTCACCGAATATGGCGGTATCGAGGTCGTTGCGGTTCTGCAGGGTTAGCCACAGGGTCCCGGGACGGCCATTGACCGACAGGTCCGGCGCCAGGCCCGGAACGATATAGTCCTGCAGGATGCGGTGCGTCTGGCGTTCATAGAACAGGCCGCCGACGAAGCGCAGGCGGTCTTCCGATGGCGACGAGATGCGCAGTTCGTGGCTTTCCTTGGTGAAGAAGTCGTCGCCATTGATGTACTGGCGCGGATCGATCGTGTCGCCATTGGCGTCCTGGAAGTAGAAGTAGCCGGCCAGGCCGCCGTACGAGGCATAGGCCGCGTCATAGGATTCGGAATAGTCGGTATAGTCGTTGGTCGCGTTGATCTGACGGTCCATGGCGGCGCCGGCATAGGTAATGTCGAAATTACCGATCTTGCCCTGGATGGTCAGCGACGCCTGGGCGAAGCGGTCCTTGCGCCAGTCGGGATAGAAGTGCTGGACGCTGAGATCGCCGAGCGACTGGTCGTAACCAAAAACACCGTGGCTCTTCTGGCTCTGGCCCATCAGGGTCGCCGTGGCGGTCCAGTCATCGTTCAGGTCGACCTTCAGGGCGGCGCGGGCACCAGCCAGGCTGAGGTCGTTGAAATTGTCTTCGACCGAGTCGGCATTGTTGACGGTGATGCCGCCGGGATCGGGCAGGAAGCTGCGCGAGCCCGCGATATTGTCGATATAGCCACCGACATGCTCACCCCAGCCGACGATGCGCAAGGCAGCGCGGTCGCCCAGCGGCACATTGACCATGGCCTCGAGCTTGCCACCGGAATCGCCGCCGGTGATGGTGTTGGCTTCGATATCGAAGCGACCGTAGAGGGCTGTCGTGTCGGGCTTGTTGGTGATGATGCGGATGGTGCCGGCTTCGGACGAGGCGCCGTACAGGGTGCCTTGCGGTCCGGCCAGGGATTCGATGCGTTCGACGTCATAGATATGGACGTCGAGTGCGCCACCGATGGTGGTCACGGGCTGTTCGTCAAGATAGACGCCGACGCTGGGCAGGGACCCCGAGTGGTTGCCGTCGCCGCCAGAGGCCACGCCGCGGACATAGACATTGGTCGAACCTGGCTGCGTGGTCTGGAACGACACGCTGGGCAGTTGCGCCGCATAGTCGTTGAAGTTGCTGATATTCAGCTGGTCCAGCTTCTTGGTGGTCAGGGCCTGGATGCTGATCGGCACGCTGGACAGCTTTTCCGAACGCTTTTGCGCCGTAACCACGACCTCGATCGTGTCGTCGCTGGTCGTGCTGGCCATATCCTGGGCCATGACAGCATGTGGGATGAAAGCGCCGGCGGTCAGCATGGTGGTCGACAGCAGCGTAACGGAAAGGAGTCGCGTTCTCATAGCCTGGTCCCTCTTTGGGGTTGAGATTTGCGAAAGGATTGTTCCTGTCGTGATCACACGTCAACGCGATATGCTGCAACGCGAAGAATGATGTTGAAAGCGTGTCGAATTTATCACTGATTTATGACAATTTCGTAAGGTTTCCCTTACGTTACATAGCGCTTCAGCCGAAGGCCGGCGCGTGCGGATAAGCTTCCAGTACGTCGCCGAGTGCGTTTTTTAAAGGAACGAGCCAGGGTTCGAAACCCTTCCAGACGTCGGTTCCGTCGCGATTGACCGGCCGGCGCACCTGTTCGGAGGACGGTGTGCGCACCGCCCGGTCGTTGTCGAAAAATCTCAGGGTAGCGTCTTCGAACTCCAAGCCGCAGGCGGCGATGAGGGCCCTGATCTCACCTTCGGTGTCTTCTATGAGATTTTCATGGATGACGCGATGAACGCGGCTGGGAAGAACAGCGTCGAAATGGGCCATCAGACGGACATAGTCGCGATAATAACGCCCCATATCCTCCAGGCTGTAGGTGAAGTTCTGGCCGCGGGCGAAGTGCTGTTTGAAGTTGGAAAAACCGCAGGCCATGGGATGGCGGCGGGCATCGATGATGGTCGCATTGGGCAGGACGAGGTGAATAAAGCCCGTATGCGTCCAGTTGTTGGGCAGTTTATCGATGAACATCGGGCGTTCGGTCTTGCGCTGGATACGCGTCCGGCTGAGATATTCGGCGCCAAGCTGTTCAAATTTTTCCGGCTCCAGTCCGGTCAGGCGCTGCGGATAGCCGGCGCCGCGGCGGGCCAGCATGGGAATGTCAGGCAGTTCCTGGGTGCCTTCGATCTGCGAATGGCTGGACAGGATCTGCTCGATCAGGGTCGAGCCGGCGCGCGGCATGCCGAGCACAAAGATGGGGTCGCGCGACAGGTCGCCGCTGCCCCGGCGTTCGGCGAAAAACTGCGGCGTGAAGGTGGCGATGCAGTCGTCGACAAAGGCCGTCGTGTCGTCGGCGCTGTAGGTGTCGGAGGTGCGGCGAAGGGCATTGCCGGCGCTGTAATGGCGGAAAGACGCTTCGTAGTCCCTGGCGTCTTCCAGCGCCTTGCCCAGGGCGAAATCGATATGGTAGCGGTCGGCGTCGCTGATCGGCGGACCTATCAGGACCTTTTGCATGGCCGCGACGTCGGCCTCTGAGAACTTCACCACCTTGAGATTGGCCAGGGACCACCAGACCTCGCCCAGGTGGGGCGCCAGTTCGAGCGCCTTGCGGTAGGCGGCGATGCCGTCCTGCGTGCGGCCGACGGTCTTCAGGGCGTGGCCGTAGCTCATCCACACCTTGGGTTGGCGCGGCGACTGTTTAAGGACCGCTTCGTAAAGCGCGATGGCCTCGTCGAATTCGCCGACACGGGTCAGGGCAGCGGCCTTGAGATTTCCGGCGCCGCCATTGGCCGGGTCTTCGGTGATCAGGTGTTCGAGCTCCGCCAGGGCTTCGACCGTGCGATTCTGGCGGTACAGGATGGTCGCCAGATTAGCGCGGGCGGCGCCGAATTCCGGAGCGATTTCCAACGCCCGGCGCAGCAGGTTTTCGGAATCGCGCAGGCGGCCGATGCGCGCCGCCAGCTCGGCGAGCATGCGAATGGCGGCGACGTCGAGCGGGTCGGCCTTCAAATGCGCCTTGAGCAGGGGTTCGGCGTCGGACAGGCGGTTGTCGTGGAGGGCCAGGGCCGCTTCCAGCAGGCGCGGATTGCGCAGGCCGGCACGGATGGCGAGATCGGAGGTCGAGGCGGTCATGCCGCCAAGGTTTAGAGATTTGGCAAAGCCTGTAAAGAGAATATGACGTTTTCAGCCCGGCTCGACATAACGCTCGATGATCTGCGCCATCGAGACCCGATAGCGGAGTTTCCGGAACGGGCAATCCCGTTAACATTAAAGCTTCACCGTCTGCTTAGGGTTAGCGTGTAGTGTAGCTTCAAGGCATTTCTGAAACCTGTTGTCATAGGTAGTAACAGCGTTGCGTAACGAGGGCTTGAAACCACATATATCTGGCTTCGTCGGCCGCGGCCTGCGGCTGATGACCAGCGCGGCGTTCGAAACGGCGCTGCTATGCCTGCTACTGCTCACAGCCGCCGCCATCATCTGGCAAAACCAGATTCTCGAGCGCACCGTCCGTTTTACGCCGGCGACCACGGCGTCCAGCAGCTATCTGGTGTTCAGCGACGGCGATATCGGCGGTAAGTCGTTTGCGCGCTACCTCGGCCCTATGCATTTGGATTGCGAGTTGCGCAGCGGCAATGCCTATCCCTATTGCGGTTTTGAGCTGTTTGTCGACCGCAACAGGGGCATTCACGGCCTCGACCTGAGCCATATGCATTCGCTGGCCATCACCATGATGTATCGCGGCGCATCGACCTCGTTCCGGGTCCACCTCAAAAACTTCGACCCAAGCTACAGCCATGCGGCCGACGACGAGTCGCCCAAATATCTGCGGGTTGAAGCCGATACGACACCCGGCAAGCTGCAGCGCGCAGAATTTGTGCTGGACGATTTCGGTGTCGCCGACTGGTGGCTGCGCAAACACAAGCTGGCGCCGGAATTCGGACGTCCCCAGTTCGACAATATTACCTCGCTGATCGTCGAGACGGGGTCGGAAGCCCCGATGGGCCGCCACGACTTCGAGGTGCGTGAAATCGAGATACGCACGGCGATCCTCAGCGATGCCGAATGGTATTCGTTGCTGCTGGGCATCTGGATCGTCATGATCGTGACCTATCTCGGCTATCGGATCAGCAATCTGCGTCATGCCTTGCGGGAACGGCGGACGCTGGAGGCCCTGGCCCTGCGCGACGCCCAGGATGCGGCGCGGCGCGACCACCTCACCGGAATTCTCAATCGCCGCGGCGTGACCGAGCGCTTCGACACATTAATCAATGAGCGCGGCGCGACCTTCTCCACCGCCGTCATCATGATCGACATCGACCATTTCAAGAAGCTGAACGACACCCACGGCCACGACTACGGCGACAAGGTGCTGTCGGCCTTCGCCACCGTCCTCAGCCGCAATGTGCGCGTGGTCGACATGGCGGCGCGGTGGGGCGGCGAGGAATTCATTGTCGTCTGCACCGATATCGACCGGCGCGGCGCTCAGCGTGTCGCCGACAAGATTCGCCAAAGCATCGAAACCTTCGATTTCGGACCCTGCGGGCAGGTTACGGCCAGCCTCGGTATCTATTGGTCGCACGTAACCCAGGCAGAACTGGTACCCATGGTCGCTTTGGCCGACCTGGCACTGTACTCGGCCAAGGCCGGCGGGCGAAACTGTTGCAAGCTTCACGGTGCCGAGATGTCGGACGCTGCGTAGGTGAGTTGGGGTTCGCTTTAAGAAAGACAGTTTGGACTTCCCTGCGGGAAGACACTTTTAGTCGCTTAGCGGAGTGACGCGCATCGTTTTGACGATGCTTGCCCTGCGGGCGCCTTCGGCGTCGTGCGCCCTTTCGGGTCGCACCGAACCGCGCGGTTCGACCCAGGCGACACCATTAAAAAAGCCTCCCAAGTGGGAGGCCTTTTTAATGGTGGAGCTTAGCGGAGTCGAACCGCTGACCTCTTCAATGCCATTGAAGCGCTCTACCAACTGAGCTAAAGCCCCATCCGTCAAAGATGGTATAGTTTGTCCTTGGCGAACCAAGGCGGCGACTTCTATTTCAAGGCTCGCCGCCATGCAAGACCCTTTGCGAAGTTTTTTCGTTTTTTTATTGAAGGCTTTTGCCGGCGCGGTTACGCGGTTCTCCCACAGGAGATCGTCATGCACGCCGCCAGCTTTTCACTCGACGCCTATTTGAAGCGTATCGGATTCGAAGGTTCGCCGAAAGCCGACCACGCCACCTTGCGCCAGATGATGCAACGCCAGGCGCGGACCGTGCCGTTTGAAAATCTCGATGTCCAGCGGGGTAAGGTCGTGTCGATCGATCCAGAGGACATTGCCGCCAAGATATTGCCATCGTCGCGCGGCGGCTATTGCTACGAGGTCAACAGCCTGTTCGCCATGGCGTGTGAGGCGATCGGGATTCCGTATCGCCTGCTCGGGGCGCGGCCGATCGTGCCGGGTCCCCGCAAGGCACGCAGCCATATGATCGTCCTGGCCTTTCCAGGCGAAGAAGCCTGGCTGTGCGATACCGGTTACGGACGGTTCGGGCTGCGTGAGCCGATCCGCCTAGATGCCGTGGAACCTGTTCAACAGGATTTCGACACCTACCGCATAGTGCGCGATGGCGACGTCCTGACCATAGAGACGCAGTTGGGTGGCGATGAGGAGGGCTGGAATGGGCTTTACAGCTTCAATCTCAGCCCGTTCGAACTGTGCGACTTCATCGCCACCAACTATTACAACTCGACCCATCCCGACGCGGTGTTCGTACAGAAGCTGCTGCTGGTCCGCCATACCGCAACGGGCCGGCATGTCCTGTTCGGCGACGCGCTCAAGACCTATGCCGAGGGGCGCCTGACCGAGCGGCAGGTGAGTCAGGCCGAACTGCCCGGCGTCGTGCGCGCGTTGTTCGGCCTGGAGCTTTAACGGGCACTTTGGGGAAAGGCCGGCAGACGGGCGATGTCATTGGGATCGTGCTGCACGACTAAAATCGCGTGAAGATTGGCCGCTATCTCCTGCAAGCGCACCATGGATGCCAGGCTGTCGGCGCGGCTGGCATTGAAACCCGGAACGCCGTGATGGGCGAACTGTTCCTCGAAATGGACCACATCGCCCGACAGCAACACGGCGCCGGTCTGCGACAGACGAACCAGCAGCGCCATTTCGCCCGGCGTATGACCCGGCATGGCCAGCATGGTCACGCTGCCGTCGCCGAAAACATCATGGTCGGTCGCAAAGGTCTCGACTTTCGACGTGCCGTCCAGCCAGGGCTTGACGGTACCGGCGTCGACACCGAAAGGCGCCGGCGTGTCGCGAAAGGCAGCGAAGTCGGCAGCGCCGATCATCAGCACCGCCTTGGGGAAGCTGGCCGCCTGACCTGTATGGTCGAAGTGGTTGTGGCTGATACCGAGCCGGCCGATCTGCGCCGGCTTGACGCCGATCCTGGCCAACTGCGTGACCAGATCGGCGGTCAGGGTCGGCGCCATCAGGGCGGCCGGATCCTGTTTGGCGCCCACGAAAGTGGCGGGAAGGCCGGAATCCCACAGCATATAGTCGCTGCCGTGGCGGATCAGATAACAGCTATCGGTCAGGGTACGTTTGACCCCGGCATAGTCATAGGCGTCGGAGAAGGCGCCGAGGTCGCTGACGGCAATCTGGCCGCAGTCGAGACGCCACAGCTCGACATCGGCGGCGCCGGCGGGCACGGCATGGGCGGCGAAGGCGGCCGTCAGGGCAAACAGGGTCTTGAACAAGGCTTTCATGGGAGGCTCCGTTGTGAAGGCCTGCGGTGTAGCGCCCCGCTGTCCCTCGACGAGCCCGGTTTGCACCGATATGGGCCCGAAACGCTCAGCCGGCTCTTTTTTGTGCGCCGATTGCGGCCTAGGATAGGGTCATGAACCTGCACCTTCGCCCCGTATCCGTTTCCCCGCTGGTCCAGCGCCTTCGTGCCCTGTTTCCCGAACGGCGGGCCGGCGTACAGAGCCACGCCCGCAACCTGTTCTGTTATTGCGCCCTGGACCGCGAGCGGATCGCCGCCATACGGATGCCGCACGCCGCGATCGTCATCGTCCTGCACGGCGTCAAGGAGGTCTGGCTCGGCGACCGGGTTCAGGTCTTTCCGGCGGGTTCGGTCTTCGTCCTGCCGCGCGACGTGCCGCTGGACGTGGTCAATATCCCGAGCGACGACGGGCTGGGCGTCTATGAATCGCTGATCATGGAGGTGCCGGCCCTGCCCGTCGGCGTTGCGCCCCTGTCAGCGGTGGAGATAGCGGCCGGTCCGGCAGCGGATTTTTCCATTGACCCCGATGCTCATCTCGTGGAAGCCCTTGTCCATGCGGCCACCGCCATCGCCGATGGCCGTCAGGGCGAGACCGTCAAGGCATTGCGCATGGCCGAGGTCCTGACGCTGATGCGGCCCTTTGCGGCGGCACGTACCCTGTTCGTCACCAACCTGACCGACCAGGTAGCGTGGCTGATCGGCAGTGCGCCGGCTAAGCAGTGGAGCGTGGCCGAGATAGCGAAAACCTTGAATATCGGCGCCTCGACCCTGCGCCGACGTCTGGCGACGGATGGCACGTCGTTTCGCGAGATCCTGGCCGATGAGCGATTGCGTCTGGCGCGGCAAGCCATGGAAGCCGGCGGGCTCAGCCTGGCTGCGGCCGAAGCAGCAGGCTATACGTCCCGGTCGCATTTTTCACGGCGCTACCGTGAGCATTTCGGCACGACGCCGACGGGGCGGTAGTCAGGCGGACTTATCTTGGTTCAAATGTCCTCGCCAGCGAGGTTGGCGGCCAGGAAGTCGACAAAGCGACGCACCGCCGGCACCATGCCGCGCCGCGACGGGAATACCGCCAGGATGTTCGAAACCGGTGACGCCCAGCCCGGCAGGACCTGCACGAGCCGCCCCTCCCGCAGTTCATCGTGGCACAGGCTTTCCGGCAGGATGGTCATGCCGATGCCCTCGAGGACGGCCGCTTTCAGGACGAGCAGGTCGTCCGCCATGCAGACGGGACGGTGATGGAACTCTACGCTCTCGCCGCGCGGGCCGACCAGATGCCAGGTTGTCCGGCCGTCGACTGCCGTCATGGCCAGGGTCGGCAGGCGATCCAGGTCGCCGGTCGAGATTATCGGGTCGGCGCGTTGCAAGAGCGATGGCGCGGCAAACAGCCGGATCGAGGTCCGGCCGAGATGGCGGACGACCAAGCTACCGCCGTCTTCAATCGGAGTCGGTCGGATACGCAGTGCTACGTCGATCCCGTCCTGGACCAGGTCGACCACCCGATTGGTCACCCGAAGTTCGATCCGAACGTGCGGGTGTGCGGCGATAAAGGCCGGCAGGACGGGCGCCAGCGCCGTCTGGGCCAGGGTCACGGGACACGTCACGCGCACAGTGCCGCGCGGCTCGCTGCGCACGCGGGCGACCGCCTCCTCGGCCGCATCGGCCTGTTCGCGCATGGCGATGCAATGGCTAAGATAGCTTTCGCCGGCCTCGGTGAGGGAGAGTTTGCGGGTCGTGCGTTGCAGTAGCCTTACGCCCAGGCGTGACTCGAGCTCGGCAACCCGCCGTGACAGCTTTGATTTGGGGATGCCGAGGCTGCGGCTGGCGGCCGCGAACCCGCCCCGGTCAGCAACTTCGGCAAAATATAACAGGTCGTTCAGATCGATCATTGTTCCACCTATGAGACAATCTATCCCGATATTGCCCTCTTATCGATGATTTGGTGTGTAACTAAATTCAATCCTGTTGGCGAGGCCCATTTGGCCGCGCCGTGGAGATTGATCATGAAACTGTTGCATATCGATTCAAGCCCCCTGGATGCCGGTTCCGTCTCGCGTCGGCTGACGCTGAAGACCGTCGAGGGCTATGCGGCCCGATATCCCGGCATCGAGGTCGACTATCTGGACCTGGGCAGGGAGGCGCCGTCGCACCTGGATGCCAATTCGCTGGCATTTCGTTTAGGTGTGGAGGCAGCGGATCTTTCCGAGGCGCAGCGCCGTGAGAACGCGGTATCCGAACGGCTGGTGAGCCAGTTCCTGGCGGCCGACATCGTGGTAATCGGGGCGCCGATGTTCAATTTCAGCGTTCCGAGCCAATTGAAGGCGTGGATCGACCGCGTCGCCCAGGCCGGCCGGACGTTCCGCTATACGGCCAACGGCCCGGAAGGCCTGGTCCACGGCAAGTCCGTAGTCGTCGTGTCGACGCGGGGCGGCGTGTATAGTGGCCTGCCGGCCGAGGCGATGGACCACCAGGAAAGCTATCTCAAGGCCGTGTTCGGCTTCCTGGGCGTCGACGACCTGCGCTTCGTGCGCGCCGAGGGCTTGAGCATGGGGGAGGAGTCCAGAACCAGAGCCTTGGCAAGCGCAGATCAGGATATCCGGCTGCACGTGGCGGCTTAAAGGGGCAGCATCGCAATGAAAAAGGCCGCCGGAGCGATCCGGCGGCCTAATGTTTTAGCGGTCTTCGTCGTCGGCGTCGGGCAGGCCGTCGATTTCCTCGTCGAAGTCGGCGTCTTCATCGTCTTCGAGGAAGGGCACGTCGTCGGCGTCGTCATCAACCAAGTCGGCGTCTTCGATATCCATGTCAACAGCGTCAGGCGCGACACGGGCAGGATCGGCCGGATCGAGGTCTTCGTCTTCGTCGACGATCAGCGGGTCGTCGGTCACCACTTCGTCGATTTCGGGCGCGGTCACTTCCGGCTCTTCGTCCTCGTCGTCGACAGCGACCTTGGCCTTCACCTGATCTTCGGCCTCCTCGTCGGCATCCTCGTAGTCAGGCGCTGTGGTGCGGACACGCGAACGGCGCGTGCGGATCACTTCTTCCTGGTCGAATTCGAAGGCGCAGCGCGGGCAGTGCGCCGGACGGTTGTTCAGATCATAGAACTTTGCCGTGCAGTTCGGGCAAACTTGTTTGGTACCTAAGGCAGGATCAGCCACGAGACGTCCTTAATCTAGTATCGGAAAAAACTGTTGCGTCGGCCCCCTTGCCACTAGATAAGCCTCCTGTCAAAAGCTTAAATCCGCCCCGACGTCACTTTTTTTTGCTGAGATTTTTTCGCGGCCGAAAAGCAGGGGCCTCTTACCAGCGCGTTCATGTTGCCTAACCAAACTTCCAGCCCCGCCACCGCCGTCCGCCTGATCCCGCCTGGCACCAAACCTGCGGGCCGGATTGCCCTGCCCGGTTCCAAGTCGATCACCAACCGGGTTCTGCTGATTGCGGCCCTGGCAGCCGGCAAAAGCCAGATCAGCGGCGCGTTGAAGAGCGACGATACCACCTATATGGCCCGCGCCCTGGGACAGTTAGGCGTCAATGTCACGGACAGCGGCGATACCGGTTTTACGGTTGAGAGCACCGGCGTGCTCAGCCCTTCGGCCACACCGCTGTTTCTCGGCAATGCCGGCACGGCCGTTCGGTTTCTGACGGCGGCTGCGGCCAATATCCGTGGAACAACGGTGCTGACCGGCGACGCCCACATGCAAAAGCGGCCGATCGCGCCACTGGTTGCAGCTTTGAACGCGGCCGGCGTCGAGGCTACCGCCCCCACGGGTTGCCCGCCGGTGACGGTGACCAGCGACGGCGGCTTTGCCAACCGCGATATCGAGGTCGATGCCAGCCTGTCGAGCCAGTATGTCTCGGCACTGATGATGGCGGGTGTGACAGGTGCCGCGCCGCTGCGGTTGCGCGTCAAGGACGGCGATATCGGCGCCCTCGGCTATATCGACATAACGCTTGCCTGCATGCGCGCTTTCGGTGCCGATATTGCGCAGACTGGGCCGCTGAGCTGGGAGATCGCCAACAGCGGTTATGAGGCGCGCGACTACTGGGTCGAGCCGGACGCCAGTGCCGCCACCTATGTCTGGGGCATCAATGCGTTGCTGGGGGCGGATATCGACATCGGCATAGCCCCCGAGGCGATGATGCAGCCGGACGCCCGGGCCTATGACTTTATCTCGCAGTTCCCGAACCTGCCGGCGGTCATCGATGGCAGCCAGATGCAGGACGCCATACCGACCATAGCCGTCCTGGCAGCCTTCAACACAACGCCTGTCCGCTTTGTTGGCATTGCCAACCTGCGCGTCAAGGAATGCGACCGGATCAATGCCGTGGCAACCGAGCTGAACCGGATCAAGCCGGGCCTGGCTCAGGAAATCGGCGACGATCTGCTGATTACGCCGGATCGGGGTTTGATCGGAGGGAAGGTTGCGGCGGATATCGAGACCTATCACGATCACCGTATCGCCATGGCGTTTGCTCTGGCGGCTCTGGTCGTCGACGGGGTGCGGATTCTCGATCCCCGCTGCACGGCCAAGACCTATCCCGGCTATTGGCGCGACCTGCAAAGCGTCGGGATAGAGATGACGTTCGAGTAAAGGGCGCGGGCGGATGTCTTAAATCCGCCTCTCCCCATTACTTTACCTATCCGACTCACACTTCTATCAAGAATTTGAAGAGAAAGAATCGTTCCCACAGATTTTCACAGATTAGCACAGATTTTAAGCATCTGGAGTGCCCTAGCGGTCATTATCTGCTGGAAAACCGCTGTCGCGGCCAAATAAGCCATTGAAAATCTGTGCTAATCTGTGAAAATCTGTGGGCAAACCTATCGAAAAGTGAAAGTGGCTTCCTTAGTGCGTTCTCGAAGTCCGATCGCTGTATTTCGACTTGAGATGTGTGAATTCGATAGGTAAGGCGACGGGGAGAGGCGGATTTAAGGGCCATCCAAACCTGCAGTATAGCAGTGTAGAAGAAGCGCGGCTTGCCAAGCTCCAAAGAGTGGGCGATACGCGGCGGACACCGCGACGGTATGATCGCTCGTGGAATGCCCCTCACCCGGCCCTTCGGGCCACCCTCTCCCCTCACGAGGGAAGAGGAATTTTAAGCTCTGATCTGTGCTATGACGAAACCTCTTCTTATCGCTTTCGATGGACCGGCGGCGTCCGGCAAGGGTACCCTGGCCAGCGTGGTCGCGGCGGATTACGGCCTGCCCTTTCTCGATACCGGCCTGCTGTACCGCGCCGCCGGGCATCTGGCGCATGTGCTGAACCTTGATCCCGCCGAAGCGGCGATGAAGATCACCCCCGAACTGCTGGCCAATGATGCTCTGCGCGGTCGTGAAGCCGGCGAGCGCGCAAGCCAGGTCGCCGCCATCCCCGCCGTGCGCGCGGCCCTGAAACAGTTCCAGATCGATTTCGCCCATCAACCGTCCGGCGCGGTATTGGATGGCCGCGATATTGGCACCGTCATCGCCCCCGATGCGCCCATCAAGATCTTCGTCACCGCCGCCCAGGAGATCCGCGCCCACCGGCGCTGGTTGCAACTGGTCAAGCTCAATCCGTCCCTCGGTCTGGACGAGGTTTTGTCAGATATCCGCATTCGCGACGCCCGCGATTCCGGCCGCGCCGACGCGCCGCTGGAAATGGCGAAAGATGCACTCTTGCTAGATACCTCCGACTTAGGTATAGAAGCCGCCATCGCGGCTGCGCGATCCCTTGTGAAAGACCGTTGTGGCGCTCTTTGAGCGTCAAAACCAACCAGCGGTCTGTTGAGGCAAGCACAAAGGGACGTCTTGGGGTCTATCTGACCTGTAGTCCACCTCTTGGGGCCCGCCGTCCCGCATCATGCCAAAAAGTGTGCATCTGAATTCCCTTGCACTTTTTGGATTACTTGATGCGCAAAAATGGTTGCCTCCCAACACCCAAATCACCCAATCGAAGCCGCACCCCCGCGCATTCTCCCAAGGCTGTTTACGCCTCCTTTCGCCGTTGGGAATTCCGTTGCCGGGACACGCGCCCACACATAAAGAGTCTAAATGAGCGATTATAACCCCTCGCGCGAAGATTTCGCCGCCCTGCTCGACGAGAGCATGCACGGCCGCGACATGCTTGAAGGCCAGGTCATTCACGGCCTCGTCGTCGCTGTCGACAAGGATTACGTCACGGTCGATGTCGGTCTGAAGACCGAAGGCCGCGTCTCCATCAAGGAATTTGCCCTGACCGACGGCGCCACGCTTAAGCCGGGCGACACGGTCGAGGTCTATCTGGAACGCGTCGAAAATTCGATGGGCGAAGCGGTCATCAGCCGCGAAAAGGCCCGCCGTGAAGAAGCCTGGACCCGTCTGGAAGCCATCTTCAACCGCGGTGAGCCGGTCATGGGCACCATCGTCGGTCGCGTCAAGGGCGGCTTCACCGTCGACATGGACGGCGCTTCCGGCTTCCTGCCCGGTTCGCAGGTCGATATTCGTCCGGTGCGCGACGTCGCCCCTCTGATGGGCAAGGAACAACCCTTCGCCATCCTGAAGATGGACCGTCCGCGCGGCAATATCGTTGTCTCGCGTCGCGCCATCCTGGAAGAAGCCCGCGCCGAACAGCGCACCGAGCTGGTCGGCCAGCTGGCCGAAGGCGAAATCCGCGACGGCGTCGTCAAGAACATCACCGATTACGGTGCGTTCGTCGACCTGGGCGGCATCGACGGCCTGCTGCACGTCACCGACATGTCGTGGAAGCGCGTTTCGCATCCGTCGCAAGTGCTCAACGTCGGTGACGCGGTCCGCGTCCAGATCATCAAGATCAATCCCGACACGCAGCGCATCAGCCTCGGCATGAAGCAACTGCAGTCCGATCCGTGGGAAAATGTCGACACCAAGTATCCGGTCGGCGGCAAGTTCTCGGGTCGTATCACCAACATCACCGACTACGGCGCGTTCGTCGAACTGGAATCGGGCGTCGAAGGCCTGGTTCACGTTTCGGAAATGTCGTGGACCAAGAAGAACGTCCATCCGGGCAAGATCGTCTCCACCTCGCAAGAAGTCGAAGTCGTCGTCCTGGAAGTCGATGCCTCCAAGCGCCGCGTCTCGCTCGGCCTGAAGCAAGCCCAGGAAAATCCCTGGGATCAGTTCGTCCGTCAGCACCCGATCGGCTCTACCCTGGAAGGCGAAGTCAAGAACGCCACCGAATTCGGCCTGTTCATCGGCTTCGACAACGACATCGACGGCATGGTCCACCTGTCGGATCTCGACTGGAACATTCCGGGCGAAGAAGCCATCGCCAAGTACAAGAAGGGCGATGTCGTCAAGACCAAGGTTCTGGACGTCGACGTCGAAAAGGAACGCATCAGCCTGGGCATCAAGCAACTGGGCAACGATCCGATGACCGGCGACACCTTCAAGAAGGGCCAGACCGTCACCGTGACCGTCACCGAAGTCACCTCGGGCGGTATCGAAGTCCGCTTCGGCGAAGACGACGCCCCGATGTCGGCCTTCGTGCGCAAGTCCGACCTGTCGCGCGACCGCAACGAACAACGTGTCGAACGCTTCGCCGTCGGCGATCGTATCGACGCCCAGGTCACCAATATCGACAAGGCCGCCCGCAAGGTGTCCGTCTCGATCAAGGCCCTGGAAATGTCCGCCGAAAAGGAAGCCATCGAACAGTACGGCTCGCAGGACTCGGGCGCTTCGCTCGGCGACATCCTGGGCGCCGCCCTGCGCGACAAGGCCGGCTCGTAAGGCCTATGCTCGTTATCGCGATGGTGTTAACGCGCTCACGCGATATCGACGGTAAGTAAATTAAGCCGGAACCTGTCATGGGTTCCGGCTTTTTTTTACATGTAGCGCGCGGCATTGCCGACAGGCCATCACTTTGAATCTATGGCAATTTTCAACGCGGAAAGCGCGGAAAAGTCGGAAAGACGCGGAAATTTAGGTTGAAGTATCTCCCGCGCGAAGCGCCATCAAATTGCACCTCATAAGACGGCGCTTCGCGCAGTAGAGAGCGTACCTGAGATTTGGCTTCGCCGAACTTCGTTTCCGCGTCTTTCCGACTTTTCCGCGCTTTCCGCGTTGAAAATTACTTTAACTACAGATGCTTGCTCCGCAAGCGTAGCCACGCGCTGCCAGACTCGCGATCAGACGAGTTTTTATTTGCGCGGCGTTGTAGGGAAGGGGCAAACTCGTTCGTCTTAATCCCAGCAAGGACGCCGTCATGCATTACGCCATACTGTGTTACGATTCTGAAGAGATCATCAGTGCCTGGTCGAAGGAGAAGGACGATCAGGTCATGCACGACCTGGGCGAGGTCCAGGATCGGCTGGTCGAGCAGAACAGGCTGGGACCGGTCGTCCGCCTGATGCCGACGACCGCCGCCGTCTCCCTGCGCAAGGGCCGCGATACCCTGGTCATCGACGGGCCGTTCGCCGAGACCAAGGAACAGCTGCTCGGCTTCTATACCGTCGAATGCGACACGCTGGACGACGCCATCGATGCAGCCAAAAAACTGGCCGCAGCCAGTGGTTCGGCCGGCTGTTTCGAGATCCGCCCAATGATGATCTTTATTCCCGACCGGCGAACCGCGGCCAGCAACACACCATGATCGACGCCGACTGGACCCATGCCGCCATATCCGGCGCCCGGCCCCAGGCCGTGGCGGCCCTGCTGCGTTATTTCCGCGATCTCGACCTCGCCGAAGACGCGTTTCAGGACGCCGCCCTGCGCGCGCTGAAGGCATGGCCGGTCAAGGGACCACCACGTGATCCCACCGCCTGGCTGATCATGGTCGGGCGCAATGCCGGCCTGGACCATACCCGCCGGCGCGCCAAACAAACCGTTCTGCCCTCCGAAGACGTCCTGTCTGATCTGGAGGATGCTGAAGACAGCCTGGCCGAGCGATTGGACGGCGCTGATTACCGCGATGACGTCCTGCGCCTGCTGTTTATCTGCTCGCATCCCGACCTGGCCCCCGTCCATCAGGTGACCCTGGCCCTGCGCATCGTCTGCGGCCTCAGTGTCAGCCAGATCGCCCGCGCCTTCTTTACCGGCGACAAGGCGATGGAACAGCGCATTACCCGCGCCAAGGCCCGCATTGCCGACAGCCCCGTACCCTTCGAAGCGCCCGGACCGACCGAACGCGCCGAACGCGTCCACGCCGTCGCCACCATGATCTATCTGGTGTTCAACGAAGGCTATACCGGCAATGCCCGTGAGTCCGACGCCCGCGCACCGCTGTGCAGTGAAGCCGTCCGCCTGGCGCGGCTACTGATGCGCCTGTTTCCAGCCGAACCCGAGATTATGGGCCTGACCGCCCTGCTCCTGCTGCAACACGCCCGGGCACCGGCGCGGTTCGACGGCAATGGCGAGGCCGTCCTGCTCGAACAGCAGGATCGCAAGCTGTGGGACCGGCGGCAAATCGACGAGGCCCTGGCCCTGATCGACAAGGCCATGCGCCATCGCGCACCCGGGCCCTTGCAGGTCCAGGCCGCCATCGCCGCCCTGCACGCCCGCGCCACGACGCCCGACCTGACAGACTGGACGCAGATCGAGCGCCTGTATCGCACCCTGGAACAGCTCCAGCCCTCGCCCGTCGTGACGCTGAACCGCGCCGTGGCGGTCGCCAAGCTGGACGGTCCCCAGGCGGCGCTCGACCTGATTGCGCCATTGGCCGAGGTTCTGGATGGCTATTACTATTATCATGGCACGATCGGAATATTCCGCCGCCAGCTCGGCCACGCCCAGCCGGCGCGTGACGCCTTTGCCCGCGCCATGGCGTGCAGCAAGACCCTGTCAGAAGCCGCCCATATCCGCCGCCAGATCGACCAGATGGATACTGAGTTTCCAGCCACGAAAATTCTTTCAGACAAAATGTAGGATCGCGTGGCGCCCGTTCGTTCTTGATCTGTAACCACCACGGAGGACCACATCATGACCCAACCTGCACACATGCAAGGCGTTATCCCCTATCTCAATGTCCTGGGCGCCAGCGACGCGTCCGCCTTCTACCAGAAGGCCTTCGCGGCCGAGGAACTGCGCCGCATGGCGACCGACGATGGCCGGCTGATCCATTGCCACCTGAAGATCAACAACGGCTCGTTGATGTTGTCCGACTGCTTCCCCGAGCACGGCTATGAACACCAGCCGTCGCACAGCTTCATGATGACCCTGGTCGTCGATGATGCCGATCTGTGGTGGAACCGCGCCGTTGAGGCCGGCTGCGAGATCAAGATGCCGCTCGATATCCAGTTCTGGGGCGACCGCTATGGCCAGTTGATCGACCCATACGGCGTCAGCTGGGCCGTCAACCAGCCGATGCAAGCCGCCTGAACGGAGCAACAATCATGACCACCACAAATCTCAATGCTACAAAACTCGATGTTGGCCGCATCACCGGCTATGTCCTGACCGGGTTTTTTACGCTCTTCATGGCCATGGACATCACGATCAAGCTGATCCGCCTGCCCGTCGTCGCCACAACCATGACCGCCCTGGGCTGGCCGCCCGAAGCCGGCCTGTGGATCGGCGTCATGGAACTGGTCATCGTTGCGCTCTACCTGTGGCCGCGCACGGCCGTACTGGGTGCCGTCCTGTTCACCGGTGTTCTGGGTGGCGCCATAGCCACCCATGTCCGGATCGGTAATCCGCTGTTCAGCCACGTCCTGTTCGGCGTTTATCTCGGCCTGTTCATGTGGGGCGGACTCTATCTGAGAGATGCCGGCCTGCGCGCCGTCTTTCCTCTGCGCCGGAATTAGTTTTTTCCGCCCTGAGCTGTTCGCATTTGTCTCAGCTCAAACGCCGCATGGCTCGCCGCAAAGGCGGCGACGGGCGGTCGCCCTTGCCAAGCGCGATGAGTCATCGCCATCGCCGCTTGGTATAACAGACGGACCTGCCCATCTCAACGCCGGAATCTGTAACGGGTTCCGGCGTTTCCGCGTTCGCACTGCGGTAACTGCCCGTGATCACAGGTTTTTTTACAGAACCTTACAAAACCACCGTTTGGTATGACCACGGTCATGCCTGGAGGCGCAGATACGTGTAAAATTTCCTAAAAGTTGAAAATAAATTGTGTGTGATAGCGGTATCACTCAGCTAAATTACATACAACCCCTTGAACATGCTTTCATTTTCGATCATGCTCGTTTTTTCCGGTTCACCAATTGGGGGAGACATAGATGCTCAAGTCTGAACTCATTGAACGCTTGGCTACAGAGTACCCGCATCTGACGCAAAAAGACGTCGAGCGGGCTGTCAACCTCATCCTCGAGTCGATGATTTCAACCCTCGAAAAAGGCGGCCGCGTCGAGTTGCGCGGTTTTGGCGCCCTTTCCGTGCGCTCACGACCTGCTCGTGCCGGACGCAATCCGCGCACCGGCGAATCCGTCAAGGTGCCGGCCAAACACGTGCCCTTCTTCAAGAGCGGCAAGGAACTGCGCGAACGACTGAATCTCAGCGGCGACGACAACAGCGCAGACTAAGCTTAACTAAAACAGAGCGGGCCCATGAGCATCGTTTCAGAATTCAAGACCTTCATGATGCGCGGCAATGTCGTCGACCTCGCCGTGGGTGTGGTCATCGGCGGCGCGTTCGGCAAGATCGTGTCCTCGCTGGTCGATAATATCATCATGCCGCCCATCGGCTATGTTACCGGCGGCGTCGATTTTTCCCATCTGGTGCTGAACCTGCCGCAGCTGGATCCGGCCAAGCCTGTGGTCGCCATCTCCTACGGCGTCTTTATCAACACCATCATCCAGTTCCTCATCATCGGCGCGGCCATTTTCCTGGTCATCAAGGCGATCAACAAGTTCATGCCGCCCCCGCCCGCCGCTGATCCGTCGCCGCCGGGCCCGTCGCAGGAAGAACTTCTGGCGCAGATCCTGGCCGAGCTTAAGAAGAAGAACGCCTGATAGCGGCTCATAAAATTATACCGCCCCGTGAGCGGGGCGGTATAAGATTTAGCATCTCCCGAGCCTGCTTTGCGCCGACAGCGACTCAGGCCTATTAAGGGATCATGATCCCCGACCTGTTCGCGCACAATATCTTTGAGAGACCAGGGCCGCGCTGGTTCAGCATCCCGTCCGGGCGGCCGTTTCTCGACGATCTGGCGCGTGGTCTGTGCCAAACTCTGGGTAAGGATCTGCCCGAAGCGCAAATTCTTACTCCTACACGCCGCGGCGCCCGCGCCATGGCCCGCGCCTTTTCCGCCCAGACACGCGGCGGCGCGCTGTTGCTGCCGCAGATCCGCGCCATCGGTGATCTCGACGAAGGCGAACCGCCGTTCGATCTCGAGGCCCTGGGTCTCGACCTGCCGCCCGCCATTTCCAGCCTGCGCCGGCGTTTCGAACTGGCGCGACTGATTGTGCGCGACTATGGCGGGCTGGAAGGGCGCGAGGTCGGCGGAAAGCTGGCGCTCGAACTGGCGGACAGCCTGGCCAAGTTCTTCGATTCCCTGGCCCTGGAAGAGGTCGACGCCCGCGACCGGCTGCATAGCCTGGTGAGCGGCTCCGGAGCTGACCAGTACAGTCTGGAAGGCTGGGCAGCGCACTGGCAGATATCGGCCCAGTTCCTGGCCATTGCCGTCGAAGCCTGGCCCAAGCGCCTGGACGAACTGGGCATGATGGATCCGTCGCAGAGACAGGTTGAGCTGATCCGCCGCCTCATTCGTCAGTGGACGGATAAAGCGCCGGCGACGCCGTTGGTCCTGGCCGGCACCACCGGTTCGGCCCCCTCGACCGCCGACCTGGCGCAGGTGGTAGCCAAGGCTGCCCAGGGGGCGGTCGTCCTGCCCGGACTGGACCTGTCCCTGGCCGACGATGTCTGGACGCAGATCGAGGATTCGCATCCTCAGGGGACGATGAAAGGCCTGCTCGACCGCCACGGCGTCGATCGCCGCGATGTCCATACCTGGCCGGTGTCGCTCGATGCCGACCGGCGCAAGGCCAATGCCAGGCGGCGACTGCTCAACGAAGCCCTGCGACCGGCCGAAACGACCAAGGATTGGCGCGAACAGATCGACGCGCTTCGGGCAGAGAGCGAAACGGCGATTTCGGACGGTCTGGACGGGCTGAACGAGATCGTCACGGCGCGTGACGAAGAGGCCGCCACCGTCATTGCCCTGTTGATGCGCGAAACCCTGGAGACCCCAGGCAAGATCGCCGCCCTGGTCACCCCCGACCAGGTTCTGGCGCGCCGGGTCAGTGCCCGTCTGACGCGTTGGGGTCTGCAGGCCGACTCGTCGGCCGGCGAACCCCTGTCGAACAGCTTGAGCGGACGTTTCGTGCTCGACCTGCTGGAACTGTTGCAAAGCCCATGCGATCCGGTGCGGTTGCTGTCCCTGTGGGGCCATCCCTATTCGATCTTCCATGAGGCCGAAGGGTCGCGTGACGTCGAAATGCGCGCCCTGCGTGGCGCCACGCCGGTCAGTCTCCAGTCCCTGCGCACGGTACTGGACGATCCCGAGCGGCCGGTACCGGAGGCGCTGGCCCTGTGGGATCACTATGTTGCCCTGATCACGCCGGTTGTCGACCAAGGCGCCGGCGATCTGGGCGAAGCGGTGACGCGCCTGACGGCTCTGGCCGAGGCTCTGGCCATTGATAGCGGTCAGGCGCTGTGGTCGGGCGCGGCCGGCGCCAGTGCCGCCGAACTGCTGTCCGGCTTGATCCGCGAAGGCGCCGGATATCAGGTCGACACCCTGCGCGACGTTGCCGATATCGTCGGCCATCTGATCCGCACCTGCAAGGTGCGCACCGGCGGCAATACCCATCCGCGCCTGTTGATCCTGGGCGCCATCGAAGCCCGGCTGGTCACCGCCGATCGATTGATCCTGGCCGGGCTGGAAGAAGGGGTGTGGCCGCAGGCGCCGGATCTCGATCCCTTCCTGTCGCGGCCGATGCGCAAGACGCTTGGCCTGCCCAGTCCGGAACGTCGCACCGGCCTGTCGGCGCACGACTTTATCCAGGCCGCCTCGGCGCCCGAAATCTACCTGATCACCCGCCGCCGTCGTGAAGGTGAGCCACAGGTGGCGTCGCGCTGGCTGTGGCGATTACAGACCCTGTGCGAAGGTGCGGGGGTGAAGGTGCCGACCGACGATCGCTATCTCGAATGGGCGCGGGCGCTGGATCGCGGCCTGACCGTCAAGCCGGCGGCGCTGAAGCCGGCGCAAAGGCCCAATCCCAAGCCGCCCGTCGCTGTGCGGCCTGACAAGCTGTCGGTTACCGAGGTCGAGGTCTTTGTCCGCGACCCCTATGCCATCTACGCCAGGCACGTATTGAAGCTGCGACCCCTGGAACGGCCGAACGAGCCCGTCGAGGGCCGCCAGCGCGGCACGGCGATTCACAAAAGCCTGGAGCGTTTCGTCGCCGAGGATGTGCCGCTGGGCAAGGCCGGGGTAACGCGGCTGTGCGACCTGCTGGAAGAAGAACTGGCGGCGACGCGTTTTTCACCGGCCCAGATGGCGCTGCAACGGCCCCTGCTGCCCGGCATGGCCCAGGCCTTTGTCGATTTCGAAGCCGTGCGCCGCAGCCAGGGGCCGCGTCTGGTTATCGAGCACAGGGGCGAGATGAAAGTCGCCGGCATCACCCTGGTCGCCAAGGCCGACCGGATGGAGGTGCGCGAAGACGGCATCGATATTCTCGACTTCAAGACTGGCCAGGCGCCGACCGCCAAGGCCGTGGCCGCCGGATTCTATCCGCAGCTGACCCTGACGGCGGCGATCGTCAAGCATGGTGGATTTGCCGGCATTCCTGCCGATCGTCCCCTGGGCGAGTTGATCTATGTCCGCATCGCGCCCGACACCGCCCGGCCGCAGACGGCTGTGGAACGTGGCGCCATCGCCAACGACCTGGCCGATGCGGCGCTCGACAGCCTGCGCCGGCGCCTGTTCGCCTATCAGGACGCCGGCAAGGGTTATCTGTCGTGGACGGCGCCGCAATTTCTCAAGACACGCAGTGGTGATTACGATCAACTGGCGCGTCTCTACGAATGGTATGTTCTGGGCAGCGAAGAGACCGAGGACGGCGCTGAAAGTGTGGGGGAAGAGGCATGAACGCGCACGCTCCCAATCCGCAAAACGATGCTGCCGATCCTAAGGCGTCATGCTTCCTGACCGCCAATGCCGGGTCGGGCAAGACGTCAACCCTGGTCAACCGGGTGGCCCGCCTGTTGCTCAATGGCGCCAAGCCCGAACATATACTGTGCGTCACCTATACCAAGGCCGCCGCCGCCGAAATGCAGAGCCGTTTGTTCGAGCGACTGGGCCATTGGGCCGTCGCCGATGATGAGCAGTTGGCGGACGATCTGCGCGGTATCGACGAGCGGCCGCATAACCTCCCCCGAGACCTTTCGCGGGCGCGCGCCCTGTTCGCCAAGGCGCTCGAGACGCCCGGCGGGCTGAAAATCCAGACCATCCACGCCTTCTGTGAAAAGCTCCTCCGCCGCTTTCCGCTGGAAGCCAGGTTGTCGCCGGCCTTTCAAGTGCTGGACGATCTGGTCGGTGAGGCGCTGGCGGCGCGCGCCAGCGCCACGGTCCTGACCCTGGATGCGCCGGGCGTCGCCGAGATGATGGCGGCACGCGACCGGTTGATCCGAAGGCTGAAGGCCGGCGGATTCGAGAGTTTGCTGAAGCAGTTCATCTATCAGCATGACGATCTGAAGGCCCGGCTCGACGCGTTGAAGGCGGGCCATGACGACTGGACCGTGACCCTGTTTCACGGGCTGGGCCTGGAAGGTGTGTGCACATCCCACGACTGCCTGATGGCCCATGCCGAGCGGATCGAGTGGGAAATCATCAAGGATGTCGCAGCGGGCCTGACGGCCGGGACATCCAAAACCAACCTGGAGGCCGGTCGGGCCTTTTTCGAGCTGCATCTGCGCTACCAGGCCGACGGCTATTTCGATCTCGACCTGATCCGACCGGTGTTCCTGACTAAGGAAGGGTCACCGCGCAAGACGGTCTATACCAAGGAAACGGCGGCCGGCGATCGTATTGTGCTCGACCGCATGGCCGAGGAGATTCAAGGTTTGGCCGAGCGTCTCAAGGCGGTCGATATTGCCGCCAATACACTGGATGCCCTGCGCCTGTTCGAGGTGTTCAGCTTTGTCTATCAGGGCGAGAAAACACGTGAAGGTGCGCTCGATTTCACCGACCTGATCAACCGGACGAAAAAACTGCTGACCGACTTTCATTCCGACTGGATCCTGTTCAAGCTGGACGGCGGCCTGGAGCATATCCTGATCGACGAAGCCCAGGATACGTCGGAGGTGCAATGGACGATCGCCGAGGCCCTTTCGTCGGACTTCTTCAGCGGCAAAGGCCAGACAGACCAGGGCCAGATTGGCAAGCCACGGACGGTGTTTGCCGTCGGTGACGAGAAACAGTCGATCTACGGCTTCCAGGGCGCCGATCCGCGTGAATTTCTCGCAGCGCGGCAGCGCATCGGCGTCAAGGCGGTCGAAGCTGGTGCGAAATTTGTCGAACCCGAACTGATCGACAGCTGGCGGACCCTGCCCGGCATACTGGAATTTGTCGATGCGCTGTTCGCCGACCCCGACCTGGCCCATGCCCTGACCTTTTCAGCCGAAGTGATCCGCCATGTCGCTAAACGCCAGGGCGCCAGCGGCCTGGTTGAACTGTGGCCACTGGTCCGGGCGATCGCAGCAACGGAAAAGACCGCCGATGACGATGACGAGCAGGCGGCACTCGACGATCCCGGGCGCAGCCCGCCATCGAAGCGACTGGCGCAGCAGATCGCGGCGACCATCCGCGAAGATATCGCCACGGGGCGCGCCATTTTTGACAAGGGCCAAAAGCGCTGGCGTCCCGTCCATGCCGGCGATGTGCTGATCCTGGTGCGCAAGCGCGACCATCTGTTCGAACATATCATCCGGGAACTGAAGATGGCCGGTGTGGCCGTCTCGGGCGCTGACCGGCTGAAGCTTGGCGACCATATCGCCTTCCAGGACCTGCGCGCCCTGCTGCGTTTCTGCCTGCAACCGACCGACAGCCTGTCCCTGGCTTGCGTGCTGCGCAGTCCCCTGTGCGATCTCAGCGAAGGCGATCTGTTCGACCTCGCCCATGCACGTGAAGGCCGCAGCCTGTGGACGGCGTTGCGCAGCCATCCAGCAACGGAAGGTCCGATCGACGCCGCGCGTATCTTCCTGATCTGGGCGCAGAAGAACGCCTGGCTGTTGACCGGTTTCGACTTCCTCAGCCGGGTGCTGAACCGCCGCGACCTGGACGGTCGCAGCTATCGCCAGCGCTTCCTGACGCGGCTGGGCGACGAATGCGAGGACGTGCTGGATGAAACCCTGGCGTTGGCGCTGAAGGGTGAGGGCAGTGGTGCGCCGGGGATCAGCGCCTGTCTCGACCTGTTCGAATATCATGCCTCGGAAATCAAGCGCGAACAGGAAGAGGGCGGCCGGGCCGTGCGCGTCATGACCGTGCACGGCTCCAAGGGGCTGGAAGCGCCGTGGGTCATCGTGCCGATCGGGCCGCAATATGGCGCGCGCAAGGAAGACCCGATCCTGGCCTCAGACGAGGCTCTGTATCTGTGCGTCGGCGGCAAGAAGGCCGATACCGCGTCGATCACCGCCATTCGGACCGCGCGGGCGCTGAAGGATGACCAGGAGAGTCTGCGCCTGTTCTATGTTGCCCTGACCCGGGCGCGTGACCGCCTGACCGTATGTGGCTACGCCGGAACCAAGGCGCCACCGGTCGGGAACTTTCCGTCGTGGTACGACCTGGCCGAGGCGGCGTTCGAACGCCTGCCCGATCCCTATCTCGAGACGATGAAGCTGGTGGCGCCGTTTGACGACGGCGAAATGACCGAAGAGGCCGTGATGCGGCTGTATGGGCTGCGCTCCGACCTCATGACCGCGGAAGCTATGCTGCGACCGCCTGAGACGCCCCTGCCCGCCTTTGCGACTGAGATGGTGGCGCAGGCCGATATCGAGACAGAGCGCTGGGCCGCCATTTCGCAGATGGGTGATGAGGACCGCGAGGAGAGCGAACGCGCGCCGTCGCCTTTACAAACCGTCGGTACCTTGGGCCGCTATCGGCGGGGCAACCTGATCCACAAGCTGTTCGAGATTCTGCCCGATATCACGCCGGAAACCCGCCTGTCCGTGGCCGAGCGTTATCTTGCCCGCCAGGGTGATCTCAGCGACGACCAGCGCAAGGAAATGGCCGGGGCCGTGATGGCGGTGCTGAACGATACGCGCTTTGCCGAGGCCTTCGGGCCTCAGTCACGGCCGGAAGTCGCCCTGGCCGGTCAGATCGGTGTCCATGCCGGTGGGCAAGCGTTGATGCTGTCCGGACGGATCGACCGCCTGGTTGTGACGGATGAGCGGGTGGTGATCATCGACTACAAATCCAACCGCCCGGCGCCGAGCCGCGCTGAAGATGCGTCTATTGCCTATCAACGCCAGATGGCCGGATATGTCGCCTTGCTGCGTCAGGTCTACCCTGATCACAGGATCGAAGCGGCCCTGTTGTGGACCGACGGCCCGAAGCTGACGCCGCTTAGCGAGACTTTAGTAAATCTCAGGTTGGCGGAGATTCTTACTCGCTGATTGACGCGTTGATTTATGGGTCGCGACCCCTTACATTTGCTACAACAGTTTTGAAGGGAGCCAATGATGGCTACGCATAAGATTACCGACGAATCGTTTGAAAACGACGTGTTGAAGTCCGACACGCCGGTGCTGGTCGACTTCTGGGCCGAATGGTGTGGGCCCTGTAAGCAGATCGCCCCGATCCTCGAAGAAGTCGCTGACGGGCTGGGCGGCAAGATAAAGATCGCCAAGCTGAATATCGAAGATTCGCCGATGACGCCGTCGCGCTTCGGTGTGCGCGGTATCCCGACCATGATGCTGTTCAAGAACGGCCAGATGACGGCCATGAAGGTCGGCGCCCTGCCCAAGGCCAAGCTGCTGGAATGGCTCGGTGAGAATTCGATCGCCTGATTCTGGCGCCTGAAATGCAAGAGCCTCGCCATGGCAACATGGCGGGGCTTTTTGTCGCCTGGCGGGCCCGGTTGGTCTGCTGTGCGCGGCTACGCCTTTTCGGAAGATCATGATTTTACAGTATTTTTCAACGCGGAAAGCGCGGAAAAGTCGGAAAGACGCGGAAAAGAAATCGGTTGTTCTATTCCTGCCCGAAGGGCGTTCATTCTACGCCGTGCAGCGCTCATGAGAGATAGGCGCTACGCGCAGTAGTGACTGGATCTGAGATTTCTGCGCCTATCCGACTTTTCCGCGCTTTCCGCGTTGAAAATTGCCGTAAATTCAAAATATTGCACCGATGCAGATGCAGCCCGTAACCGCATCACACCGGCCAGGTTTCGGGCGACAGGGCCAGGACATCACCAGCCAGATAAAGCGATCCGCAGATGAGGACGCGACAGGGTACCTTGGGCAGGGCCTGTATGGCGGCCAAAGGACTATCTGACGTAATCGCTCGAAGGCCCATGGCTTGTGCCGCCTGCGCCAGTCCATCGGCGGGAATGGCGGCGTCGCTGGAGAAACCAACACAGGCGAAATCGGCTTCGACACCTTCGAAAGCGGCAAAAAACTGACCAGAGTCCTTGGTATTGATCAGTCCACAGATGATATGCAGTGGTTTCGGATCGCGGCGCTGAATACGGTCGACAAAATCGCGCAAGGCCCGGGCAGCGTGAGGATTGTGCCCTCCATCAAGCCACAGGTCCGAACCCGCCGGCAGGGCCTGAGCCAAGGGACCGGCCTTGAGGCCCTGAAGCCGGCCGGGCCAGGTGGCGGTTTGCAGGCCGGTATCAATAGCGTCCGGGGAAATGCCCAACATCAGAGCGGCTTTGATGGCAAGCGCCGCATTGCCGATCTGGTGCTCGCCGGGCAGGCGCGGACAGGATAGATCGTAGAGCGCGTCCTCGTCCTGAAATTCCAGACGTTCGCCGTCGCGCGATGCGTCAAAACCTTCACCGGCAAAGGTAAGGGAGACGCCAAGGCGTAGCGCCTGGCGTTCCAGGGCGGCACGAGCTTCGTCGGCCTGGCGGGCTGACAGGGCCGGGGTTCCGCGCTTAAAGATACCGGCCTTCTCGCGCGCGATCTGCGACAGGTCGTTGCCAAGGAAATCCTGATGGTCGTAGTCGATGGGCGTAATCAGGGTCAGGCGCGGCTTGAGGACGATGTTGGTCGCGTCGAGCAGGCCACCCAGGCCAGTTTCGAGCAGCAGAATGTCCGCTGGTGTCTCGGCAAAGGCAACAAAGGCGGCAGCGGTGGTTGATTCGAAAAAGGTCAGGGGCAGGCCGGCATTGGCCTGTTCGACGCGGTCGAGGATTTCGGCCAGGTGATCGTCCGTGATCAGACGGCCGGCCAGACGGATGCGTTCGGCGAAGCGCACTAAGTGCGGCGAGGTGTAGACATGGACCCTGAGACCCTGGGCTTCCGCCATGGCACGCAGCAGGGCGATGGTCGAACCCTTGCCGTTGGTGCCGGCGACATGAACCACGGGCGGCAGGCGATCCTGTGGCCGGTCCAGCGCTTCGCATACCCGCAACATGCGCTCGAGATTCAGATCGATGCGCTTGGGATGCAGGGCCTTGAGCCGCTCGAGCGGCGCGTCGAAAGGCAGGAGCCGGTCAGTCATGGGCCGGTTAGACCGCGAATCGCGCACGCGTGCAAGGCAGGTCAGACGGTCGCCATGTCTTTGTCCGGACGGCGAATCAGCCAGGCGATCAAGGCGCAGGCGATCGCCCAGGCCGCGTAGAAGGCCAGCAGTACCGGGTTTTCAGCGTTCATGTGCATCATAAAGGCCAGGGCAATGCCCGCCAGCGCCGCGAAGGCAAGGTAGAAGCGGACCTTACGCAGGCCCAGGGCGTACAGCACCGCGTGGCCGAACAACCCCGTTGGCAAGGTGAGAAACAAGACCACCAGAAACGGGTAAAAGGTATAGCCGAAGGTCCCCAGATCGTAGTGCGGCACGGTGAAGACCCAACCTTCGCTATTATCTTCGCCAACAGAGACGTAGATACACGGGTCCGCCACCAGGGTCGTCAGCCACGCTCCCGTGGTCAGGCCCAGCAAGGTTTTAGCGAGACGGACGAGCTTGATGTTATCCGCCATCAGGCCTGGCTTCCAGCAGTGGCGAGCCATCCTTGTCCGGGCGACGGATCAGCCAGGCGATCAGGGCATAGATGGGCGCGATAATTGTGCCCGACAGCAGGTTCCGCAAGGTCAGTAGATCGATAAAAGACACTGCCGGAATCGCCAGATACGCCATGACGGGAAACGTCAGAGCGCCCAGACTTGTCGCTACGAGCAAGGTCGGCCAGAGTTTGGTTACGCCGAGCTTTTGCAGAATGAACTGGACGGGTGCGCCCACAACAATCAGGGCCATAAACGAGATTGCTACCAGAATGACATAAATAGTGCCGCCGAAGGACGTGGCCGGCCATGTCAGGGCGTCAAGCACGCCATGCCAGGACATCTTGGGTGTCTGCCCCCAGACGATATGACTCAGTATCGGAAATGCCAGATAGGTGCCGAGAACAGCCGCGAAGACGCAAGCCAGAAGGGTTTTGCGGATCAGGATAGGCGGGCCAGGCACCTCCATCAGAAATGGCTTTCCTGCGGTGGCGGCACGTCCTTGTCCGGACGGCGGATCAGCCAGGTGATCAGGGCGCATAGGGCCGCCCACCCGCCATAGGTCACCAGCGCCGTCAGGTCCCCAGAGGTCGCATTTTGATACAGCAGGAACTGGCCCGTGGCACCGCCCGCAAGCCCGGCCAGGCCGCAATAATAATACCAGTTGCGAAGCTTCAGGCCATACAGAACGGCATGCGCGATCAGGCCGGTCGGCACCATGAACAAAAGCACGAAAAACGTCATTGCAACAATGCTGCGAAAAATATCCGGATCGAAATTTCCGCCGGTTACGCTTTGAAACAGCGCTATGACCATAAACGAAATAGCCGTGCCGAGACCGGCTCCAACCACAAGCCCCACACAGGTCTTTACAACCAGCGGCGCCTTCAGCTTCATGGGGCCGGAACCGCGCACACCGTGGCCACGTCCCGGTCCGGGCGGCGAATCAGCCAGAGGATCACGCCGCACATGACTCCGCAGGTAATGCAGAGCAGCCAGGCCGGCAGGGTCATGACTTGCGCCCCCAAACCGAAACCCAGTCCAACGCCTGCCAGGGCCGAGGCCGCGAGATAGGGGGTGGGTGTGCGCCAGTTCCGTGCATAGAATATGGCATGGACGATCAGGCCCAAAGGTATCACCACCATAATGGCAAAACTGGCCGTGTTCAGGCTGGCGGTAAAGGTTGCGGCGCTGAACTGCGGCACGACGACCTCCCAGTGACCCTGGCTGGAGAAGGACAGAGCGGGGTCCGCCAGCACCGAGGTCAAGCCGGCGCCGAGGACAAGCCCGACAAAGGTGCGCAGGACGCGCCTGTGCTGCAGATCAAAAGTCATGGGTTGTGTTTTCCTGTACCATTACGGCCTATCATAGCGGCCGCGTTACAGGAAGGACGAGGTCGTCCCTGCTGGAGGATAGCTTCGCTGATTTGCCAAGACGTGAGATCATTTCGCCTTCCCCCCGGAGGCTTGAGTTTAGGCCGCCCGTCTGCGGCCACCCATCAGCATCGACATGATAGCGCCCAAAACTTCCGGCAACTCACTGCGCGGAACGACGCGATCGACCATGCCTTTTTCGACCAGGAATTCCGCACGCTGGAAGCCTTCCGGCAGTTTTTCACGGATGGTCTGTTCGATGACGCGCGGACCGGCAAAACAGATCAGGGCGCCGGGTTCGGCCAGGTGAATATCACCCAACATGGCGTAAGAGGCCGTGACACCGCCCGTGGTCGGGTCGGTCAGGACGACGATATAGGGCAGTTGCGCTGCCTTCAGTTCCTGGATGGCGAGCGTGGTGCGCGCCATCTGCATCAGCGACAGGGCGCCTTCCTGCATGCGGGCGCCGCCGGCGGCGGTGAAGATGACCAGGGGACATTTGTGGGCAATAGCCGAGCGCGCCGCGGCGATAAAGCCATCGCCGGCCGCCATGCCGAGGCTGCCGCCCATGAAAGCAAAGTCCTGGACCAGAACGACGCAGGGCACGCCCTGGACCGTGCCGTAACCCGCCGCCATGACATCCTGCTCACCGGTCGCGGCGCGCGCGGCCTTCAGGCGTTCGGCATAGGGCTTGCCATCGGAAAAATGCAGTGGATCTTCGATGACCGCCGGCAGGGCAATGTCTTCCCAGACGCCGGTATCCGTGCCGTCGGCACTGTCGAAGGTGAATTTCATGCGGGCATTGGGCCCGATCCGCATATGGCGCCCGGACGGCGTCACCCACATGGCGGCTTCAAGATCCGAGCGATAGATCATATCGCCGGAATCGGGATCCTTGACCCACAGGTTTTCTGGCGTCTCGCGCTTACTGACCAGCTTGGAAACACCCGGCGCAATCTTGGCCAGCCAGCCGCCGCGTTCGCGACGCTCGGCCGGCTTTGCTGCCACCGGCAATTTCGGACCCTTGGTTGAATCAGCCATAGCCATACTTCTTGCTACTCCTGCAGAACCGCAGTCAAACGCGCCGAGTGAACAGCGTGGGCCAAAATGGCGGCCTTTTCCAGCACTTTCGCAGGTGCGGCGTTGATTTCGGGTAAACTATTTTTGATTTCGTCGACCAGAGCCGACCCGACAACGGAGGCATCGGCAATGCGCGCCACTGCCGCTGCAAGCTCAGGTGTACGAATTCCGAAGCCCACGGCCACCGGCAGTTGTGCGGCGGTGCGAACCTTGGCGACTTCGCCGACGATCGCGTCAGGATCGGCGGTTTTCACCCCCGTCACCCCAGCCACCGAGACGTAGTAGATGAAGCCCTTGGTCCGGCGGACCAGGGTTTTCAGCCGCGAGGTGTCGGTGGTCGGCGTGGCCAGACGGATAAGGGCCAGGTCATGGGCGTCCAGGGCATCGGTGAGCTCGTCGCCCTCTTCCGGCGGGAGGTCAACAATGATCACGCCATCGGCGCCGCATTCCGCCATGGCCGCGGCCCAGGCTTCGGCGCCCATGAATTCCACCGGATTGGTGTAACCCATCAGAATGACCGGCGTCGTCTGGTCGATCTCGCGGAAGCGGCGCACCAGTTCGAAGATATCCCTGATCTTGGTGCCGGCCTTCAGGCTGCGTTCGGCGGCGTGCTGCACGGAGGGACCTTCGGCCATTGGATCGGAGAAGGGAAAGCCGAGCTCGATCAGATCGGCGCCCGAGGCCGGCAGGCCCTTCAGGATCTCAAAGGTGGTGTCGAGGTTCGGGTCACCGCCCATGACATAGGCGATGAAGGCGGCGCGGTTTTGCGCTTTCAGGGCCGCGAAGGTGGCATCGATACGAGCGACGGTCATGCTACCAGCCCTCCACCAAAGCCACTTTCAGCGCCCATGTGTTTGGCAACCGTGGCGATGTCCTTGTCGCCGCGGCCCGACAGGTTGAGCACGACGATGCCGCCCTTACCCACCTCCCTGGCCAGTTCGCCCACCCTGGCAATGGCGTGCGACGATTCGAGCGCCGGGATGATGCCTTCAAGACGGGCGGTCAGGTGGAAGGCTGCGAGGGCTTCCGTGTCGGTTGCTGTGACGTATCTGGCGCGGCCGGTCTTGAAGAGATGGGCGTGTTCCGGACCTATACCAGGGTAGTCGAGGCCGGCCGAGATGGAATGGCCTTCCAGGATCTGGCCATCGTCATCCTGCAGCAGATAGGTGCGGTTGCCGTGCAGCACGCCGGGGCGGCCGCCGTTCAGCGAAGCCGCATGGCCGTTATAGACGTCGAGACCATGGCCCGCCGCTTCGACACCGATGATCCTGACCGATTCGTCGTCGATGAACGGGTGGAACATGCCGATGGCGTTGGACCCACCACCGACGCAGGCGATGACCGCGTCGGGCAGGCGTCCTTCCATTTCAAGAATCTGCTGGCGCGTTTCCTTGCCGATCACCGTCTGAAAGTCGCGGACCATTTCCGGATAAGGGTGCATGCCGGCGGCCGTGCCGATCATGTAGTAGGTGTCATGGACATTGGTGACCCAGTCGCGCAGGGCTTCGTTGAGCGCGTCCTTCAGCGTCGCGGCCCCGGCCGTGACCGGCGAGACCGTGGCGCCCATCAGTTGCATGCGGAAAACATTGGGCTTTTGGCGCTCGACATCGACCGCGCCCATATAGACGATGCACGGTAGGTCGAAACGGGCGCAGACGGTGGCAGAGGCCACGCCGTGCTGACCGGCGCCGGTTTCGGCGATGATGCGCGTGCGGCCCATGCGCTTGGCCAGCAGGACCTGGCCGATGCAGTTGTTGATCTTGTGCGCGCCGGTATGGTTCAGTTCTTCGCGCTTGAAATAGATCTTGGCGCCGCCAAAATGTTCAGTCAGGCGTTCGGCAAAATAGAGCGGCGACGGACGGCCGACGAAATGCTTCAACAGGCTATGATACTCAGCCCAGAAAGCAGGATCGGCCTTGGCGCTTTGCCAGGCGGCGTTCAGTTCCAGCACCAGGGGCATCAGGGTCTCAGGGACATAGAGACCGCCGAATTCACCAAACCGGCCCTTTGCGTCCGGTTGATGATAGGTGTTGGGGCGCAGATCGCTCACCGTATCGAATCCTTCTGTTGTGTTTCTCAAAGCTGCAGTTGCCTACAGCTGTAGTGGTCTACAGCGTTGCAACCCCTCCGTCGGCTGCGCCGACACCTCCCCACGAGTGGGGAGGTGGGCGTTATACTAACTTTACGGCTTTAAGGAAGCTGGAAATGAGTCGAATATCCTTAACGCCCGGCGACATTTCGACGCCGGATGAGACATCGACCATGGGTGCGCCGCTCAGGCGAAGGGCATCGGCGACGTTGTCGGGCGTCAAGCCGCCGGCCAGAAACCATGGCTTGACGCCGGTCCAGGCCCGCATCAGGCGCCAATCGAAGCTCAGCCCCATGCCACCCGGCAGGTCGGCGCCTTTCGGGGTTTTGGCATCGAACAGCAGGTGGTCGGCGACCACTTCGTAAACAGATGCAGCGGCAATATCGTCTGGAGCTTCGACGCTGATGGCCTTGATGACGGGCACGGTATACTGCGATCTGATCTGGGCGACCCGTTCTACCGTCTCATGGCCGTGCAACTGGATCAGGTCGGGCCGGACATCGCGGGCAAGTGATTGCAGCAGCTCATCCGAAGGGTCGACGACAACGCTGACAAGCTGTACATGAGTGTGTTCCTGGCGCAGTGTGGACATGAGGTCCGCCATAGCTTTCAAGGGTAAATGACGTGGGCTTTTCGGGAAGTGGATAAAGCCCAAATAGTCAGCGCTGTCATTTATGGCCGCTGTGGCGGCCTCAAATGTCGTGAGCCCGCAGATTTTTGCGCTAATTGTCATAAAACACCCGTGTTTAGTGACGCTTTAGTACCGGGCTTTAGTAAAAATCAATATTTCGATTTTAAATTGGTAAATTAACGAAACTGGATGCAAGAAAACCAGTCAAACAGGCGTTTAGGGAAACGGATAGATTAATGGCTGAATTTGTGCTTTTGAGCGACATCAGCAATGGAGCCTATCTCAAGCTCGCCCTGGCCAAACGCGGCGAGCGGCCGGACGAGACGGAGTATTTTCCTTGCGAGACCCTGGACGAGTTCAAGGCCTCGATCACGAGTTTCCTGAAGGCCCATGACAGTCCACGATTAATGGGTGCTGCGATTTCCGCCGGCGGCTGGGAACAGGGCGGCATCATGGCCATGCCCAACCACCGCTTCAATATCAACCGCGCAGGCATGCGCGAATTTCTCGATATCCAGCGGCTGAACCTGGTCAATGACTGCGTTGCCAAGGCACTGGCCGTGCCGCGCCTCGACACGACCGAACGGCGCCAGATCTGTGGCGGCGAGCCGGTGGATGAACAGGTCATCGCCGTGATCAGCGCCCATCGCGGCCTGGGCCAGGCCGCCCTGGCCCCTGACGGTATGGGTAACTGGACGGCCATGCCGTGCGAAGGCGGCCATTCGGACCTGACGCCGACCACCGAGTTGGAGTGGCAGGTGTGGAACGTGCTGAACGACAAATATAAAGGTCACGTTTCGCGCGAACGCGCCGTCTCGCTGCCCGGTATGGGTGATATATGGCGCGCCCTGGCCATTGTTTCGGGTGACACGGCCGCTGCGGTTCCGGAAGCCGAAGTCATCGTCAGCCGCGCCCGTGGCGGCGACGAACGCAGTCGTCAGACCGTCGATCTGGTGACGGGCTGGCTGGCGTCCTTTGCTTCGGACATGGCACTGATTCTTGGAGCGCGCGGCGGTGTCTATCTGGCCGGGGAACTGGTCGAGGTCCTGGGCGACCAGCTCGATGTCGAAGCCTTTGTCCGGCGTTATGCCGACAAGGGCCGTTTGACGGATTACGTTTCGGAAATTCCGGTGTATATGGCAACCGCCAAGGACATGGAAGTCATCGGCCTGGCGACGCTTTTCGACTGACTTTCGACTGATCTTTGCCAGTTCTACTGATCTTTGCCAGTTCTACTGATCTTTGAAAGACATCACATGGCGGAATATGTTCTTCTCTGCGATTTCATGATCGGCGCTTCGGTCAAGATGGCTCTGGCGCGTCCCGGGACGCGGCCACCGGAATCGACCCTGTATTCCTGCCCCAGCCGGGCCGCTTTCGACGAAGCGATGCTCGATTTTCTCAGCCAGAACGGCCAACCGAAGCTGATAGGTGTCGCCATCTCGTCGCGCGGTTGGGAACGCAGGGGCATACTGAAGCTGCCGGGCAAGGATATGACGATTGTCCGCGATGACATACGTGCGCTGCTGGATGTCCAGCGCGTCAATCTGGTCAACAATTTTGTCGCCCGGGCATTGGCCATTCCGCGCCTGAAGCGCAGCGAGGTCGAGAAGATCTGCGGCGACGACGCCATGGACGAACAGGTCATTGCCGTATTGGGACCGCACCATGGACTGGGCCTGGCGGCCCTGGCGCCCGATGGCGCCGGCAGCTGGACCGCCATACCCTGCGAAGGCGGTCACTCCGACCTGCCCGCCACCACCGAACGCGAGTGGCAGGTGCGGCAAATCCTGGCGCAACGCCACGGTTATGCGGCACGTGAATTCGCCGTCTCACTGGATGGGCTGGCCGGCCTGTGGGCGGCCCTGTCCGAACTGGACGGCGACGAGGTCGTCAAGAAATCACCCGAAGAAATCATCGCCCTGGCCAGTATCGGTGAAGCGCGCGCGGTGGAGGCGGTGCAGCTGTGCCTGGGCTGGCTGGCCGCCATGGCCTCCGACGTGGCGCTTATCCTGGGGGCGCGTGGCGGTATCTACCTGACCGGCGATCTGATGGATCTAATGGCCGACCTGTTCGACGTCAATGCCTTCCGGGCGCGTTATGTCGACAAGGGCCGGCTGAGCGAATATGTCGGCGAAATCCCGGTGTTCAAGACGCTGGGCAAGGATCTGGAAATCATCGGCCTGGCGACCTTGTTCGATTAACGGGGTCAGCCTCAACAAAAGATTTGAACACGGATAAGGCACAGATACCGCTGCGCGGACGTGGATGAAAGCACGGATGGGATCTGCATCGACCACCCCGAAATGCTTTGTTGATTCACGACCGCGAACCAACTCAACGAGGCTGACAACTGATGCTGCCAGATAATGATCATACCAAGAAGGTCTTTGAACACCTGGAGGCCGCGCTGGATGCCAAAGCGTCGCGATTTGCGCGATATTCAAACGATGGAAAAGACGACCTCTTTGTCATGGAGCTCGACGACCATCCGCAAACCGGTGTGAAGACCTATTCAACTGTCGGCCTGTCCAGATTTCCGTTAATGAAAAACGAAAAACGGAGCGCAGTGAGCTTGGAAATTATCGGATCTTGCGGATCCGCGTTCCCTGATTTTAACAATTTGATTTCAGCCTCGGCTTTTCACGTTATTTTTTCGAAATGGTACTGCTGTCCCGGAATGATCTATCCGGATGTCGTATCTCAGTGTGGCATATCCGTAACGATGAACGATGTCTATTTCGCCAATCCGTTTCTGTGGGACAACAAACTGCATAATCTAAAGGTCAATAGTTCCACGGTCGCATGGCTGTTGGCTGTGCCAATTTCCAGGGGAGAATCGAATTATGCTAGGAAGTTTGGCACGGATAAGCTCGAAGAACTGTTTGAGAAAGAAGATATCGATATCTTCAATCTGAACCGTCAATCGGTCGTCTGATCAGGCTTTCTCACTCAACTTCGCTTCGGCAATGTCCCGTGCAGCCGGGTCGCCGACATGCATCCAGTCGCCATCCATGACGCAGCCGGCGATGCGACCCTGGGGCGCCAGTTCGCGCCACACCTTCGCCAGCGAAAAGGCGGCCTCGGGCACACCATCGACGATCTGCGGTCTGGTGATGTGCACGCCCATATAGTTGAGCGGCGCCGTCGCGGCGGCATTGCGGAAACTCAGGCGGTCATGGCCGTCGATAAAGAAATCGCCCGCGCCGTCGAAGCCTGTGGTCCGCTCCATCGGGGCCAGCAACAGGGCGGCGTCCATGGTCTCAGGGTCCCACAGGTCGCACAGGGCGGTCATGGCCGTGCCGTCGGGTGCGGTTTCCAGCCAGACACTGTCGATATTGGCCACCCAGATAGGATCCTCGCCGAGATAAGGCCGCGCCTTTTTCAAACCACCACCGGTTTCCAACAGGGCTTCGCGCTCATCCGATATGACGATGTCGAGATCGCGGCGTCCCTTGAGATGGGCCTCGAGACGATCGGCAAAGGCGTGGACATTGACGACAAAGCGGCGGGCGCCGGCGGCGTGCAGGCGATCCAGCATATGATCGATCAGGGTTCGGCCACCGACCTCGACCAGGGCCTTGGGCCGGTCATTGGTCAGGGGCCGCATGCGCGTGCCTAGCCCGGCAGCGAGGATAAAGGCGGTTTCGGGACTCATCTTCAGACCCTAAGTTTATCCGCAAAGCCGTAACGATGGAACCATTCGTTCAGGCCTTCCATGCCCGGCGCCTTCAGATTACGCGCCAGATGGCCCCACATGCGCGGGATGAAGATCTCGTAGCGCGGCTTATGATAGTGCACGACCAGGCGGGCAAAAATACCGAGGATACGGGCTTCGTTCAGCGTCGCCAGGGCGTTGTAGTCACGCATGAAGGCTTCCCTGTCGACGCCTGGGCGCAGACTGAAATAATGGTCGAGCGCAGCGCGCTCCAGTTCCGGCGAAACGTCGCGGCGGGCGTCCTGCAGCAGGGACAGCAGGTCCCATGACGGGTGCGAACGCAGGGCATCCTGGAAGTCGATCATCCCGACCCGGGCAACGCCTTCGCGTTCGGGCAGCCAGAGCAGGTTTTCGGCGTGGTAGTCGCGATGGATGAAGACCGTAGCACCTGCTTCGGCGCGCTGGCGCAAGGGTGACCACAGGGCTTCCCATTCATCGAGCGCCGTGTCCGACAGGCCTTGGCCACCGGCGTAGCGTGGGTACCATTCGACGAACAAGCCGGCGCCCGTCTTCAGCGCCAGGTCGTCATAGGTGAGCAGCGGCCAGTCGCCGTCTAATACATTGGGCGGGGTCAGTTCGTGCAACTGCGCCTGGGCTTCGATCGCCGACATGTAAAGCGGCGTTTCGTCCTGGCCCTTGGCGATCAGGGCCGCGAACAGGTCGTCGCCGAGGTCTTCGGAGATCAGCAGCCCATTGGCGGCATCAACCTCGTAGATTTCCGGCGCCGACAGGCCCTGCGCGCGCAGATAGTTTGCAGCGGCGACAAAGGCTTCGATACGGCCGGCGGCGAGGCGCGCCATGGCATTGTAACCCGACTCCGTGCGTTCGGCTGGCGTCTCGAAACGGCCGCAGGGCTGGGTTTCGAGCGCCGGCGGCTGGTCCATCAACATGAAACTTCTGCCGCCCTTCAGCAGGCGCTCATAGCGGCGGGTTGAGGCATCGCCCGGCAAGGGATGGCGTTCGGCGTCACCAAAGCCCGAGCCAGTCAAAAATCGGCGTTTGGTCGCCTCTCTGTTATCCATCTTAATCTACGCGAGTCCTGAAATTTCCATGCGGTCGCAAGGTGGCGATTCGGCCATGGGGAAAACGGGTCTTATCGGCTGTTTCCAAAACGATGTCGAGTCGGTCGTCATAACCCAGGTGGCCCAGACGGTCCGGCCATTCGATCAGCAGGACCGACGTTCCAACCGCATCGTCGAGGCCCAGTTCATAGGTCTCTTCGGGTGCTTCCAGGCGGTAGAGATCGAGATGCAGGAGATCGAAGCCTGAGGTGTCATAGGCCTGGATCAGGGTGAAGGTCGGCGAGGGCACGTCCTGGTCGGGCTGAGTCAGGGCGCGGATCAGGCCGCGCGCCAGGGACGACTTGCCCATGCCCAGTTCGCCGGTCAGGTAGACGACGTCGCCGCGTCGCAAATGCGGAGCGACCAGGGCGCCGAGTCGCGACGTGGCGGCCTCATCGGGCAGATAGAGGCTGTGCGGCTGCGACAGGTCGAGCGTATTGAGTTCGGAGGGAGTCAACATGGGCTAGGCGGTAAACGGTGCGTCGGGGTTGCCGGCCAGGGTGCGTTCGACATAGGCTTTCAGGGTATCGGTGTCGAGACCCGGCGCGTCCGGAGCGATCAATGGGCCCACCGTCAGGTCGAAGCGCTTGCCCGCCTTGTTCAGCAGTTCGTGGAACAGGGTGATATCGCGCAGTTCCTGCGAAAAACGATTGAAGAGATGAAACCAGAAGGAGTCGGGACCGGTGAGGTGAACGGGCACGATGGGTGCGTCATATTTCTGGGCCAGGGAGACCGCCGTCGTCGCCCACGGCGGGTCGGCCAGCTCGCCCTGCGCATTACGACGCGCCAACCGGCCGGCGGGGAACATGACGACGCAACGTTCGGCTTCGAAAGCGGCTTTAGCGGCGCCGAGCGTGACACGCGTCTTTTCGCGCGTTCGCTTGGCCTCCACCCATTCGACAGGGATCAGGGCTTCGGCAAAACGCGGATTGACCCGCAAAGCGTCGGCATTGGCAAAAAAGATGGCGTCGTCGCGCAGGCGCAACAGGGCGTCATAGACCGCGATGCCGTCGGCTATGCCCGTCGGGTGATTGACGATGACGACGCAGCGGCCGGTCTTCGGGATGCGCTCGGGACAGCGGGCCCGGACATCGAGCGACAGCAGGTCCGAGACGTAGCTCAGGGCCTCCGCTCCCGCCATGGACCGAACGGCGTCGGCCATGCGCCGCGCCTTCGGATAACCCAGTATGGTGTAGAGGACAGGCTTGACCCATGGCCAGACAGGCGAGGCGACCAGGCGCGGGGCGCGTTCATAGATCAGTTCGTCGATGATATGCAGGGCCATGCTTCTTCACTTGCCATAGCCTTGACTTGCAGGCAATCGCCGGGCTTGGCAAGGCCGGGCGGACGGTGTTAGTTTACGCCCCATGACCCAGTCCGATATCAAGCCTAACAGTGAAATTGGCAGCGAAAACGGCAGCGAGGATCGCCGCCGCCCCAAGTCCAAGGTGGTGTATGCGATTCTGTGGGGAGTGACGGTTCTGTGTGTGATTTTTGCACTGATCGTCATGTTAAATCAGGGCTAGGGCGGCAAAAGTCCATAAATTGATGGATTTTTTATATTAAGTATTTGTTAATCCGTATGAAATTTCTGAACGCGGATGAGCCTTTCCGGCTGGGGCTTTAACGACTATAGTTAATGGCGACGTGTTTGCTCGGGGGTATGGATGAACAGGAAAATCCTGTTGTGGCTGATGGCACTGGTAATCATCGTCCCGGCTGTGCTGGGTACGGGTTACTGGCTGTATTGGGACGCCTATATCCGCTACGCGCCCGTCACCATCACCAGCGCCGAAGACCTGCCCAAGATCCAGAAGCTGCTCGACCGCGTCGACTATCTGACGCCGGGCAAGAAGGACAAATGGGTCTATCTGGTCACCTATCGCAGCTGCAAGACGTGTAACGATTACGAAGACACCGAACTGCCAAAGTTTGCAGCGGTGGGCGTCGATACGCGTATCGTGCCGTTTTCCCTGCCCGACAATCAGGGTGTCATTCGCTCGACACCCGAGGAGCGTTCGACCATCGCCGAGCTGTGGCTGACGCGGAACTGGGATTTCTACAAGGCCTGGCATTCGGCGACCGACGAGACCTGGACGGCCCAGGGCCTGCCCGTGGCCGATGACGACATGGCGCGTTCGGCCGTGGTCGGGGCGTCGCAGAGCTTCAACGACCAGATCAATGAGCTGCTGCGGCGGAACAAGGTCGCCGTCAGCTACCCGCTGATTATCTGGCGCGACAAGAACAACCAGCTGCGCGTCTGTGGCTGTGCCAACGAAAAGGCATGGCATTTCGTGCGTGAAGAGCTGAACGCTCCCAATTCGGTCGGCGGTACACAGATATTCGGCGTCGAGGTGCCGAGCGAGATCACCCTGCCCAAGTTCGGCAGCGAAGGCGCCGCTTCGTCGTCGGCTTCCGGGCCCCCGACCAAAATGCCGGACTCCAAGTAGGTTTAAGTTATTGAAGGTTTTGATGATGCGTATGCTCGCCGGTCTGGTGGCCGCCGTTATGCTTGCGGCGCCGTTTCATGTTTCGGCCCAGTCAGCGTCCTATGAACTGGTGGCGGCACCGACAGCACAGCGCGGCCAGGTCGTCGAGATCAACGGCGTGAAGACCTATACCGCCGAAAATGGCTGGTACACGGTGACCCTGGGGCCCGACGACACCACCGACCTCGACCAGGACCTGCGCTATTTTACCTATGGCAAGAATACGCCGGGCCATTTTGTCGAGATCGTGGTCGCCACGGCCGGGATGAAGCCCGATGAAACCGTCATGAGCTTCGACGATATCGAATCCGGCATTGCCGACATGATTTCGCCGACGGAACGGCCGGCTTTCCTGGACGGGCTCTATATCAGCGATCGCAAGATCATTACGCTCGGCGACGGCAACGGTCATAAGCCGATGCAAATTGCGTTGTGGATCGGCAAGGACCCTAAGGCACCCGATGCGGTAACCGTGATCGGCGGGACGCTGCTGCCCAAGGGCAATCTGATGGTCATGATCGACGCAGACAATGCCGAAGACGCCGAGGCCGTTTTGCGCGCTCACTTGCGGATCGCGGCCGGTGTGCTGGAATAAGAGGTATGAGCCGCCCGCGCAACGCGGTGACGGCACGTCCTTTTACGGTGGAATTTTGGATCACGAAAAGCACGAAAAGCAGAAAAGCACGAATGGAGTGGGCTGATCCTATATCGCCCGAAGGGCATTCAATACAGTTCCTGGTCGCAGGCGTAGAATGAAGGCGCTTCGCGCGGGAGAATCTTTCACCCTGATATTCGTGCTTTTCGGTTTTTCGTGCTTTTCGTGATCCAAAATTCCACTGCCGAAGACGCGCCGTCACTACGTTGCGCGAACCATCCAAACCCGCTTGCAAAGGAAAGCCCGCCCCGGCGTGACCGGAGCGGGCTTTTCTGTTGGCCGTAAGGCTTGTTCTTATTCCGCGTCGGGGTTCGGGGCAGGCGCTGCATTGGCCATGGCGGCGCGCAGTTCATCGCCCTTGGAGCCGCGGGTCGAGCTTTGCGAACGTTCGACGATACGCGCCGACTTGCCGCGACGGTCGCGCAGATAGTACAGCTTGGCGCGACGGACGACGCCGCGACGCTTGACTTCGATCGAGTCGATCATGGGCGACAGGAAGGGGAACTTGCGCTCCACGCCTTCGCCGAAGCTGATCTTGCGGACCGTGAAGGTTTCATTGATGCCGGAACCGGCGCGAGCAATACAGACGCCTTCGAAGGCCTGGACGCGTTCGCGGTCGCCTTCCTTGATCTTGACGTTGACGCGCAGCGTGTCGCCGGGTTGGAAGGCCGGGGTCGTCTTGCCAGCTTTCAGCTTGGCAACTTCTTCGGCTTCGATCTGTTGAAGCAGGTTCATAACTATTCTCCTTTAGGGGCTTTAATGCCTTTTGCCTGTGATTTGGAAAGCCAGGCCGCCCACATATCGGGCCGCCGTTCTTTCGTTATTGCCTCTCTCTGTTGCTGCTTCCACACGGCCGTTTTCTTGTGGTCGCCGGATAACAGCACTTCAGGGATGTCGAGGCCCTCGAACGTCCGCGGTCGCGTGTACTGCGGATGCTCCAGGAGTCCATCCTCGAAGCTCTCGGTATCGAGACTTTCCGATGCGCCGAGAACCCCCGGAATAAGCCGCACCACTGCCTCGACGGTCACCATCGCCGCCGCTTCTCCGCCCGCAAGGACGGCGTCGCCGACGCTGATTTCCGTAAACCCGCGGGCGTCAAGCACCCGTTGGTCCACCCCTTCGAAACGGCCGCACAGGACAATCAGTCCCGGGGCGGACGCCCATTCCTTGACTTTCGCCTGGGTCAGGGGTTGGCCCCGGGCGGACATGTAAACCTTTGGGCGGTCAGCCAAAGAACCAGATTGGTCAATCGAATCAAGGGCTTTGGCGATGACGTCGGCCTTCAGCACCTGACCGGGACCACCGCCCGCAGGGGTGTCGTCAAGAAAGCCGCGCTTATCGCTCGAAAAGGTCCGAATGTCCAGTGTTTCCAAGGACCACAGACCAGATTCTTTCCACGACGTGCCGATCAGCGAGACGCCGAGCGGGCCGGGAAAAGCTTCGGGAAACATGGTCAGGACGGTGACATTGTAGGACATGGGCGCGGCTGTTACCACAAAGGGGGCGGATTACCAACCCGATGTCACGCCTTGACAAGGCACGGCAAAGGCGGAACCCTCGGATACAGGTCAGATAAGGGGGCATCGATGTCGGACAGCGAAGGCATTCAGCAACGCAATCCGTTCGGTGTTTTTCTGAAGCGGACGGCCTTTTTGACGCTGGGGCTGGTCGTTCTGATCACCATCTGGGTTCATGAGCGCTATGTTCTGAACCCGTACGATCCGCAATTCGCCCGCTTCGCCCCGTTCAAATGGTGGCTGATTCCGCATATTGTGACAGGCGCGGTGTGTCTGGTGCTGGGGCCGTTGCAGTTTTCGACCACGATCCGCACGCGAAAGCCCGGGCTTCATCGCTGGACCGGACGGGTCTATGTGGTGTCGGCGGTCATTTCGTCCTGTCTGGCTCTGTATATCGTCCTGAAGCATGAGCTGCCCGCCAATCAGTGGGTCATGGGCAGTATGGCGATCTTCTGGCTGGTGACGACGGCCTTTGCCTGGCTGTGCGCGGTCAGGCGCCGGTTCGACCAGCATAGACTGTGGGTCGGGCGCAGCTATGGACTTACCTTCACCTTTGTCAGCACCCGCTTTATTCCTGACGTGGTGATGCCAGGTATGGATTATTACGAGGTGACGACCTTGTACTGGCTGCTGATTGCTGTGGCGCTGATTCTGCCGGATGTGCTGGCCGTCTTTGGGCCACGGCCCGTCAGCAAGGTTTGAAACACAGGGGATGAATTACGGTCCCTGATTTCCAAAAGCGTAAACCACGCCGAATATGAAAAAAGCTGAGACAAGGACTGACAACACTGTTCCGAGTACGTCCAACCACCTTGCTTTCTTAAAGAGGCACAAATAAATCGAATATACCGTGCTGACAAACATCAATATGCCGATCAAAATGTATCCAGCATCCACAAAAGGACTGGCGTTCACCAATCCACACACACGTTCGTGTTCATTGTGGTATTCGCACACTTCTTTCGGAAAATACGTCAACACGACCTGCCAAAAGAATAGGCCTGTCAGGATCAATAGCGGCGCGAGCCAGAATATATATTTTTTCATCGCGACGGTTGCCTTTGTCATCGCATCTCTTAAGTCACCTCGTTTGTTCTAATCATTCGTGGTTGAAATCTGCAAACCTATTTTCCGGCGCGGCGGTCGAGCTCGTTTTTGGTGGCGCTATAGGTCGCCACGCAGTAGGGCACGATATAGTTCAGAGCCACGTGACCCCAGGCAATGCCGTGCCACGCCAGGATAGCTGCGCCCTGATTGATAGCGTTCAGGACGGTGCCGATAACCAGGGCGATGCGGATGGCGTTCAACACCACCCGCTTCGACAAGGCGACTGTCCAGAACTCCCGGTTCAACGGCGCAGACGCAGGGTCACACCGTAGGTACGCGGATTGCCCATGAAGGCGTCGTAGGTGCCGCTCTGGAAGGGGGCCGCGAAAGCGACCTGGTAATAGGTCTCATCCGTCAGGTTCTGGCCCCACAGTTCCAGCATCCAGTTGCCGTCCGGCGCGCCCAGGGCCAGGCGGCCATTATACAGGGTGTAGGCCTTTTGCAGCTTGATCGGGTTGAGGTCCGAACCGGTGTTGTAGGCGCTGTTATAGCGGCCATCCACGGTCGCGGTCAGTTTCAGCGCACCCATCATATGACTGTAGTCGAGACCGAAGGCCGACGACCATTTCGGCGCAAAGGCGGCCGTATTGTTGGCCAGAAGCGCCAGGCTGGGGATGGCTTCGGGGCCGAATTTCGACTCGTTATAGGTGACGCCGGCGCGCAGGCCGAGGCCGAAGCCGGTCACGTAACGGCTGTCGAGTTCGATACCCTTCGAGCGCAGGTGCGGGATCGAGGTGACGACAAAGGTGGTGCCCAGGAAGGTATTGAGCTGGAAATTGCGGAAGGCTTCATCGAAGGCCGTGGCGTCGACCGCCAGGCGGTTGTTGATAAAGCGACCCTTGAAGCCGACCTCGTACGACCGCGAGGTCTCAGCCCGGAAGGACGAGTCGCGATCGACGGTAAAGTCCGCTTTCTGCTCACGGTCGAGATTGTAGCCGGCGCCCTTCCAGCCCTCGCCATAGGAGGCGTAGGCCATGAGCTTCGGGCTGATCTGCCATTTCAGTTTCAGCGAACCGACGGTGGCGGTCTCGGCGCTGCTCTGGGCCAGGTTCAGGTTGTTGAAGGCCGGGTTCGACCACGGCAGGCACAGAACGCCCAGGCTGGCCGTGGCGTGGGCGCAGGCCAGACCACCGTCGCTATTGGTGAAGCGCGAGATCAGGGTCTTTTTCTGGTGATTGCTACGCGCGCCGGCCAGCAGGGTCAGCTGGTCATTGAGGAACCATTCGACATGGCCGAAGACCGCCGTGTTGCGCTCACGCTGGTCGTAGGTGTCGTGATTGCCCTGACCCGACACGAAGGATTGACCGACCGGCAGGCCGGTGATCTGCGACACGCGCGTCGGATTGGCGCCGCCCGACAGCAACAGGCTGAGATAGGATTCGTAGTCGTCGCCGTAGATGGTTTCATCGTGACGCGTCAGGTCTTCCTGGTCGAGGAAGACGCCCAGCATCCAGTCGAAATTCCACGTCTTGCCGTTCAGGCGCAATTCCTGGGAAATCGTGTCGAAGCGGTTGCCGAATTCGCCGCCTTCGTTGCGGTAGTAGATATCGGCCGACGTGAAATCGGCATCATAGCCATTGGTGTGGTCCCAGTGACGACCAGCGGTGATCGAGGTCAGCTGGACCGAGTCGCTCAAGACCACGTCGCTTTGCAGGGACAGGCCGGAATCGACGATAACCTGGCCGGTCGGGCGATTGGACCAGGCCCGGCGGGCCTCGGGGTCGACGACACTGGCCGTACCCTGGCCGCCGGTCAGGCTGTCGATATAGCCGCGTGTGCCGCCGATGGCGATGCCCGTGCCGGTACAGCAGCTTTCGTCGCGTTTGGTGTAGTCGCCGATAACGCGGACACGGACGGAGCCATTGGGCGTGAACAGCAGCTGACCACGCGTCGACCAGTAGTTGGTGTCGCCGTCGTCGGTACGGGTGCGTGGGCCATCGCCGATGTGGACGTCGTACTGGCCGTCACGCTGGCGCGTCGTCAGGGAGAGGGAGCCGGCCAGGGTGTCGCTCAGCGGGCCGGTGATATAGGCGGCGGCGCCCAGCGTCCATTGCGTGCCAGCGGTCAATTCCAGCGACGACGATGGTGTCATGCTCGGCAGCTTGGTCACCACCTGGATGATGCCGGCTGAGGCGCCCTTACCGTAGACGTCCGATTGCGGGCCCTTAAGGATTTCGACGCGATCGATCTCACCCAGGTCGCTCATGGCCGTGGCGGTGCGCGGGCGCAGCACGCCGTCGATCGTTACGCCGACCGAGGATTCGAGACCGGGGTTGTCACCGACCGTACCGACACCACGCAGGCGGGCCGTGGTCTGGGCTTCGTTGGCCGTCGAGATAATGAACAGAGACGGGGTGAGGACCTGCATATCCTTCAAGTCATGGGCGCCGGCCTTTTCCATCTGATCGCCGGTTACCACCGCAACCGCCAAAGGTGCGCGGCTAAGCGGTTCGGCCCGCTTCTGCGCGGTGATGATGACTTCCGTGGTCGCCTGGTCGGCATGGTCCTGAGCAAGGACAGGTGGGGCGAGGAAAGCCGGAACCAGTGCGGTGAAAGCCAGAAGGCGCAGCGAACGAAATGACATTAGATGGTCCTGAACGGCGGCCGATGTCCGGCCCGAATGGTTTGCGCCCCTAAGCGCTTTGTTTCGCAGGTGCAAGAGCTTTCCCTGAGTTACATAAGAAACTTTCCCTTAGGTAAAGTTCAAATCCCTGTGCTGACAGGAATTGACGTCCGGCAGGGGTACCACAACAGCGCTATTTTCCCGTTCCACTGTGGTGCGGCTGTGACAGTTGTAAGGTTATACCATGCGAAGCTTAAGTGTTTTTGAAAGCATCAGCGTCGACGGCTATTTTACCGACGCCGACAACGAAGTGGACTGGGCCTATGCCGGCGGCGAAGACCCGGAATTTGCTGCCTTTACGGCCAGCAATGCCAAGGGTGGAGGCGCTCTGGTTTTCGGCCGGGAGACCTATGACATGATGGCCGGGTGGTGGCCTTCGCCCATGGCGGCGGAGGCAATGCCCGAGGTGGCGGCGCAGATGAACGCCCTGCCCAAGATCGTCTTTTCGCGGTCGTTGGAGACGGCCGAGTGGCAAAATACCACCGTGATTCGCGGCGATGCCGTGGCGGAAATGCGCCGGCTGAAGAGCGAAGACGGCGGCGGCATGGTCATATTGGGCAGCGGATCGATCGTCGCCCAGATGGCGAAGGCCGGTCTGGTGGATGACTATCAGCTGGTCGTCTGTCCGGTGGTGCTGGGCAGCGGACGGACAGTGTTCGATGGCGTCGATATGACCCGGCTGAAGCTCGGCGACAGCCGCACCTTCAAGAACGGCAAGGTATTTTTGCACTATAAGGCTTAAATATTTTTTAGCTCAAGCGCCGCCGCACGGGCGGCCCCGATGGCTCCTCGCATAAGCTCGGGCGGCCAAAGAGCGCTTTCTGGCGCCCTTGCCAAGCGCGATGAACCATCGCTGCTTGGAATTAAACGCTTCATTAGCGTCGGCATGGTAATGACGTAACGGAACCTCAGAACGAGAACCGTCATGATCACCAAGCTGCGCCTGGCCATCCGTAACGATCTCGAAGCGCCGGATGAGGCACGCCGGTTCGGGTCGGGCTATATCAGCGGTGTCCTGGCCCTGGTGCTGGGCGGTTGCGCCCTGCTCCTGCTGCTCAGCCAGCAATATCCAACCCTGTTCGCGGTCAGGGATCTCGACTTCCTCCACCACCATGCCGGCTATATGCTGGCCGTTCAGGCCATGGCCTTGCTGGCCTTCGTGCTGGCCTGCGTCAACCTGGTGCTGCGGCGGAACAAGGTCCTCGGTTTTGCCGCCCTGGCCTGCGTGCTGCTCACGACGTCGCTGGGCGCGATGGGCAGCGCCACCTTGCCGCGCGAAGCCGCCCTGAACCTGGGCCTCGACTGGTTCGTCCTCAACCTGCTGCTCAAGGGCTTCCTGTTCGTGCCCCTGGAAAAGCTGTTTTCGCGCAATCACAAACAGCCGCTGTTCCGGGCGGAATGGCGCGAGGACCTGTCCTATTTCCTGATCAGCGGTATCTTCATTCAGATCATGGCCTTTGTGTCGCTGGCGCCCAGTCTGGCGGTCATGGCGCACACCACCGGCTGGCAAGGCCTGCGCGACGCTGTGGCGCATCAGCCGATTGTGTTGCAATTCATCGAGCTGATGATCATTTCGGACGTCATGCAGTACGGTTTCCACCGCCTGTTCCACCAGATTCCGTTCCTCTGGCGCTTCCATGCCGTGCATCACTCGGCCCAGACCATGGACTGGCTGGCCGGGTCGCGCATGCACATCGTCGAGATCATCGGCCTGCGCGGTATCTCGATCATCCCGATGTATGCCCTGGGGTTCAGCCAGCCGGCGCTCTATTCGTACATCTTCTTCGTCTATCTGGTCGCCGTCTATGTCCATGCCAATCTGCGCTTCAACGACAAATGGCTGACGCCCTTCTTTGTGACGCCGCGTTTTCACCACTGGCATCACGGCATTGAGCAAGAGGCCATAGACGTCAATTTCGCCGTCCATTTTCCGTGGCTGGACAAGCTGTTCGGCACCTATTACCTGCCCGGCGACAAATGGCCGTCGGGCTACGGCATCGGCGGCCATCCCGTGCCCAAGGGCTTTATCAAGCAGCTGCTGTATCCCTTCCAGCGCGAAAAACAGACGCCGGCGGAGTAGGCCGTGGCTGCTATTCCGCCTCTGTTTATGGCAAAATAATCGGCGCACATCAGGGAGCATCCGGCCCGTAGATGAGCCTGAAAGGCGGTCGAATGGCGACTAAGTTGTCGAACGAATCTCGAATTCATGCTCGACGATCATTATCCCGCCGGTTGATAGGCTTAATTTCCATACTCCAGGGACATCCGCATCAAATTGCGGGAAGAAAGCAGCTGGGTAACGGCTAACCTTTCCCAAGTGGGGATTCAATGTCAAATCAAAGTAAGAGATTCCAGCGACTGTGTCGTCTGGCCGCGTGATAGAGTAGTCAATACGCAAGATCGTGTTCTGCGCGATCGCACCAGTCTCTATAACACATTGAACCGAAAGCTGTAGTTTCGGATGCGGAAGTGGGATGTCATACCATGCCCATCCGCCACCCAGAACACAAAATAAATGATTACCTTGTGCACTTATAGCATTGGCTAGGAATATAGTAGAAATACGCAAACCGTTATCGAAATCACTTTCATCACCTGCACGGCCAACAAAACCAGCAGAACCGCCGCCGCCGCCGCCGCTCCCTGGGTCCCGCCCGGCTTCCCCGTCCAAGTCGATTGGCTCATGGAAGCCTGCTGGGGTCACGCCAACTATATTAAAAACCCCACCGTCGCCGCCGCCGCCGCCATGCCGTCCACCCTCTCCACCGGCCTTCAAAGTCGCTCCGCGAAAGTCCATATGTACGGATTGTTTGTTGGGTTTAATTGATGCCAACAGATCTGCAACCAACGCGTTGGAAAGGGCAGGCACCTGATTATCACCTGCCTTTGCCTCATGTTCAGACTTGATGGCCAGCAGTTTTTCAGGGCTGTAGGCCGCCCCCTTTTTTGCGTCAATAATTTTGTGATGCCTGGAACACATCAGGATCAGATTTTCGTGTGAATGCCTTTGTATTGACGATTGGCTACTATCGTAACGTGGGCCTCGGGGGCGTTGCGCTCGAATATGGCAAATTTCAGCTGTAATAGTATGTGTTGCCGGATCAACAATAGCTGTCGAGCAACCTGGAAAAGCGCATCGATTCATTGACAACGCAAAGAGTCGTCGAACGGTGGTGGCTGTGGGTCTTTGTAGCGTTGTCATTTGTACCCTAGAGAAGTATCTAATAAAGCATCGCTGATGCCCGCAGCATCAAAAACTGACCGAACAATATAGGCCCGATTCCGTCTCGTTGAACACGTTAATAGCCTTTGGCACGATTGAACACAATTTTGGCGGGCCGTGACGAGTATACCCACGGTTCAAACGCTCTTTTTTGCTCACGCAAGACCGCGTTGATACGCGTTTGGATAGCTTTCGTCTTTTGACTTAGACTATTCGGCCATCCCAGCGTTCGGACGAACCGCAATGGGGTTTCTTGATAGGCCAGTAGTATTTGCCATGTACGCCGTTGATCAATCCATCAGGTCGCGCACGTCTCTATTTATGAACCCTTGCCTTAGCCTAATGTCGCTACCCTTGCCAAGCGTCCTGGCTTCGCGCATAATCGGACCTGCGCATCAGGGCGCATCCGGTCCGCGGGCAGGGATTTTCCCACCTTTATCTACCTGAATTCGTTTCGACGAACCTTCCTTTCAGCCCTCACAGCGGACCGTGGGCAGACCTGAAAGGCGTTCGTATTCATGACCAAGTCACCCCTCTCCCAAACCGCAGACCTCAATCTCGACTTCTATCGTAAGCGCGCCAAGGCCCTGTTGCGCGCCGCGCGCGCCGGTGATGCCGCTTCCAATGCCCGTCTGAAACGCTATGGCAGCCACGATGAACCGGCGCTTCACGCCGCGCAGCTGGCGATCGCCCGCGAACAGGGTTTTGCCAGCTGGCCGCGTTTCCAGGCCTTTGTCACCGAATCGAATCTCGACTTCCGCCAACTGGTCGACCGCTTTATTTCGGCCGCTACCTCGGACGGTCGCCGTGCGCGCGATATCCTGGCCGACCACCCCGATGTCGTCGGGGCCGGAGTCTATGTCGCCCTCGTCATGGGCGACTGGGAAAAGGTCGCCGACGCCATCGCCGCCGATCCGGACTTCGCCACCGAAAAATCTGGCCCTGAAGGCGTAGAGCCGTTGGTCTACGCGTGTTTTTCGCGCTTCGGTCATCCCGGATCGCCACGCGCCACCAAACTGGCCTTGACCGTGCGGTTGTTGCTCAGTCGCGGCGCCGATCCCAATACGGCGTTCATCTCCGATGACGGGCCGTTGTCGTGCCTCTATGCCGTCAGCGGCCTGCTTGGCAATGTCGAGATGACGCGTTTGCTGCTCGAAGCCGGTGCCGATCCCAATGACGGCGAGTCGGTCTATCACGCCACCGAACATGCCGACCTGACGTGTTTGCGATTGTTACTGGAGCACGGCGGCAAGCCTGATTCGGCCAATGCCCTGAAGCACATGCTTGACCGGGAAGACTGGGAGGGTGTCCGGTTGCTGCTCGACCATGGCGCCGACCCAAATCATACCAATCCCCAGGGCGATACGGCCTTGCACTGGGCCGTGCGGCGTGGGCGCAGTGTCGCGATTGTCGCCATGCTGCTCGAGGCCGGCGCCGATATCGATGCGGTGCGCAACGATGGCCGGACAGCCTATGCCATGGCGGTTGTCGACGGACAGTCCGCGATGGCCGAATATCTGGCCGGGCGCGGGGCGGATACGCGATTGAGCGCCATCGACGCCTTTGTGGCCGGCCAGGGCGGTGAGGTTCCTCCGGAAAGCGCCCATTCACCGGAAAACGCGCGGTTGCTGACCCAGTTGGCTGAAGGCGGCAATGTGACGGCGGTCGAGGGCCTGCTGAAGGCCGGTGTGCCCGTGGGCGCCCGGGGCGACGGCGGCATCACCGCCCTGCACTATGCGTGCTGGCGTGGGGATGTGGCGATGATGCGGATATTGATCGCTGCCGGCGCGCCACTTGATGTCAAGGACGACATGTATGGTGCGACGCCCTCGGGATTCCTGCATCACGGATCTACCAACTGCCGTCTGGGCGACTATGCCGAGGGGACGCGGATGTTGCTGGCAGCCGGTCTGCGAGAGTGGGATGAACCGAGCGGGAATGCCAAGATGGATGCTGTGTTGCGCGAGGCGGGGCTGATATAGGTCAGAAGGATCGTGCTACTCTACGTATCCACGTCTTCGACAGTGGAATTTTTTTGGCACGAAAAGCACGAACGAAGTAGAAAAGCACGAATATTCAAGATGTTACAATCCTATGCGCGAAGCGCCATACATCGCATTTGATGTCCCACACGCAAATTATAGCCCTTCGGGCGAAGAATTTTTAGCTTGCTCCCGTTCGTGTTTTTCGACTTCGTTCGTGCTTTTCGTGCCAAAAAATTCCACTGTCAAAGACGCGAAAGCTCTGAAAGCGCTATAGTTATCTTACCGCACATGCAGACCCAGCTCCGACAATAGCTCCGCCGCCTGGCTACGCGAGATGGTGGCGCCCTTGAAGCGTTTCGCGTCGTCCAGGCGAACGCCGCCAATATCGGTCCCGCGCAGATCGGCGCCCTGGAACCGGGCGTCGGTCAGGATGGCGTCGCGCAGGGAGCAGTCTTCGAATACGGCATCGCGGAAATCGCAGCGCTGCAGGTCGGCATTGTGCATGTCGAGCTGTTTCAAGGTCTGTTTTTGAAACGATATGCCGCGGAGACGGGTGTCATTCAGCCGGCATTCTTCAAACGCGATATCCAAGGTCTTGGCGTCATTCAGATTGGCGCCGGTCAGCTTGCAACGCTGGAACCGCGCCTGAGTCAGGGTCGCACCGCGGAACAGGCTGTTATTGAAATCACAACCGGTGAACTTGGCCTCGATCAGAATGGCGCTGGTAAAGTCGGCATGGGCGCCTTTACAGCCGATGAACTGGGCGTGTTCCAGCTTAGCGCTAACAAATCGGGTTTTACGCAGCAGGCATTGCTCGAAGATCCAGCCGTTGAGGATCATGTCGGACAGGTCCGCCTCTTCGACTTCGCAGCCGACAAGATGAACGGGCTCGCCCTTATTGGCCAGGAGCAGGATGGCGCCGCGGTCGAGGATTTGGTCGGTGATGGTGGTTGGATTCACGTGCGCGCCTAGTCGATGAACATAAAGCTATGGACGATGGACGGGACCAGCGACAGGGTAAAACCCAACCATCCGACCCAGGTGAGTTTATTCATCAGGCCTGCTATCAAAGCTATGATGAGAAGTCCTAACACAATCTGTTTTGAATAACCAAAATAGGCATTGGCGGCCTCGGGTGCCAATTTTCCTACACACTGCGGCCACCCGAAATGCTGACAGGCGGCATTCGAAGTGATCTCGTAGAGAGCAAGCCAGATGAGCGGCAGCCATCCGATCCAAGTCCGCCAGGTGAGGTATTTGGTCATTCGTCCTCCTTCCCGATCCTAGCGCTGTCGCGTTATGGGGTCGAGGGGTCCGCGACCCCTCGCCTTGGATATAAAAAAACTGGACAACCCCTAAAGGGGTGCCCAGCTTTTTTATCTTGAAGAACGAAGGGGCTACGAGCCCCTTCACCCCGTTACTTGACGGCGCTTAGTCGCGACGGCGACGACGGCGCGGACGGTCACCACCGCGGTCACCGCGATCACCACCATCCGCCATTTCCAACTCGCCTTCATCGCCAGCGGTTTCACCCGAAGCCGCGCGAGCCGCATTGCGTTCCGCACGCTCAGCGTCCATCTTTTCGGTCAGGTCCTCACCGGTTTCCTGATCGACCACCTTCATGGACAGCTTCGTCTTACCGCGGTCGTCGAAGCCTAAGAACTTCACCTTCACTTCGTCGCCTTCGTTCAGGACGTCCGAGGTCTTGCCGACCTTTTCGTTCTTGATCTGCGAGATGTGGACCAGGCCGTCCTTGGCGCCGAAGAAGTTCACGAACGCGCCGAAATCGACGACCTTCACGACCTTGCCCTTGTAGATGGCGCCGACTTCCGGTTCCGAAGCGATCGACTTGACCCAATCGCGGGCGGCGTCGATCTTGCCTTGGTCCGAGGCCGAGATCTTGATCGTGCCGTCGTCGGCGATGTCGATCTTGGCGCCCGTCTTTTCGACGATTTCGCGGATGACCTTGCCACCGGTGCCGATGACTTCACGGATCTTGTCGGTAGCGATCTTGATGGTTTCGATCTTCGGCGCAAATTCGCCCAGCTCTTCGCGAGCGCCCGAGATCGCCTTGTTCATTTCTTCCAGGATGTGCAGACGGCCTGCATTGGCCTGGCGAAGCGCCTTGGTCATGATCTCTTCGGTGATGCCGGCAACCTTGATGTCCATCTGCAACGACGTGATGCCGTTGGCCGAACCGGCCACCTTGAAGTCCATGTCGCCCAGGTGATCTTCGTCACCCAGAATGTCGGACAGGATGGCGAATTCGCCGGACGGTTCCAGGATCAGGCCCATGGCGATACCCGACACCGGCGACTTCAACGGCACGCCGGCATCCATAAGAGCCAGCGAGGTGCCGCAGACGGTCGCCATCGAGGACGAGCCGTTCGACTCGGTGATTTCCGAGACAACGCGGATCGTATAGGGGAAGTCTTCGGCGGTCGGGAGCATCGGACGGACCGCGCGCCAAGCCAGCTTGCCGTGGCCGATTTCGCGGCGACCGGGCGAGCCCATACGGCCGGTTTCACCGACGCTGTACGGAGGGAAGTTATAGTGGAGAAGGAACTTCTCCTTGTAGGTGCCTTCCAAGCTGTCGATATACTGTTCGTCTTCACCGGTGCCCAGCGTCGCCACAACCAGGGCCTGGGTTTCACCGCGGGTGAACAGGGCCGAACCGTGGGTGCGCGGCAGGATGCCGACTTCGGAGACGATCGAGCGGACCTTGTCGACGGCGCGGCCATCGACGCGACGGCCGTGGTCGATAATGTCGCGACGCAGGACGTCGGCTTCGCATTCCTTGAAGGCCGAACCGAAGATGGCGGCTTCGACGCCGTTCGGGTTTTCTTCGGTCTTGACCAGGACAGCAGCGGCCTTGGACTTGGCGGCGCCGACGGCGTCATGGCGGTCATGCTTGCCGGTATGGCCATAGGCGGCGATGATGTCCGGACCGACCAGCTTCTTGATTTCGGCAACGACAGCCGAGAAATCTTCCGGTTCGAATTCGAAGGGTTCCTTGGCGACGTGTTCGGCCATTTCGATGATGGCGTCGATCACCGGTTGCATGCCCTTGTGCGCAAACATCAGGGCGCCCAGCATCATGTCTTCCGACAGTTCCTTGGCTTCCGATTCCACCATCATCAGCGCGTCCTGCGTGCCGGCGACGACGAGGTCGAGTTGCGATTCCTTGATCTGGTCGACGGTCGGGTTCAGCACGAACTCACCATCGATAACGCCGACGCGAGCGCCGCCGATCGGACCCATGAACGGAACGCCCGAGAAGGTCAGGGCAGCCGAGGCCGCGACCATGGCGACGATGTCCGGATCATTTTCCATGTCATGCGACAGGACGGTACAAACAACCTGGACTTCGTTCTTGAAGCCCTTGACGAACAGCGGACGGATCGGACGGTCGATCAGACGCGAAACCAGGGTTTCCTTTTCCGACGGACGGCCTTCGCGCTTGAAATAACCACCGGGGATCTTGCCGGCGGCGAAGGTCTTTTCCTGATAGTTGACGGTCAGCGGGAAGAAGTCCTGGCCCGGCTTGGGCTTGCGGGCGTACACGACGGTGGCCAGCACGGTGGTCTCACCGTAGGTGGCCAGCACGGCCGAGTCGGCCTGACGGGCGATACGGCCCGTTTCGAGCGTGAACTTGCGGCCAGCCCAATCGATGGATTTTCTTTTGATATCGAACATATGTTTTCTTTCTATGGACCCTCGCAACCCCATGTCGGGAGAGTCAGCCGTTATCGGAACGGCGCGTTTAAGGGGGCTTTTCTTGTTCCAAGCCCAGCGTATGTCAGCGAAACACGTGGTTTCGCGGGGTGTTAAGCAGATCGGCCATTGCGGCGGATCGGGGTGTATAGTCCGCCGTTTTGGCGGAGGTCGTGCGTGTCGTCCTGTGTAATGTCCTGAGGACGATCAGGTATGCGAAGAGGCCTGGAGGGTGGCTCCAAGCCTCTTTTGGTCTTTGAACCTTAGCGGCGGATGCCGAGGGTTCCGATGATGGACTGATACCGATCGGTATCACGGTCCTTCAGGTAGTCGAGAAGGCGGCGACGCTGCGACACCATCTTCAGAAGGCCACGACGCGAGTGGTTGTCCTTCTTGTGTTCCTTGAAGTGCTCGGTCAGGTTGGCGATGCGTTCCGAAAGGATTGCGATCTGCACTTCGGGGCCGCCCGTATCACCTTCGGTGCGGGCGTGGGTCTTGATCACTTCTGTCTTGCGATCAGGGGTAATCGACATCGGGTATCTCCTTAAATCAGGATCAAAGGTTGAGAATACGCGTCGGGAAGAGTTTCCCGCCACGCAGTTCGCAAAGCGCCTGAATCTGCCCGTCGAGCACTGCCTGGACCGTGTCGGGAAACTCGACAAAGCCTGCCTCGCGGCGGGCCTTTTGAGCCTCGGCAACAGTGGCTATCTGGCGGGGCAATAGGGCAAGGTCACGGCCTTGCTTCAGCTTCGAAGCCTCCTCTTGCGTCACAGGCAGGGCCGGGATGTCGTCCAGCGCCGTCTCTACGCCAAGTAAAGCCTCAAGAGCGGCGCCTCTATGCACCAAATCGGTCAGCTTTTCCAGTGTTATTGCATTTTTTGTTGCAAACGCGCCGACCTGCTCGCGACGCAGCGCCGTGACGTGGCCGCACACGCCCAACTCGACACACAGGTCGCGGGCGATCGAACGAACATAGGTGCCCTTGCCGCAGTGAAGCGTCAGGGTGGCTGTGTCGGTCGTGAACGCGTCCAGGGTCAGGTCGTACACGTCGACCGGCCGGGCTTTCAGCTCGACCTCGATACCGTCACGCGCCAGGTCATAGGCGCGTTTGCCATCGACCTTGATGGCCGAAAAGGCCGGTGGGACCTGTTCGATCTTGCCGATAAAGTTGGGCAGCAGGGCCTCGATCGCCTCACGCGATGGACGAGCGTCGGAGGTGGCGGTCACCCGGCCCTCGGCGTCGAAACTGTCGGTCGTGGTGCCAAAGGTGATGGTGAAGACATAGACCTTGTCGGTCTCGACCAGGAAGGGGACGGTCTTGGTCGCTTCGCCGAGCGCAATCGGCAGGATACCGGTGGCCAGGGGATCGAGCGTCCCGGCGTGACCGGCCTTTTGTGCCTGGAACAGCCAGCGGATCTTGGAGACCGCCGCCGTCGAGCTCATCTCATAGGGTTTGTCGAAGCAGATCCAGCCGTGAATCGGATCGCCTTTTTTCTTGCGGGCCATTGGTCGTGAATTTCAAAAAACTGTCCCCTCTCCCCACCTGAGGGGAGAGGGCTAGGGTGAGGGGTCAATTCCACTGAAAGAGAGGCCAAACTGTCCGTAGGACCCCTCATCCGGGCCTTTGGCCCACCTTCTCCCCTCAGGTGGGGAGAAGGGAATTATCGACTAGCTTCGTCATGTCTGGGACTCAATTGAGACCCTCGCCGCTTTTCAATGCAGATCTATTAATTTTCGTCGTCTTCATCGTCGTGATGCAGATCACGGGCAATGTCCGGACGCATGAACAACGCATCGATCCGCGCCGCTTCGTTGAAGCTTTCATCGTGCAGAAAACGCAGGGCCGGGGTGAACTTCATCTCGATCGAGCGGCCAAGGACGCCACGCAGAAACTTGGCATGGCGGTTCAACGCATCGACGGCCGGTGCCACGTGCGCGTTGCCGTCAAGGCCGGCGCCCAGCGGTTCAACGAACACTGTGGCGTGACGCAGATCGGGTGAACAGCGCACTTCGGTGACGGTGATCGAGATACCGGCCAAGGCCTCGTCGTGGATGTCTTCTTCGCGCAGAATCTCGACCAGGGCGTGACGCACCAGTTCGCCGGCGCGCAGTTGGCGCTGGGTGGGTCCCAGTTCGGAAGGCTTGGGCTTGTCTTTAAAGGATCGTTTCATCCCGCTCATATAGGGGATTTGGCTGATTTTTCTATGGAAAAATGCAATCGCCGGGTTATGACTGAGAAAACCACAGAAAACTCAGGGAGATACCTCTTGGCGACCTTTAAACCCGACTACGTGCCCCGCATGGAAGGGCTGGATGCTCTGCGCGGCTTTGCCCTGATGGGACTGTTTCTGGTTCACATGCCGGAATTGTTCGAACTGTACTGGGCCCACCCCGTCACGGACCCCACACAACTGCTGTGGCACGATACCATATTCACCATTTTCGCCGGCAAGTCATTTGCCCTTCTGGCCCTGTGTTTCGGCGTGTCCTTCTTCATCATCATGGACCGTTCCGCCAAACGTGGCATAGATTTCACGGGCCGCTTCGTCTGGCGCCTCGTGCTTCTGGGTCTTATCGGCATTCTACATACCTTCTGGTATCGCGGCGATGTGCTGGAAATCCTGGCGGTGATGGGCCTGTTCCTCATTCCCTTCTATCGCCTCAAGTCCAACGGCCTCATCCTGGCACTGGGAGCCTTCTTCCTGCTGCAGCCGATCATGATCGTTCAGCTGGTCAGTGCACTGCACGGCGCAGCCTGGGCTAACAAGCCTTTCGGCTTCTGGGGCGGCACCATTCCGGAGGTCTACCTGACCGGCAAGAGCCTGCTTGAGACCATGCGCATGAACTGGGTTGATGGCCATCCGTTCAAGTGGTTGTTCATGTACGAATCCGGTCGTCTCAGCCAGATTCTCGGTCTGTCGCTGATCGGCATGGTATTGGGCCGCATCGACTTCTTCGGCCAACCGGAAAAGTACAAGACCTTGCGGCTTGTCACCATGGGCATCGCAGCGGTAACGGCCCTGGCTCTGTTTTTCTGCAAGGCCCAGCTGAGCCTGCTGATCCCAACGGACAAGGATGTCTTCATGCCGCACGCCCTTTGGGATGGTATGCTGTCGAGCTGGTTCGACCTCAGCGTGATGACCGTCTTGATGATGGGCTTCCTGTCGCTCTATTTCAGCTTCGGCCACCGCCTCCTGAACCTGCTGGCGCCGGCGGGGCGGATGACCCTGACCCTGTATGTCTTGCAGTCACTGATCTTTGTGCCGGTCTTCTACAGCTATGGCCTGGGGCTGCATGCGACCATGCTGCAATCGACGGCGGTCCTGTTAGCCTTGGCGTCATTTGCTGTTCAGGTCGCCCTCGCCCATTTGTGGTTCCGCTACTTCCTGTACGGCCCGCTGGAGTGGATCTGGCGCGCCGCGACCTACCTAAGTCCGAGCGTTCCGTTCCTGCGTAAGAACTCGGCCTGAATCTCGAGGAAGGCTTTCAGCGGCAGATAAAGGCCAAGGCGGTTCCACGGCGCCTTGGCCACCTGCTTGCGTAGTTCTTCGATGTGGTTGACCGCCATCCAGAACGACATCAGGTACAGCGACCAGACCTGCATCAGGAAGGCGGCAATGGCGGGCTGGGAGTCGTGATCGTCTTCGGCTTCCACCGGCTCGAAGCGCAGGGGCTGGGCCGTGGCGACCGGCGCGCTGAACTGTTCCCGGATAAAGGCTTTCAAGCCGTTGTCGGCGAAGCGGGCGCGGTTTTTCAGCGCTTCCGGCTTGGCATGGTTGCCGGCATCAAGGGCGTAATAGTGGAGCACGGCCTGGGCGATGGCGGCGTCATAGGCAAACAGTCGATGACGGTCGTAGGTCAGGACCTTGTGGGCTTGGGCACGCTTGAAGCCGAGCCGGGTTTTGATAGCGGTAATGCGGGGCTTGTCGGTTGCCCAGTCACGGCTGATTGTGCCGATATGCGCATTCTGGACCCCGCAAAGCGCCGCCAGGCCGCGTTGGGTCAGGTAGGGTTCGCCATTGCTCAGCAGACCCATGCCGACGCCGTCGATCTCGGCATAGGCGGTGACCGTCACCTCGACCTTCGCGCGAGACGCGTGGGCAGATTTTCTCTTTCCCGTATTTGGGGAAGCGGCAGGCAGCAGATCGAACATGGGCACGACCCCGCATATGTGAAGAAAATGTGACGAAAAGCTTATGCTACAAGGGAATCAGGTCGCAATATTGCGGCGCAATATCTGGTTAATCAAGTCTTAACGCGTTTGCACTGCGGGAGAAGCGCTCACAACTGGGGATAAGTTGTCCCGAGAGTCGTCCACGGTGAGACTGATGAAGAAAGAGCGCTGAATCTGTTCCTCCTTTTTCACCGGACCGCGATCTCGTCAGGTTGCGGCGAAAACCGTTAGCACGCGAGACACGGAGCGGAGCGTACTCAAGTACGTGAGCACCGTATCGCAGCGTGATGACGGTTTGCAGCCCAACCTCACGGGATCGCCAGCCTAGGTGAAGACGACGGTTTTGGAGCCATTAATAATAACTCTGCGTTCGGCGTGCCAGGTGACGGCGCGAGCCAGGACGCGGGCCTCGATATCCTGACCGATCGCCACCAATTGCTCGGGCGTCAGGCCATGGTGGACGCGCTGGACGTCCTGCTCGATGATCGGGCCCTCATCCAGGTCCGAGGTCACGTAGTGGGCTGTGGCGCCGATGATCTTCACGCCGCGTGCATGGGCCTGATGGTACGGTTTGGCGCCCTTGAAGCTGGGAAGGAACGAGTGGTGGATATTGATGCAGCGACCCTCCAGCTGCCGCGCCAGGCCATCCGACAGGATCTGCATGTAGCGGGCCAGAACGACCAGATCCGCCTTGTGACGTTCAATCAGCGACAGGAAGGCGGATTCCTGCTCATCCTTATTGTCCTTATTGGTCGCCAGGTGGACATAGGGAATGCCGTTCCACTCGACAAACGACCGCATATCCTCATGGTTTGACATGACGCAGGCGATCTCGACCGGCAGAAGACCCGCCCGCCAGCGATGCAGCAGTTCGTAAAGGCAATGGCCGAACTTCGACACGGCGATCAGCACCTTGGGCTTGATCGACAGGTTGAAGATTTCCCAGTCCATGGTGAAACGGTGGGCAATGGGCCGAAAACCCTCGCGCAGGATCTCCATCGGCGGCATTTTCGCACCAGCCTGTTTGAACACCACGCGGACATAGAACATGTCACCCTGAGAGTCGTTGAACTGGTTCGACTCGACGATCGAAATGTCGTTGTCGTTGAGATAGCCGGATACAGCCGCCACAATGCCGCGGGTATCCGGGCACTTGATGATCAGGACATAATGGGCGGGATCGAAATCAGAGGTGTCGAGCATGGCAATTGTAACCGGTTAGGAGCCGGTGGCTATAGCACCAAAGGCTTTAGAATTTCGAATGTTTCGCACGTTACGACCATTTATTGCATGATGCCGTCACTGACCACCTTATCCGTCGCCGGATCGACGACGGCATAGAACGACTTACCGTCGCCACCATAGGCGCCTGGTTGCATCTGGTCCGCAACCTCATGGTTGATAATGGCGAACAGATACCCGTCCGCTTCACGGCCGCGGAAATATACCGAGTAACTTCCATCCGGCCAGCCACGCGTCTTGCGCACGTGGTCTCTTATAATTTTCAGGTAGTGAACCTCTTTAACCGAGCTGGTCTGCGGCCCGGGCGGCGGTACAAAGGACGAATCCATGGCACATCCACTCAGGGTGACCAGTACCGCCAGGAGGATAAATCCACGATGCCCCATCCTCACTATCCAGCCACAATCAGAAGAAGCGCTCGCCCTTGACGGTCTTCTTCACCGGATCGACCAGGACCTGGAACGTCTCGCCATTGCCGCGCACCAGATGGCGAGGATCGTCGCCCGTCACCACCACGGTAAAAACGGCCAGTTCGTCTTCGTAACCGGAAAATTCAACGACATAGATGCCGTCCATCCAGCCGCGCTTGTTGCGGACATAGTCCCTGACCAGCGGCACCATCTTCTTCTCGGCCTTGGTCATTTCCGGCACGACCGTGTCGCTGCTGACCTCGTTGGCGAGGACGGGCGCAGCCGAAAGGCAAAGCACCAATGCGAGAATCAAGGATTTCATAAACAGGACTCAGGAAAAGACGCGGGGCCGCAGGGCCCCACACCCCGATACATATCAGGCTAAGCTCAATCTATAAAACGAATTTGGCCCGCACAAGGCGGGCCAAAAACGTTTTGCAGATTAAAGCGTGCGCCGGATCTCTTCGACCGTGAAGCACTCGATAAAGTCGCCGGCCTTCAAATCCTGGAAGCCATCGAACGCCATACCGCATTCCTGGCTGACCACAACCTCGTTGACCTCGTCCTTGAAGCGCTTGAGCGTCGACAATACACCCATTTCCTGGACGACCACATCGTTGCGGATAATCCGGACGCGCGCACCCTTCTGCACCTTGCCCTCGGTAACCCGACAGCCGGCAACCTTGCCGACCTTCGAGATATCGAACACTTCGAGCACCTCGGCATTGCCGAGGAAGGTTTCGCGCTGGATCGGCGCCAGCATGCCCGAAAGCACGCCGCGGATGTCGTCAATCAGGTCGTAGATGATCGCGTAATAACGGATCTCGACGCCTTCGCGTTCGGCCAGGTCACGCGCCTGCTTGCCGGCGCGGACGTTGAACCCGATGATCGGTGCATTCGAACCCTTGGCCAGCTGGACATCGGATTCGGTGATGGCGCCGGCGCCCGAGTGAATGATCCGCGCGCGGACCTCCTCGTTGCCGACCTTCTCCAGCGAACCGACAATGGCTTCCGCCGAACCCTGCACGTCGGCCTTGATGATGAGCTGAAGCTCCTTGACCTTCTTGTCAGCCAGCTTGCTCATCATGTCGGTCAACGACACAGCGCCCACGGGGGCCATGGTCTTTTCACGGCGCAGACGTTCGCGATATTCCGTGATTTCACGGGCACGAGCGTCGCTTTCCACCACGGCGATGGCTTCACCGGGATCAGGCGCGCTGTCGAGGCCGAGGATTTCCACCGGCTCGGACGGACCCGCCTCTGTCAATTGCTCGTCGCGCTCGTTGATCAGGGCGCGAACGCGGCCGAAAGCCGAACCCGCCACGACGATGTCACCGCGCTTCAAGGTACCGCGCTTGACCAGAACCGTCGCCACCGGACCACGGCCCTTGTCGAGCTTGGATTCGATGACAACGCCTTCGGCCGTACGGTCCGGATTGGCGCGCAGGTCGAGCACTTCGGCCTGCAGCAGGATCGCTTCGATCAGGCTGTCCAGACCCAGGCGGGTCTTGGCAGAAACCTCGATCACCTGGGTGTCGCCACCCAGGGCTTCGACGACGATTTCATGCTGCAGCAGTTCGTTGATGATCTTCTGCGGATTGGCGCCCGGCTTGTCGATCTTGTTGATGGCAACGATGATCGGCGTCTTGGCGGCGCGGGCATGGTTGATGGCTTCGATGGTTTGCGGCATGACGCCGTCATCGGCCGCCACGACCAGGACCACGATATCGGTGACATTGGCGCCACGGGCACGCATGGCCGAGAAGGCGGCGTGACCCGGGGTGTCGAGGAAGGTGACGCGATCGCCGGACGGCAGGCGGACCTGATAGGCGCCGATATGCTGGGTGATGCCACCGGCTTCACCCGACGCAACGTCGGCCGAACGCAGGGCGTCAAGCAGCGACGTCTTGCCGTGGTCGACGTGACCCATGACCGCCACGACCGGCGGACGCGGTTGTGTATCGTCACTGTGATCCTCGGCGTCGATAAAGCCTTCCATAACGTCGGCTTCCGACACGCGGCGCACCGTGTGACCGAATTCCGAAGCCACCAGTTCGGCGGTATCTGTATCGATCACGTCGTTGATCTTCAGCATCATGCCCTGACGCATCAGGAATTTGATGATGTCGACAGCGCGGACCGCCATCCGGTTGGACAGTTCCTGGACGGTGATAACATCGGGAATGATGACTTCACGCGCCGCACGGGCCTGTTCGACCGTATGACCCTTGCGCTTTTCACGTTCGCGTTCGCGAGCGCGGCGCACGGAGGCCAGGGAACGCATGCGTTCGGCGGCATCCTCGTCGTCTCCGACCACGGCTTGAAGCGTCAGGCGGCCTTCGCGGCGCTTGGGTTCACCACGCGTCTGCGACACGGCCTTGACCGGCGCGCCGGTCTTGCCACGCTTGATACCGCCACGATCATCCTCATCAGCGGCGCGGCCGCGGACTTCGCCGGCCTTGACCGGACCCGCCGTGCCACGCGACGAACGAATACGATCGACTTCGGGGGTTGCCGGCGCATTGGCGGACACACCAGGTCCGGCACGCGGCGGACGCGGAGAATTGGCGCTGTAGCGAACGGTTTCACCACGCTCGCCACCTTCACGCGGCGGACGCGGAGGCGCGTTCGGATCGCGCGGAGGACGCGGCGGTGCATTGGGATCGCGCGGCGTGAACGGACGGTTCGGATCGCGCGGAGGACGGTCGCCTTGCGGACGATCGCCACGCGGGGCATCACGGTTAAACGGCGGGCGGTCACCCTGCGGACGGTCGCGATTGAACGGCGGCCGATCGCCCTGAGGACGATCACCTTGTGGGCGGTCACCCTGGGGACGATTGCCATCACGGTTAAACGGAGGACGGTCGCCTTGCGGGCGGTCACGATTGAACGGCGGCCGATCGCCCTGGGGACGATCACCACGCGGGGCATCGTTACGCGGACCATCCGTCCGGGGCCCGTCTGAACGGGGAGCGCGTTCATTACGGAACGACGGACGTTCCTGGTTCGGCGCAGGCGCACGCATGACCGGCGGTTCCGGAGCGCGAGTGCGTTGCGGAACCGGTGCTGCCTGGGCCGGAGCCGAAGCTTGGGCCTGGGCGGGCGCCGGGGCCGAAGATTGCGCTTCGGGCTGGGCCTGAGCTACCGGCTGAGCAGGCGCAGCTGACTGCGCGACGGGTGCTTGCGCCACCGGTGCTGCAGGCGCCGAAGCTTCGGCGGGCTTGGGCTGAGCCGCGGCAGCGGCAGCCGCCTGGGCCGTCGCGGCACGAGCCGCAGCCGCACGGGCTTCGCCGTCGCGGCGTTGCTGATCGGCCAGGGCCTGGGCAATGGCGCGCTGACGGGCGTCCTGCTCTTCCTGGCGCAGACCACCCTGCCCGCCCTGTTGCGAGCGTTGCGGCTGCTGTTGCGGCCGGGACTGCGGCGCGGGATTGGGGCGCGCCAGGTTGGTTTCGGCGCTGGGCCGGGCCTGGGGCGGATGATTGGTCGCCGGCGGGGGCGTCCCGATGCGGCGCTTGGTTTCCACCACCACCGTCTTGGAGCGACCATGGCTGAAGCTCTGTTTGACCGTACCGGTCGAAACATTGCCGCCAATACGCGGTTTCAACGTCAGCGGCGCGCGCTCACGGTTCTGGTCGTTGGGATTGTCGTCTTTGGGGTCGCTCATGCGGCTTGCTTTACTTAACCCTTGCGAAGCGCGCAACCTGCGCGGCCTCAGTTGGTGAAAAAATCTATGATCTTCGGCGATTCTGCCCATGCAGACCGCCAAAAAGGGGCGCTTACGCGATTAACAGGTCAGGGCGACCTCTCTCCAGGGGCCACATGGCCCCCAGGCACCACATTCGGCGCCCAGCTGGTAGCCCAGGTCTCCGGCATCAGGGGTTCAAACCCCGACAACCGATCCATCTCCGCCGTCCATCTCTTGACCCGCCGTCCGCCCAGCAAGGCGGCATGAATGGCGTTTTCCTGGCCGACGGCCAGGCTAAGTTCCTCATTGGAAAAGACACCGCACACCCGGGGTTCCGGTTGCTGGGTCCTTGCCGCCGCCATAACACGCTTGCGGCCGTCTTCGGCGCTGTCGCTGGCCTCGATCAACCAGGCCGTCTTGCCCGACTTGACCGCCGCCAGCACCTTCTCAAAGCCATTGAGCATGCCGCCTTCGCGCCGCGCCAGGCCCAGAAGGTCGAGGCAGCGGCGGCGCAGGAGATCATGTACCAGGGAAACCAGTTCGGGCGCAGCCTTGACCTGACGCTTGGCAGCTTTGCTGAATATGTTGCGTTTGATCGCAATTTCAAGGCTTGGGCGGTCAGACGCCACCCACATGCCACGACCGGGCAGCTTTTCGGCCAGGTCGGGCGTCAGGACACCGTCGGGCGCCACGACGAAACGGATCAGGCGCGCGGTATCGACGCTGGTCCCCGACGCTATATCGCGCCTCAGTTTTCCAGGCGTATCCTCGCACAGGATGGCAACCTCCGGCTCGTCGCCGGAGGTGTTATCAGTAAGATGCAGCACCGGCGGCTCATCACCGGAGGCGCTGTCAGTATGGGTTAGCGGGCGCGGCTCATTGTTCGAGTGTGGCGACATTCTCGCCCTCCTCAATAGCCTCTTCGGTCGCGTCCGAGGCCTCCGCAGTCTCTTCGTATTCAGGCTCTTCTTCCGAAGGCTCTTCGGCCGGAGCCTCGATCCAGCCGGCGGTGATGCGAGCGTTGAGGATCAGGTTTTCGGCGTCCGGAACGCTGAGCGTAAAGGATTCCAAGGCGCCCGGCACGCGGACGCGTTCGCCGCCTTTTTGTTCGAAGCCGCCACGCAGTTCGTCGGTGGCGAGATCCGCCAGGTCTTCGACCGTCTTGACGCCGGCTTCACCCAGGGCCACGGCCATGGGCAGGGTCAGGCCCTGGACATTGACCAGGTCGTCCTCGACGCCCAGTTCCTTGCGCTTGGCGTCCTGTTCGGCGGTTTCGCGTTCCAGGAAGTCGCGGGCGCGGGCCTGCAGTTCCTGGGCGGTATCTTCGTCAAAGCCTTCAATGGCGGCGATTTCGTTCTCGTCGACATAGGCCAGGTCCTCGACCGAGGTGAAGCCTTCGGTAACCAGCAGCTGGGCGATGACTTCGTCGACATCGAGCGCTTCCTGGAACAGGACGGTGCGTTCGGCGAATTCCTTCTGACGGCGTTCGCTGTCCTGGGCTTCGGTGATGATGTCGATCTGCCAGCCGGTCAGTTGCGAGGCCAGGCGGACGTTCTGGCCGCGGCGGCCGATGGCCAGGGACAGTTGCTCGTCGGGCACCACGACTTCGACGCGGTCTTCTTCCTCGTCCAGAACCACCTTGGTGACTTCAGCCGGGGCCAGGGCGTTGACGATGAAGGTAGCTTCATCGGGCGACCATTGGATGATGTCGATCTTTTCGTTCTGCAGTTCGGCGACAACGGCCTGGACGCGCGAACCGCGCATACCGACACAGGCGCCGACCGGATCGATCGAGCTGTCGTTCGACAGGACGGCCATCTTGGCGCGCGAACCGGGGTCACGGGCGACCGACTTGATTTCGATGACGCCGTCGTAGATTTCCGGCACTTCCTGGGCGAACAGCTTGGCCATAAAGCCACCATGCGCGCGCGACAGCATGATCTGCGGACCCTTGGTTTCACGGCGGACGTCGTAGATATAGGCGCGGATGCGGTCATTGACCTGGAAGGCTTCGCGCGGGATCGACTGGTCGCGGCGCATGATGCCTTCGCCACGGCCCAGGTCGACAATGACATTGCCGTATTCGACGCGGCGCACCGTGCCGTTGACGATATCGCCGACGCGGTCCTTGAACTCATCGAACTGGCGCTCACGCTCAGCTTCGCGCACCTTGTGCGTCACGACCTGGCGGGCCATCTGGGTCTGGACGCGGCCCAGCTCGAACGGCGGCAGGACCTCGACATATTCCTTGCCGACAAAGGCTTCCTTGTCGTCGCGCAAGGCGGATGCCAGGGTTTGCTGGGCGTATTCGTTTTCCACTTCCTCGTCGCCGACGACGGTGACATGGCGGGTAATGGTCATTTCGCCCGACTTCGGGTCGATAAAGACGCGGATGTCGTGTTCAGCCCCGTAACGCGAACGGGCTGCCTTCTGGATCGCCTCTTCGATCGAGGCAATCACGACCGACTTGTCGATCGACTTTTCACGCGCCACGGCGTCTGCGATTTGCAGCAGTTCCTGACGGTTGGCGCTGATCCCGGTGAAGCTCATTTGAGTTTCCTTATTTTTCGTCGTTGGCAGGTTCGTCGTCGAGGTCATCTGCGTCCTCGAAGTCGTCTTCAAATTCTTCGTCTTCGTCGTCGTCGTCCGAGCCGCTTTCGCCCAGACCTTCGCTAACCAGACCTTCGTTAGCAAGATCTTCGTCATCCAGATCGTCGTCTGGATCTTCGCCTCTGGCGGCTCTGATCTCGGCGCCCTTTTTCAGCAGGTCGTCGTTCAGCACCAGCTTGGCCTCGACGATCCAGGCAAACGGCATGAGGGCGGTTTCTTCCTCGCCTTCCAGGTCAATGGCGACATGGTCGTCCTCGATACCGGCCAGCTTGCCGCGGAAGCGCTTGCGGCCTTCGGCCAGGCGATCGAGTTCGATACGCGCCTCATAGCCCTCGAAGGTCGCGAAATCCTTCAGTCGGGTCAGCGGGCGATCGACGCCAGGCGACGAGACTTCCAGGACATAGTCGCCCGAGATCGGATCGGCTTCGTCGAGATAGGCCGACAGGGCGCGCGACAGGCGCGCACACTGGTTGACATTGATATCGCCGTCCGACTTGCGCTCGGCCATGATCTGCAGGCGACGGGCGCCGCCCGGCTTGTTCGAACCCATCAGACGCACGCGCACGATATCCAGCCCCAGCTCTTCGGCGATAGGGTCAAAAATCTCGATCAGCTTACGGTCTTCAGAGGTCTTGGCGCGCAAATTCAGGTCTCAGGTAATAAAAAAGGCGGCGAGCCTCTTCGGGCCGCCGCCGTTGCCTCGCGGCAATCGGACGATGTTGGGGGCTATATAGGGCGTATGCCGTCCTTTGCCAAGGAGAATCTATTTTGGAAAATTCTACGCCGACTGCGCGTGCCGATCTTGGCGTAGATATTGGCCACGGATGGCACGGATCGGCGCTTCGCGCCGACACGGATAAGCAAAGATATTAGTAACTGCCAAGTGGGTGTAAATGGTTCTGCTCAACGTAGTGACAGCACGTCTTCGGTGGTGGAATTTTGGATCACGAAAAGCTCGAAAAGCAGAAAAGCACGAATATCATGGTTGAAAATTCTCCCGCGCGAAGCGCCTTCATTCTGCGCTTGAGCCACGAGCTCTATTGATGCCCTTCGGGCGATATAGGATCAGCCCGCTCCATTCGTGCTTTTCTGCTTTTCGAGCTTTTCGTGATCCAAGATTCTACTGTTGAAGACGTGCATCCACCGCGTTGCGCGACCGTCTACACCCGCCTCGGGAGTTATCGATATATGGCCCAAACCGAAAGATAGAGCGCCGTGAATCCGTGTCGCCGCAACGCGGCGATCCGTGTCATCCGTGGCTAACGTTTTAGCTACCGAATGTAAGCGTGGAGAAGGCCTTGGCGTAGTCCTCAGGCACAGTGACCGGATACAGCTGGCCGGAATACATCTGGATCAACTGCCAAGTAATGTAGGCACCGGACACCGTAACCAGAAGCAAATATGCGTAGCCCACCGGCTTGTTGGTCTTCTTGAAGATGTCATAGGCGATGCAGGCGAAGTGCAGGAACAGCGAAAACACCCCAGCGCCGTAAAAGCCATAAAAGACGTTTTTCCACACCGGCGAGGTCAGGCCGGCTGCGGCATAGGCGAAATTGGTGTCGAGATGCAGGACCTCGCGGCCGAAAAACACCCAGACGATATGGAGGACGATGAACAGCACCATCAACAGGCCGGACGCCGCCTGAAGCTGGTGGATAAAATCCTTCTTCTTGCGCCAGATTTCGAAGATCAGCGGGACGCCCGTCAGGATCTGGAGCGCAAAAGCCGCCAGGGCCGCCCACTCGACCGGCGGATAGCGGTAAAGGATGCGCGCCGCGTCCATGAACTGGGCGTGGGCGTCGACGCCGAACAGGCCGGCAAAATGGTTGGCAAAGTGCAGGCACAGAAAGGCGAAAACAAACGCCGCCGACACCTTGTGAACCCGTTCCATGCCCAATCTCCCGCAACCATGGCTCCCGCAACCACGGTTAACCATGGCGCATGCGACGGCCTTTGACTACCGGTGGAATCACAAGCTTGTGATGTGTGGCTTTTGGATCAGCGCTTCGCCTCAGCCAGCAAACGGATGGCCAGTCCGCCCAGTACCGTCGCCATCAGCCAGCGCTGCGCCTTGATCCATGACGGCCGCGCGGCCAGGAAGGCGGCGACCCAGCCCGCGCCGAAGATGATCAGGCTGTTGACCGACATGCTGATCGTCATCTGGATCAGGCCGAGCGTCAGGAGCTGACCGAGGACGTGGCCGGCTTTCGGGTCGATAAATTGCGGCAGCAGGCTGAGATAGAGCACCGCCGCCTTTGGATTGAGCAGGTTGGTGAAAAAGCCCATGGAAAACAGGGTGGCGGCATTGTCGCGCGGCAGTTGGCGGACGTCGAACACCGCCTTTCCGCCGGGGCGAATGGCCTGCCAGGCGAGATAGAGTAGGTATAGTGCGCCGCCGATACGCAGGACATCATAGGCGAACGGCACAGCCATCAGCATGGCGGTAATGCCGAAGACCGACAGCAGCATATAGATCAGGAAACCGGCAAAGACCCCGGCCAGCGACAGGTAGCCGGCAGGGCGGCCCTGGCTAATGGTTCTCGACACCAGATAGATCATGTTCGGTCCGGGCGTCAGCACCATGCCTAGTCCCACCAGAGCAAAAGCCATCAGGTGCATCGTCAATCTCCTATCTGGGTTTACGGATAAAATCGAGGAAGACCGGCTTGCAATCGCCCAGGCCCTTGACCTCGTAACGTGTGGTAATGTGATCGACGGGAGGCTGGGTCCAGTCGGCAGGGCGTTGTGCCGGCCACTCGAAATCGGGACTGGCGGTGAATCGTTGCAAGGCCCAGTCGGCATAGTCGGCCCAGTCGGTGGCAAAACGTAGCGCACCGCCGTCCTTCAGGATACGCGCCAGGGCCGCGACGGTTTCGGGCTGGATCAGGCGGCGCTTATGATGGCGCGCCTTGGGCCAGGGATCGGGAAACAGGATAAAGACGCGGCTGACCGAGGCGTCCGGCAGCTTGTCGAGCAACGGGCGGGCGTCGCCGGTCAACAGGCTGACATTGTCGACACCGGCTTCGTCGATGTGGCGCAGAGCCGAGCCAACGCCATTCAGAAAGGGTTCGCAGCCGATGATGGCGACGTCGGGATGACGGGCCGCCTGCTGGACCATATGCTCGCCGCCGCCGAAGCCGATTTCCAGCCACAGTTCACGGTTGGACGACACAAGGTCGGCAACACGGGCATCCGATACTTCGATTTGCGGCAGGAGGGTATCGAACAGCGTCGCCTGACGCGGCTTGAGCGTACGCGCCTTGATACGCCCGAACGAGCGCATGGGACCCCAGGTCGGGGTAGGTGTTTCTTCGGAAGACATGGCGGGGCTTTAGCGGCTGGGCGCAAGAAACTCAAGCAGGTGTCAAAGAGAAAAGGGAACTGGGAATGAATGCGAATTAAACGGCGTACATTCATCCCATCGAGGACATTGAAGACGAGAATCGTCTGTTGCTACCTTGGCCGTCACCCAAGAGGCTTCGTCGTGCAGGGTCAGGGGTTCGCCGCGCTCTACGGACTAAGATCGGGGGCGGAGTTCGGTTAACCGGTCGAGAATCTCCTTATTGACGGCGGCGGCGGGGCGTTCCCAGAAGATGTTCGATTCGCTGGCAAGCCAGATGCAAAACGCTTTGTCATCGTTCGGCGTCAAGCCGAAAAAGGTTTGAGACTCACCGGTCAGCAAGCGGTCGTACCAACCGACCCAGCCCGACCAGTGTTCATCGGTGCGGGCCATGAGTTCAGCTTTTCTCGTGGACCAGGCGCCGAGGAGCGAAGGTACGACAATCTGAGTCCAAAGCGGCGCGTGCAGGACAGTTGAATTGCCATCGGCCTCACGTAGGCGCGTTGCGTCCAGGCCAAGTTCAGACCAGACCGTGTCGGCAGCAGCAGCGGCGGCGCTGGCGGTATCGGCGCCGATACCGACATGGAGGGCGACACCGAGGGCGTCTTCCATGTTGAAGCGGGCGGCGGTGGCGGCATCAAAGCCAGCGATGGCGACGGCGTGGAGGGCGGCGTTTGTCGCGTCGCCGGCGCTAGTACGGGTGATGTGGGCGACCATGTAGGCGTTGGCGATGGCGACGGTGGCGCGATTAGCGGCGTCCATTATTTCGGGGGCAGGCCAAGCCACCGCTGCCCAAGAAATAAACAGGGCGCGGCAAATCGATAGCGTTAATCCATATTGCTCCTCGGGTGCACATAAAGGAAACACGCGCAGCGCCGTCCGTAATATGATGATTTGCGCCCATTCAAGGGGGGCATCCTCGAGAAATCTCGTAACTTCCTCGCTGCTTCTGATTTCGACCACGCACGCTCCCCGGGTTAGGATCGATCATCAGTGAACCATCTAAGTACGCAAGGTTTCGCCCACAGATTTTCACAAATCTGTGCCATGGCGGTCCAACGATTCACTGGATCGTTGGACTCGGCATACTGTGAAAATCTGTGGGCAGAAATCTTAAAACGCCTTACGCAGTTCCTCGACCAGGTCGGTCTTTTCCCATGAGAAGCCACCGTCGGCGTCAGGCGTGCGGCCGAAGTGACCATAGGAGGTCGTGCGCTCATAGATCGGCTTGTTGAGGCCGAGGTGCGTGCGGATCGAGCGCGGCGTCAGGCCGCCGATCAGGTCCGGCAGGATGGCTTCCAGCTTTTCCTCGTCGACCTGGCCGGTGCCGTGGGTGTCGACATAGAAGCTGAGCGGGCGAGAGACGCCGATGGCATAGGAGACCTGCAGGGTGCACTTTTTCGCCAGGCCCGCCGCGACGACGTTCTTGGCGAGATAGCGCAGGGCATAGGCGGCCGAACGGTCGACCTTGGTCGGGTCCTTGCCCGAGAAGGCGCCGCCGCCGTGGGGCGCCGCGCCGCCGTAGGTGTCGACGATGATCTTCCGTCCGGTCAGGCCGGCGTCGCCATCCGGGCCGCCGATGACGAAATTGCCGGTCGGATTGACCAGCCACTCGGTCTCGTCGGTCACCATATTGGCCGGCAGGACTTCGAGGGCCAAAGGCTTGATGATGGCTTCGATGTCCGAAGGGGTGAGGCCGTCCCTGTGCTGGTGCGATACCAGAATCTTCAGGATGCGCGCTGGCACGCCGTTTTCGTACTGGACGGTCACCTGCGACTTGGCGTCGGGCTCCAGAGCATGCTCGCCGGCATGGCGGGCGGCCGCCAGGCGGTGCAGGATATTATGCGACCATTGCAGCGGCGCCGAGGTCAATTCCGCCGTCTCGTCCGTCGCATAACCGAACATGATCCCCTGGTCGCCGGCGCCTTCGTCCTTGTTGTCGCCGGCATCGACGCCCTGGGCGATGTCGGCGGATTGGGCATGAAGATAGCAGGCATAGTCCGCCATGGCCCAATGGAAGCCTTTTTGTGCGTACCCGATCGTCTTGACGGCGTTACGCACCTTGTCTTCCAGACCCTGAATGATGTCGCTGATCTGGTCGTCGCTGGCGCGGACTTCACCAGCCAGGACGATGCGGTTGGTCGTCACCAGGGTCTCGCACGCCACGCGCGCTTCGGCGTCACGTTCCAGAAAGGCGTCGACGACGACATCCGAAATACGGTCGGCAACCTTATCCGGATGGCCTTCGGAGACGCTTTCGGAGGTGAAGATATAGGAAGGGCGCATGGTCAGGGCTCACTTTAAATCCAAGGGGCATATACATATAAACATATCTTTATATGAGCAAGCAGGATTTTATTCTCCACAAGTTCCACCGACGAAAAAACCCCGGCCAAACGACCGGGGTCTTGTTTTACCTCTTCGCAAACCGTGCCTTTGGTTTGGTAAATCGATTGCACGGCCTGAGAAAACGAAGTCGGGAAGCCTTAGGCGTCCTCGCCTTCGGCCAGGGCACGCACCAGTTCGAGAATGCGGCGGCGATGCTTGGCGTTCTTGATGCGCGGGAAGGCTTCAGCCAGTTCGATACCCTCTGTCGTCATCAGAAAACCATGAACGAACTGTTCGGATTCGGACTCAGAAAAACCCTCGACGGGTTCACTCGCGCCGTAGCCTTCAAAGAAGTAGGCGACGGGGGTCTTCAGGGCTCGGCCGATTTCGAACAGCTTGGAGGCGCTGATGCGATTGGAGCCACGCTCGTACTTTTGTACCTGCTGGAAGGTCAGATCAATCGTTTCCGCGAGCCCTTCCTGGCTCATACCGAGAAACTTGCGGCGCATTCTGACACGTGCGCCTACGTGTAAATCGACCGGATTGGGGCTGCGGTCTGTCTTTACGGAAATGTCGTCCAACTTTGCCTCTTACTAAAAATCAGCTGTCGCTGAGGGTTACACGTGCGTGTGAAGACAATCCGGCTGACTATCCGGACTGTTCCTGACCAGGGCGATCTGTTGTCTCACCACCGACACCCCCACGACGTCAGCGAAGCGCAAGGTTTCTTTTGATCACCCTCACACAAGTCTCAATTGTCACAAAAAATAGACACAGACAAGCGATCACCACCTGAAGGAGATTTTTCGTCCGGCCGTAGGGGGTAACGGACAAAGCAGCCGGAATCGGCATGTCCCGGAAGGCCCTGACCGAGGTGTCGATTTTCGTGCCAGGGACGATTCGGCCCAGAGGATCGACCAGTACGGAAATACCGGTGGGTGTCGACCTGACCAGAGGCAGGCCCTCTTCGATAGCGCGATAGCTGGCCTGGTTCAAATGTTGGCGTGGACCGGTTGTCGGGCCAAACCATGCGTCATTGCTGATGTTCAGTATCCATTTGGGGCGCAACCGGGCGTGCTTACCGCTGTAATCCGTCATATCCAAAGAGGGGAATATGCCTTCATAGCAGATCAACGGCAGAAAACGTGGAATGCTGCCAAATGCTACCGGCGCGGTGCGATCGCCCGGCGTAAAGCCGTCGCCGATATGGACGAGCTCCTTGAATCCTACCGCCTGCAACACATCCTCATACGGGAGAAATTCACCGAAAGGCACCAATTTAAACTTATTGTAGAAACCCTCAACCGTGAACACATTTTCGTGATCAGCAGTGACGATCATAGAATTTCGCCAGACCGACCGACCCATACGATCATAATCGGCGCGATAGGCGCCGAAAATCAGCGCCTGGTTCTTGCGCAAAAGGTTGGCCATGATTGGCGCGGTCCAGGTCTTGTCGGCAAGCAGATCGTCCGACGAGGTCGGCAAGGCGCCCTCGGGCCACACCACCAGGTCCGGCCACGGCTTGCCAGGCGCCGGCGCGGCCCGGGTCATGCGCACATAGTCCATAAAGACCGGACGAAATCCGTCGCGGTCCCATTTTGCGCGCTGGCCGATATTGGGCTGAACCACGCGAACCGTATAGCTTGTGAAGGTCACATGCGTCGTCTCAAGGCGATACAAACCCACTCCGAAACAGCCGGCAAGGACAAGGCCCGCCCAGATCACTGGTGCATAGCCCTTGACGCCCATGCCGCGGCGCACGACCCCGAGGGAACAGAATATGGCAACCGTCAGGAAGCTCAGTCCGTAAACACCGACATAGGCAGCTATTTGCGACATGGCGGATCCAGCAAGCCAGGTGGCACCGGCCGGATTCCACGGAAAGCCCGAAAAGATCCAGCCACGCAGCATTTCAAACGCGGAAAACAGCGCGGCGAAATAGAGGAAGCGTTTGACACCTGACGGCGCAAACCAACGGTACAGGACGGCGAATAAGCCCCAGAACAGGGCAATGCCGGCAGGCAGGGCTGTGGCGGCAGGGATGGCCATCCAGCCATAGGTGTCGGCGTCGACCAGAAAGGCTTCGGCGACCCAGAAGCAGCTGACGAAAAAATAGCCGAAGCCAGCCAGCCAGCCCATGAAAAATAGAGTGCGCTTAGGCGTCGTGCCCAGATCGCGTTCAAACAACCAAAGCAGAAGGGCATAGCCGAACAGGCCGGGCAGGAAACCGAAGGGCGGCTGCGCCAGCCCGATCATAATGCCCGCCAGCAGCGACAGCCAGCGCGGACGCGCCGGCAGGTCAAGCCATTTGACCCAGGCATGCAGTCCGGCCATCGCCTCAGTCATCGGCCGGCGTCAGGTCGGCGGCAGGCTCGAAACTGCGGCGGTGGAGACGCAAACGCTTGATACGACGGGCATCGGCATCGAGGACTTCGATATCGAAACCGGCGGCGGCATAGGGAATAACCTCACCGCGCTGGGGCACCCGGCCGGCCAGAACCGCAACCAGCCCGGCAACCGTGTCGATTTCTTCCTCGGTATCGGCCGGGAACAGACTGACCCCCAGTTTTTCTTCCAGGGTGGTCACTTCGACGCGGCCATCGACCTCGATCTGGCCGTTGGGCAGTTCACGAACCTCCTCTTCCGAGGCTTCGTCATATTCGTCGTCGATATTGCCGACCACCGCCTCGACCAGGTCTTCCAGGGTCACCAGGCCGTCGGTACCGCCGAATTCGTCGATGACCAGCGCCATGTGGATGCGCTGGGCCTGCATACGCAGCATCAGCTCGGATGTGGTCATGGACGATGGCACATACAGCAGCTCGCGGCGCAGGCGGTGCAGCACCGGCTCGGCCCAGTTGGGTCCGTTGCGTCCCGCTTCGGGGCTGAGCAGTTTCAGCACGTCCTTGATGTGGACGACACCAACCGGATCATCGAGCGAGTCGCGATAGATGGGCAGGCGCGAATGTTCGCTCTCGATACAGGTGCGCACGACATCGGCCAGGGTGCTGGACAGTTCGATGGCGACGATATCGACGCGCGGCGTCATGACGTCGGCGACGCTGAGCGACTGAAACGCCCGGGCGTGATCGACCAGTTCGGAGGCGATATGGTCCTCGCCGCTGGCAATTTCGGCTTCGGCACGGGTCTGGGGCCGCGTCAGGCCGAAGAAGGAGAGGAACGATTTTCGCGGGGGTTCAGGGTCAGGCATGATCAGGGTCAGAGGGGGCCATCTGAAAGATAGGGATCAGCAACCCCGAGCGACTTCAGGATATCCCGTTCGAGATTTTCCATGGTCTGAGCCTCGGCGTCGTGAATGTGATCATAACCCAATAAATGCAAAGCGCCATGGACGGAAAGATGGAGGACGTGATTTTTCACCGTCTTGCCCTGTTCCCCGGCCTCCCGAACGCAGGTTTCGAGCCCCAGCGCCATGTCGCCCAGATGTTCGAGCACGCCCTTGATTCGCATCGACTTGGGCGCCGGAAAGCTCAGGACATTGGTCGCCTTGTCCTTGTTGCGGTATTCGGCGTTGAGCCGGCGCATCTCGGCGTCGTCGCACAGCAGCACGACGATATCGGCCTGGTCCTTGAAATTGGCGGCCTTCAGGGCGGCCGTGATGGCGGTTTCGACCACGGCCACAGCGTCCGGCAAGGCATCGAGCCAGCCGTCCTCTTCGATTTCAACGTCTATCAGCGGTTCCAAGGATTTGCTCATGGTAAGGTTTGGAACCGCGAATGAACGCGAATGAACGCGAATTGGGCGGGCTTCGCCCGCGTGAAATCCAACGGAAAGGACATCGACGGTCCTGTCACGTTCGACATGAAGTATTTGCGTTCATTCGCGTTCATTCGCGGTTCCAAAAAACCTATCCCCCGAACGAATTCTTGTGTTCATTGTCATAGGCGCGGACGATCCGCGCCACCAATTCGTGGCGGACGATGTCGTCGGCGGTCAGTTCGGCGACGCCGACGCCCTTGACCGTGCCCAACAGGCCCACGGCATGGGTCAGGCCGGAATCGGACTTGTTCGGCAGGTCGACCTGGGAGGGATCGCCCGTCACCACCATCCTTGAGCCTTCGCCCAGGCGGGTGAGGAACATCTTCATCTGCATGCGCGTCGTGTTCTGCGCCTCGTCGATAATGACATAGGCGTAGTTCAGCGTGCGACCGCGCATATAGGCCAGGGGTGCGACTTCGATTTCCTTCGACTCGCGCTTCTTGGCCAGGACCTGGGCGCCCAGAATATCGTCCAGCGCCCCCCAGATCGGCGTCAGATACGGATCGATCTTCTCGTTCAGGTCGCCTGGCAAAAAGCCCAGCCGCTCACCGGCTTCGACCGCCGGCCGTGTAATGATAAGCTTGTCGACCTTACGCGCCAGCAGCAGCGATACGCCGTAGGCCACGGCCAGAAAGGTCTTGCCAGAACCCGCCGGCCCCAGCGCAAAGACCAGATCCTTGTCGGCCAGTTCCTTGATATAGGCGGCCTGACCGGCGGTCTTGGCCGCGATGGCGCCACGCCGGCCCATGATGACCGTGTTGCGCTGGTCGATCGGTGCCGCCGCAATCGCCGCGTCGGAGGACGGCGCCGGCTGTTCGATCATGCGGCGGACGTCGGATTCGGAAATGTCGATGCCACGATCGTACAGCTCGCACAGGGCGATAATGACCGCCCTCGCCTTCTGACGCGCCCGTGCATCACCCGAGATGATCAGGCCACCGCCCGGCATTTCGACCAGCACCTTGAACGCCCCTTCGAGCATGGCAAGATAACGCTCGCTGGGTCCAGCCACGGCCAGGACGCAGGCATCGGTCAGGGGGATAAAATCGTCTTTTACGGCGCTCATGCGGCGACCGTTTCCAGCAGCGCGCCCCGCAGGGAATTGTTGCCGATGGCGGTAATGCGCACGGGCACGATCTGGCCGATGAGGTGGTCGGCGTCCTCGACACAGACGGATTGCAGATAGGGCGAGCGGCCGATGGCCTGATTGCCGTAACGACCACGCTTGTCGAACAGAATGTCCAGGGTCTGGCCGACCAGCCTGGCCTTGAAAGCTTGTTGCTGTTCGATGATCAGGGCATTCAGCGCCTGCAGGCGTTCATCCATCACGGCGTCGCTAACCTGGCCGGGCATGGCGGCAGCGGGCGTGCCGGGACGCGGCGAATATTTGAAGGTGAAGGACGAGGCGTAACCGACCTCACGGACCAGGGCCAGGGTGTCCTCGAAATCCTTGTCGGTCTCGCCCGGAAAGCCGACGATAAAGTCGCCGGACAGGGCCAGGTCGGGCCGCGCGGCCCGGATGCGGGCGATCAGGTCGATATAGGCCTGGCGTCCGTGCTTGCGGTTCATGATGCGCAGTATCTTGTCCGAACCCGACTGGACCGGCAGATGCAGGTACGGCATGACGGCGGCCAGGTCGCGGTGGGCGGCGATCAGGTCGTCGCCCATGTCATTGGGATGCGAGGTCGTGTAACGCAGGCGATCGAGACCCGGGATCTCGGCTAGGGCGTACATCAGCTTCGCCAGGGTCGAGGGCTGGCCGCTGTCGTCGAGGCCGTTATAGGCATTGACGTTTTGGCCGAGCAGCGTCAGCTCGCGCACGCCCTTGGCAGCAATGGCGCGGGCCTCGTCGAGGATCGAAGCGACCGGGCGCGACCATTCAGCGCCGCGCGTATAGGGCACAACGCAGAAGGTGCAGAACTTGTCGCAGCCTTCCTGGACGGTGAGAAAAGCGGTCGGGCCGGAGACGGTGCGGGCGCCGGTCAGGGCGTCGAATTTAGCTTCTGGCGCAAAATCGGCGGCCAGGCGCTCACCCTTGGCACGGTGAGTGCGGGCGATCAGTTCGGGTAGCTGGTGATAGGCCTGGGGGCCGACGACCAGGTCGACCGCGGGAGCACGGTGCATGATTTCCTTGCCCTCGGCCTGGGCGACGCAGCCGGCGACGGCGATGGTCATGCGGCCTTCACCGCGCGCTTCCTTTTCCTCGCGCATTTCCTTGAGGCGGCCGATCTCGGAATAGACCTTTTCGGCGGCCTTTTCGCGGATGTGGCAAGTGTTGAGCAGGACCAGATCCGCCCCCTCGGCCTGGTCGGAAACCTCATAGCCCAACGGGCGCAGGATATCGATCATGCGCTCGCTGTCATAGACGTTCATCTGACAGCCATAGGTCTTGATATGCAGCTTCTTCGGCGCCGGCGGGGTGACGTGTTGGTTCATGGGGCGCGTTATGATGCCTGAGGCGGGAAGTTTCAAGAGTTTATCAACAGGTGAGGTGTTGATTGGTAAGTGGGAGACGGCTACCGCGTAAGAGACAAGAATTTGTATTTACAGCTATTTTCAACGCGGAAAGCGCGGAAAAGTCGGAAAGACGCGGAAAAAAGAGGTGGCAACGGACAGGCTCTTGCCCGAAGGGCTTTCATAGCGCGTATGCGGCGACAAATCATAAAAGAAGGCGCTTCGCGCATTTGAAGTCAGACCCTAGATTTCGGCGCCTTTCCGACTTTTCTGCGCTTTCCGCGTTGAAAATTGCTGTAAAATCAATATTTTACAATGGCGTTACCGCCATCTACACTGCAAAATTCTACTTCTCTTCGTCCAGCGGAACGCCATACAGCTCCAGCTTATGGCCGACCAGCTTGTAGCCCAGCTTCTGCGCCAAGGCTTCCTTCATGATCTCAATTTCCTTGTCGAAAAACTCCACGACCTGGCCCGTCTTGATATTGATCAGGTGATCGTGGTGATCATCGCCGGCCTGCTCATAGCGCGACCGGCCATCGCCGAAGTCATGGCGTTCCACCACGCCCGCCTCTTCGAACAGCCGCACCGTACGATAGACCGTCGCCAGCGAAATGTTGGGATCGACCGCTGCCGCGCGATGATACAGCTCTTCGACATCCGGATGATCATCCGCCGCCGACAAAACACGCGCCACAACCCGACGCTGATCTGTCATGCGCATGCCCTTTTCGATACACTGTTGTTCAATGCGATCCATGACGGGCTCCCGCTTTTCGATTTTGCGACTTAGTCGCAGTGCAACACCAGTAAATGTAAGGTTTTGCTCAAGCGAGCGCAAGCCTTAGTATATGCGCATCCACAGGTGGGGATTCCTTGCGGCTGTAATAGGCCCGCCGGCGACCGGCGCGTTTGAAGCCGCAGGACTCGTACAAACGCAGCGCCGCGTCATTATCCGTCGCCACCTCGAGGAACAAGCTTTCCGCGCCTTCATTGCGCAAGGCCGCGATAACCTGCCGCAACAAGGCGCGCGCCAAACCCTTCTTCTGATAGTCCGGATCGGTGGCGATGGTCAGGATCTCGCCCTCGCCCTCCACCACCGCCATGACCACAAAACTGACCACATCGCCATCGGCTTCGAAAACATAGGTGCGGTGGTGAGGCTTGATCAGCAGATCGGCAAAGACGCCCGAACTCCAGCCATAGTCGAAACACCGGGCGTGGATCTGCTCGAGCTGGGTACAGGGCGCATTGAGCTGACGAATGACCGTCATGATGCGAGTTCCAGAGTTATGATACCCCGCGTCGACGCCACCGCATCAGCGCCGCGCATATAGAGCGGCGTCACATCGTCATGGCCCGGCGCCAGGGTCAGCTCGGCCAGGGCGTCGAGCGACGGCCAGCCCTGCTCAAAGATATCAATACCGGGACAGACCTCGCCGGCTTCACGCGCCGCCGGCCCGGACAGGATGTCGAACGGATGGTCGCGTGCAAACTCTGTGATTTCAGCCAGGGTCAGGGTCTGGGCCGGATCATTTCCCCGCTGGACATAAAAATTACCGCGCCCGCCATTGATAACGGCCAGCGGCATGCGCCCGGTCAAATCGGCATGGTGGTTCAGCGCTTCCAGCGTGCCTATGCCCTTGAGCGCGACACCCTGACCGACGGCCAGGCCCTTGGCGAACGACAAACCAACGCGCAGGCCGGTAAAGGAACCAGGTCCCAGGGTCACGCCGATATGGGTCAGGGTTTTGGGCGTGAGGCCGCTTTCACGGAACAGCTCGGAAATCATGACCGGCAAACGTTCCTGATGGCCGCGCGGCATCGGCTCGATCTTGTCGATCCGCAGCTCGCCATCCTGAAACAACCCGGCAGAACAGGCGTTCAGCGCGGTGTCTATGACCAGGACGGTACTCAGAGGACGGCCTCGATCTGCCGCACCTCGGGGACGTAATGCTTCATCAGGGATTCGACTCCCTGACGCAGCGTCGCCGACGATGAGGGGCAGCCGGCACAGGCGCCACGCATATGCAGATACAGCGTGCCGGATTCCATGTCGAAGCTGTCGAATTCGATATCGCCGCCGTCCTGGGCGACCGCCGGACGCACGCGGGTGTCGAGCAAATCCTTGATTTCGGCAACGATCTGGCCCAGCTCGCCTTCATAGACGGTTTCGACCTTGGTCTCGGTTTCGCGCAGGATCGGCTGGCCGGAGGTGTAGAAGTCCATGATCGCGGCCAGGATGGGCGGTTTGAGCTGCGCCCAGATCAGCGAGGCATCCGGATCACGGCGCACGGTCAGGAAATCGGAGCCGAAGAACAGGGCCGAGACGCCATCGATCTTGAACAGGGTTTCCGCCAGAGGCGACGCTGTCGCTTCATCGGCCGAGGCAAACTGTTTGGTGCCGGTTTCGAGCACGGTCCGGCCGGGCAGGAACTTGATGATATCGGGGTTGGGCGTGGCTTCGGTCTGGATAAACATAGCGGCGTACTCGGATATTACCTTATGCGCTAAATGGGCGCAAAACGGTTCATTGGCAAGAGCAATCGCTTAGTGGGCGCTTTCAGGGCGGCCGAGTGCCAAGTGTGTAATTCCACCTCTACAGTGGAATGATTCAACGCGGAAAGCGCCGAAAAGTCGGAAAGACGCAGATATTCAGGATCTACCTTCTACCGCGCGAAGCGCCTTTTTGCAGCGTGACTTGCCAATATCTCGGAATGACAGCCCTTCGGGCAGAAGCTTGTCCGCCCGTTCTTTTTGCCGCGTCTTTCCGACTTTTCGGCGCTTTCCGCGTTGAAAATTGCTGTAAATTCAAACTATTCTCACACAAAGTGGCCGCCCGCCAAATACAAGCCTTAAAGTTTCGCCACCCATTCGCGCAACACGGCATTGACGATGGTCAGCTTGGCGAAGCTCCAGCCGCCGCCGGTCATGTCGACAATCATCGAACGCAAGGGCTCGATCAGGGCCGTATTGTCCGCCGCCCAGCTTTCGATGATCTCCAGCGGTGACTGCGATACCGTCATGCGCGACATCATCGCCTTGACCACCAGCTTTTGCTCTGTCAGCACGTCCTCGATCAAACGCCGTGTCGCCATACGATCCCACGGATCGGCACTGGCCAGACTGCCGGCGCCATCGTTCAGATCGTCGAAGCCAAAACGATGGCCCGTCAGGAAATACAGCTCGGCCGTCTTGTCGAGCGGCTTCTTCGGACCGCCCGCCAGGTCGATAATATCCGAGGCATGATGGAAGGCCGACAGCTCGGTAATGGCACGCGCCAGAGCTTCCGGCGCACCCAATCCGACCAGGGTTTCGACGCGTGCGGCGATTTTCGCCTTTACCGGTTCGCTCAGCACACTTTGTCCCAAGCCCAGCAGGGTCGTAACACCCTCCGCATAGGGCGCGACACGCGCGTCGAGCGTCGCCGGCGCTTGGGAAAAGCGCCGGGCGATCCAGTAGGTCTGGTGGCGGACAAAGGCCGACAGGTCGCGATACAAGCCCGTCTGGGCCGCCGCCGGGATCTTGGTGTCGAGCGCGCTGACCTGATCCCACAAGGTCTTGATGCCGAACAGCTGACGCGCCGCCGCGAAGGCCAGGACAAAGCCTTCGGCATCGACGCTGGTGCCCTTCATGACGCGGGTGGCGAAGCTGGGGCCGGTCATGTTGACGATGTCGTTGGACAGGACGGTGGCGACGATTTCGCGATGCAGGCGATGCTTGCCGATATCAGCCTTGTAGCCGTGCAAAGCGTCGGGGAAGTAGTCGACTAGGGTCGGTTCGAATGCCGCGTCATCCGGCGCCTTCGACGCCACGATGTCGTCGAACAGGACCAGTTTGCTATAGGCGGTGACGACGGCGATTTCCGGCCGGGTCAGACCCCTGCCCTGTGCCCGTCGGCCTTCAAGCGCTGTATTGGACGGCAGGCCCTCGACCTTGCGGTCCAGCCGGCCGCGCTTTTCCAGGGCCGACATAAAGCCCTGCATGGCGGCGTTGTCGTCAGCCGCGGTCGCTTCCTGCAGGGTCAGGGCCAGGGTCTGGTCGTAATTGTGCTTCAGGACGTGCTGCGCCACCTCGTCGGTCATCGACGCCAGCAGCTTGTCGCGCGCTGCGATCGTCATCCGGCCGGTGGCGGTCAGTTGGCCCAGCAGAATCTTGATATTGACCTCGTGGTCGGAGCAGTCGACGCCGGCGGAATTGTCGATGGCGTCGGTGTTCAGCCGGACGCCGGCTTCGGCGCAAGCGATGCGGCCGGCCTGAGTCAGGCCCAGATTGGCGCCCTCGCCGATCACCTGGGCGCGAACCTCGTTGCCGTCGATACGGATGGCGTCATTGGCCTTGTCGCTGACATCGACATGAGCCTGGGCCGGCGACTTGATATAGGTGCCGATACCACCGAAATAGAGCAGTTCGACGCGCGCCTTGAGGATGGCGTTCATCAATTCGAACGGCGTAACCGCATCGGCGTCGAGGTCCAGCAGGGCCTTGATTTCCGGCGTCAGCGGGATCGATTTCTGGCCGCGCGAAAAGACGCCGCCGCCCTTCGAAATCAGCGCCTTGTCATAGTCCTGCCACGACGACCGCGGCAGGGCGAAAATGCGCTCGCGCTCGGCAAACGAGGCTTCCATGTCCGGATTCGGATCCAGGAAGATGTCGCGGTGGTCAAAGGCCGCCACCAGCTTGATCTTGTGGGATAGCAACATGCCATTGCCGAAGACGTCGCCCGACATGTCGCCGACGCCGGCAACCGTGAAGGGTTCGGACTGGATATCCTTGCCGATCTCGCGGAAATGGCGCTTGACGGCTTCCCAGGCGCCACGCGCCGTAATGCCCATGGCCTTGTGGTCGTAACCGACGCTGCCGCCCGAGGCGAAGGCGTCACCCAGCCAGAAGCCGTAGTCGGCCGAGACACTGTTGGCGATGTCGGAGAAGGTGGCGGTGCCCTTGTCGGCGGCGACGACCAGATACGGATCCGGGTCATCCCAGCGCACGACCTGGGGCGGCGGCACGATATGGCCCTTGGCGTCGATATTGTCGGTCAGATCGAGCAGGCCGCTGAGGAAGGTCTTGTAGGCGCGGACCGCCTCGGCCTTGATGGCGTCGGGCGTGGCGCTAGGTGAACCGGCGCGCGGCAGCATCTTGGGATAGAAACCACCCTTGGAGCCGACGGGCACGATGACGGCATTCTTGACTTGCTGCGCCTTGACCAGGCCCAGGACCTCGGTGCGGAAATCGTCCTTGCGGTCGGACCAGCGCAGACCGCCACGGGCCACAGGTCCGAAGCGCAGATGAACGCCTTCGACGTGCGGCGCCCAGATGAAGATTTCACGATAGGGTTTGGGTTCGGGCAGGTCGGCCAGTTCACGGCTGGCGATCTTGAACGAGATATAGGCCTTGGGCTGGCCGTCCGGCGCAGTCTGGAAATAGTTGGTGCGGCGCATGGCGCCGACCAACAGGTACAGCCGGCGCAGGACGCGGTCGTGATCGAGGCTGGCGACCTTTTGTAGCAGGGCCTCGATCTGGGTTTTTGCCTCGGCGACCAGGGGCTCGCGCTGGGCGATATCCTTGAGGTCCGGCGAGAATTTCAGATTGAACAGGTGCAGCAGGGCTTCAGCGACCTCGGGGTTTTCGCGCAGGGCCGCCTGTTGGACGTCCGGGCTGGGGTCGAGGCCCGACTGGACGCGATAACGGCACATGGCGCGCAGAAGGGCGACCTCGCGCCACGACTGACCGGTCAGGGTCAGGGCATTGAAGCCGTCGCTTTCGGTCTGGCGATACCACAGGGCCAGGATAGTTTGCTGGAATTCGTGGGCGAAGTCGGCGAAGTCGCTGCGGGCGCGGTCATTGAGGTTCTGCGGCGGCAGTTGCAGGATGAATTCGTGAACCCAGAAACAGCCGAGATCCCACGACTTGACGTTAAAGCCATATTCTTCAAGGGTCTTCAGACCCATTTGGTCAAGGACGGGCAGGATATCGGACAGCGGAATCGCCCGATCCGCGCGGGTATAGAGCTTGAAGCAGAAGATCGAATCCAGGTCTTCGAGGCGCTGATAGGCGCGCAGATTGACCGGGGACTGCGGTGTCAGGCCTGCCAGGTAGGTGATGTCGACCACCGCCTCGCGCGTTTCGAACCGGTCCTGATAGCCGGCCGGAAAGGCGCGCGACCAGACGACCCAGTCGATGTCGTCGTGCGGCAGGGCGAGGTTATCGGTAAAGTCAGTATCATGGACCAGGGCTTCGAGCTTTTGCGGCCATGACCGGGTGATGTTTTCGATATCGGCTTCAAGATCGGCAATATTGGGCTCGAAATGGTCGCCGGGCGTGACGCCGATAATGTAGTGGATGCACGACAGCATCGAGTCGTTGATATAGGGATAGGACGCCGAAACCCGGCCGAGATAGGCGTTGGCCAGTATTTCACCGGCCTGTTTCTGCATCTGCGACTGATAGATCTCGCGCGGGATGTACAGCATGACCGAAATGAAACGGTCGAACGAATCGGCGCGGGTAAACAGCTTGACCCTCGGCCGGTCGGACAGGTGCAGGATGCCGCGGGCGATGCGCAGCAGGTCGGCTTCGCTCATCTGGAACAGTTCGTCGCGGGGATAGGTCTCGACGATATTCTTCAGGCGCTTTTCGTTATAGCCGCCGCTGAGACCCATGGCGCTGGCCTCGTGCAGGACGTGCTCGGCCTTCTTGCGAACCAGGGGTACTTCGAAGGCCGGGCGGTCATAAGCCTCAGAGGTGAACAGGCCGACGAAACGGACCTCGCCCGACGGCTGGCCATCGGCGCCGTAACGCTTGATGCCGATATAGTCCATATAGATGCGGCGGTGGACGCGCGACTTGATATTGGCCTTGGCGACCGTGACCGGTTCGGAGTTTTCGAGCTGGTGCAGAATCTGTTCGCTAAGCACGGCCGGCTCGGAACTGCGGCGCAGGACCTGGCGCTGGGCGTCGCGCAGGACGCCGAAGCCTTCCTGAAGCTGGTTCATCGGCTGTTCGGAGGCGTAGCCGCCCTCGGCATTGCGGGGATAGGTGTAGCCGCGCGCGCCCAGGAAGACGAAGTGGTTCTCATCGATCCAGTGCAGGAAGGCGAGATTCTCTGCCAGGATGGCATCGTCGATCTTGATCGCCTTGTTATCGCGCAGGGCTTCCAGCGCCTCGATCTCCTGGGCCAGCAGCTTCTGCATGCGCGGAAAGTCGCGGACGGCCAGTTTCAGGTCGTGCAGGCTCTCATCGATGCCGGTCAGGATCGTTTTGCGCCGGTCGGTATTCTGGCGCTCGACGAAGATCAGCATCATCGATTCTTTGTGGCTGGCGCCCGTTGCGGCGCGCTCACCATTATCGTCGCGCGTGACGGTGACCACCGGGTGGAACATGGAGCGGACCGAAATACCCTGGTCGATCAGCTCGCCCATGACGGTTTCGACGATAAAGGGCGAGTCGCTCTGCACGATCTCGATGACGTCGTAGGGTGTCGGCTCTCCCGCCGCCGTCGTGACCGGCAGGATGCGGCGCAAAGTCTCGGTGCCGTGGTTACGGCGCGTTCCATAGGCCCAGAACTCGGCGATGACGCGATTGAGGCCGGCCGTGTCGAGATCGGGCAGTTCGTCGGCGTCGAAGTCTTCGAGAATCTGGGTCAGGAAGACCTTTTCAGCATCGGCAAGGCGTAGAAAATCCCGGGCGCCGATCGTGGCGACAAAAGCCTTGGTGAGCGCATCCTTAAGGGCATGGAGGGCGTCGCCGGAGGCGCCGCTGAGGGTGATGTCGTCCATGAAACTGTCTTCCAACCTTCTTCGAGCCCGGGGCATTTTCCGGCGCGGCGTATCCGCCGTCTGTGCGCTTTCGTCCGGGCATTATTGTGGCGGAAATTGTTTAACAAAAGCACCCGGGCAAGTCACGAGGTAGTTTCCACTGATACTTGAAAGACTGGCACATAAAAGGCCGCCAACCCGTTGCAGGATTGGCGGCCTTATGGGCCATGACCGGTCTTCATGGGGAAAAAACCGGCCGCGGCGATGGCAACACCAGCCAGGTCCAAGGGGATAAACCCGCCGGCGGAACCGGCACGGCCGGTTCGGGTTGTCATTTTGGTCCGTGAGAGAGGCACGTCCCAACACATGGATTTTTACCACTTTCGCGGTGTCATAACCATAGGCTCGCATATCACAGTTATGTGACGCCGGTTAAGGCTTGATAAAGCTTTTGTTGATGAAAAATTCATTATTTTCAGTGGCTTGAGCAACGCTATATTCACCATTTCTGTTTAGCATGATCATCATGATACAGCCTGTTCTCGCCCTTATCGCCTGGTCGATGGTCATGCTCGTCTGGCTCTATGTCCGGCGGCTGCCCGCCCTCTGGCGCTATGCTACGACCGAAGCGAATCCGCGGTCGCGCGAGGCCGTGCGTCACCTGCCGGCCCGGGCGCAATGGCCGGCGGACAATTACAATAATCTTCTGGAACAACCGACACTGTTCTACGCCCTGTGCCTGGGCATCTATCTCAGCGGCTTGTCGAGCCCGGATATGGAATATCTGGCCTGGCTCTATTTTGCCCTGCGGGTCATCCATTCGCTAGTCCAGGCAACGTGGAACGAGACGGTGGTGCGCTTCTGCCTGTTCGTCGCCGGTTCCGGCGTGCTGGGCCTGTTGTGTGTCCTGGCCGTGCGCCTTGGCTTTGGTATTTGAGCGGTTTTCTATCGCTCTCGGCTATATCTTTCGAAAACATTTTGAATTTACAGTATTTTTCAACGCGGAAAGCGCAGAAAAGTCGGACAAGACGCGGAAACGAAGTTCCGGGCGGCCAAACTTCGAGTATTGCTTCTACTGCGCGTAGCGCCTTATGCCGTTCGGGTTGCCGACATCTCGGAATGAAAGCCCTTCGGGCACAGGCCTATCTGCGGCTCCAATTTCCACGCCTTGTCCGACTTTTCTGCGCTTTCCGCGTTGAAAATTGCTGTAATTACAGAATATTACGCCGCAGCCAAAGCCGCCCATAAACGGCTTGCGATCTATTGCGCCACATACGGCACGATCTGCCACATGTGCAGGACGTGCTTGATGCGGCCAGCTTCGGTGCCGGCCTTGGCGCCGTGACCGACATAGAGATCCGCACGGATATTGCCTTTGATCGCGCCACCGGTATCCAGCGCCGAGACCAGCCTGTGATATTCCGGGAAGGCGCCGTTCAGGGTGCCGGCCTTGGCGTCGATCCAGAACAGGTCACCGAGATCGTGCAGGGACGGGTCGACGGCAATGGCCGAACCCGGAGGCAGGGGCAGGCCGGCGGCGCCGTTGGGCTCTATTTGGTCGGGCTGGATGGCGAAGAAGGCGTAGCGCGGATTGGCGTTCATCACGTCGGTGGCCTCGGGACCGCGGTGATCGGCCAGCCACTGATGGATATTGTCGCCCGAGGTTTCGTTGCTGGCCAGGTAGCCGCGCTGGACCATGACCTTGGCGATACCGACGAAGGGCTGGCCGTTATCGGCGGCGTAGGCGGCGTAGACGCGACGGCCATCGGGCATGTCAAGAAAGCCCGAGCCCTGAAGCTGCATATAAAAATAGTCTTCCGGCCGCATGTAGTAGCCCGTCATGACCGGCATCATTTCGATATCGGCGCGGACATAGTAAGGAACGTATTTGTCACCGACCTTGCGCGCAGCGATCTTGGCGGCAGCGGAGGCGGGGGTCAGTTGGGCGCCGGGAATGATCACCAGGTCGGCGGGCTTGGGGCGTACGGGCTGCGAAAATTCGTCGGTCTGGACGTAGTTGGCGGCATAGTCGGGTACGTAATAGCCGGTCAGGGTTCCCTGGCCATCGAGCGGCACGACCTGCAGGTTGCGATTGAGGAAATCCTTGATCTGGTCCGGGGAGTCGAATTCCTGGGTCGCCAGGGTGGCGCAGATGGCGGCGTATTGCCGGCCTTTTTTATAGGTGCAGGTCGCGCGCAGGGCCTCGAGCGCGATGAAGGCGTCGGTGTCTTCCCAGCCGGGCAGGGTGGACAGGCGCTTTTCGACCGGGACCGGATTCACGGTCGGTACGGGCGGTTGGGTGACGGGGGGCGTCACCGGTGGCGTGGTCGGGGTGGTCGGTGGCGTGACCACCGGCGGTGTCGACGGCGTTTCGGCGCAGGCTGTGACGAGCAGGGCCAGGGCAAGACCGGCGGCCCAGCGGCCGCGTTTGAACAGGATACCGAACATGCCACCTCCACACGTGAAGCGGCACTTTGGTCTGTCAGGCGATTTGGGTCAAGTGCGCCGGGTCAGGCTTTTGCCGCTTCGACCTTGCTGAGCAGCCACGGGCTGTTGGGCAGGCGCAGGCCTTTCTGGAAGGTCCAGAATTCGGCGGTGCGCTTGAAGGTCTTGACGGGCTTATGGGCGTCTTTTTTGGTCGTTTCGGTTTTTGTGACCGGGACGGCGGATTCGACTGGCGATACAACAGGCGATTCTGGGGTCGGCTCTACAGCGGTTTCGGCCTCAACGAGGGGCGCTTCGACCGGCGGGGCTTCATAGGCCAGTTCCGACAGGAAACGTACGCGGATCTGGGCGACATCGTCCTTGAAGTCGATGACGTCGATGTCGGCCTTGGGCGTGTCGACGAAGCTTAAATGATCGTTGGGCACGGGGCGGGCAGCAATGGCCTTGGCGAAACTGCCATAGACGGTTTCAGACAGCTTGTCCTTGACGGTGTCAATTTCGCCCTTGTGGAAGGCGACGACAATTTGTTCGTAGGTTTCGCGGGCCTTTTCGAGGAAATTCAGTTCGTTGAAATTGGCGTCGCGCGTCTTGAGCATATCGAGGTTCGGCATGCGCGACGATTCGAGCGGCTTGTCACCCTTGCTCATCAGATCGAATTCCTCACCCTTGGCGGTTACGGGCTTGTCTTCGGCGCGAAAGCCAACCTTACGGCCCAGCACGTTATAGAGCTGGAACAGGATAACGACAGCGACGATGGCAAAAATGACAAGGGCAACCATATTCACGACAGGATCTCTTCTTTCTACCGACAGGATAAGCCCATTGATCCCTTCTATATAGGATAAGTTTGGCCGATGGGAACTCTTCGTTTGATTGCTTAAAATTTTCTTATCTGTTAGCAGCGTGTCCACACGCGCGGCGCCACCTGTGGAGGGCGGGCCGCAACCCCACCGGAGCCTTGAGTTAGATGACCGATACCCCCGCGACGACCGCACCGTCTGATGCCCCCGCCATGCCGAACATGCAGGTTCTGGCGCAATTTATCCGCGATTTCTCGTTCGAGAATCCGCGCGCACCGAACAGCCTGCGGACGGATTCGCGTCCTGAAGTCGATCTGGGCGTCGAAATGAGCGCCAAGGGCCGCACGGACGGTCTGTTCGAGGTCGACCTGAAGCTGACGGTCAAGGCGGCGACGCCGGAAGGCCCGATGTTCGCCATCGAGCTGGTCTATGGCGGCCTGTTCCAACTGGGCAATATCCCCGAAAACATGGTCGAGCCGACCCTGCTGATCGAATGCCCGCGCTATCTGTTCCCGTTCGCCCGCCGTATCATCGCCGATGTATCGTCGGATGGTGGTTTCGTGCCGCCGTTCTTCCTGGAGCCGATCGATTTCGGCACGCTGTATCTGCAGCAAAAGGCGAACATCAATGCGCAGGTCGCCGGCCAAGCCTGACGATTTCACGAAAAAGTCCTTCGGCTTCGCCTCAATGTACTTTTTCGTGGGCCAACATTGAAAAATCCAGGCGCGGGGCGGCCCGACGCCTGGATTTTGCTTTTTAGTGAACCCAGCCCTTGGCTGGGCTGTAGCTGCTTATCCCTTCCGCTACTTCCACAAACTCTTGTCTTTCAGGTATTTGGCGACAAAGGCTTCGTGGGCGGCGGCTTCGGCGGGTGAAATGCGCGAGGCCAGCGGGCGAGGGCGGGCGCCGTAGCTGATCGGATTGGCGACCTGGACGGCTTCGATACGCGCCGAGGCCATTTCGAGATCGAGGCCGCGTTCCTTGCCACCCAGCAATTCGAGATAGACTGAGGCCAACAGACGGGCGTCGATCAGCGCGCCGTGCAGGTCACGTTCAGCCAGGGAGACGTTGAACCGCCGGCACAGGGCGTCGAGCGAATTGGCCATGCCCGGGAATTTCAGGCGGGCGATTTCCAGCGTATCGATCCACTGGTCGACCGGCGGGGTGGGGCGATTCTGCTTTTCCAGCTCCATATTGATGAAGCCGCGGTCGAAGGCGGCGTTATGGGCGATAATCTTGCGATCGCCGATAAACTCCATCATCTCTTCGCAGATATGGGCAAACTTCGGCTTGCCGCGCACCTTTTCGTTGGTGATGCCGTGGACGCGAATGGCATCGGGCTCGATCTCGCGTTCCGGATCGATATAGTGGTGGAAGGTGCGGCCGGTCGGCAGCAGATCCTCGATTTCGATACAGCCGACTTCGATCAGGCGATGACCCTTTTTGTGGTCAATGCCGGTGGTTTCGGTGTCGAGTACGATTTCGGTAGCCATGGGCTAATATTCGGTTGATCCGGACCGGAGATCAAGAGTCGCTCTGAGAATAATCTGTTAACCGGAGCGAGAAGCAGGTTCGCGCAACGCGGTGTATGAGCGTCTTCGATAGTGGAATTTTGGATCACGAAAAGCACTAAAAGCAGAAAAGCACGAATGGTGGACCGCATTGAAAATCGCGCGCAGCGCCTTAATTCGGGTATGCCGCATCATGATTGATTGCCCTTCGGGCGAGGAAAATTCAGCGCGCTTCCTTCGTGCTTTTCTGCTTTTAGTGCTTTTCGTGATCCAAGATTCCACAGCCGGGGACGTGCGGTCACTACGTTGCGCTGATAGGCTTACTCACCCAGTTGCTGGATAATATCGCGGACTCGCGCCCGGCAGGCGTCCAGGCTTTGAGATGTGTCGATCACGAAATCGGCGCGCAAGCGTTTATCCTGGTCCGGCATTTGGCGCGACAGGATGGCAGCGAATTTTTCCTCGGTCATGCCCGGACGCGCCATGACCCTTTGCTTTTGGATATCCGCCGGACAGCTGACGACCAGAACCCGGTCCAGCGTCAGATCCGCGCCAGTCTCATACAGCAAGGGAATATCGGCAACGACCAGGGGCGCGTCGGGATGGGCTGCCAAAAACGCATTGCGGTCATCGACGGTCGCCGGATGGACCAGGGCATTCAGCGTATCGAACTTCCCCTTCGCCGCAGCCAGAAGCTTGACGCGGTCGACCACGCCATCGGTGATGACGTCACCAAAAGCTTCGCTCAACTGGGTTTTAAGCGACCCGGATTGGGCATAGAGGCGATGAACCGCCTCATCGGCATCCCACACCGGCACGCCTTCATCGGCAAACATGGCGGCTATGGTCGATTTGCCCATGCCGATCGAACCGGTGAGGCCCAGCGTAATCACGCCGCCTCGCCTAAAAACTGCAGGGCCAGGGCGCGGATATCGAAGCCGGGCCACGGTTCGGCCCCGTAGAAGGCGACAAAAGATGGCCGCGCCTGTTCGATCAGCATGCCCAATCCGTCGACAATGCTCAGGCCGCGCGCTTCGGCCGCCATAAGCCAGGCGGTTTTCAGCGGCCGGTAGGTCATGTCCATGACGGCAGCCGAAGCATCCAGGGTCTCAAACAGCGGATGCGGGCCACCGGAGGCAGCGTTGATAATGGCGACAGACCCGGTAAAGGCCCGCTCGACCTGGGTCATGTCGAAGGCGGTAACGCCGGTCTTGAAGGCGAAGACCAGCTCTTCGGCGCGGGCCAGGGTGCGGTTGATGACGCGCACCTCCGGACAGCCCTTGTCGAGCAGGGCAGCCACCACCGCACGGGCCGCACCGCCGGCGCCCATGATGGCGACCGGGCCAGCCGTCAAGTCGCAGTTGGGCGCCTGCAGTTCGAAGGCACGGATCAGGCCATGGCCATCGGTTGAGTCCGCGTGGACATAGCCTTCGTCGTCGAAAGTCAGGAGATTGGCCGAGCCGGCGCGCTGCGCAGTGTCGGAGACGGTGTCGGCCAGGGCGAGGGCCTGGGCCTTGAAGGGTGCGGTGACATTGAGGCCCTTGATGCCATTGGATCGGCACGACAGGACGAGACGGTCAAAGCCGTGTTCGTCCTTGGGCCCGAAGGCGGCATAGATACCGTTCAGCTTCAGGTCGCGCAACCAGGCATTGTGCAGGAAGGGACTGAGCGAATGGTGCACCGGCTGGCCGACGACGGCGGCAAGCATGGCGGCGCCGGTGGGAAGTGTGTCGATCATGACGGGATAAACCTCATCTGGCGCAGCTGGGCGAGGAGCTGGAAGAGCGACAGGCCCAGAACGGTGAAATAATCCCCCCGAATGGCTTCAAAGAGATGAACGCCTTCGCCTTCGAGCTGATAACAGCCGACACTGCTCAGGATCTTGTCACCGTTTCGTGCGAGATAGTCGTCGATCCAGGCGTCACTGAGTTTTCGGGCATGCATTTCGGCGGTTTCGACATGCGACCAAATGATATGACCGTTTTCCGCCAGAGCGAGACCACCGTGCAGGTAGTGGGTCTTGCCGCTCATCCGGCGCAACAGGTCGCGGGCCTCGGCCAGGTTATTCGACTTGCTGATCAGATCCTTGTCGAGTTGCAGGACCTGGTCGCCGCCCAGTACCAGGCCGGAATGGCTTGCCGCGACATGGGCAGCCTTGGCCTCGGCCAGTTTCAACGCCACAGCCTTGGGGCTCATGCCGCGTGCCAGGCAATCGTCCTTGATGGCATCTTCATCGAGGTCGGCAGGGATCTTGTCGAACGCGATACCTGCGCCGGTGAGCAGGGCGGCGCGGGAGGCGGAACCGGAGGCGAGAATAAGCTTGGTCATGGCCAGCCTTCTTGGCGGTTTCATGGACTTTGTCCAGAGTTTCAGGAAGAATTTTGCCGCGAAAAGCGCCAAAAACGCGAAACAGGGAGGAAATATTTGGGCCCGAAGGGCAACAATTTGGCCAGCTCCTTACGTGGTTGGAAAGCTCTATGCACAAGATTTCCTTGAAACCTTTTTCGCGCTTTTGGCGCTTTTTGCGGTAAAAAGTCTTATCTGTTTCGAAACGCAGTCTGCTTCCGACTTTGCTTGAATATCCGTGTCGGCGCGTAGCGGCGATCCGTGTCATCCGTGGTTAAACCTTCTCTTTTTTGGAGTCAGTTGCCAAGCTGCATCCAATGAGACGTCGGACATGTGGTTATAAGATTTGGCCACAGATGACACGGATCGCCGCTACGCGTCGACCCGGATGGAGCCTGTTTGGAGTCTTGATTTGCTTTTTGTTGCAGTGCAGCTAATTCTTGATCGTGGTTAACCATTGCCTTCGATGGCCCCTTTGTTGAGGTATGATCATGACCACCTATAATGGCACGCCGGACCCGGATACCTTCAGCGGCACTACGGGCCGGGACACCTTTCTCAATATAGGCGTTGGCGATACCGTCGATGGCAAGGCCGGCGACGATACCATAGCCATCGACCTGTCGGCCGCCACCACCGCCGTGATCTACAATGCCGTTGCCGCCGCAACGGCTTTGGGCACAAACCTGTCGCAGGGGCTCAGCGTGCGCAATGTCGAATTCCTGCGCGCGCTGAAAACCGGGTCGGGCAATGATACCCTGATCGTCAGCGTGGCCCAGGGCCCGTTCAAATGGGACGGCAACGGCGGCACCGACACACTTAGGATCGATTTCAGTGCCGCCACCGAAGCCATGCGGTCGAACGTTACGGCGACCGGCTTCAACTTTCGCGCCGGGCAGTGGGATACCGGCGATTACGCCACGGCGAACCATGTCGAGCTGCTGTATCTTGTCGGCAGTGCGTTCAACGACGCCATTGCCGGCGGTGCGGGGAATGACACGTTGCGCGGCGGAGCCGGTGACGACGTTCTTAATCCGGGCGGCGGCGCCGACTATGTCGATGGCGGCGACGGTTTCGACCGGATCGCCCTCAACTACGCGACCGCGACGCAAAATGTCATCTACGATGCGACCGTGTCGGCCTCAGCCGATGGCGGCAAATTGTTCAACGGCATGATCGTCAAGAATGTCGAAGGCATCGACGGCATCTTCACCGGGTCGGGCGACGACAAGCTGATCGTCGACGCCGGTACGCTTGGTTTCTACTGGAAGGCGGGGGCGGGCTTCGATCAGCTGGTCGCCAGCTACCTGACGGCCAGTCACGGCATCACGGTTAGCAATGTGGCGACCAGTGCCGGACCGCTGATCGTCATCACCGGCGGCGATATGGCCGTTGGCGACAGCGGTCAGGTTCTGGGCCTCGACAGGCTGTACATCACCGGTACCGCCTTTGCCGACACCCTGCAGGGCACGAAAGGGAGCGATCGACTGGACGGCGGCAAGGGCGTTGATACCCTGGCCGGTGGGCTGGGCAACGACACCTATATCGTCGACAGCAGCCACGACATCATCCTGGAAGACGCCGGCGGCGGCAAGGACATTGCCTATGCCAAGTCCAACTACAGTCTGGTCGGGACAGCGGTCGAGTATCTGACCCTGCTGGGCACCAAGGTGATCAATGCCACCGGCAATGAGCTGGACAATGTTATCAAGGGAAATACCGCTGATAACCGCATTACCGGTGGACTGGGAGATGATCGCATGACCGGTGGTGATGGGGCGGACACCTTCATCTTCACGGCCGGTAGCGGCTACGATATCATTGCCGACTTTAAGGCCTCACAAGGGGATATGCTGGATCTCAACGCCTATCACGCCCAGGCCACGGCGGTGATCAGCCAGCACGGCGCCACCACCCGGATCGATCTGGGCGGAGGGAATGTTGTCGAGTTGCATTATGTCACGGCAAATGCGGAGTTCCTGAGTCATATCGTTTGGTAAGACGCAGGGGCACAGCCCCTGCACCCGGAATCGCTGCAGCGTTGACCTCAGATTCCGCCCAGGCGGCCAGTGCGCTTTTCGTTGAGCAGGCTGATAATGTTGGCCGAGGTTTCCTCGATCGAGCGCCGTGTCACGTCGATCACAGGCCAGCCCTTCTTCTCGAACAGCCGGCGGGCGCGGATAATCTCCTCGCGCACAGCCTCCTGGTCGGTATAGGAGCTGGGTCGGTCGTCATTGTTCAGGGTCAGCAAACGGTTCTTGCGTATCTGGATCAGGCGCTCCGGTGAAGCGATCAAGCCGACGATCAGCGGTATATTGAGCGCGTCGAGCTCATCGGACGGATCGCGACCCGGCACCAGCGGGATATTGGCCGCCTTGATGCCGCGATGGGCCAGGTAGATACAGGTGGGAGTCTTGGAGGTACGGCTGACCCCCACCAGGACAACATCGGCCTGGCGCAGCTTGTCCGCCGCGGCGCCATCATCGTGGGCAATGGCGTAGTTGAGCGCCTCGATACGTTCAAAATATTCGTTGTCGAGATTGTGCTGGGCGCCGACGCGTTTGGAGACCGCGGCGCCGAGATGACGGGAAAAGGCCACCACCAGCGGATCCAGCACGCCGATCGACGGAATGTCGAGCTCGCGGCACCGTGCTTCCAGCATGTTACGCAGGTCGGCATCGATAATGGTATGCAGCACGATGCCGGGAAAGCTTTCGATCTCGACCAAGGCCCGCTCCATCTGCTTTTCGGAGCGGATCAGGACGTAGATATGCTCGATCGGCAATATGCCTTCGAAACGGGCTGCCGCCGCCTTCGCCAATGCGTTCAAGGTCTCTCCGGTCGAGTCGGAAACCAGGTGAACGTGGAAATAGGTACCGATCTTCAACGGAGGCAGGGACATGGGACCGTCCTGAGTGAGCTATTCCCAGCTCATACGCGGTTTTGCGGCAGCGTGTCACGGCAAGATTGGCGCTTATATAGCCTTTGAAAGAACACTGTCATAAAAAATATAACTGTGCAGCGTACTGTGGACGGATGGGAACGGATTGTGCGCTGTTTGCGTTCAAGCCCGCGAACCCGTCCGCGGCTGGGGACGGGGGTGCATAAGCCGTGATTTTATCCCAATTCCGCCCCATGTGTTAAGAATGTATTAACGCGAAGCGGCAGCCTGTGCATGTGTTAAGACTTTCTTAACCATTCAGATTCTATTCGCGCAGGATGTTAAGAAAAAATTAACCAAAATAAAGATTTGGTAAATTATCCGCGCCATCCACAGGCTGTGAACGGTCAATTATCAAGCCATGGCGAGATTGTGAAAAACCGGTGAGTCACGGGGAATCTGCGACACTTTTTCCATCTGTCCCCGGCACTATAACTTCTCCAATCTCTTTTCTTTTCTTTAGGTTTAAGTCATGACGGCGCCACACATTGTGCAAAGGCCAAGACTATGCGAAGGCCCCAGCCTGAGCGAAGGAAAGACTCCATGCCGGCAAAAGAGGCACCCATCATCGCGGTTATCAACGGCCAGACGGTGACGCCGCCACCGGTGTGGTTCATGCGTCAGGCGGGGCGGTATCTGCCGGAATATCGCGAACTGCGGGCAACGACCTCGGGCTTTGTCGATTTCTGCCTCAATCCGGAAAAGGCGGCCGAGGCGACCTTGCAGCCGATCCGGCGCTTCGGCTTTGACGCCGCTATCCTGTTTTCCGATATACTGATGATCCCCCTGGCCCTGGGTCAGGACCTGACCTTTGCCGCCGGCGAAGGCCCCGTGCTGGGCGAACTTCCGGATTTGGCAGCCATGCAGGATAAGGCGCATGCGGCGGGTGAGGCGTTGAAGAATGTCGGCGAGACACTCCAACGGGTCAAGGCCGAGCTGGGACCCCAGACCGCGCTGATCGGTTTTTGCGGTGGGCCTTGGACGGTCATGACCTATATGCTCAATGGACGAAAGGCGCATGATCGCAGCCTGATCCGCAGCTTCGTCTATGACGACCCGGCCAAGGTCATGGCGTTGATGGAGATCGTTATCGAGGCGTCAGCGCAGTATCTGCTGATGCAGGCCCAATCGGGGGCGCAGGTGTTGAAAATTTTTGAGAGCTGGGCGGAAGGGTTTCCTGACCCGTATTTCGATCAATTGGTCATTCAGCCGCATATCCGCCTGGTGAAGCGTGTACGAGAGCTGGGTGTGACCTTGCCGATCATTGGCTTTCCGCGCGGCGCCGAGGCCAGGTGCCAGGATTACATGGACGTGGTGCCGGTCGACGCCATGGCTCTGGGGACGGCGACGCCGTTGCGTCTGGGGGCGGCTTTACAGAAACAAAAGCCGATCCAGGGCGCTTTGGACCCGGTCGTGCTGCGATCCGGTGGGGCGGCTCTGGATGCGGCGATCGACGGTATTCTCGAAGCCTGGGGTCATGGCCCCTTGATCTTCAATCTGGGGCACGGCATCTTTCCCGATACGCCGATCGCTCACGTTGAGCAGGCGTTGAAACGGATCCGGAGCCAGTAATGCAGAAGACGACCGCGCGAAGCGTTCTTGGCTCCAAATCGCCCTCAAACAGCGGAGCGGTAGGGCAAAAAAAAAGAGTAGCGGTATTGCTGTTTAACCTGGGTGGGCCCGCCAAGCCTGCCGACGTGAAGGGTTTTCTGTACAACCTGTTTGCCGATCGGCGGATTATCGATCTGCCGTGGGGCGTGCGTCAGGGTGTGGCGTCGCTGATCTCGGGCCGGCGCGCGGCTTCGGCGCGGCAGAACTATGCCAAGATGGGGGGAGGGTCGCCGATCCTGGCCGAAACACGCGACCAGGCGGTGGCTTTGGAAACGCATCTCAACAAGATCGCTGGCATAGAGGCCAAGGTCTTTGTCGGCATGCGGTATTGGCATCCCTTTATCGAGGACGTGGCCAGGGACGTTGAAAAGTGGAAGCCGGACGAGGTGGTGGTCTTGCCGCTGTATCCGCAGTTTTCGAGCACGACGACCTTGTCGGGGTTTGAGGCCTTTAAGGGTGCGTTTCGCGGCAAGGCGCCGGTAAAATATGTCTGTTGCTATTCTGACAATGACCATTTCGTCCATGCTCATGCGCAGATGATTACCGAGTGGTTGAAGACCTCGGTGCCCGATCCGGCCAATTGCCGGGTTTTGTTTTCGGCCCATGGTTTGCCGGAGAAGATCATCAAGAAGGGCGATCCCTACCAGGCGCAGGTCGAGAGCTGTGTCGCGAAGATTGTCGGACAGATCGGGGCGCAGGATCATGTCGTTTGTTATCAGAGCCGGGTCGGACCGTTGAAATGGATCGGGCCATCGACGGAAGAGGCGATTGCCGCGGCCGGAAAGGCGGGGAAGGCGGTTTTGGTGGTGCCGATCGCTTTTGTATCCGAGCATATCGAGACCCTGGTCGAGCTGGATATCGACTATGCGCATTTCGCGGCTAAGAACGGTGTGTCGGTGTATCGCCGGGTGCCGGCCTTGCGGACCAACAAAGGGTTTGTGCAGGCCCTGGGCGCCGAGGTGATAAAGGCCTTGGGAACGAAGGATGTGGTGACGGGCGATCATGACTGTGCCGGCTGTCACAAGTTTTGTCCAAAGAGGGCGGCATGAGCTGGTTTGATGCGGTACCGTGGTACGATCTGGCGCGCGGGCTGCACATCGTGGCGGTGATCGCCTGGATGGCCGGGTTGTTGTATCTGCCGCGGTTGTTTGTCTATCACATCAAGCATGGCGACCAGACGCAGGTCACCGATGTGTTCAAGGTCATGGAGCGCAATCTGCTGCGTTTGATCATGAACCCGGCCATGATGATCGCGTGGGTCTTCGGGGGGTGCCTGCTGTATATCCGGCTGAAGGGGCAGGGCTGGGGGCTGTTGACGCAGCCGTGGCTGATTACGAAATTGACCGGTGTGGTGTTGCTGACAGGGTATCATCATTTCCTGGCAGCGCGCTTCAAGAAGCTGCAACGCGGGGAAGACATCGGGACCGAGAAGTTCTGGCGGATGATCAATGAGGTGCCGATTGTGCTGGCCTTGATCATGGTGTTGTCGGTGACGCTGGAGTGGGGATCGCACTAGAAACGAAGGGGGTTTGGGGCCTGAGGCCCCAAGTCTTCCCTTTTTCTTCCTTTGCCTCCTGCCCTTTAGGGGCGGAGCAAAGGAAGAAATAAGCAAGGTTTGTGGGGTCGCGGACCCCACGCCCCATTAGTATCTTGACGGATCGCCCTCCAGAGTGCACAACACCCCCGATTTGTTCCGTTGCCGTTTCGGCCGAACAAAACTCAACAGGCCCCACGTTCTGTGGAACAGCCTTTTCAAACGATTAAATTTTCCGCCTTTTCCAACACTTACGTCAAAAGGCTAGGGGACTCATCCGGATTCCAAGCGGTATAACCCCGCCGGTCTCCAAGTGTGCGCCCGCTGCAAGAAGAGACACATGAGCCAAGATAACGAGAACGACGTCCCCGAACTCGAAGCCGCAGACCTCGAAAACCCGGCCGAAGAGAACGACACCGATACCGAAGACCAGGACGAAGACGCCCCCGGTCCGTTGAGCGGACAGAAGATGTCGCTCCAGACCCTGAAGGACAAGTCGCCCACCGACCTGGTCACCTTTGCCGAAGGCATGGGGATCGAAAACGCCTCCAACCTGCGTAAACAAGACCTGATGTTCGCCGTCCTCAAGGCCCTGGCCGAAGACGGCGTCGAAATCACCGGTTCCGGCGTGGTCGAAGTGCTGCAGGACGGCTTCGGCTTCTTGCGCTCGCCCGAAGCCAACTACCTGCCCGGGCCCGACGACATCTATGTCTCGCCGCTGCAGATCCGCCGCCATGGCCTGCGCACCGGCGACACCGTCGAAGGCCCCATCCGCAGCCCGCGTGAAGGCGAACGCTATTTCGCCCTGCTCAAGATCCAGACGATCAATTTCGAAGACCCGGAAAACATCCGCCATAAGGTCCACTTCGATAACCTGACGCCGCTCTATCCCGACGAACGCCTGTGGATGGAGATCGACGATCCGACGCTGAAAGACCGCTCCGGCCGTATCATCGATATCGTTGCGCCTCTGGGTAAGGGCCAGCGCTGCCTGATCGTCGCCCCGCCGCGCGTCGGCAAGACCGTCATGCTGCAGAATATCGCCAAGTCGGTCGCCGCCAACCACCCCGACAGCTACCTGATCGTGCTGCTGATCGACGAACGCCCCGAAGAAGTGACCGACATGCAGCGCACCGTGCGCGGTGAAGTCATCTCCTCGACCTTCGACGAACCGGCCACCCGCCACGTCCAGGTCGCCGAAATGGTCATCGAAAAGGCCAAGCGCCTGGTCGAGCACAAACGCGACGTCGTCATCCTGCTCGACTCGATCACCCGTCTCGGCCGCGCCTATAACACCGTCGTGCCGTCCTCCGGCAAGGTCCTGACCGGTGGTGTCGACGCAAACGCCCTGCAACGCCCCAAGCGCTTCTTCGGCGCCGCGCGTAATATCGAAGAAGGCGGCTCGCTGACCATCATCGCCACCGCCCTGATCGATACCGGTTCGCGGATGGACGAAGTCATCTTCGAAGAGTTCAAGGGCACCGGCAACTCGGAAATCGTGCTCGACCGTAAGGTCGCGGACAAGCGCGTCTTCCCCGCCATGGACGTGCTTAAGTCCGGTACCCGCAAGGAAGAACTGCTCACCGACAAGTCGAACCTGCAAAAGACCTACGTCCTGCGCCGCATCCTCAACCCGATGGGCGCCCAGGACGCGATCGAATTCCTGATCGACAAGCTGCGTCAGACCAAGAACAATGCCGAGTTCTTCCAAAGCATGAACACATAAGTAGAGCTCTGACGCCGCCGCGCTTGCCAAATGCTTTGAATTTGGAGGCGTCTAAAACCGCTAAACTCTTGCCAACCCGATATGACAAGCTCATATCGGGTTGTTGCTTTTTTGCTATCTGCTTCGGAGATCCTCATGAAGGTCACGGTCAATGTCGAATGTTCGCCCCAGGAAGCGCGGACTTTTCTGGGGCTTCCCGACGTTGAACCGCTGAACGACTACATGATCGGCGCCATGAAGACGCGGATGGAACAGAATATCCACTCCATGCAGCCGGAAGAGATGCTCAAAAATTGGTCGAGCCTGGGCGTCACGGCACAGGATCAGTTTTTCAAGCTGATGCAATCGGCAGCGCAAGCCTCGATGAAATCCTTCGGCGGCAAGCCCGACAAGTAAGGTTGGCGCCGAATAGTGACCTATCTCTTTGGCAGATAGTCTTGACTTTTCTTTGCCCACCCCGTTTACGGGGAGGGTGGCGCGAAGCGCCGGGCGGGGCTCTTCTTCTGAGCGAATGCCTAAGTCTCCGGAATAAGCCGTGTTTCACGTGAATCAAACCATCTTTGCCCTGGCCAGCGCACAGGGCCGGGCAGGGGTGTCGATTATTCGCCTCTCCGGCCTGCAGGCCTTGGCAGCTTTGCGCCAACTGACGACGAAGGCAATTGAGCCGCGCCGGGCGGTGTTTACCCCCCTGACCTATCAAGGCGAACTGATCGACGAGGCGGTGGTGCTGTGGTTCAAGGCGCCGCACAGCTTTACCGGTGAGGACTGTGTCGAGCTACATGTCCATGGCGCTCGGGCGGTCCTGGATCGACTTTATCAAATCCTGCGAGAACTGGGTCTGCGGCTGGCCGAGGCAGGGGAGTTTTCTCGCCGGGCATTGGAAAACGGCAAGCTGGATCTGACCCAGGCTGAGGCGATTGCCGACCTGGTCGATGCCGAATCCGAGGCGCAAAGACGCCAGGCCCTGACCCAGATGGGCGGGGGGTTGAAGACACAATACGAAAGCTGGCATTCCGACCTGGTCGAGATACTGGCCCGGATCGAAGTCTATATCGATTTTCCCGACGAGGATCTGCCTGACGAATTGACCGACTCGATTCTGGAGCGGATTGCCGCGGTGGAGAACAGGCTGGCTGAAGCCCTGGCCCAATCCCAGCGCGGCCGCCAAATTCGGGAAGGCTACCGGATCGTCGTCCTGGGCGAACCCAATGCCGGCAAGTCGAGCCTGTTCAACGCGCTGCTGCAGGCGGAAGCGGCGATCGTGACGCCAATCGCCGGCACGACACGCGATGTCATTGAGGCACAGTTCCGCATCGGGCCCTATTCGGTGTTGTTGTACGACACGGCTGGACTACGCGAAACCGACGAAATCGTCGAGGCAGAGGGTATCCGCCGCGCCAGGGCCAAGGCTGAACAGGCTGATCTGCGGGTCTGGGTGATCGATGCCTCGGACAAGACGGCGCAGATACCAAACGGGATTCATCCGGGTGACCTCGTCGTCTTCAACAAATATGATCAGACGACGGACAATCTATACGAGTCTTTCGTTAATCGCCATGATTCACGTGAAACATCGGCCTTCAAGATCAGTGTGTCCAACGGACTGGGCATGGGCCAGCTCGTCAAAGCCCTGGAGGGGAGGGTGACTGAACAGCTATCTGTCCAGACCTTTCCGGCGGCAACGCGGCAACGCCACATCGATCGCCTGAAAGAGGCGCTTGCCCAGTTGATAGCGGGGCGTGAAGGCCGGTTACGTGTACCAGAGTTGACGGCAGAACATATCCGGTCTGCGATCAATGCGTTCGAATCCCTGTTCGGACGCTACGATGTCGAAGGCGTGCTGGATGTTGTGTTCTCGACCTTCTGCATCGGCAAATAAAACGCCACTGTTTCACGTGAAACACTTCATTAGCAATTCGACATTTAGCGATTCGACTGGGGCAGCCTTATCTGCTATAGCCCCGGCTAACTTTCCGGACATCAAAATGCCTACAGAATTCCAATCCCTTTGGGACGTCATTGTCGTTGGCGGCGGTCATGCCGGCTGTGAAGCCGCGACCGCGTCAGCCCGTATGGGCGCCAAGACCCTGCTGCTCACCCACCGTAAAGACACTCTAGGCGAAATGTCGTGCAACCCCGCCATTGGCGGTTTGGGCAAGGGCCATCTCGTGCGCGAGATCGACGCCCTGGATGGCATTATGGGCCGGATGGCCGATCAGGGTGGGATGCAGTTCAAGGTCCTTAATCGCTCGAAGGGCCCGGCGGTCCGTGGCCCACGCGCCCAGATTGACCGCAAGCTCTATCGCGAGGCTGTACAGCGTGAACTGTTTGCCACGGAAAGCCTGACAATTATCGACGCGGCAGTTGAAGACCTGGTGTTGGATAACGGCCAGATCGGTGGTGTTATCGACGCCAATGGCGTCACCTATCTGGCCAAGGCTGTGGTCCTGACCACCGGTACCTTCCTGCGCGGCGTCATCCATATCGGCGAAAAACGTACACCTGCCGGGCGTTGGGGTGAGGGGCCGGCCAATGGCCTGGGTCAGCGCCTGTATGATCTGAAGCTCAATATGGGTCGGCTGAAGACCGGCACGCCGGCACGCCTCGATGGCAAGACGATCCATTGGGACCGCCTGGAACAACAGTTGGGCGACGATCCGATCCAGCCGTTTTCCTATCTCACCGAGCGCATCGACCGCGAGCAGATCGCCTGCGGCATCACCTATACCAACGAAAAGACCCACGCCATTATTGCAGAACGGTTGAATGAATCGGCCGTTTACGGCGGACACCTGTCCGGCCGCGGGCCGCGCTATTGCCCATCGATCGAGGATAAGGTCGTTAAATTCGCCGACAAGACGTCGCACCAGATCTTCCTGGAGCCGGAAGGTTATGATGACGACACGGTCTATCCGAATGGCGTCTCGACCTCTGTCTCGGAAGCAACCCAGGAAGCCTTTCTAAAGACGATCGTCGGGCTGGAAGACGTCGTCATCAAGCGTTTCGGCTATGCGATCGAATACGACTATGTCGATCCACGTGAATTGCTACCGACCCTCGAATTGAAACCACTGCCGGGACTTTTTCTGGCGGGACAGATCAATGGCACCACGGGCTACGAAGAAGCCGGTGCACAGGGTCTCATGGCCGGCGTTAATGCCGCGGCCAAGGCCGGTGGCTACAGCCCGGTGATCCTTGGGCGTGACGAAGCCTATATTGGGGTCATGATCGACGATCTGGTGACGAGGGGTGTCACCGAGCCCTATCGCATGTTTACCAGCCGGGCGGAATTCCGCCTGTCGCTGCGTGCCGACAATGCCGATCAGCGCCTGACCGACAAAGGTTTAGCGTTCGGCGTGGTGGGCGGTGTGCGCAAGACTCAATGGACGGCAAAGCGTGATGCGCTGGACACCATCCGGACCCGTGCGGCGGAACTGAACGCCACGCCCAAGGAAGCCCTGGCGCGCGATATTCAGGTCAATGGAGACGGTCAGCGACGCAATGTCATGCAGTTGATGGCCTATGATAGCTGTTCACGTGAAAAGCTCGAGGTGCTGTGGCCGGAAATCGCTGCGTGGCCTGAGGCCCTGTACGAGCAAATCGAGATCGACGCGCTCTATGCCGGTTATATGGGGCGGCAAAAGGCGGAGATCGACAACTTCCGCAAAGACGAGAATCTGGCTCTGCCGGACGATCTCGACTATCTGGCGATCGGTGGTCTGTCGAACGAAGCGCGCGAGAAGCTCAACCGTGTGCGGCCGCAAACCCTGGGACAGGCGGGACGGATTGAAGGCATGACGCAGGGGGCGCTAACGACCTTGCTGTTCTATGTTCGTAATCAAGCCAAGCGGTCCGCATGAGCAATATTATGACGGCGAGTGAAATGGCGGCCAAGCTGCTGTTTCACGTGAAACACGAGGCTATCGAAGACCTGGAGCGTTTTCGCACGTTTCTGACCGCTCAGAACGAGGTGATGAACCTGGTCGGTCCGGCGACTGTCCCGCACTATTGGTCGCGCCATGTCCTGGATAGCGCGCAATTGCTGAACCATCGCCCGGACGCCCGGACATGGGCCGACCTCGGGGCAGGGGCGGGCTTTCCGGGTGTGGTCCTGGCTATTCTGCTGAAACACAGTGACGAACCTAAGCCTTGTGTCTATTTGATCGACAGCCTGGCCAAGCGCTGTCGCTTCTTGCAAACCGTGGTGGACGATCTGGCTCTGCCGGCCAAGGTGATTAATGATCGCGCCGAGAATGTCGACCTCACCGTCGATGTGGTCACGGCGCGGGCCTGCGCCCCGATGAGCAAGCTTTTGGGTTTTGCTGAACGCTTTATCGTCAAAGGCGCCGACGCCTGGTTTTTAAAGGGGGAAAACGTCTCTGCGGAACTGATGGACGCTGGCAAGATATGGCGTTTTGAGGTAGAAGAGACTGAGTCCCTTTCTGATCCGCGCGGTCGCGTGATCCATATCCAGAGGCTGCGCCGTGCCCGATAATTCCCCGATTGCGTCTGAAAAGAAGATGCGCGTCCTGGCGATCGCCAACCAAAAAGGTGGCGTGGGCAAGACGACCACGGCCATCAATCTCGGCACCGCCCTGGCGGCGATCGGCAAGAAGGTCCTGCTGATCGATCTCGATCCGCAGGGCAATGCCTCGACGGGTCTGGGCGTGCCCAAGGCTGATCGTGAGAGCTCGCTGTATGACGTCATTGTCGACCAGCGCCCGATCGGTGATACGGCGATTAAAACCTCCGTACCCGGTCTGTCACTCTTGCCGTCCGATCCTGATCTGTCCGGCGTTGAAATCGAACTGGGCCAGGCCGAGCGCCGGTCCTATCGCCTGCGCGACGCCCTGGAAGGTCTGGGTGAAAAACCGGTCTATGACTATGTCCTGATCGACTGTCCGCCGTCGCTGAACCTGCTGACGGTTAATGCGATGAGCGCGGCTGACTCCGTTATGGTGCCGTTGCAGTGCGAATTCTTTGCCCTGGAGGGTCTCAGCCAGCTGATGCGCACCATCGATCTGGTGCGCGGGTCGCTAAACCCGCGCCTCAGCCTGCAGGGTATCGTCCTGACCATGTTCGACAAGCGTAACGCCCTGTCGGGTCACGTGGAAAAGGACGTGCGGCAGCACTTCGGACATCTGGTGTATGACACGGTCATACCGCGCAATGTCCGGGTGTCGGAAGCGCCGTCCTTCGGCAAGCCGGCCCTGATCTACGACGTTCGCTGCTCGGGCAGTCAAGCCTATATTCAACTGGCCAAGGAGCTGGTGGCGCGCGAACGGGCGCGCAAGCCGCAAGCGGCTTAAAAGGAAGCTAAATGTCTGAAAAACAACGAGGTTTAGGTCGCGGACTGTCGGCCTTGCTGGGCGAACAGTCGGTCGCCAGGCCAGCGAATGCGGCCGTCGACGTCGCGGAAAAACCCGCTGAAGGCCAGCGCGGGCTGGAGCAACCGATCGAACTGCTGGTGCGCAATCCGGATCAGCCGCGCCGTGTCTTCAACGAAGGCGATGTCGACGAACTGGCCAATTCTATCCGTGAAAAGGGCGTTTTGCAGCCGATTCTGGTCCGGTCTGCCCCCGGTCAGCCCGGGCACTACCAGATCATCGCTGGGGAGCGCCGTTGGCGGGCTGCCCAGAAGGCCGGTCTCCATACCGTGCCGGTCATCATCCGTGAACTGGATGACCTGGAAGTGCTGGAAGTCGGCATTATCGAAAATGTTCAGCGTGCGGATCTGAATCCGATCGAAGAGTCGCGCGCCTACAAGGTTTTGATGGAGCGCTTCGGCCGCACCCAGGATGCCCTGGCCCAGGTGGTCGGTAAATCCCGCAGTCATATCGCCAATACCCTGCGTTTGCTGGCCCTGCCCGAGACGGTTCAGGATCTGGTTCTGCAGGGCCATCTCAGTGCCGGTCATGCCCGTGCGCTGATTACCGCGGAAGACCCCAAGGCTCTGGCGGCTGAAATCGTCAGCAAGGGTCTGTCCGTGCGTCAGACCGAAGTCCTGGTGCGCGACGAGGGTAAGACCGGCAGTTCGTCGGCGCCGAAAACGAAACCGGTGGCCAATGCCGACATCCAGGCGCTCGAACAGAATTTGCAGGAGGCTCTGGGGCTTCAGGTCAAGCTGAACGACGCCGGTGGTAAGGGTGAATTGAAACTGAGCTACAAAACCCTCGAACAGCTGGATGAGCTGTGTCGTAAGCTGATGAAATCATAGATTATTTTCTGAGAACGGCGTCCCTGGCGAATTTGAGCCGGAACGTCGGCCTCTGGCGGGTTAAATCGTCCGTATAGCGACGTGATTTCGCTAGAAGGCTCATCACCCTCCTCCCTGTCAAGCGAAGCGACGATGGGGAGGTGGCGGCGAAGCCGACGGAGGGGACTTTTTGTCGACCTAACGCTTCAATTGAAACATGCCTATCAGATGTGTTTATACGTCCACCGTCGTACCTGAGTCACCCAAGCTGACCCCTCCGTCGGCTTCGCCGCCACCTCCCCATGCTTCGCACAGGGAGGAGGGTGATATCCGAGAAATGTGTGAACATAAGTGCCCGTAATTAGGTCGGGGCTTTTTCCGACAGGGCGCCGCCGCTACAAACCCGCCCGATTGGCCTTGCCGGCGATTTGCAGGAACAGGCGCTCGGCGATCAGTAGGTCCGGCATGCCCGTCGACTTGCACTGCTTGTCGGCCTCGATCAGGTCGCCGGCCAGATTGTCGAGCACCTCGAAATTCCACGCCTTGGCCTGGCGCAACATATCGTCCTCGTCCTTCCAGAAGACGCCGGAGGCCTTGGCGGCCGTCTTACTATCCATCCCCTTGGCGATCATGCTCTTCAGCAGCTTGACCTTGCCGTAGTGGCCGCTGAGGGCGCGCATGGCGTCGGGTCCTGTCTCGCCCTCGGCAAAGGCGCGGCGCAAACCGCCCTGGGCCGCCTTCATACGGCCGCCGAACGCGTCCTGGGCGGCCTTGAACAGGGAGGCATCGGGTTCGACGCCGAGAAAGTCCTGCAGTTCCTTGTCATCGAGCGTCTTGTGGGATCCTGGGCCAATAAACAGGATGAGGCGTTCGATCTCCTGCTGGGCGACGCCGCGTTCCTTGGGCATGCGCTGAGCGAAGACGTCCATGGCGGCGGTCGACAGCGAGACGCCGTTCTGGGCGAAGGCTTCGCGCGCCATGCGGATGGTGTCGCCGGTTTCGTCATCATAGCAGGCGATGCTGACAAGGGCCTTGTCGGCGTCGGCGAGGCGGCGTAGCGCCGACTCCGAACCCAGACTACCCGCTTCGATGACAAGGAAGGCTTCACGGTTGTAGTCGCCGGCGGCGTGACTCTTGACGACAGCGGTGACGGCCTTGTCGAGGGCAGCCTTTTCGGTGAAGAATTTAAGGCGAACCAGGCGGCGGCCACCCATCATGGACAGGGATTGCAGCTCGCCTTCGAGACGTGCCGGATCGCTTTCGACGTCGGTATCGGTCAGCAGCGAGACATTGAACGGGTCGGTAATGTCGGGAACGACCTGTTTGGCCAGCAGGGTGGCGCGTTCGATGACCTGACTGCGGTCCTTGCCATAGATCAGCGCGCCCAGCACGTGCGCGGGCTGTGACCTGTAAAAGGCATCGATCTCGGGCTTTTTGACCAGCTTCATTGTCTTGGTTCGTAACTCCCAACTGGGTGTAAAATGGTTCGCGCAACGTGATGACGGCACGTCACTGCGTTGCACGACTTGCTCCATGTAACCGTCAGTACCACTTGGTCAAAGGTTTTCGCCCCACTTGGGAGTTATCTTGGTTCCGGATTAAGGGGCTGTGCCCCTTACCGCCGGAGGCCTTTTATTTGCCGTGGAAAAAGATAGCGAGGTCGGTCTGGATCTTTTGCGAGATTGCCGTCGCAATGCGTTCCTGCGCGTCCTGTTGCGAGACCACGCCGGTGAAGGGCGATTGCGAGGTATCGTAGGTCACCGTCTCCGAAAACTTGCCCTCGGTCATCTTCTTACCGGTGGCCAGGTTGGTCAGTTTGTAGTGCACGCCGGAGGTGATTTCGGACCGGGTCGAGGTATCGTCGATCTTGTAGCCGATGCTGTAGTGGCGTTCGGTCATGGTGACTTCGAGCTTGTACAGTTTGGGCGAGGCCTCGTCCGTGCCGAAACCGTTGCGCAGGTCCTGTTCCAGGAAATAGCCCGTGCGGGTTTGCGGTATCTCGAGACCGATCTGGGCCATGTTGACCGTGACGTTCTCGGCATAGAGCGGCACGAAGCCGGCGCAACCCTGCAGGGTCAAGGGGGCGACTGTGAGCATGCCCAGAAGCGCAAGCCTGATCAGGGAACGGTTTGGGGTGCGCATGACTTATCCCACCACGAAGTTGAGGATGCGGTTCGGCACGATAATGATCTTGCGGATCGCAGCGCCGTCAAGATGCCGTTTAACGCCTTCATCCGCAAGCGCCGTTTCGCGAATTTCGTCTTCGGAAGCGCCGACGGGGATCAAAATCTCGCCACGACGCTTGCCATTGACCTGGACGGGCATGACATAGGCGTCGTCCTGGGCCAGGGCGGGGTCGAATTTTGGCCAGTCGGCATCGGCGATCAGGCCAGGCTTGCCCAGCCGCGCCCAGCATTCTTCGGCCAGGTGCGGGGTGACGGGGGCGATCAGGCCAGCCAGCAGGGTCAGGGCCTCGATCCGCGCCTTAGAGCCTGTTTTGACGACGTCGGCGGTGCGGATGATGGTCACCAGTTCGTACAGCTTGGCGATGGCGGCGTTGAAGCGGAAGCCCTCGAAGCCCTCGGTAACCAACTTGACAGTCTTGTGCGCGGCCTTGAGCAGGGCGGCGGCAGCAGCTTCGTCCGTGCACGGACTCTCGTCCGGAGACAGACCGTCAAACAGATCCCAGATGCGGTGCGTCAAACGCCAGGAACCCTCGACGCCGGAGGTTGACCATTGCACATCGCGTTCGGGTGGCGAATCGGACAGAACAAAAAGGCGTGCCGAATCAACGCCGTAGGTGTCGAATATGTCGCCGGGGGCGACCGTGTTCTTCTTCGACTTGGACATTTTCTCGATGTCGCCGATGTCCAGGGCTTCGCCGGTCGAGACACGGACGGCTTTTCGGGTTCCGCCTTCGGTCGTGACCTCGACATCGGCCGGTTCGACCCAGGCGCCGTTGCTGTCGGAATAGGTTTCGTGGGTCAGCATGCCCTGGGTGAACAGGCCGGCGAAGGGCTCCTTGACGTCGAGATAACCGCAATGGTTCAGCGCCCGGGTGATGAAACGGGCATACAGCAGGTGCAGGACAGCGTGCTCGATGCCGCCGATATACTGGTCGACCGGCAGCCAGTGATCCGCGGCGGCCTTATTGACCGGAGTCGGTGATGTCGGGTCGGTGAAGCGGGCGAAGTACCACGACGAATCGACGAAGGTATCCAGCGTGTCGGTTTCGCGACGCGCGGCTGCACCGCAGTGCGGGCAGTTGACGTGTTTCCAGGTCGGGTGGCGTTCCAGCGGGTTGCCGGGAACGTCGAAGGTGACGTCTTCGGGCAGGACGACCGGCAGCTGGTCGTCGGGCACCGGCACGACGCCGCAGGCTTCGCAGTGGATGACCGGGATCGGGCAGCCCCAGTAGCGCTGGCGCGAGACACCCCAGTCGCGCAGCCGAAAGACCGTGGCGCCGGTTCCCAGGCCCATGTCTTCGATTTTCGCGATGGCGGCGTCCTTGGCGGCTTCGATCTCCAGGCCGTCGAGGAAGTCCGAATGAAACAAGGTGCCCGGGCCGACATAGGGTTCATTGCCGACGTACCAGGTATTCGGGTCTTCACCGGTCGGCAGGACGACTTCGGTAACCGGCAGATGGTATTTGCGAGCGAAATCGAGGTCGCGCTGGTCGTGGGCGGGGCAGCCGAAAATGGCGCCGGTGCCATAGTCCATCAGGACGAAGTTGGCGACCCAGACCGGCAGGGTGGCGCCCGGCTTGAACGGATGGTCGACCTTCAGGCCGGTGTCGAAACCCAGCTTTTCGGCGGTATCGATATCGGCCTGGGAGACTCCGCCGCGGTTCAGCGACTTGATAAAGGCGGCCAGTTTTTCATTGTCGGCCGCGGCGGCCTGGGCCAGCGGATGGTCGGCGGCAATGGCGATGAAGGCCGCGCCGAACAGGGTGTCCGGGCGCGTGGTATAGATTTCGACGCCGTCTTCAAAGCCCGGGACCGGCTTGCCGTGCATGGGGAAGCGCATCTGCAGGCCGCGCGACTTGCCGATCCAGTTGGCCTGCATCAGGCGCACCTTGTCGGGCCAGCGGTCCAGGGTGGACAGGCCGTCCAGCAGGTCTTCGGCAAAGCGCGTGATGCGCATGAACCACTGGGTCAGTTTCTTCTTTTCAACCACGGCGCCGGAGCGCCAGCCACGTCCGTCGATGACCTGCTCGTTGGCCAGGACCGTCATGTCGACCGGATCCCAGTTGACCTGGCTTTCGCGGCGATAGACCAGGTCGTGCTTCAGCAGGTCGAGGAACCAGCGCTGCTGCTGACCGTAATATTCCGGGGCACAGGTGGCGAATTCGCGCGTCCAGTCGATGCTGAGGCCCAGGCGCTTCAGCTCGCTGCGCATATTGGCGATATTGTCGTAGGTCCAGCCCTTGGGGTGGACCTTGCGTTCCATGGCGGCGTTTTCAGCCGGCATGCCGAAGGCGTCCCAGCCCATGGGATGGAGAACATTGAAGCCGCGGGCGCGCTTGAACCGCGCCACCAGGTCGCCCATGGCGTAGTTGCGGACGTGACCCATATGGATGCGTCCGGACGGGTAGGGGAACATCTCCAGCACGTAGTATTTCGGCCGGACGGGATCGTCGCGCGTCAGAAAGGTCTGGGCGTCGTCCCAACGCTGGCGCTGGCGGGGTTCGGTCTCTTTCGGATTGTAGCGGGCCATGAACTATATGTCTGGAAAAGGGAAGGTGGGTTATAGGGTGCGTTGTGGGCGACGGCAAACGCAAATGGCCGCCGAAGCTGTCTTCGGCGGCCATTAAAGCATGAAGATACAGCTCGTCTTATTTCTTGACGTCCGAAAGGCGTAGTTCGCGTGCACGCGACAGGATGGCGTTTTCGATGTCGAGCTGGGTCTGTTGCGAGACCTCGGCGTCGATCCACTGGCCGCCCTGTTGCACCTGCTTGTAGACCGACACGTTCAGGGCGTCGGCGCGCAGGCGGGCATCGAGGATGTAGATGGTCGTCTTGAAACGCTCATCCGGCTTTTGCGGATTGGCGTACCAATCGGAAATGATCACGCCGCCCCACGGATCGGCCGAGTTCAGGGGCATGAAGGAAATGGTGTCGAGCGAGGCGCGCCACAGATAGGCGTTGACGCCGATGCCGGCCTGCTGGTCGTAAGCCGCTTGCTTGGCCTGCTTGTTGCCGCCGCCGAACAGGTGGGAGATCGAAATCTTGTCGTTTGCAGGGTCCGGCGTCGTATAGGCCGTAGAGTCGGCTTTCTTGCCCATGCTGGAGCAGCCGCTTAAGCACAGGGCAGCGCCCAATGCAGCCAAGGCCAGGGCTGTCGTCCGCTTGATCGTCATCTAATGATCACTCCGCATCTGTTGTGAACCCGTGGTCCCAAGGCCCGGATTCCCCGTTTTATTGTTGCCGCTGTCTGGCTCCGCCGCTTCTATAGCATGGCGCAACGGGGGTATGACAAGAGGGCCCCTTCTAACTTTATCAACAGAACGGCAAATTCAAGGCGTGTCATGGGGTGTGAGTCGTTTTTTGCCGCGACTTGGCGTCAGGTGTGAAATATAAGCGATCAATAAGAAAAATAGCTGTAACCACGTTATGTGGAAGCCGAATCCGTGACCGATTCAACACATCAATTGCGGGAATGTAATCCGGGGTGCTATTTTCGGATTTATGAAATTGACCGGGGTAGCGATTGGCCTTAATCCGGAATTGACATATCTATGCCTAAATAGGTGTGTAGAACACAGATTGCGTCCGGGGCTGGATGTAAGGGGGACCTCAAAAGGGTAACCTTTTCAGACGGGTTCGGGGCACAGGCCCTTTGAAGATCAAAACGATGAAACCCTTTGTGTCGATGCTTATGCCCGTGATGGTCCTGGCGATTGCCGGTTCCGCCACCATGGCGCACGCCGTCACAACCGGTCAGTCCAAGGTCGCAAAGCCGCAGGTTCAAAGCGAAGTCCCTGGATTTGCCACCCTGCCGTCGCAAACCAATGGCAGCTATATCAGTGAGCAGACCCCAGGTTTTCCAAAAAACCAGTCCAAGGTCTATCAATTCAATCTGAAGGGCAAGTGGGGCGTCAAGTTCGACGTCAACCAGCCCGATACGGCGCCGTCCGGTCTTAACGACGTCGATGCCGGCGCTTTCTACAAGGTGACCCCGCAACTGCGCGTTGGTGGCACCCTGGGCTTCGGTGAAAAATCCGACCCGCTGAAGCCTGAGCCCAAGCAGGGCAAGAACGACAAGACGCAACCGCGCGTCCGCCTCGAAACGACCTTCAAGTTTTAATCAGCCAAAATTTCTGTCTGAATACGCCTGCGTGAAGAGATTCGCGCTGAGTTGAACGAATTTTTGTCTAATCAGCCAGGTGAAACGCGTCGACGGCACCGATCCCTGACAATCCACAATCGTGCAGATCGGCGACGTTGTCGCAGGTGATACCGCCCAATCCGTAAATCGGCAGACCCGTGATAGCGGTAAAGTCGCGAACACCCTTGGCGCCCAAAGAGGGCACGCCCTGGGCCGACGGGCTGCGGCTGGGGAAGACCGGAGAAACGAACAGTGCCTGTACGGGCAGATCGTCAGGCAGGGCGCGCAGGGTTGCCATATCATGACACGCGGCGCTGAGTTTCAGCTGCGGATGCCGGGCATGCAGGTCGGCTGCGCGCGACAGGCCGGTCTGGGGCAGATGCAGGCCATCGGCACCGGAGTCCAAAGCCAGGTCTTCATCGGCACCGATCAGCAGGATCAGCCCGTGATCGTCAGCAATACGGCGCAGCAGACGGGCGCGGGTAAGAGCATGGGAGTCACCGAAATGGCGGTAGATGATGCCGCAGCCGGCCGGTAACTGGGCGGCAATATCTTCGGGATGGGGTGTGCGCGCCGGATCGGTAATGAAAAAAAGCGGCGGCAGACGTGTCGCGGAGGGCTTTGTCACCGCCGCGTCATGGGTTATGTCGATGGCCTTGTCGAGCAGATACTGAAAGCGAGTCCTGTATGTCATCGGTCGATACCCATACCGCGCCGTTCGACTCGGCGTCCGCTTATCTTAGGCTCATGGCCAGGATGCACAAGGCCTTGAAAGCCGCCGGTCGTTCGGCTGAGAGCGCCTACCTGACGGCCGTGTCGAAGAACCAGCCATGGGAGGTCATCGCGCCGGTGCTGGAGGCCGGACAGCGCCGGTTCGGCGAGAACAGGGTCCAGGAGGCCAAGACACGCTGGGAGCCCGTGCGTGGGGATTACGACGCCCTGGAGTTGCGGCTGATCGGACCGTTACAAAGCAATAAGGCCGCCGAGGCCGTGGCCTTCTTCGACGTCATCGAAAGCGTCGATCGCGACAAGATCGCGCGCGCCCTTGCCGACGAGATCCAGAACCAGGGCCGGCATCCAAAACTGTATGTCCAGGTCAATATCGGAGAGGAAGAGCAGAAGGCCGGCGTCCTGCCGCATGAGGCCGACGCGTTTCTAAAGGCCTGCACGACAGACTATGGATTAGGCGTTGCCGGACTGATGTGTATTCCGCCGATCGAGGGGCCGCGCGGTCCCTATTTCGCCCTGTTGCGCAAAATCGCCGAGCGTAACGGCATTACCCATCTCAGCATGGGGATGAGCGACGATTACGAAACGGCGCTGGCCTTCGGATCCAACGAAATCCGCATCGGATCAGCCATATTCGGTCATCGCTGAGATTAGGCATTGATGGCGATGACATCCCCCGGTTCGGCCTTCTTCAGCAAGTCGAGCATGTCGGCCAGTGCCACAGCGACGCAACCTTCGGTGCCGGAATAGTCGTCGCGCGCCAGGTGCAGAAATATGGCTGACCCCATTCCGGGCACAGGGGGGTCATCATTATGACCCAATACCACGATCAGATCGTAGACATGATCATCGCGCCACAGCTTTTCATGGCTCGCCGCAAAGGGAAGTTTGACATGACGATTATAGTCGGGCGAGGCCGGATCGTCGCACCAGCCATCATCCGGCGACAGGGCGACGCGCGGCAGGCGGCTATCGGGTACCGCAACCCTGTCGGGCCGGTAAAAGACATAGCGGATCGGCCAGCTGCCCGCCGGAGATTTGCCGTCACCTTCCCTTTTCTGGGCCGCAAGCGTAACGCCCCCTTTCCCCAGGGCGCAACGCACACTATGTTCATCAAGGGAAAGTGAAGGCATTGCGGCCGTATTGTCCGCAGCTTGGGCGGTAAAAACCTTGACCATTGGGTGACAATTTCGTCTAAGCTAACAAGAAAACACAAGATACAGGATCATGGTGCAACAAAAAACCCTCCTAATAGTCGATGATGATGATGAACTGCGCGAAGCCCTGGCCGAGCAGCTGGAACTTCATGAGGAATTCAAGGTTATTCAGGCCGCCAACGGCTCAGAAGGCCTGCGTCTCGGCAAGAGCGTCAATGCCGATCTGATCCTGCTGGATGTCGATCTGCCGGATATGGACGGCCGCGAAGCCTGCCGCCTGCTGCGCAAGGGCGGATTGACCACACCGGTCATCATGCTGACGGGTCAGACCTCGGATTCGGATACGATCCTGGGCCTCGACGCCGGCGCCAATGACTATGTCACCAAGCCGTTTCGTTTTGCCGTCCTGCTGGCGCGAATCCGTGCTCAGGTGCGCTCGCACGAGACCTCGGAAGACGCCACCTTCCGCATCGGGCCGTATGAGTTCAAGCCGGCTTTGAAGGTCCTGGTCGATCAGACGCAGAAAAAGACGCGGCTGACCGAGAAGGAAACCAATATTCTCAAATATCTCTATCGCGCCGGCGGAAAGCCGATCTCACGCGAAGAGCTGCTGACCGAGGTCTGGGGCTATAATGCCGGGGTGACCACCCATACGCTGGAAACCCATGTCTACCGGCTGCGGCAGAAGATCGAACCCGATCCCGCCAATGCACGGCTATTGATGACCGATGCCGGTGGCTACAGGTTGCAGTTTTAAGATCAAACCGGAGTCGCAAGGCTCCGGTTTTTTCTTGGCAGATCCGCGACTCAGTGAAGGGTTATGCAGTAGCTGCTGCCAATCGTGTAAGTTCGCTCAACTTAGTGGATGCGCGTCTTTGGATGTGGAATCTTGGATCACGAAAAGCACCAAAAGCAGAAAAGCACGAATATTTAGGGTGTTACGATCTCCCGCGCGAAGCGCCTTCTTTCTGCGCCCACGGCTAGGAGCTGGATTGAATGCCCTTCGGGCTAAGCAGGGCTTCTTAGTCCCTTTCGTGCTTTTCTGCTTTTCGTGATCCAAGATTCCACTGTAGACGACGTGCATACACGCTTAAGCACGATAGAAATGCACCCGCATTCTCGTCACAGCAGGTGGAAAACCTAGGTCGCCTTGGCCAGACGTACCAGGCCAGGCAGGACCATCGAGCCCCAGCCATTGGCCAGGCCATCGCGGATGGCGCGGACCATGTCCGCCGGAAACTGATCCCAGCCGTCATGAATGAGGTCCAGCTGCGTGCGAGTCGCATCCAAAGCTGTCAGGCGCAGTGACACGTGGGTCTTGGGCGTTCCGGGCATATACCAGCTGAAGGCAAAATGATCCGGCGCATCGAGCGCCTCGACATCGCAGAAGGTGGCGCCGTTGAGATCATTGGCGGCGCGCTTGGCCGGATCGGGCTGCATGTGGAAGGTATGGCCGACCCGCGCCGAATAGTTCAGGCAGCCGAGCCACTGGGCGACCGTTTCCGGTTCGGTCATCACACGCCACAAGTGGGCCATGGGCACATCGACCGTCAGGCTATGCCGGATCGGTTCAAGCTTCTCTGTCATGCCAGCTTCCTTCCGCGAGGGTTTTGAGATCAAGAAGACGCGTCTGCCAGAACTGGCGCAGCCAGGCTTCGACCAGACGCAGACGTTCGGTTTCGAGCACGTAGATGTTTTCCGTGCCCTGCTTTTGCAGGCTGACCAGGCCGGCTTCGCGCAGCACCTTCAGATGTTTGGAAATGGCAGGCCGGCTGATGCGGAACATGTCCGACAGATCGTGCACCGCCGCCGGCCGGCGTACCAGAAGTGTGAGGATATTCCGGCGGTTCGCATCGCCCAGGGCGGCGAACACGGCGTCATCATCTTCCCGAAGTTTTATTTTCGTAACCATTGAGTTACGGTTATAGTGTAACCACGCGGTTACGGTCAAGCCGCCTCGTCAGATTTCGAACACCACCTGGGCCGGCACGTGGTCGCTGGGCTGGGTCCAGCCGCGGACATCGTCATGAATCCTGGCGGTAATGTCGCCGTGCAACCGCGCCATCAGGGCCGGGTTGAACAGGATATGATCCAGGCGCAGGCCGCGATTGGAGGCGCGATAATCGGCGGCCCGGTAACTCCACCAGGTGAAGATCTTCTCCGGATCGGGATAGGCGACGCGGAACGGATCGTGGAAGTCTCCCGAGGCGATGAAGGTCTCGAAGGTTTCGATCTCGATGGGGGTATGGCTGACCACCTTGAGCATCTGGCGGTGGCTCCACACATCGAATTCGCCCGGAGCAATGTTCAGGTCACCGCAGATCAGCAACGGATGGTCGTGATTGCGCTGTTTCAGGTGCCCGCTCATGCGCTCGTAAAATTCGAGCTTGTGATCGAACTTGTCGTTTGCCGTCCGTTCGGGCAGGTCGCCGCCGGCCGGAATGTAGAAGTTCCAGATATCGACTGGATGATCGGCGGCGCCTTTTATCTGAATCGCCTGGGCGCGGGCCTCGCCACGCCGGCAGAAGGGCGGATTATCCATGACCTCGAACGGCACTTTCGACGCCAGGGCGACGCCGTGCCAGCCTTTTTGACCGGCCACGTGAATGTGCGGAAAACCCAGCTCGTGAAAGGCCTCATAGGGGAATTCGTGCGTCTGGCACTTGATCTCCTGCAGGCAAATGACGTCAACGCCTGTCTGGGCGAGAAATTGACGGATTTGCGGCATGCGCAGGCGAACGGAATTGACATTCCAGGTGACGAGCGAAAGTCGCATATGTAGATTGATTTCCTGACAGCTAAGTGTCGGTAAAATAACAAAAAACCCGATCCGTGGTAGCGGACCGGGCAAGATTTTGGCACATAACACGAAGAGAAAAAAGGGAAAAACGCACGCTCGGAAACAGACCGCCGTCCAATTCCATGTGTGAAAAATAGCACGCTTGAAAAAATTCGCAAGCGAAATCTTCAGAACGGAATTATTTTTTTACCTGCGGCTTGTTGAGCACAAACAGGTCCGGCTTCAGACTGACACCGGCGGCAAAACTGGTCAGGTGAACGCGCGTGCCGCGGTTCTGGGCGTCGGTCACCGTCCATTCACGCAGGGTTACGGCGCCATTGGCCGCCTGATCGAACACGAGGACGACAGAGCCCTCGACCTGCTTGCGCCGGTCGCGTGCTTTCAGCGTAAAGCCCGTGGCATTGGACGACACCTGGGTGATGACCACGCCCTGGTCGAAGCGAATCTGCTTCGACAGAAACAAGGACAGCGGGGTCTCGCTCAGCGGATATTGGTCGAAGGATTTCAGGCGCGGATCCCACATCTTGACCTTGTTGCCGTCGGAGACGATCAGCACCGAATAGGGCGCATCGTATTCGAAACGGATCTTGCCAGGGCGCTGCAGGAACCAGTTGCCCTTGGTGATGCGGCCGCGGAAATCCGTTTGTTCAAAACGGCCCTGGCCGGTGCCCAGCGCCTGGAGATAGGCCGTCGCCTTCTGAATCCGCGCCTTGTCCGCGGGATTAAAGTTGGGCGGCGAGATCAGGCTGTCGAACTGGTTTTTACCACCCTGGGCCATAGCCGGCGCGGCGCTGAGCAGCGCTGCAGTCAGCGATCCGGAAAGGAGAAAACGGCGGGTCAGGTCTGTCATGGTGTTACCTTAATTTATCTTGTGTCTTAGACCGTAAAGGGGCGTCGCGGCAATTCAAGGGCGCGAAAAAGTCACGACACCGCCGCTTTGTGGCCATGGAATGAAGCCGGGGTGAACAGACGGTTCAGAGTGACGCGTCGCGCGAAATTTCGTTAAAATGGGTGAAAAACACGCTTTCAGACGCGAAAAATCGTCAATAGTTGATGGAAATTCCTTAATCAAAATGATTAACGAAAGGTAAATTCGCAATAATTGATTTTGAGCGCAAACAACTGAATATCAAGTGATTCGCCGTTTTGATCAAGTTTGTGGTCTTTTTTGAATTTGAAGGCCAGATTCACGTGAATAAGCGCCCAGGGTGCAGCCTTTTGCCGCCTTGCTTGCCCCCATTACCCCGCCCATAGTGGCACCATGGAAGCTGTCACGCCCCCGATCGTTCCGCCGGCCCATAAGGTCCATGCCAGACCGCTGCCGAAATGGCGGTGGTTGCCGCAGTTTTTCATCAATCCGCTGAGTGTCTATTCTGAGGAGGCATTCGAGCGTACCTTCGGGCGGGCGAAGGCGTTCGGTATCGATACGGTAGCCGTGGCCGATCCGACGGCCATCCATCACGTCATGAAGACGAATATGGACAATTACGTCCGGCCGGTCATTCAGGCGCGATTGTTTCGCCCGGTGATGGGCGAAGGTGTCTTTCTGTCGGAGGGCGACGGCTGGCGGCGGCAAAGGCGGATGCTGGCGCCGGTCTTCAGTCCGGCGGCGATCGGCGATCTGTTGCCGCACTTTCAGTCGGCGGCCAGGGATATGATCGGGCGTCTGGAAGGGGCGACACGGACGCGGTTGACCGAGGTGTTTCACCGGACGGCCCTGGATGCCGTGCTGAAGGCGTTGTTTTCTCTGCCGGCAGACGAAGGCCGGGCGGGGATAACGCGGCTGGCGCGCAATTACCTGGAAGGGGCGGGGCGGCCGACGGTGCTGGATGCGATTGCCGCGACAGAGGATCAATATGGCTGGGCCTTCGGCGCGCGGCGGACTTTCCAGCGCAAGTGGCGGGCTTTGGTCGACGAGGTGATCTCAGCACGACGCGTGTCGGGCGCGGATGAGGGGCGCAAACGGGGCGACCTGCTGGACCTGTTGCTTGCAGCGCGTGATGCACAGACCGGCGCGCCGATCGATGACGGGGAGATCCGCGACCAGTGCGCGACCCTGCTGGCGGCCGGGTTCGAGACGACGTCACGGCTGCTGTTCTGGGCTTCGTACCTGTTGGGGTTGGATCAGGCCGAGCAGGCGCGGGTGCGCGCGGAGGTGCGGGCGTTTCCGGTCGAGAAGGTAACGGAGATGGCGGACCTGAGCCACTGGCCGCGGCTGCGCAATGTGCTTCTGGAAGCGCTCAGGCTCTATCCGCCGGTGGCCTATGTGGTGCGCAAGGCCATGGCCGATGATGTGATCATGGGTCAGGCGATCACCGCTGGCACAGAGGTGTGGATGAGCCCGTTCGTTATCCATCGCCATCGCAAATACTGGGACATGCCGACGGCCTTCATGCCGGATCGCTTTGCGGGGATTCCTTCGCCATGGACCAGTATGGACAGCTATCTGCCGTTCGGGGTCGGGCCGCGCATCTGTATCGGTGGCGGGTTTGCCGTGGTCGAGGCTCAGATGGTGCTGGCCAGCCTGCTGGGGCGGTACCGGTTGGTGCCGGAAGACGACCGGCCTGTGCTGCCGGTGTTCCGATTGGCAACGGTGCCAGATCGCGATCCGTGGTTCAGGCTGGAGGCGATCGAGACCTGACGGGTTGTGGATTGTCAGGGGCGCAGATCCGAGGGCGCAGCGCCGCTGTGGCGCCGGAAGGCCCTGAAGAAGTGGGAGTAGTCGGCGTAGCCGCAGGCCAGGGCCAGATCCGGCAGGCGCGTGTTCGCATAGGCCGGATCCGCCAGCATGACCGCGGCGCGGGTACAGCGCAGGCGGTTCAGCAGAACCGAAAAGCTGGTGCCCGATACAGTCAGGACGTGCTGCACCATGCGCGATGACAGGCCCATCTGCCGTGCCACACTGGCGATGTCCAGCTGCGGGTCGGCGGATTGGCGACGCATCAACCGGCGGATGGCCGTAAAGCGCGCCGACAGCGAAGCGTCTTCGGACGACGTCCGGCCTGCGTCGCCGGCGCCCAGCCATTGCCCCAGCAGATCGACAACGTGACGGCGCATCATCTCGCCCTGTTCCGGTGACAAGACCTCCCCGTCATCGGCCAGCAACTGGCAATAGGTGCGCATCATGCGGAAGACCGGCGATGTGTAGTCGTGACGGTGCCCGGCCAGGTCATGGGCCTCGCGACGCCAATGATCAATAGCTTCACGCGGCAGGATCAGTCCCAGGGCGGCGCCGGATTTCGAAGCGTCGAAAGCTTGCGGATTTTCCTGGGTCAGCAGGACGGCTTCGCCCGGCGCCAGGTCGGTGCTGCGGCCAAGATGCAGCGTATTGACCTTAACGGTACCGGCATTGAAGAAAATCATCACGCGGTCGTCGAGATCGCGAGCGATGTGGGCGGGTTCACGGCGAACGATCAGGCTGCTGGAGGCGCAGCGGCAGATCATGGAAGGGCCGGATAACCGCACATCGGTGACGCCGTAAAAGCCGTCGTCCGTCTCCGGTATGATGGGATGCCCATTGTAGCCACCGGCCATCAGGCTTTCGGACCAGGCGCGCGCCCGATGTTGCGCGGTCAGACGCGGGTCCAGGTCGTGCGAGGAGAAAACGAGTCTGGCCACGGAATTACGCTCCGGCGAGCGTCATCTGTATCAGTTTACCTCGCGGAAACGCAAGGCGATTGCGCGCCTGGCAATCGACGCACGGCGTCTGTGCGCCCAAAATGGTCCGATCCATGCGTGACGGTGACATGCCCCAGCTTGCCCAGTCATTATCATTTGCCATTCTATTCGCGAAAACGGTTCAGGCTCGCCGCCCCGCGCCGCCTGTTGGCCCCCTTCTCCTCTCAGTCGAGGAGAAGGGACAAGCCCCCGATATGGTATGATCAGTCGTGACTCCCAAGTGGGTGTAAAATGATCCGCGCAACGCGGTGACGGCACGTCTTCCACAGTGGAATTTTTCGGCACGAAAAGCACGAACGAAGTCGAAAAACACCAAAATTCAGGGCTTTACTATCTTCCGCGCGAAGCGCTTTGTGTTCACACAATTTTCCGCATGCCTAATCATTGCCCTTCGGGCGAAGAGCATTTCGGTTCGCTTTGCATTCGTGCTTTTCTGATTTTCGTGCTTTTCGTGCCGAAAAATTCCACTGTGGAAGACGTGCCGTCACCGCGTTGCGCGACATCACTTGGCCAAAGGATTCTCGCCCCACCTGGGAGTTTCGATCAGTTTGTGATTTCGCCGAGGTCATAGAGACCACCCGGGCCACCCTTCAGCGGCAGTTGCATGGTTCGGCCGCCTTGGTCGATGACCTGCAGGATGAGGTGCGACGCCGCGCTTGGTGATTGCGGCAGGCACAGCTGGCTTGCGGCCGTGTCGCCGGGAAGCAGGGACGGCAGAGTGGCGTTATATACGGCCTTATCGAGTCGCAACTGCACGGTCCATGGCTCGTAGAGCGGCGTAACGCCATCATTGCGCCAGGCGATCTCGACCTGTAACGGGCAGGATGTGTCGCTCTTGCGGTAGTGGATCGAGACCGGGACATAGTGATAGCCGGTACGGCCGGCGGCGCGAACCAGAGCGGCCTGTTCGTCGGGGTTCAGTTCCGTCCACGCCTGGACATTGAAGCCATTATTGCCGATGGCGGCGATGTGGTAGTCCTCGACCTGACGTGTGATGCCGTCGTAACCAGCTTCGAAGACCAGTTTCCAGCCGTAGGATTCGACGATGAGGGGCGCCGTCTTCCAGCGTTCGCGGATCAGCGACTTTTCGGCGTCAGCTAGATCGTCAGGAATGAAGCCTGACTCGAACCATTTGGCGCCCCAGCTGTCGCGACGCATACCGATGGGGATGGATGTATTCAGCCGCAACAGATGGGTCAGTACGGGTTTGTCGTCGGTCATGGCCAACAGGCGCGTGTGCGGCAGGGCGTCGACGATCGCCATGGACAGGGCGGTTCGCGTTTCCAGCGTGCCTGGCTCCGCGCCCTTGAGATTGACGGTGGGATCGCCGTACGGGATCTGCGACCAGGTGTAGACGGAGCTGCCGGCCATGTGGCCTTCGCCCCAGTTGCCGTAGGCGCGTATATCGACCCAGGCAATGCGCGGATCGCCGTCGTAGCGTTTACCGATCTCAGCCCACAGGGCGCGCCAGCGGGCGATATAGACCGGGTCGTTCCAGTCGGGCACGAAGACGCGGTCGATGGGCTGCCAGCTACGCGGATCGGCCTTGACCCAGAAGCCTTTGGACGAGCGGTCGATCAGGTCGCGCGGGATATCCACGCCGGTGCGGCTACAGCAGGTATCGAGCGGCATCAGCCCGAAGGCGATCCGTTCGCCGGGTTTCAGTTTGGTTAGCTGTTGTTCGATGGTGGAAAAATCGTAAACGCCTTCCTGGGGTTCGAGGACGGCCCAGGGCAGGCGGAAATAATGTTCGCTGGCCGGACGAGATACGGGCACGATGGCTTTGCCGTGCCATTCGATCAGTCCCTGTAGTGGGTTGGCGTCGATGACGGTGTCGTCGGTGGCTGGCGTTAGGTTGTGCCAGTCGTTATCGCTGGCCTGGACGGGGATCGCCGTTACAAATGCGGCCGCGAGCAAAGCCGTTATTTTTCCGTACATGCGCCCCTGCCTTGTTTGACTTTGTGACAGGCTACACGTTATGGCATGGTTGCGGAAGGACTGTCGCATAACGCCCAAATCATCAAGGCGTTCGGTAAAGATTGCGCGGCAATGAAGTTCCGCCGTTCTCCGCCTTGCCGCTAAAATTCCCGGGCTTATTGACCCTATCCGCAACTCGTGCCTGTATCGGGCACGTTTTTGGGTAGGGACACATAGTGAGCCAATTGCTGATTCATCAGTATCTTAACGAGCTGGACACGCTGAAGAAAATTTCTGGCAGCCTCACGGAAGGCGTCGTGTCCGAAGCGTTCAAGGACTTGCTTAAGGCGTGGTCAAAGCAGAGCAACCTGGTATTTGTCAGCCAGTACGGTTTCCAGTCGACGCAGAAAAACCTGATCCGCCCTGACGGTACCATCCTGCATGATCTGCGCGTGCCCTTGGGCTATTGGGAGGCCAAGGACACGGCCGACGATCTGGATGATGAAATCCGCAAGAAGCTGGCCAAGGGCTATCCGCAGGACAATATCATCTTCGAGAACTCGCATACTGCCGTGTTGATCCAGAACCGGCAGGAGGTGATGCGCGCATCGATGACGGATGTCGAGCATCTGGGGCGATTGGTCAGACTGTTCTTTGGCTATGAGCGGCAGGAAATTGCCGATTTCCGTAAGGCTGTTCGACAGTTCACGCAGGACCTGCCTGCAGTGCTGGAGGCCTTGCGGGCGCGGATTGCCACGGCCTATGCCAGCAACCAGCCTTTCAAAGACGCGGCGGCTGCATTTCTAATCCAGGCCAAATCGACCATCAATCCGTCGGTAACCGAGGCGGATATTTTCGAAATGCTGATCCAGCATATCCTGACTGAGGAAATCTTCACCCATGTTTTCAATGAAGGCGACTTTCACCGCGAGAACAATATTGCGCACGCACTTTATGAACTGGAAGCCAAGTTCTTTACCGGTGGCGTGAAGCGGGACACGCTAAAGGCTCTGGAACCTTACTACGCCGCCATCAGAGCCAATGCCGCCCAAATCACCAACCACGGCGAGAAGCAAACCTTCCTGAAGGTGATCTACGAGAATTTCTACAAGGTCTATAATCCGAAAGCCGCTGACCGTCTGGGTGTGGTCTATACGCCGAACGAGATCGTTCGTTTTATGATTGAAGGTGCCGACTGGCTGACCCAGAAGCATTTCGGCAAGCACCTGATCGATCGCGATGTGCAGATCCTCGATCCGGCGACGGGAACGGGTACCTTTATCTGCGAGCTGATCGAGCATTTCCGCGGCCAGCCCGAGAAGCTGGCCTACAAGTACAAGGAAGAACTGCACGCCAACGAAGTAGCCATTCTGCCTTACTATGTTGCCAACCTCAATATCGAAGCGACCTATGCCGCGATCACCGGTCAGTTCGCCGAATTTCCCAGCCTGTGCTTTGTCGACACGCTGGATAATGTGGCCGGGTTAGGTATCCGTAGCGGGCACCAGCACGATCTGTTCGGCGCCATGTCGGATGAAAACGTGGCGCGGATTAAACGCCAGAACGGCCGCAAGATCAGTGTCGTTATCGGCAATCCACCCTATAATGCCAATCAGCAGAATGAGAACGATAACAACAAAAACCGGACATATGAGCGGATCGACGCGCGTATTAAGGAAACCTATATCAAACAGTCGACGGCGCAGAAGACCAAGCTGTACGACATGTATGCACGTTTTTTTCGCTGGGCATCGGATCGGTTGCACGATGACGCAGTTCTGGCCTTTATCACCAACCGTTCGTTTATCGACAGCCGGACGTTCGACGGGTTTCGCAAGGTGGTGGCCGAGGAATTCAACGAAATCTACGTTGTAGATCTGGGAGGAGATGTGCGCGCCAATCCAAAGCTATCTGGTACCAAGCATAACGTTTTCGGTATCCAGACCGGCGTGGCCATTTCGTTTTTTGTGAAACGCCACAAACAAAAGGGTTGTAAGATTTTCTACACATGTCGGCCAGAGTTCGATACTGCGGAAGAAAAGCTTAGCTTTTTGTCGAACGCAAAACTATCAGGCACAAAATTTGAAAAAATAGAACCGGACAAGAAAAATAACTGGGTAAACCTAACAAATAACGATTGGGATGATTTAATTCCTATAGCTGACAAAAGAACTAAAGCGGCAAAAACTAAGGTACATGAGAGGGCAATATTCAAAGATTATGTTAGTGGTATTAAAACTAACCGTGACGAATGGGTGTATGATTTCGGTTCAGCCATATTGGCTGAAAAAGCGACCTATTTTACAGACCGCTTTTTAAGCCAAAAAGCCAACGAAGAATTTGATCTGTCTATAAAATGGAGTCGCGACTTAAAGGCAAAGCTTTCACGCAAACAAACATTAGATTTACAAAATGTAACTGTATGTTCTTTGTGGAGGCCATTTGTTAAAAAGCATTTTCTTTGGATAAAAACGTATAGCGACATATTCTATACTGATCATGAGGCCGCCTTCGGCAAGCGCGGAGAAAAGAAAACAGCTTATATATCGATATCCGGAACCTCATCCTCTAAGCCTTTTCAGGTTCTTTCGGGAAACGGTCCTCAAGATTATGAAGCCGTAGAAAAGTCAAATTTACTTGTCCGATATCGCTACACTTATGAAGGCGATCAAATTGAGAATATCACAGACTGGGGGCTGAAGCAGTTCCAAACACGTTTTGGCAAAGATGCGAAGGTCAGCAAAGACGATATTTTCGCCTATTGCTATGCTGTGCTGCACGACCCAATTTATCGCGAATCCTATGCGCAAAACCTGAAACGGGAGTTCCCGCGTGTTCCGCTTTATAACGATTTTGCGCGCTGGCGCGATTGGGGGAAAGCGCTGCTCGACTTGCATATCGGCTATGAGGCGGTAGAGCCATATGCTCTCGAGCAGGTGGATACCCCTGATGCCAAGGCGCGTGAGGCCGGGCTGACGCCAATGTCCAAGTTGAAATCCGACCATGATACAGGGGTCATCACGCTCGACAGCGAAACCAAGCTGACCGGTGTTCCGCCGCAGGCGTGGAACTACCGGCTGGGCAATCGCAGTGCCATTGATTGGGTCTTGGACCAGTACAAGGAGAAGACACCGAAGGACAAAACGATCCGAGAGAAGTTCAACACGTACCGGTTTGCCGACTACAAGGAACAGGTCATAGACTTGTTGCGACGCGTAACGACGGTCAGCGTGCGGACGGCGGCGATTACGGATGCCATGCGAGACCTGAAGCGATGAGTGCGCGTCGTGAAGCCGAAAGGGCTTTGTCGGCGGCCCTGGCCGGAATGGCGGACCAGACAGGTGAACCGCTTCAGCAAATTTATGATCTGGAATCGGCCTTGCCGCTCGATCCTGGCAATGCCGCGCTGATCGACCGAATTGCGCGATTAAAAGCCCGAGTCGAGAGCGGGCCTGTCTACGTAGCGGTGGAACGGGTGGTTGTGCTTGGCAGGGCGACACGAAGTTATGAGGGGCAAATATATGTTGAGTTGCCCGACGGCACCTTGAAGCCGATCAATGGACAAGACTTGGTCGAACTTCATGATCGGTTCCCGGATTTCATCAAGCGATGGAAGCCTGGCACTGATGAAGCCATGGGATAGATTGTCAGACAGACTACAAGACCACGAGGCACATATGTCGAGGAACGAGATTCGAAACAGGGTGATGCGACTGCTTGAGGTCCCGCCTGAGCCTTTGTGCGATAACTGCATCGAACAGGTGCTGGGTTATCCTGAAAAAACGGTCAATCCCATCAACAATCGCCTTATGGCTGAGGGCTGGCTGGATCGCGGGCGAGGCTATTGCAATGTGTGCAAAAAGACGACCAATCTGGTAAATCTTTGGCGATCTGGTTCCTGAACGGCCTGTAAAACTCCGAGTCTGGCGCTGGTCGACCGCGTCTAACTGGCGAAAATGAGAAGTCAGTTCAGCGGTATTCACCGGTCTTCTCAGCATGAGCTAAATCGGCGACCAATCTGGCGCGCAGCTCTGCTTCCTCGGCTTCGGGATGAAGTTCCAAGTAGAGATCGATGGCATCGTCGAAGCCAAAGTCGCCGACCATTCGGCCGCCAATTATATACAGCTTAAGAATTGACCAGGTTTGTCGAAAGTCAGATGTCATTCGAAGGCGCGATTATTTGGCGTGATTGGTTCAGAGTATTAAGTAAGCAAGAAACCCCACCCCCACATCTCACGCCTCATTGGCTTTCGCCAACTCGCGCTCGTGCGGGCCCCCTCCCCGTCGCTCCGCGCCGGGGATGTATAAGTAAGGTCAGGCAAGCCCAAGGCAAAGTCGCTGCGCTGTCGAGTTACGGTTCTAGGGGCTTGCCCCTAGAATTCGATGCCTTCGGCGTAGACGATGCGTTCGCCGAAGGGTGGATCTTCCTCGTGATTGAGCGGCGGCGCGATGGGATAGCGCTCGGTTTCGGTGATCAGGACACGGCGCCGCGTCGAGGACGGAATATGCGGTGCGATGATGACGCCGTGGCTCAGCAGGGTCGGTACCGGCCAGATAGGCTGGGGCCCGGTCGTGGTGAACTGCTGGTCGGGCAGCGCGACCTGGCCGAATTGACCCGCCTTGCCGCCGGTCGATTTCGGCTCGGGTAGTTTGATTTTGGCGGCTGCCAACTGACCGGCGATCTGATTGGCCTTCGCGGTCGAGGCCGGATCGGTGGAGGGGTCGTAGTTATAGGTCACATCGACGGCCACGAGCTTCTCACCGTCGCCGATATAGTAGTCACGCCAGCCCATGACCTCATCGAGACCCTTGTCGAGGACCTGACACTGGAACGTGATCTCGCCGACCTTGGAATGCACGATACCCTCGACGAGCGGCTCCTTGGGTTGGTCGCCATAAACGAAGGCATGGAACAGCTTGCCATCGGTACCGATCGGTACGACCACGGCGATACGGTCGGCGCTCAGTTGCATGAAATCGCAGGTGACCGAAGACGACAGGTGGGCGCCGGGGATCGAGGTCGGCTGGTAACGTGACACGGCCAGGCGGACAAAGGGGAAGTAGCTGCCCTTCGGCATGGCGATGGCGATATCGGCGTACCAGAGCTGGCGGTCCGTGTCGAAACCCACCTGGTGCGGAGCGACGGTATAGAGGCCGTCCTGGCCCGGTACGGTGAGTCCGTTCAAAGTTTCCGGTGCGAAGACGCCGGGCGCCAGGTCGCTGCCTTCGACTGTCGGGAAATCGGTGCCCGGAGCGGGAATCGGACCCTTGGTGCGCGCCAGGGTGAAGGCCGCGGCAGGCGGGCTGTTGGTCGGAATATCGGCCGACAGGCGGATCGGGTCGCGACCCCATTGGGTAACGAAGGGCTTGTTGCGCGCGTCGTCGCTGCTGGCCTCGGCCGAACCGGCATTGGGCAGCAGGACGGCCAGCATTTCGTTGTAGCCCGTCGCCATCCAGGGACGGTTGAGATAGATGCGGATGCCGCCGGTGCGCTTGGAGGCCGTCTTGCCCTCGGGCCGCAGCCAGCCGAAGGTCGGTATGGCGTAAAGAATGTCAGGCGCAGGGGGCGGGGCCGTGTTGTAGATCCAGCGTACGGCGTGCTTGGCGTCCGTGACCTTTGTCTTGTCCTCGCTGTTACGGATCTCGGGCTCGAAGAACTCCTTGAAGCGCGATACGGCGTCCATGGCGTAGGTGACGCGGCGATATCGCGTGTCGGTGAACCTGTGGATGATGCCCTGCAGCGTGTAATGACCGCCCAGACTTTCGGTCCGGGCAATGGTCTGCTGATGAACGTGCATGGCGTGGTCGCGAACGATCGGGAAGTTTTTGGCGGCGATTTCGATGGGGTTGTCTTCGGGTTCGCTCCAGCTGGCATTGATGTCGAGGCGAGTCGTCGATTTGCTGTCGAGCGGTGTCGCCAGGACAGGTGCTATAGCGTCGAGCTGGCCGAGCGTTCCCCTGGCCGGCGCGAAGGTTTCGAAAGCCGGCGCAATGAGCGGCTTTTGGGTGGCGTGGACGAATTCGATCTCGCGCCACGGGGTGAACATCCAGTGCTTCCCGGCGCGAATCCACTCGCGCACATGGCCCGGGTCCTGCTTCTTGTCCTGGGCCGTCTTCACGATCAGCGCCCACATAGCCATGCGGTCGATGGCGAATTCCGGGATCATGCAGCTGAGCCGGACCCTCTGGCGGCAGGCCAGTGGCATGGGTATCTGGATGACGCGGTTGGCAGCGTCCCATTTCAAGGCGGCGTAGGTAGCGCTGCCCTCGATCAGGACAGGCTCGGAATCGGGCCATTTCGGTGTATCGGTCTGTACGAAGTTCGGACCGTAGAAGGGCACCTTCAGGTCCTGCCATGTCTTGGCGCCCAGCACCTGCAAACGGACCATGATGCCCAGGGCATAGGGGTCAGGCAGGTAGGGCAGGCTGAACTTCTTTTCGGCGACGCTGTAACTGGTCGCCTTGTCGGACGGGACTTCGAGCGAGGGCAGGGCGACGGCCGGAAAAGCGACGTCACGCTGAGCCAGCATGGCGTAGGCGTCCTTGCTCATCTTGCCGGCCGTGTCGAGCACGCCGTGGGTTTCGGCGAAACGCTGGGTGACGCGGCCGGGCGCCAGGTTGCGGGCGATCTTTTGCGGATTGGGCGGATCGGCCGGCTTGATCGGATCGACATTGAAGGTGCGCACGGCCAGTCGGCCCATCGATTCGCCCTGTTTCGGCGCACCGATGACGACAGCGGGCGTGGTGGTCAGGTCGTGGCCGGCCTCCACCCCGTCGTTGCCGAGCAGGGTGAGGACGGGGGTCTCGACCGGTTCGTGACGCAGGTAGGTAATGCCCTTCGACACGCTGTTGGGATTGTTCTTGGCGGTAGCTGTATAGGGTACCGAATTGCCGCACAGGTCGACCGTGCGCAGGCGCGTCACATAGCGATGGCCGAAGCGCAGTTTCGGCAGGCTGCCCTTGGCGACACGGAACTCGGTTTGCAGCGGCAGACCGGGTGGTACTTCGGCAGAGGAGGGGCCGACCATGGCGCGGTGGCGGTCGGCCTCGGTCGGGCCGTCAGGCACGGCCGCATGGGCACGCAGGGACAGGCTGGGCTCCGGGGCGCACAGGCTCCAGCCACGCCAGGCGAACAGGCCTTCGTGCAGCTTGTAAACCTCGGGATTGGTGTTGTCGGGTGTGGAGGTGAGGGCCAGGCTGAGCACGCCTTCCTCGACTGGCGAGGGACCCGTTATGGTGCCGCCCTGTTCCGTCCAGCCATAGGGGCTGAAGTCGCCGGGCATGCCGCCGGGCTTCAGCAGGGTATAGATGACGTTGCGCTGGCACAGGGAATGCCACGGGCCCTGGGCGCCGCTGGGTGCGAGCTCGGCGATATCGACGCGGAAGCCACGAAGCAGGTCCTCGGTGTACAGGTCGGGAATAATGCCCGTACCGTTGGGCTTGGTCGGGTCGTTCAGCTGACCGGAGCGGTCGACGCTTTTCTGGACGTCATTCTTGCGGTCGGTTTTGGCCAGCATGATGCCGGCGGAGCGCAGGGCGGGTGCGCCAACCTCGGGCTGTGTTTGGTCGTAGAGATTGTCATCGTTTACCGCGAGCACGGAAATGTTGGGCAGGGAGCCCGCGACCTGCATTGTCTTGTGCGCCGCGCCGTCGACATCGAGCTGGATCAGGTCGAGGCCGCCGGACTGGAGGTTATAGAAGCGACCGTCATAGGTGGCGGGCGTCATGGCCTTGGGATCGAACACCTTGGCCACCGGGTCCAGGGTGCAGAGCGTGGTCGGGAAGGTGTCGATGGGCAGGGGGGCGGCCTGGCCCTTGCGCGTCACGGACAGCTGGATCTTGACCTGGCCGGCCACCAGCATCGGAGCCGTTACCAGGGTGCTGAGCGGTATGGTCAGGTCGACGACGAGGCCGCAGAGACGCGACAGCATCTCGTAATTGCTGACGGCGGCGGCGATACGGTGAAAGTCCGTCCGCTCGACCAGGCGGTCGGGACTGGGCATTTTTCGCGACTTGTAGCCGTCCCAGGTGGCGTATTCGCGCGGGTCGTCCGGGCCTTTCTTGTTGTAGGTCTTGCGTTCCGGCTCCATCAGGGGCGCGTGGTAGAACGAGAAGACGTCGTACATGCCGGGCGTACTGTTACTGCTGCTGACCGGTGGCTTGCCGGCAGCCGGAGGGTTCTTGAGAAAGTCCAGCATCTCCTTGGTGGAGCGCCTGCCCGGCATGCCGCGTGGCACGCCGGCATCGATAAGATCCTGCGGGGCCGGCATGGCGCCTTCCTTGGCGCTAAACCCGAGCTTGCCATAGACCTCTTCGAAATGGGCTGCCATCTGGGCGACGGGATAGCTAAGGAACAGCTTGTTGCGCAGATCGGTGAAGCTGAATGATTTTAGCGGGGTTTCGCCGGGAAAAAGCGAGGCCCAGGCGCTGCGGTTGGTGCGCGAAACACGGGTGATGTCGCCGTTCTTGACGGTCTTGGTGATGCCCCCCTGGGTCAGGGTGAGCTGAAAGGCCGCGGCATCGAGCACACTGGTCCAATGCAGCCAGTTACTGCTGGCCGACAAGGTGGCCTTGCCGTCGGCGGTGAGGCGCGGCGAGATGAATACACCTATCTTGAGCTGACCGTCTTCGACCCCATTGGGGCACAGCGTCCAGATGACTTTTTCGGTGATGGTGACGGGCATGTCTCAGGTTCTCCGGGTCAGGTGGATCAGGCGGCGAAGGCGTCGCAATAGTCGGCCCACACGCTTTCGGTTGGAACGAAATCGATGAAGGCCGGGTCGGCGTCGGAGCCGGAGAATTCACGTTCGACCGAGACATCCTGCGAGATGGAGAAGAACAGGATGTCGATCTCGACCGTCAGGGTCGCGGTGCCGAACAGCCGTGTATGGCCTTCGGTCTTTTCGTAGGTCAGGCCCAGATGGAAGACCAGGCTGACCGTGATCAGGCCCAGCACGCTGAGATGGCCGCCCATCTCGATATAGCCCTCGAAGGTCACGGACTTTGACGGCGATTCGACCCAGCGGAAATAGAAGCCGGCCTTGACATAGACGCCGCCCGAAGCGACGCCGAGGTCGATGGAAATCTGGGCGCCGAATTCGAGGCAAGCCTCCAGTTCCTTGACGCCGCCGGTATAGAGGGTGATGGCAAAGAAACCGCCGCCGCCGAACAGCGAAATCGTCAGGTTGAACGGGTTGTGGCGTTCGGCGAAGTTGAAGCGCGCGCTGGGGCCGTCGCCGGTAAACGGCAGGTCGAAACCGGCGCCCAGGCTAAGGTTCTGCAAGGTCATGGCGCCGACGCCGATATTGGGCAGGGCCAGGCTGTAGCTGGCCGTTATCCCGCCTGGCGTCACATCCAGTCCCGGCGGATCGGCAAACCCGCCCATGGGAATGATGTCGCGGAAGCTGTTGAGGAATTCCAGCGGTCCGCCGAACATGACGCCGTTCGTCCCGTCGAGCACCGGGTTGATGTCGGGCTTGGTGCCCGGCTTTATCGTCATGTTCAGTGACGTAAAGTTGAGGATGATAAAGCCGAACAGGTTGATCTTGAATTTCTTAAGCTCGGCCTCGACGCTCGACTGTGGCGTCTGGCCGGCCTTGGCCACCATGACGGTCGAGACGATGCTCAGTTCCGAACCCGATGGGGACGGGACGAACAGGGACTGGGCAGGGGCCTTCGGAAACGGCGTCGTGATGGTCTGTTTAAGGGTATAGGTCGAGGTGACCGACTCGCCGTTGGTGACGGTGGTCAATTGCGGCACGCCCGCCGCACTGCTGGCGATGCCGGTGACCTGATTGAGAATTTCGCCGAGCGGCACGAAACCCAGCAGCTTGGCGCCAGACAGGGCCGTGGCGGGGTTGAAGGTCCCGGCTTCGATAGTTGCCGTATTGGTGACGGCGCCCAGCTTGCGCGACAGGCCGTCGGGCGCCAGGTTGGGCGACAGAAGGCCGCCGTATTTGTCGGTCGGATTCGACGCGTTCTGGGCAACGCCCTGAGGCGCGAACTTGAACACCATCTGGGCCGGGTTGCTGGCGTCGTCGAAGCCGCCTTGCAGGAAGCGCTGATGGTATTTGACGACCGGCGTCTTGTTCGTGCCGAGCAGGTTTTTGACCGACGGGATTTCGATCGTTGCGTCTTCGACGCCGGGATAGAAGAGCGCGCTGCCGTCGGCGCCGGGGCCGGTGGCAACCGAGCTCAAGAACTTGATTTCGCTGGCGTGGTAGTCGCTTTCGCCCTCGGCCAGGGGCGCACCGCCGGCATCGGTATTGGGGCTGAAACGAATCAGGGCATTTTTGAGCGACGGATGGCGACGGCTGGCCTGGGCTGACTTGTTATAGTATTTGACCACATTTGCGAGGTCGGCGGTTTCGTTGCGCGAGCCGGCGACGAAGATCAGCGGCATGTCAAAGACGGTCTTGCGGCCCGCGGAATCGGTCGCCACCATGTGAAACTTGACTTCGGCCGTGCCGACAATCGGCTCGGGCCAGAAGGTCTGGTACCAGGTGTTGCTGCCGCCCGGATAGTAGCTGGCCATGTCAGGGTCGCTGATGGCGACCGGTGCCTTCAGGTCGGGGGTCTGCTGGGTGGTGATCTCGACGCTGACAAAAGGGAAATCGCGGCCCTTATACATCTGGTTGTCGGCGGGATAGTCGCGGACATGCTGGCGGACGACGATATAGTATTTCTGCATCAGCCCGGCGACGCGGCCGCCGCCGGCCTGTTGTGAAAACTTGCGTTCCGAGACCTTGATCAGGGCGGCGGCATGGCCGAGCGGGAACAGGAAGCCTTCATAGATGACACGGACATATTGGTCGCGGCCGATCGAGGTGATGTGTTTCCATTGCGAGATATCGGACTTGGTCGGACCCTTGAGATGGTCGGGCCAGATGCCTTCCGCTTCGAGCGAGGCGCCCAGCGCGGTCAGCCGCAGATGTTTGGCCATGGCCGGCCGCGATGTGAAGGGTCCGCCGAGAAATCCCTTGGGGGCCGACATCAGGCCGACCATGTCGGCGCGGTCCTTGTGGTTCAGCGCCCAGTCTTCGCCCTTGGGGTCCATCGACTCGTCATCGGCCCAGATGGCGCGCAGGGGTTCGGGATTGTTGCTGATGATCCACTCGCCGACGCGGGTACCCAGGCGCGTATGCCACAGTTCGGCGAACGGCGTGTCGTGGAACACCGTGCCGGTGGCGTGGCTGAAGCCGGCGGTCGCGAGCGGCGTCATGTGCAGGTGAAACGGCACTTCCAGGTCGGTAACATCGTCCGCGGGGGCGTGCGGGAAGGTCTCGAGTATCTTTATGTCGCCGAGGCCTGCCTCCAGTCCTGGAACATACTGCAGCACCAGGCCGCCATCGCTTCTCCGCGCTATTTTTTGAACGGCCTTGGCGCTGACATACAGATTCGCTGTGGCCTTCAGATCCGGCCGCGCCCATTTTTGAACGGGTTTGTACTTTGGGCTGGACTCAGGATCGAGACCAAGGGTCGCGTTAACCTCGTAGTTGATCATGGCGTCGATCGTCGCGTCGGTCAGTGCGTCGCCGCGCGCGGCGGCAGCGACAATGGCCTCGGCGACCAGGTCGGCGGCGCGTGTCAGCAGCGCTTCGGCGCCCGCGCCCAGGCCATGCAGGCCAGTGGATTGGGCCGTTGCGATCTTGGCCATGCGGTTTGCGATGCGGTCGAAGGCATGGGCCTCAGGCATGACGACCGGCGCCGGTGTGGCGCGTGCATCGAGGTTGAGCTTCCAGGTCGAGCAGGCATCGAGCACCTCCTTGACGTGGAAATCCATCGCGGAAAAACCGGATGGGGCGATACAGGCAATGCGCGACGGCCCGGACATATAGCTGTCGGCGACGGAGGTCTTGTTGATCTTGTAACCGTCACCGGCATCCTTGCCCGAGGCTTCGCCGTTGCGGTCGACCTTGGGCATGTCCTGGCCCAGGGTGTCGGGATAGGTTCGTTCGGCGATCGCCTGGGGTTGCAGACCGAAGACCATCAGGGCCGGGCCTGAACCAACCTTCTTGATCTTGCGTGCGGTCGCGGGCCCTGTCACCACCAGATTGTGCAGTGTGACGTGCAGGACCAGCAGGTCGTCGGGGCGCAATAGGGTGAACTCGGTCAGGTCTTCCTGGACGGCGGAATAGATGACCCGGCGCCGGTCGGGGTTGGTGGCGCGCTTCGTCAGCTCCGGTTTTTGCGTCGTCAGCACGGGCTTGGCGCGGGTCTGCGCGGCTGGCGCCTGGGCCAGGGCGGGCGTGGCGCCACCGGCGGCGAGAAGCCAGCCGACCATGAGGCGGCGCGTCAGGCGCACTTCCTCGGTCAGGGTCCTGACCGGTCCGGACGTTTTTGTCTTTGGCTTTGCCGGGGTTCCGTTGCCGCGCTTCTTCTCGGACATAGTGCCCCCTCATCGATCTTCGGATCAAATCGTGAAGGCAGCGGCCCTGAGGGGCTTTTGCGACCTCACGTGCGAATAGTTCGGAACGATCGCACGGGGACAGCCATTTTGGCCGGGCCGTACGTGTCAACACACTCGTTACAGGTCGAACGCACGGCTACTGAGGGGACGGTATCAAATAAAATGGGGTCTGGCCAGACGAATGAATCGTCGTCCCAAGGACTCGCTTGGTGCTCGTCTGTCGGAGATTTTCTGCTGTGCTGAATCCTAGGTGAGGCCCCCCTCCGTCAGCGCTAAGCCTCTTTAACGACCTGAAGGTCGTAGAGGCTTGCGCTGCCACCTCCCCCGCGTGGCGGTGGAGTATAAGATAGCTAAAACAATGGCTTATACCTCCCCGCGAAGTGGGGAGGGGGACCGCCCGAGGTCAAGCTAAACGAAGTGAAGCGCTGCCCGAAGGGTGGTGGTGGGGGCCTTACCGGCACTGCCAATCTACGCAAACAGCTGAATGTTATCGTCTTTTTGGAATGTGCGAATTGCCCAGTGGACTACTTGCCCCTAATGCCCCGGCGGCGGACCGACCAGAATGTCGCGCTTGCCAACGTGGTTGGCCGGACCGACAACGCCTTCGCGTTCCATCTTTTCCATCAGGGATGCAGCGCGGTTATAGCCGATCTGCAGCTTGCGCTGGATATACGAGGTCGAGGCCTTGCGATCGAAGGTGACGAAATAGACCGCCTTGTCATACAGGTCATCGCCGGACCCGGCACCGCCTTCACCCCCGCCCGTGTCGCCGCCGCTGTCTTCCTCGCCGCCATAGGTGACGTCGTCGAGATAGTTGGGCTGGCCCTGTTCGCGCAGGAACTGGGCCACGGCCTCGACTTCCTGGTCGGAGACGAAAGGACCGTGCAGGCGGGTGATACGGCCGCCGCCGGCCATGTAAAGCATGTCGCCCTGACCCAGCAGCTGTTCGGCGCCCTGTTCGCCGAGGATTGTGCGCGAGTCGATCTTCGACGTGACCTGGAAGGAAATACGGGTCGGGAAGTTGGCCTTGATGGTGCCGGTGATAACGTCGACCGATGGACGTTGGGTAGCCATGATCAGGTGGATGCCGGCGGCGCGGGCCATCTGCGCCAGACGCTGGACGGCGCCTTCGATGTCCTTGCCGGCGACCATCATCAGGTCGGCGACCTCGTCGACCACGACGACCAGGTACGGCATGGGCTCGGGCACCATTTCGTCGAATTCGTAGACGGGCTGGCCGGTCTCATCGAAACCGGTCTGGACCTTGCGGACGAAGTTCTTGCCTTCAGCCGCCGTGGCACGGGCGCGTTCATTGAAGCTGGCGATGTTGCGCACGCCGATCTTCGACATGCGGCGGTAGCGGTCCTCCATCTCCTTGACCGTCCATTTCAGCGCCACCACAGCCTTTTTGGGATCGGTGACGACCGGGGCCAGCAGGTGCGGGATACCGTCATAGACGCTGAGTTCCAGCATCTTGGGGTCGATCATGATGAACTTGCACTGTTCCGGATCGAGCCGGTACAGGATGGACAGGATCATGGCGTTGACGCCGACCGACTTGCCCGAACCGGTGGTGCCGGCGATCAAAAGGTGGGGCATCTTGGCCAGGTCGGTGATGTAGGGCTCGCCGCCGATGGTTTCGCCCAGCGCCATGGGCAGGGCGTGGCCGGCGCGCTCGAACTCGGCCGAGGCCAGCAGATCGCGCAGATAGACGGTTTCACGGACGTGGTTCGGCAGTTCGATGCCGATGGCGTTACGCCCCTGGACGACGCTGACGCGGCAGGAACGGGCCGACATGTTGCGGGCGATGTCGTCAGCCAGGGCGACGACGCGCGCGCCCTTCACGCCGGCGGCGGGCGCCAGTTCGTACAGGGTGACGACCGGACCCGGGCGGATCTGATCGATGACGCCGCGGACACCGAATTCGGCCAGGACGCTTTCCAGCATACGGGCGTTCTGGCGCAGGGATTCCTCGTCGACCGTGTGACTGCGTGGCTTGGGCTTGGCCAGGATCGACAGCTCGGGCAGGCGGAAATTGCCGGGGCGGAGGAAATCGAAAACCGGCTGCTTTTCGGCGGCTTCGCGGGCCGAGGGTTTAAGCGGCGCGACGTGGGGCTCCTCGATCATCGGGCGGATGACCGGTTCGGTCCGCTCAACCGGCCGCTCTGCCGGGGCCAGGTTGACGCGTGGCGTCGGGACGGGGTCGAGGTCATCGACCTCGTCGAAATCTTCTTCATCGACAAAGGTCGGAACAGGCTTGGCCTTGGGCAGGCGCGCCGGTTTCGGCTTGGTTGTGACGGTGGCGTCGCGTGTATTGTTGGCGCCCAGGCGGGCGACCAGACGCTCCAGACCCATGGCGTCGACCGCGCGTTGGGTGACGTCGCTGAGGCCGCGGCTGATATGGAGATAGTGGTTGAGCTTGAGGCTGAGCGCCTGGTTGAAGCCGTAGAAGGCCAGGCCGCCGAAGACCAGGCTGGCGAAGACGGCGCCGGCCGGCAAATGCATGAAATCGAACACCGATTTCAACAGGTTGTTGATCCCCGATCCCCAGAAACCGCCGATGCTTTGTTGCAGCACCGGGTCACCCGAGGTCATCAGCGGAGCTATGGCGGCGCTCAGGCCCAGCACGAACAGCGTCGCCCACAGGGCATGCAGGCGCAGTTTTCGCCGCGTCTGGTCCGGGTCATGCTGGAAGATGCGCTGCAGGCCGAACCAGATCATCAGGGCCGCTGCCGGCCAGGCGGCCAGGCCCAGCGACTGGACGCCGATATCGGACATGGTCGCGCCGAAACCGCCCAGCGCATTATGGACACGGCCATGGGTAACCGTGTTCAGACTGGGGTCGTCGGCACGGTAGGTCGCCAGCGCGACGAAGCCCGCTACGCCCGTCAGGGTCACAAAGGCGCCGCGCAGGCGGGCCATGACCGAAGATCGCCAAACAGCGCTCATGTGACTTTCAAATGCGTTCCAAACGGTAAGGGTCAGGCTGGACATGGTAGTCGTACTTCAGAAGGGCGGTTCTGCGCAGATCGCGGGTTCGACTCCCAGATGTCATGAAAAGGGTTAAGAGCGGTTTACTATGTTGGAAGAAAGTCGCAGGGCAGGGTCACGGACCCTGCACCCGATACTCGACGTGCCCGTTGTACTGCATAGGGGATTACCGACTCAAGACTTTGACAGGCGCTCCATCAGGAAGCGGCGCTCAGCCGGATGGTGGGAAAGCGACAAAGCGCGTCTGTAGGACGCCTCAAAGTCACCAGAACCCATCCGTCTTTGCAAATCAGCCTTGGCGGCGAAGGCCAGGGCATAGGTGTCGAGGTCGCCGCGCGCCATGACGGTTTCCAGCTCCGCCAGGCCGGCCGCCGGACCATCGCGCTGACCGATAGCGACAGCGCGGTTCAGCGCAATGACCGGTGAAGGGGTAATACGCAGCAGCACATCATACAGGCCGGTGATTTGCCCCCAGTCGGTATCGCTAAAACTGGCGGCGGCGGTGTGGAGTTCGACGATCGCCGCCTGCAGGATATAGGGACCGACGCGGCGCGCGGTCAGGGCGCGTTCGATCAAGCCCTGTGCCTCGGCGATCTGCGGCCGGTTCCATTGCGCGCGGTCCTGGTCTTCGAGCAGGACAATGTCGCCAGACGGGTCGAGGCGCGTCGATTGGCGGGCGTCGTGCAACAGCATCAGAGCCACCAGGCCCAAGGCTTCGGAATCGTCGAGCAGTTCGACAACCAGCCGGCCGAGGCGGATGGCTTCGGCGCACAGGTCGTGGCGGATAAAGTCGGGCCCGTCCACCGCGGCATAGCCGGCATTGAAGATCAGATAGATAACCTGAAGCACGCTGTCGAGGCGCTGCGGCAGTTCGGAGGCTTCCGGCACTTCATAGGGAATAGCGCTGTCACGGATTTTCGCCTTGGCGCGAACGATGCGCTGGGCGATCGTCGGGGCGGGCGTCAGATAGGCAGCCGCGATGGCTTCCGTCGTCAGGCCGGCGATCTCCCGCAAGGTCAGCGCGACGCGGCTATCAGGCGCCAGGTTGGGGTGACAACACATGAAGATGAGCCGCAACTGGTCGTCCATGTCGTCGGTGATGGCGATCTCGTCGTAAGCCGGCTTAAGCGCCGCCAGCTCAGGCAGGGCTTCATCGAGGAGCGATTGACGACGCCAACGGTCGATGACACGAAACCGGCCGGTCGAGACCAGCCAGGCATAGGGATTGGCGGGCAGTCCTGTTGCGGGCCAGGAGGCGGCCGCGGCGGCAAAGGCTTCGTGGACACCCTCTTCGGCGGCATCGAAACCGCCGAGCAGACGGATCAGGGTCGCGCGCACACGGCGGCTTTCGGTGCGATATAGCTCGTCCAGCGCCGTGTGCGTCGCGTCATCTGTCACAGTTTGGGCCGCGGTTTGGAATAGTCGATGGCCGGGCGGATCTCAACATGGCCCAGGCGTGCGTGCGGCATCTCGCCGACGATGCGGATGGCTTCGTTAAGATCACGCGCCTCGATAACGACGAGGCCGCCGAGCATTTCCTTGGTTTCCATGAAGGGCCCGTCGGTGGAAGACACCTTGCCGTCACGCGTCGTCACGGTGACGGCTTCGTACGGCATGTTAAGCGGATAAGCGGCGACGAAATGGCCGCTGGCCTTCAGCTGCTCGGTATGGGGGCCGATATCGGCCATGACGCCATGGGCCTCGGGTGTGTCGGCGAAGGCAACCTTGGGATCGAAATAGATCAGGCAATGGTACTGCATGGGGAAAAGTCCTCTTTTGGCGATGTTACCGTGACTGGTCGTCCGGGCTGCATCGATTTCGACATCGGGCGAAAAATAATTTGGCCGGGCGTGAAGACACCGCGTCAGGGAGCCGCATTGCAGTTTAATGCTGGGCGGCTATGATGGCGGCATGAAGATCTATGACGTTATCATTGTCGGCGCCGGCATGGCCGGTTTGACCCTGGCCCTCGCTCTCGAAAAGGGCGGCCTGCAGGTCGCACTTGTCGAAAAGCAGCCGTTCGACCAACAACATGATGTGTCGTTCGATGGACGGGCGTCAGCCATAGCCTATGCCTGTTTCCGCCAGTGGAAGGCCCTTGGCGTCGGCGACGAGTTGGAAAAATCGGCGTGCCGGATGGACGAAATCTTCGTCACCGACGGCCATCTGCCAGGAGCTGCATCGCCACGGCCCCTGCCTTTCTTCCTACATTTCGCCGCCGAGGAAATATCCGACCGGACGGGTAATGAGCCCCTGGGCTATATGGTCGAAAACCGGATCACGCGCAAAGTGCTGCATCAGGCCGTGACCGAACGCGGAATCGATCTGATCGTGCCGGCTGCGGTAACTGAATGGCGCGATGGTGCCAGTTTTGCCGAGGTCGACCTCGATACGGGTGAGACCCTGCGGGCGCCGGTGGTGGTGTCGGCCGAGGGACGGCGGTCATTCTTGCGCGACAAGGCCGGGATCGGTCATGTCGGCTGGGACTATGCCCAGAGCGCAGTGGTGGCCACCGTGCAAATGGAAAAGCCGCATAATCACGTCGCCTATGAGCACTTCCTGCCGTCGGGACCATTTGCCATCCTGCCCCTGACCGACAACCGGGCCTGCATCGTGTGGTCGGAGAGCCATGCCAAGGCGAAAGCCCTGATGGCGGCCAGCGACGGCTTTTTCTACGACCATCTGCTGGCGCGATTCGGCGAATTTCTCGGCGAGGTCACCCTGGTCGGTGAGCGGTTTATCTATCCGCTCGGCCTTGGGCTGGCCGAAGACATGTACAAGGGGCGGTTGGCGCTGTTGGGCGATGCGGCCCATGGCATCCATCCGATCGCCGGGCAGGGTTTGAACCTGGGGCTGAAGGACGTAGCGGCCCTGGCTGAAGTGCTGATCGAAGCTGTGCGTCTGGGTGAGGATATTGGGACGGAGATTGTGCTGGAACGCTATGCCAAATGGCGGCGGTTCGACAATGTTTCGACCTCGGTGGTGATGGACGGGTTTGTCCATCTGTTCTCAAACGGCAACCCGGTTTTGCGGGCCGTGCGTGACGTCGGAATGGGATTGTTCAACCGCGTCGGCCTGTTGCGGCGGTTTGTCATGGAAGACGCAGGTGCTGCGACAGGCAGCTTGCCGAAACTGCTGCGTGGGGAGCTGGTTTAATTCGCAAAAAAGTCCTTCGCTGACGCTCAGTGTACTTTTTCGCGTCAGGCCTTTTGCGGTTCGAACTTGCGCGCCTGGTCGACCAGCATGATGGGGACGCCCGAGCGTATCGGGAAGGCCAAGCCGACCGTCGGGGAGACCAGTTCCTGGGCCGACCGGTCATAGGTCAGCGGACGGCGCGTCACCGGGCAGACCAGGGCTTCGAGCAGGCGCGGGTCGACTTCGAGGATGGGCTTGGGAGCTTCGGACGTATCGTTCATGTGTGTCGCCTGTCGAAAGGAAGAAAGTGCTCCGCCCGGCGCTTCGCGCCACCCTCCCCAGCCTCGGCGGCAGCCAAAACGGGGTGGGCAAAAAAAATAGGCGAAGATGGGATCTGAACTAGCTGAACAGCATCGAGGCCAGGCGGCGGCGGCCGGCCTTGGCCAGGTCCGAACCGTTGCCGATGGCGGTAAAGATCTTGAACAGATATTGCCGGGCGGCCTGCTGGTTCCATTCCGGATCGTACTTGACGATTTCGAGCAGCTGGTTGATCGCTTCGACGGTTTCTCCCTGACCGGCCAGGGCGCGGCCCAGGTCGTACATGGCGTCGAAATCGCGCGGATCGGTCGCCAGGCGCGCCCTCAACCCGTTGATATCGGTCGGAGCGCCTTCCGCCAGTTCCAGCGCGGCGCGCAGGCCAAGGATATCGGCGTCCTTGGTGTCGGCCGGCACCATGTCGAGAAAGGCCTTGGCCTGATCCGGTTGCTGGACCTTGAGATACAGACGCGCCACGCCGGCAATGGCCTTGGTATTGGCGGGATCCTGCTCGAGCATAAAGCTGTAGGCTTCCAGCGCGCTGGTGATGTCGCCATCGTCAGCCGATTGTTGCGCCAGAGCCAGGGTTTCGTCGATGGTCGGGCCCGAGTCGCTGATCCCCAGCTTTTCGATGAAGGCGCGGACCTCGGTTTCCGACTTGGCGCCCATGAAACCGTCGACCGGGCGGCCGCCCTTGAAGGCATAGACGGTCGGAATCGACTGGACCCGCAACTGGGCGGCAATGGCCTGGTTCTGGTCGACGTCGATCTTGACCAGCTTGACCTTGCCCTTGGCTTCCTTGATCACTTTTTCAAGCGCCGGGGTCAGTTGGCGGCACGGCCCGCACCACGTCGCCCAGAAATCGACGATCACCGTCGTCTCCATCGAAGCCTCGATCACGTCGGCCATGAAGTTCTTTTCGCTGCCGTCGATGATGTTGGGGTCGGTGCCGGCCATGGGATACCCTCGATATTAAGGAATGTCAGGCCCGTGAAATGGGCTCGCCGCCATAAGGAGTCAAGCCGACAATTTCGTGAAATCGATGACGACAAGATCGCGGCCAAGCCAGTCAATGAATTTTCGAAAATCGCCTTGGGGCAAGGACGTCGTCGCCGTATTGGTCAGGGGATGGAAGTTGACGATATCGGCGTCGAACAGGGCCTGATCGAGGATAAATTTGACGTTTTTGTCCGGGTCGTTAACCAGGCCAAACGCCGTGACCGAACCAGGCCGCACCCCCAGCGCCTTGTACAGCCGCTCTTCGGAGCCGAAGCTGAGACGGCCGGAACCGATGATCTTCGGCAGGGTTTTCAGGTTGATCTGGGTCGATTGCTCGGCCGAGATCAGCCGCAACTGACCCTTGTCGTCCTTGAGGAACAGGTTCTTGGTGTGGGCGCCCGCCAGCTGCGACTTTATGTCGTCGCCCTCGCCGACACGGAAGACCGCCTCATGCCACAGTGTGCTTGTTTTCAGGCCCAAATCGGCTAAGGCTTCGAGCAGGCTTTCGGGTGTGTAATGCGGTTCGGTCGTCATGACCGCAAACTGGCCGCATTCGTCCGGAATATCAAGATTTTGCGTGACGGAAGATACCCATGGAACTCGAATGCTTTGTCATGACCACCTATCCCCCCGAAATCGTGCCGGGACGGCCCGATCGCGACTGGATGGATGATTTTCAGGCGCGCTTTCCCTATCGCTGCCTGCCGCTGGTCATGGCCAATACGACGGGCTGGGAGATCTTGGTGCCGGTCGATTTTACGGTAATCTGGAACGGTGGTCCGGGTAAGGACGACCTGGTCATATCCTGCGACCAGGACCCCGACTATAGCCTGGAACACGTCGTGACATCGCACTTTACCCATGGCGTGCTGACCTTCCATACCGGCTACATGTTCCGCACACCGCCGGGCTATGTCATATGGGCCGGTGGTGCGCCCAACTTCATCAAGGACGGTATCCAACCCCTGACCGGCCTTGTCGAGACCGATTGGCTGCCCTTCCCCTTCACCATGAACTGGCGGATGACGCGGCCGGGCATGGTCAGCTTCAAGAAGGGTGAGCCCTTCTGCTTCATCCAGGTGTTCGAGCACAAGAAGATGGACCAGATTCAACCGGTCATCAAAGGGCTGGATACGGACCCCGACCTGAAGAAGCAGTTTGATGCCTGGGCAACGACGCGCGACGCCTTCAACAAATCGCTGACCTCACGCGATCCGGAAGCGGTCAAGGCCGGCTGGCAGAAGTTCTACTTCAAGGGCGAGAAGCCGACGCCGCAGGGCGAGATGGTGCCCCACGACGGCGATCACATGAACCGCCGCCGGCTTAAGGCGCCCAAGGTTATCCGGACGAAGAAGTAGGACTCAGCGTCGATCGTCGGACCGCTCGACGGGGCGGACGATGCGCGATTCGAGATTGCCGCGGACCGAACGGGCGTCATAGGCATTGGCATTGCCGTCGGGCTTCGGGCCCTTGTGCATGATGATTTCGGCGCTGGCTTCGTAGCGGGTATATTCCTGCGTCATGAAGTCGTCGTCGAAACCCATGCCCCACGCCGTCCAGCGGCTGCGGCCGTAGTAGCGCCACGACAGTCCACCATAATAGGGGAAGGGATCGCTGCGCACGGTACGCTTCTTTTCGTCGGTGCCGCGGGTAACCACTTCGAACCAGTCATAGCCTTCGCTGGTCGTCAGTTCGGCGGCGCGATACAGCATGTAGTTTTCGACCGTGTCGCGCGACGTCATGTCATTGCCGGCGAAGGTCAGGCGGAAACGGCCTTCTTCGAGTTTGGTTTCGGAATAGCCCGGACGATAGCTCCTCTGCGACGTCATGTCAGCGGGCGCATAGGGCGTCGGCGTGGCGCAGGCAGACAGCAAGGCCAGGGCCGTACAGGCAGTTGCAGTCAGAAGAAGCTTTTTCATGGTATGTCGACCCACCTGGATTGGTTAATTTTGCCGGATATTCCTCCCTAATCTTGTATCCGTCAATGTGGTGAAATTAGGTCGCACGCGAATCGCCTTACGGCGATTGCCGTGCTGGTTTTTCTTTTAGCCTCAGTCGCCGGCGGCCACATCCGTGGCCTTAGGCTTACGCGCCAAACGTGGCGCGGGCGCTCAATGCGCCAGGCAAGACTGCGGTGGATGCGACACCGACAGAGATTTATCCGGACAGTCCTAGGCCCGCGTCAACTCCAGTGTACCATGAGCCAGGATCAGCAGGGCAATCAGCATCAGGACAATGCCGGCACCGATATCAAACCGCTGCTTGTTACGCGGTTCCTGCAGGACATGTGACAGGCTGACGGCCATCATGCCGTAGCTGGTCATGGACAGGATATCCATGCCGACGGCGGTGGCGGCGAAGACCGACATCTGCGCTGGCATCGGCCGCGCGATGTCGACAAACGGCGGCAGGACGGCGGTAAAAAACAGCAGGACCTTGGGATTCAGCATCTGGACGACAAAGCCGTCGACCAGGGTCTGCAGCAGGGTCCGGGTTTCAGCCGGGGACATGAAGCGCGGATCGATGACTTCGTCGCCGACCTTCAGCGCATGGCGAAAGGTCTGGAATCCCAGCCAGCCGAGATAGAGGCCGCCTAGGATCGTCATGACCCGGAAAACGAGTGGAAAGGTCGTCATCAGGACCTGCAGGCCCAGGGCGCTGGCGATGAACCAGACCAGGCTGGCCGCATTGACGCCAATGACGCCGGTTAAGACGCGCGACTTCTTTCCGGCCAATCCTGTGCGAACGAAGAACAGATTGGCGGGACCCGGCGAAATAGCCATGAAAAACATGGCGACCAGAAAAGCGTAATATTTCTCGGGATCGACGGGCGAGGTCACAGGGCAAATCCTTTGTCCGGACGGGCGATAATGGGTTTTCCGGGGTGCGTCAATCAGGCCGCGGCTATGACCTCGATTTCGACCAGCCATTGCGGATCCAGCGTCGTGACGACGATGGCTGTGGTCGGCACCACACGGCCATTTAGCGCTGTCAGGCGCGCCGTCTGGTTGGCCACGACCTGATCGCGATCGGTCAAATAGCTGGTGACGCGAACAATGTTGGCAACCGTCATGCCGGCCTCGGCCAGAATGGCGGCGATATTGGCCCAGACCAAGTGCAGTTGCGTTTCGAGATCGGCGCCGGGAAGGCTCTGGGCGTCGAGACCCATGGTGCCGGCGAGATAGACGACGCGGCTATGGCCATTGACTTCGAGGCCATGAAGATAGTCGCTACCGGTTGGATATATGGCGGAGGGGGACAAGGGTATGAGGTTCATATCGGTTTCCAATGTGTCTTTCTTGCCTAATAATCATAGTAATTTGTACCAATCTACCGAACCATGTTAAATACAGACCGCATTCAGCAGAATGGCTCGGCCCCCATGACACTTGATGATTTTGACCGAAAGATATTAGGCGCCCTGACCGTCGACGCGACGCAAAGCTATGCCGTGCTGGGCAGGACGGTCGGCTTATCGGCGCCGGCTGTGTTCGAACGCGTCCGTCGGATGCGCCAGGCCGGCGTGATCAGCGCCACCGTGGCGCGGCTGGACGGTGCGGCGATTGGCAAGCCGCTGCTGGCATTTGTCCATGTCGATTGCGAAGGTTGGGGCAAGGGACCGCGCATGACGCGGCTGAACGCCTTTCCGGAGGTCGAGGAAATGCATTCGGTGGCAGGCGATACGTCCGTCATCATGAAGGTGCGCACGGCGAGCGCTCACGCGCTGGAGGCCTTGCTGGCGCAGATCTATGCCTTGCCGGGTGTGAAGACGACGCGCAGCTACATCGCGCTGTCGACCTATCTGGACCGGCCGATCCAGGCGGGCACGACGACAACCTGGCCGATCGATCCGCGCAGCGAGATTCAGGCCGGTAACGCGTCTTACGGTGACGACTGATCGCGATGGCAGGCTGAGCTTTATCCCCGGTTCAGGGGTGGACGGCGGACCAAACGCGGCGCTATCTGGCGGTTCCTTCTAATCCACGGGCCTGGCCTTGAACTTTACTCAGCTCACCACGCCTTCGGGCCGCCTCGGCTTGCTGATCGCCGGAGGGTCGATCGCCCTGATGCTGGTTGTGGCCTGGGCGCTGCAGCCCGTGGCCGGCTTCACGCTGAATGCGGCAAGCTGGCGGTTGTTCGAGATACATCCTGCGCTCTGGGTTTCGCTGGTGACCGGGTTCGGCGCCTGGCTGATTTCGACCTGGATATGGGTGCTGAAGCCGCGCGATCCCGCCACCCGCCTGTTCGCGCTTAGCGGCCTTATGACGCTGTTGTTCACCTTTGCCTCGACGCGTCGCTTCATGGTGGCGCCGGCACCCGAATGGCTGCTGACCGTGCTGCACGCCACCAATTTTCTGGCCGCGTCGGGCTTTGGCATGGTCATGTTCTGCCTGTTCCTGATCTATCCCGGCAGGCTGCGTTTCTGGCCCTGGATCACCGTCGCCGTCGTGGCGGTCTTCGGCCTGTGGACCTTGCTGCGCGCGTTTGGCCCGTTTCAGGACTATACGGCGGTCCAGCCGATCACCTTCAGCGAGATGGTGGGTATTGTCGTGATGGCGGCGTGGCAACTGGCGGCGGCCCGCCATGACCCGCGGCAACGCGCCATCACCCTGTGGCTGGGCGCGTCGGTCCTCTTGGGGGCGGGCGGCTTTATCGCCACGGTGTCGGTGCCGATTACGCTGGGCCTGCGGCCGCTGATCATCCCGCAATATGCCTTCGGCTTTTTTCTGCTGATCTATATCGGCCTGGCGGCGGGCCTGGTGCGTTATCGCCTGTTCGAGCTTGGTGTCTGGGCGTTTCACCTGATGTTCCACGTCGGCGTGGCCCTGGCCATCCTCGCCCTCGATGCCCTGCTGATCGGCAGCCTGTCGCTAGCGCCGGGTACGGCCCTGGCGGTGGCGCTGTTCGGCATGGCCTTTATCTACATGCCGTTGCGCAGCTATGCTTGGCGGCGACTGACGCGGAGCCGCAGCCGCGACGACGGGGAGGTCTTCCGCGCGGTTATCGAGGTGGCGCTGAAGCCCAGTGGTCCGCAACGCGCCCAAAGCTGGGAAAGCCTGCTGCAGGATCTGTATCATCCGCTGGAAGTGGCGGCGGCGTCAGTTGCCGTGACCGCGCCTGCGATCGAAGCGGAAGGGCTGGCCCTGCATCTGCCGGCGGTGGCGGATTCGGCGGCGCTGATCCTACGCTATCCGCACGGTGGCCGGGCCCTGTTCAGTCCGCGCGACTTGGCCGTCGCGGAACAGATCATCGCCCTGATGCGTCACGCCGAGGAAAGTCGCGGCGCCTATGATCGCGGTGTCAGCGAGGAGCGCATGCGCATTGCCCGCGACATTCACGACAATATCGGAGCGCAATTGCTGCGCGCCCTGCATTCCGGAGCTTCCGAGCGCAAGGACGCGATGATCCGTGACACGCTGGCGGATTTGCGCGACGTCATCAACAACGCCCAGCATCAGGATTTACCACTGGCCCTGATCCTGGCCGACCTGCGCGCCGAGACCGCCGACCGGCTGAGCGCCCATGCCATTGTCCTGTTGTGGACGGTGGAGGGGACTGTGGTGGCGCCGGTGGTGCCGTCACGCGTCCACGCCCTGCGTTCGCTGGTCCGCGAGGCAACCAGCAATGCCATCAAGCACGCGGCCGCCACCACCATGACCGTGACGATCGGCATAGACGCGACTGGACTCAATTTGCATATCGAAGACAACGGGTGCGGTTTTGCGGTCGGCGCCGTTTCCCTGGGCCACGGCCTCGATAACATGAAGGCGCGCACCGAAAGTCTGGGCGGTGCGTTTTCCCTGACCAGTGCCGGGACAGGCACCTGCCTTACGGCGCGAATTCCCTTTCAGCAGAAGGACGCAGCGGTATGAAACATATACTGATCGTCGAGGATATCGGTGAAACGCGGCAATGGCTGGCGCAGGTCGTCGGGACGGCGTTTCCCGAGGCGGAAATACGCGAAGCACCGGACAGGCGCAGTGGCGTCCATGCGGCGAAGGGCGCAGCGCTCGACCTTGCCATTGTCGATCTTGGGTTGCCGGACGGATCGGGCGTCGATGTCATTACGACCATGCGCCAGTACCAGCCGGATGCCCTGGTCGTTGTCGCGACCGTGATGGGCGATGATGCCTCGATCATCGCGGCCCTGTCGGCCGGAGCGCACGGTTATCTGCTCAAGGATTCGCCGGCCGACCTGTTTGCCCGGCAGCTGGCTCAACTGGGGCAGGGCATTCCCGCCCTGTCGCCATCCGTGGCGCGGCGGATCGTCGATCACTTCCGCTCGACCGCTGTGGCGCATCAGCCGGATGCGATGCTCACCCCGCGCGAGCAGGAGGTGCTCGGTCTTATTTCCAAGGGGCTGCGGAATGCCGATGCGGCGCAGACGCTGGGCCTGACGGAAAACACGGTCGCCAGCCATATCAAGTCGATCTATTCCAAGCTGGGCATCACGTCGCGCGCCGAGGCAGCGATCCATGCCCAGCGGATGGGCCTGAACCGAGGGTAATTCCAAGTATCGCAGCTTGGCAAGGGAGACCGCCCGTCCGAGCTAATGCGAGGAGCCATCGGGGGCGCCCGTGCGACGGCGCTTGAGCTGAAAAACCCTCTCCCCTGAACAGGTGAAGACAAAATTGTCGAGATGGTCGCAACTGGCTGTATCAAGCAAGAAAGCGAGTTCAGCTCATGTCTTCCTCTTCCCCATTCATGTCACGCCGCAATTGGATGCTCACAGCCGGTGCCGCGGCCCTTTGGGCGACGATGGGTGCCGATGGCGCGGTGGCCGGGTCCAAAAAAGACGCCGCCGTGGCACCCAACAGCGACATATTTTTTTCGAACGCCAGCGCCGCTGCCCTGGCCGGCACAAAACGGGTTGTTATTGCCAACTATGTTATCGCCTTCCAGATCGAGACGTCGGATTTCCGGGAGGCGACGCGATTTAACAAGGCCGAAACGGCGGCGTCGAATGCCTGGGACAATTACGACACCGACATGATGCAGGCGATTACAGACGCCGGCTACGCCCAACTGAAGGCAGCGTTTACGGCCAAGGGAATAGAGGTCCTGGACACCTCGGTCCTGGCTGCTCAGCCGGCTTACCAGAAGATACAGAAGGCCACCGGCTTCGGTAGTCCCGCCTATTGGGGCAATGGCGATGGCAAGGCGATCCTGGTCGGTGCAACGGGCGTCGCACCGTTTCAGAGCTACGGACCCGAGACGGGTAATTTTGAACTTTACAACGGGAAAAGCAAGGAAGGCGCGCCCAACCCGCCGACCATGATGAAGCGGTTGACGCCCTATCAATTCCCCAGCTGGAAATCGACTTGGCCAAGGCGCTGGATGCCGTCGTGGTCAAGGCGTGGCAGGTGGTTGACTTCGGCAAGGTCGAGGCCGGCGCCAATCGCTGGGGCTTTGGCGGCGGAGGCGGTACGCTTGAACGCGCGGAGCACACGGCCAATGCATCGACCCATGTGCGGATTCGCGAGGAACAGTCGCGCCTGTCGTTCCGCCTGCCCACCAGCACGAACCGGTCCGGTGAAAAAGTCCGTCAGATTCCGGCGACCTACATGGCGCCGCCAAAGGATGGCGACGTCGTCGTGGCGGTTGGCAACCCGATCTTTCTGGGCTCGGACATGTTCACCCTGACGGATGTGGGTGAGACGTCAGGCCAGCGCATCACGGGGTTTCTTCTCGGTGGCGCGCAACATATCAATATCGCGGCGCACCTGAAGGATCCGACGGTGTATCAGTCGCGCGTGTCGGCGGCGGTGAACGACCTCATGGGCGCCTTTGTCGGCGCTGCGGTAGGGGTGTAAGGTGGCTTAGCCCTTGCTGTGGCTTTCGGCCCAGGCAATCTGGAAGGCGTCGCCGCGCAGTTCCAGGCGATCGATACGTACGCTCGTCTCTTTGAAATCCAGCATATTGAAGCCGTTGGGCTGGCGACGCAGGCGCAGGCTCATGGCCGTCGAGGCATTCAAGAACAGGGTGGTGTGATTGCCCACGACGCGATTTTCGAGATAGGCGTGGTGCTGGTGACCGGCCAGGACGATATCGACGTGGTTTTCATCGAGGCAATCAAGCAGGCGGTTGCGGTTAAACAGTGACACTTCCAGAGGCATTTCGCGCGTGTTCATCACCGGGTGATGCATGACGAAGACCCGCCAGGGCGCCTTGGAGCCGTTGTAGGTGCGGGTAATGTCGCGGCACTGCCGGCGGCTGACCGAACCGTTGGCCCAGTTCCAGTGGCCGAGGACGCGGCGTGCAGTGTTGATGCCCTTGACGTGGACGAGGGGCGAGGTGAATTCCGGTTCTAGATCGTCACCGAGATGGCGTTTGTAGCGCGCCCAGGGTGCCACGAACCGCTCCAGGTCCATGCCAGGCAGATCGTGATTGCCGGGAATACACAAGACCGGCATGGGAAGCGTGTCAAAAAAAGCCTTCGCAGCGACGAATTCCGCATCCGTGGCGGACTGGGTGATGTCGCCGCTGGCAATAACGAGATCGGGCGCGGCCTCAATTAGATAGCGTCGCAGAATCGCGGTTACCTCTTCGGAGGCGCAACCGAAGTGCAGGTCGGAAATATGGGCGATCTTCATGAGGTGCTTTTGGCCGGCACGTCCGGAACCAGTATGTGGACGGATTTGGGTTTCAGGGTGAAGTTGAGTGGGGTCTTGAGTTCGGTAACTTCGCCGTCGATTGAGACCAGCTCGTTCTTGTGCCGGCTCCACAGGACGAATTTTTTGGCGACAATTTCGGTAAGATCGGGGTCCTGCAGCCAGTGGCCCAGCATCAGTCGCGTCATGAAGCGCAGGTGGGAGATGCGGGTCCAGGTGGTGGCGATATAGGCGGCCAGTTCACCACCGTTCAGCGAGGCGCGCAGGAAGTTGCTTTCGGTCAGCTGGGTGCTGTCCCTGAAGCGGTTGTTGGAGATGACAACGGCCGCGGTGCGGAACTTCTTCATCTTGCCATTGATCTCAAGAACGACGCGCTCGCCCTTATGCTTTTCCAGGCTGGTCAGGACGAACCAGAACATCTTGGGGATCAGCAGCAATCTGTGCTGTTTGCGGATTTCCTCGCGATAGACAGAGGCTTCGGGCATGGTGCCGATACTGGCGCAACACAGGAACAGCTCGTTATTGACATAGCCGGCGTCGATGAGCTCTTCGTGGTGGCCGGCGGCGTAGGCATCGAACGCCTGCTGAAGTGAGATCAGGCCCAGATCCATGGCCAGCATGTTCATGGTGCCGAAGGGCAGGATACCGAAGGCCTTCTTGTGTTCGGACAGGTAGGTGCCGGTTTCGCGGATGGTGCCGTCGCCGCCACCGATCAGCAGCGGGTTGGGTAGCCGGCTCAGACGTTCGAGATTGGCCTTCATGTCGTCAGGTTCGCTGAAGCACAGTTCGGCGACCTGGATCTGGCTGATCTCGACCTGGTTTCGGATGGTGTCGTCGCCCAGCGCGATGGCTGTGCCCGACTTTGCATTGATAAGGATGTTGAAAGGTGTGCCCGCCATGGGTTGGGTTTGCCGTGACGGGTGCAAAGATTCAATGCGGCTAAGTGACTGGGTTTGGGGCCTGAGGCCCCAAGACTTGCCTTTTCTTCCTTTGCTCCGCCCTCTTGGGGCGGGAGGCAAAGGAAGAAAGAACAAAGTTTGTGGGGTCCAAGGACCCCACGCCCCGTTACCTATCCGCGTTGATCGCGCTTTGCGGCAACCCTGAGACGGAGAGCGTTGAGCTTGATAAATCCAGCCGCATCGCGGTGGTCGTACGCCACCTTGCCCTCTTCGAAGGTCACCAGGTCCTGGTCGTACAGCGAATAGGGGCTCTCGCGGCCGGTGATCGTGACATTGCCCTTGTAGAGCTTGACCGTGACCGTGCCAGTGACCTTTTCCTGGCTGTAGTCGATGGCCGCCTGAAGCATGTTACGTTCCGGGCTGAACCAGAAACCGTTATAGATGATCGACGCATAACGCGGCATCAGCTCATCCTTCAAATGCATGGCGCCGCGGTCCAGCGTGATCGACTCAATGCCGCGGTGCGCCGCCAGCAGGATTGTCCCGCCTGGCGTCTCATACACACCGCGTGACTTCATGCCGACGAAGCGGTTTTCAACCAGGTCAAGACGGCCGACGCCATTGTCGTGACCCAGCTGGTTCAGCCTGGTCAGCAGAGCCGCCGGCGACAAAGCCTCGCCATTGACCGCCACGGGATCACCCTTTTCGAAATCGATGGTGAAGACGGTCGGCGTATCCGGCGCGGCTTCCGGCGAAATGGTGCGCTGATAGACGAACTCGGGTGCCTCGACCGCCGGATCTTCCAGCACCTTGCCCTCGGACGACGAGTGCAGCAGGTTGGCATCGACCGAGAACGGCGCGTCACCGCGCTTGTCCTTGGCGATCGGAATCTGATGCTGTTCGGCAAAGGTCAGCAAAGCCTCGCGCGACGCAAACTCCCATTCGCGCCACGGGGCGATGACGCGGATATCTGGCTCCAGGCCGTAATAACCGAGCTCGAAACGGACCTGGTCATTCCCCTTGCCGGTGGCGCCGTGACAGACGGCATCGGCGCCGACCTTGCGCGCGATCTCGATCTGCTTCTTGGCGATCAGCGGACGGGCAATCGAGGTTCCCAGCAGATACTGGCCCTCATAAACCGTATTGGCGCGGAACATCGGGAAGACGTAGTCGCGAACAAACTCTTCGCGCAGGTCCTCGATAAAGATATTTTCCGGCTTGATGCCGAGCAGTTCAGCCTTCTTGCGCGCCGGCTCCAGCTCTTCGCCCTGGCCCAGGTCGGCCGTGAAGGTAACGACCTCGGCCTGATACTCGGTTTGCAGCCACTTCAGGATGATCGAGGTATCGAGACCGCCGGAATAGGCGAGGACGACTTTCTTGACGGGCTTTTCGGCGGGAGCGGACATGGCGTGACCTTAGGTTATAACAGCAGAGGGCGCTTTAAGGTTTAAGGACCGGGGATGCAAGACCGATTGTGTGAAGAAAACAAGAAGAGCCCCGCCCGGCGCTTCGCGCCACGCCACGGGGCGCCCCGCCTCCCCATAAATGGGGTGGGCAAAGAAAGAACAGGCCTCACATCTTAATATTACACCGTAACCTGCGTTCCCAGTTCGACCACGCGGCCTGGCGGGATGTGGAAGAATTCGGTCGGGTTGGCGGCGTTCTTCATCAGGAAGATGAACAGCTTGTCCTGCCATAACGGCATGCCTGAATTGGCCGACGGCACGACATTGCGTTTACCCAGGAAGAAGCTGGTCGCCATGATGTCGAACTTCAGGCCCAGCTTGCGGCACAGGCCGAGCGCACGCGGGAGGTTCGGGCTCTCCATGAAGCCATAGGCCAGGGTGACCTTCTTGAAATCCTCGTTGATGATTTCGATCGATACCCGGTCGCCTTCGGCCACACGCGGCGTATTGGCCGTCTTGACCGTCAGGATGATGTTCTTCTCGTGTAGCACCTTGTTGTGCTTGAGATTGTGCATCAGGGCGACGGGCGCCGATTCGGCGTCGGACGTCAGGAAGATGGCGGTGCCGGCGACACGGTGCGGCGGACGCTTTTTCAGCATCTCGACCAGGTCGAGCAGAAGGACCGAATCCCGGCGCGATTTTTCAGACAGGGTACGCGAGCCGGTCGCCCAGGTCAGCATGGTCAGGACCAGAACCCCGCCCAGCATCAGCGGCATCCACGCGCCCTGCGGAATCTTCAGCAGGTTGGAGCCGAAGAAGACGAGGTCGAGCACGCCCAGCGGCGTCAGCAAGGCCCAGGCCTGCCAGCGCTTCCATTTCCACACATGGCGCAGGAAGACATAGGCCAGCAGGGTGTCGACCATCATGGCGCCGGTGACCGCGATACCGTAGGCCGAGGTCAGTTTGTCGGTCGACTGGAAGACAACCAGCAGGACCAAAACGCCGACCATCAGCATGGTGTTGATCTGCGGCACGAAGATCTGTCCGGCCTGGGTCTCGCTGGTCCGCTTGATGTCGATACGCGGCAGCAGGCCCAGTTGCACCGCCTGCTGCGTCATCGAAAAGGCGCCGGTGATAACGGCCTGCGAGGCGATGACCGTGGCGGCGGTCGCCAGGATGAAGATCGGCCAGTAGGCGAAGGGCGAGTCCGGAATCATGCGCCAGAACGGATTGACGCGTGCCGACGGGTCATGCAGCGTCAGGGCGCCCTGGCCGAGATAGTTCAGGGTCAAACACGGCAGGACGAAGAACAGCCAGGACATCTGGATCGGCTTCTTCCCGAAATGGCCCATATCGGCATACAGGGCTTCGGCGCCGGTGACCGCCAGGAAGACGCTGCCCAGGATGACAAAGCCCATAAAACCGTTGGCCAGCAGGAACTGAATACCGAAGTGGGGTGACAGGGCCGTCAAAATTTCAGGATCGTCGAAGATGTGATAGAGGCCCAGGCCGCCCAGAGTCAGGAACCACAGGACGGTGATCGGGCCGAAAAACTTGGCGACCTTGCCCGTGCCCTTGGACTGGATAATGAACAGGCCGATCAGGATGGCGGCCGATATCGGCACGATATAGGCGGCTATGCCCTTGCCCATGCCAGGCGCGTCCTTCAGGCCTTCAACGGCGCCGAGCACCGAAACGGCCGGGGTGATGATACCGTCGCCATAGAATAGCGCCGCACCGCACACGCCCAGGAAGAAGACGGTCGGCGAATACTTGCCCAATGCCTTCTGGGCCAGGGCCATCAGGGCCAGGGTTCCGCCTTCGCCCTTGTTGTCGGCGCGCATCAGAAAGATGACGTATTTGACCGTCACGACCATGATCAAGGCCCAGAAGACCAGCGAAATCACGCCCTTGATGGCCAACTCGGCGCTGGTCCCTTCGCGGGTGTGAATCAGAGCTTCGCGCATGGCGTAAAGCGGTGACGTCCCGATATCGCCGAAGACGACGCCGATCGAACCTATGGCCAGGGCCCAGAAACTTTCGGCTCCGTGGCCATGGCTGGCAATCGATTCGGCTTCACCGGGTGTTGTTGTGTGAGATGTGGCAGACGACGCGCCATGGGCATCCGCAGCACAGTCGGATGCAGCTGAAACCGGCGGGGAGGCCGTAGTCTCAGCAGGGTTTTCCCCGATCATTCATACTCTCCTGAGGGCGGATGACACACAGTCTCGTAACGAGGCCCTCGCTTGAACGTCGCGCTATTACGCCTATTTATTACCACATTCAATGGCCTTCTTGAGGGCTTATTTGTGCGCTGCACATCCACCTTGTCAAAGGCGACAGGAAATCATCGCATTTTTACAGATAAGCGCCCAAAAGGCCTGCAAACCCCGATTTGCCCTTGCACCTAAATTAGCGTAACAATGTGCTGACATGTCCGATAGTCAAAGATTTCCCGTAGCCGCCCATACGCTGGCCTATCTGGCGCACCGCAATGCCTATTCGCGCGAACAGGCGGTGTCGTCGTCGGTGCTCGCCAGCTCGATTCCGACCAATCCGGTGGTGATTCGACGCATGACGACGCAACTGGCCAAGGCCGGCCTGGTCGCCACCTGTTCCGGCGTATCCGGCGGTGCATGGCTGCTGAAGCGGCCCCAGGACATCCGCCTCGATGAGGTTCTGCGTGCGGTCAATGGCTGCGCCCACCTGGGTTCGGCTCCCATAGGCGCGCCGGGTTGCCCGGTTAGCCAGGCTATCCCCAAGGCTGTCAATGCCGCCATGCTGATCGCCAACGCGGCCGCGTCCGAAGCCCTGGCCACCGTCACTGTGGCCGACCTGCTGAGCCAGGTGGTGGCGGCTACGGCAGCCGAAAAAGAGCATGCCTGAACAGGTTCGCAAGGGCAGCGCAAAAACCCTTGCATTTCCAACGATTGTCGTGTTTCCCTCGCGCAGATTTTTGTGAGAGCTCACCTTGGCACGTCGTTTAGTCCTGATCACCGGAGCATCTTCGGGCATAGGCCTGGCCTTTGCACGGACCTATGCGGCGAACGGCTGGGACGTGGCGCTGACGGCGCGGCGGGCCGAACGGCTGGACAAGCTGGTCGAAGAAATCCGCCTGCGCTTCGGCGTCGAAGCCTATGCCCTGCCGGCGGACTTGAGCGATGCGGGCGCGCCCGAAGCCCTGCAGTCGGGCATATTGGCGCTGGGCCGCGCGGTCGATGGCCTGGTCAATAATGCCGGCTATGGCCAGCCCGGCGGTTTTGTCGCCAATACCTTGGATCAACACCGCGCCTTCCTGCAGGTCATGATGCTGGCGCCGATGGAACTGACGCACCGCTTCCTGCCCGGCATGATCGAGCAGAAGTTCGGTCGAATCGTCAACGTCGCCTCACTAGCCGGGTTCCTGCCGGCCTCCCCGGGTGACACCCTGTATGGACCGGTGAAGACCTTCCTGACACGGTTCTCGCAAAGCCTGCACCTGGAGGTGCGCGATCACGGCGTCCATGTCAGCGCCCTGTGCCCGGGATGGACCTATTCGGAATTCCACGATGTCGTCGGGACGCGGTCGAAGCTGAGCAAGGCTATTCCGGAGTGGTGGTGGATGGGCGCCGACGAAGTGGCGCGCGAAGGCTATTTGGCCGCCGAAGCCAACCGTGCCGCCTGCGTTCCCGGCGCGCCGAACAAGGCCGTGGCGGCGCTGTTGAAGGTCGCGCCTGATGACTGGGTTATGGAGCTCGCTTCTGGCCAATTGCGCAAAATCCATCGCTAGCGGATCCGTTGAGGTGGTCTGCAAATGCCCGCCTTCCTGCGCGCACTTGCTCATGTACAAACGTACACTTCGCTTCGTGTGCTCGGAAGTCAGACATTTTCGACTCACCTGAACGAATCCGCGGCCTAGGGCGCGCGCCAATCTTAAACAAAACTACCGGTGATGTTCCGTATACGGATGAGCCGCGCTGGGCAGGATGATATTGTGCGTGATCTCGCTGACCGCCGATATGATGATCTGAACCGACAGGGCGCACAGGATCAAACCCAGCACGCGAATCACCACCACCATGCCGACGCGACCGAAAATCCGTGAAATGGTGTTGGAAAACAGCAGCGTCACCAGGATCGCCAGGCCGGTGGTGGCGATGGCGGCGACGCCGACGGCCAGGCCCGTATAGCCGAAGTCCTTGGCGATGCCTGCCTGGATGATGACAGTCGAGATGGTGCCTGGTCCGACCATGAGCGGAAAGGCAAACGGCACAACCAGCTTCTCGAAGCTCTTCTTGGCGTTTTCGCGGTGGCCCAGCGGCTTGACGCCGTTCGCTGCCTCGCCGCCCTCCTTGACCTCGTCGGCCTGGGTAAAGGTGTCGATGAAGTTGCCGCGCGCCATTTCCAGGCCCATCAGGAAGAGCAGCAGCCCGCCGGCAATGCGAAAGGCATTCATCGAGATGCCGAAAAATTCCAGGATGCTGAGGCCGGCGAAGAAGAACAGGGTCAGGATCAGGGCGGTAAAGATCGAGATATAGATGCTGAGCCAGTTACGCGCCGTCGGCGTCTGGGTCTGGGTCGCCGCGGCATAGATGGGCACATTGCCGATCGGATCGATCAGGGCGAACAGGGTGATAAAGAAGTTGATATAGAAGGCGAACAGTTTCGCAATCAGGTCGCTGTCGAACATGGTAGCCGCCCAAATCAGTTATTGAACAGCCATAGCAAATCGTTTACGCCCCCGACACCCCCCAGCAAGGATATAGCCATGCCAGCCTTAACTGCGAGCGCATTTGCCGCCGATCCACGCCTGATCGTCGCCCTGGACGAACCTGATCTGGAGAGCGCGCGCAAACTGGTGGCGCAGTTGGGGGACACGGTGTGCTTCTATAAGATCGGCCTGACCCTGCTGGCCCAGGGCGGACTTGTACTGTGCGAGGAACTGAAGGCACAGGGCAAGTCGGTGTTTCAGGACTGGAAACTGCACGATATCGGCGCCCAGGTCGAAGGTGCGGCCAAGGCTGCGACTTCGGGCGCCTGCGACCTGCTGACGGTTCATGCTGAGCCGCAGGTGATGAAGGCGGCCGTGGCCGGGCGCGGTGACGGCACGGCCAAGATCATCGGTGTGACGGTCATGACCTCGCTAACCCAGGGCGATCTGGACGAAATGGGTTATGGCATGGTGTTGAGTGATCTCGTCATGCGCCGGGTCGATCAGGCCGTGGCCTGTGGCCTGGATGGTGTCGTGTCGAGCCCGCATGAGGCCGAAATGATCCGGGCGCGGGTGCCGGAAGGTTTCCTGATCGTGACGCCGGGTGTGCGGCCGGAAGGCTCGGACGTTAATGACCAGCAACGGATCGCCACGCCGCAACAGGCATTTCTGAATGGTGCCTCACATGTGGTGGTCGGTCGACCGATCACGCGCGTGCCGGATCCGGTGGCCGCGACGCAGGCGATCCTGGCCGCCTTGCATAATGTGTGAGATTCGTGTTGGTCGAAAAAGGCTTGAACCACGAACGACACGAACTTCAGGGCTTTGGACTGCGGTCGGCGCGATATCTGCCGGCAAGGTCATGGAACACGGATAAGGCACGGATGCCGCTTCGCGGACACGGATCGACACGGATGTTCGAGTCTGGCCAAGGCCGGCTGATACATTCCGGACATGTCTTATTTTGAAGCGCTTTGCGCTTCGATAAGGTATCGGGCTACACAGAACTCGCACGGCAAACACAATTCCATCCGTGTTGATCCGTGTCCGCGAAGCGGCATCCGTCCTTATCCGTGTTCAAATCTTCCCTTACGAAACAAGCTTCTTATTCGTAAAGCGAAATAACCGACAAAACCCCGGCTAGAAATCCACCGCGATGCCTTTGCGTTCCCAGTCGCCGTAGCGCGTGGGTTCGGGGCCGGGCGGGCCGCCGTCTTCGGCCACCTTTTCAGTTTCGGCGGCAAGCTTGCGGCGTTCCTCGGCCTCGGCCAGGGCGCGCTGGGCGGCGGGGGTCAGGACCTTTTTCGGCGTCAGGTCGCTCAAGTCGGATTCGGATGACATTTTTGTAATCCCCTTGCGGGCAAAGGCTTCGGCTCCCAAATCTAAGCTCTGTTGAAGCTAATCGCAAGGAGCGACTGTACACTATGAACCCGTTCAAGACCTATATGCTGCTGGCCGGCATGACCGCGCTGTTCGGCGTGATCGGGCTGATGCTGGGCGGGCCCACGGGTATGCTGATCGCGCTGGCGCTTGCCGTCGCGATAAACCTTTTCGCCTACTGGAATTCCGACAAGGCGGTGCTCAGCATGTATTACGCCCAGCCCGTCGATCCACAACGCGCCACGGGCCTGATCCGGCAATATTACGACGATATCCAGGATCTGAGCCAACGCGCCGGCCTGCCCATGCCGGCGGTCTATGTCATCGACAATGACCAGCCCAATGCTTTTGCCACGGGCCGTAATCCGGAACATGCGGCGGTGGCGGCGACAACGGGTCTGTTGCGCGCGCTCGATCGGGCCGAGATTCGCGGCGTGATGGCGCACGAACTGGCCCACGTCAAAAACCGCGATACCCTGACCATGACGATCACGGCCACCCTGGCCGGCGCCATCTCGTCCCTGGCAAATTTTGCCATGTTTTTTGGCGGTTCACGCGACGACGAGGAAGGCGGCAGCAATTTTGTCGTCGTCCTGTTGATGAGCATACTGGCGCCGATTGCGGCCATGGTTGTCCAGATGGCGATCTCCCGGACGCGCGAATACGAAGCCGACCGGATCGGTGGTGAGATTTCGGGTGATCCCGAGGCGCTGGCACGGGCTTTGAAAAAGATCGAGGCCTATGCGCGCGGTGGTGTGGTCAATCACGATGCCGAACGCAACCCGGCTTCGGCCCACATGTTCATCATCAATCCGCTGAGCGGACGGGCGATGGATAACCTGTTCTCGACCCATCCGGCGACCGAAAACCGGGTCAAGGCCCTTATAGCCCTAAGCATGAGCATGAAGCGCGGTGGCCGTGACGGCTTTACGAGCGTGCCGACAACCGATATGGGCTAAAGCTCAAGTGCCCCCTCCGTCGCCGACAAGCGGCGACACCTCCCCCGTACGCGAAGTTTCACGTCGCTACAGGGGAGGACTGTCGTTGATAAATGCGACGGGCTTATTTCAGATTTAAAGCAAAGCATCTTACATGGCCCAGGCTCCCCAGCGTCCTCACCGCGGCAAACCGTCGCCGCAAAAACCCCGCCCGCGCAAACCCCAGGCCGAACCGGTGCGTATCGAAGACGATGGCGATATCGGGATGAATGCCCGGATCGCCGCCATGATGCTGATCGACGCTGCCCTGGCCAAGCGCTCGGGTTTCGATGAGGCGGTAACGCGCAGTGAGTTCACGTCCCTGAGCGACTCGGAACGCAGTTTCGCCCGCGCCCTGGCCATGCTGGTCCTGCGCCGCTTCGGCCAGCTGAACTACGTCATCGAACAGAAGACGAAAAAGGTTCCGTCGACGGCTGTGTGCGATCTGTTGCGCATCGGGCTGGCGCAGATCGGTTTCATGCAGGTGCCGGATTTCGCGGCGGTATCGACCACGGTCAAGCTGGCCGAGCGCGAGGCCAATACCCGACCGTTCAAGGGCCTGATCAACGCCATACTGCGCGGCGTCATCCGCGAAGGCGGTCTGAAAGCGCCCGTCGCCAGCCGTTTGGCGCCCGACTGGCTGTTCCAGCGCTGGAAGATGGCCTATGGCGAAGCCAACGCCGAGGGCATTGCCATGGCGCTGACCGAAGAGCCGGCGACCGACCTCAGTTTCAAGACCATGGCGGACCTGGAGCGACTGCAGGAGCCCTTGCAGGGCACAGCGATTGGCGGCCTGACTTTGCGCAGCACCCTTCGCGGCCACCTCAACGAGTGGGCGGGGTACAGTGAGGGCGTATGGTGGGTCCAGGACGTGGCGGCCTCGGTCGCGGCCGGCCTGCTGGGCGACCTGAGCGGCAAGACGGCGGTCGATCTGTGCGCCGCACCGGGCGGCAAGGCCATGCAGATGCTGGCGTCCGGCGCCAGGGTTGTGGCGCTGGACCGCTCGAAGAACCGGCTGAAACGGGTCGAGGAAAATCTCCTCCGGACGGGATTCGAGGCCGAGATGGCGCAATATGACGCCGAAACCTGGGACGATTCGCGCAGTTTCGATGCGGTCCTGCTGGATGCTCCGTGCTCAGCAACCGGCACCCTACGCCGTCAGCCCGACGTGCTGTGGGCAACGCGGCCGTCGGACATCGCCAAGCTGGCGGATGTCCAGCACAGGCTGCTCGATGCCGCGGCGAAGCGTGTCGCACCTGGCGGCGACCTGATCTACTGCACCTGTTCGCTGGAGCGCGAAGAGGGCGAGACCCAGGTTGTGGCCTTCTTGCGCCGCCATCCCGAATTTGCCATCAAAAAGCCGGCAGATGACGTCATCACCGCCCTGGGGATACCCGCCGACAGTGTGCGGCCGGAAGGCTGGCTGCGGCTTTTGCCGCATCAGAAGGCCGGTGGCCAGGACGGCTTTTTTATCGCGCACCTGACGCGGCAAAACGGTTGACCGGCGACCCTATTACGGGTTTAAGCAGACACCCCCTAAAAGGCGAATCCGTCATGACAGCACCGCTCATCTGCCCGTCGATTCTGGCTTCCGATTTTGCCAGGCTGGGTGAAGAGGTGCGGGCGATCACTGAGGCCGGGGCCGACTTCGTCCATATCGACGTCATGGACGGCCATTTCGTGCCGAACATCACCATCGGACCCGACGTGGTCAAGGCATTACGGCCGCATACCAAACTGCCGTTCGACTGCCATCTGATGATTTCGCCGGTCGATTCGTTCCTCGAAGCTTTCCGCGAAGCCGGGGCCGACTATATCAGCGTCCACCCGGAAGCTGGGGCGCACCTGCACCGCACGTTGAAATATATCCGCCAGCTTGGCGCCAAGGCCGGTGTCGTGCTCAATCCGGCGACGCCGGTCGAGATACTGGACTGGATCATGGACGATATCGACCTGGTGCTGATCATGAGCGTCAATCCGGGCTTTGGTGGCCAGAGTTTTATCGAACAGCAGCTGCGCAAGATCGAAACGGTGCGCAAGCGACTGGACGCGCTCGGCCATCACGCCATTCTGCAGGTCGACGGCGGCGTCAATGCCCAGAACGCCGGGGCCTGTGTCGCTGCCGGAGCGACGGCGCTGGTCGCCGGGACCGCCGTGTTCAAGGGCGGGCCTGCGACCTATGCCGCCAATATCGCGACTTTGAAGGGCCCAATCTTGAAGGGGCCAGATTTGAAGGGTTTGGGGGCGTAACGGATGGACGCCTACGAGTCGGGCCCGATCACCGAACATAGCGCCGTCAAGACGCCCTGGGCCAAGGTGGCCGGATCCCTGCTGCGCAAGCAGCTGGGGGCGGAACTGTTCGGCATGCCCGGCTATCGCCTGACCCTGAAGGGACGCACACCCGACGGCTTTCTCGCCGCGCCGCACGATGGCCGCCCGACCCAGCCCTTGATGGGCAAGGCGATCCTGTCCGGGCGCTTCCATCTGACGAATGCGCGGATGAGCGTCCAGGGCAGCGGCGACCCGTGGAACCGGCCCTCGCCGACCCGGGCCTTCGCCGTCGAACTGCATCGTTTCAGCTGGCTGTCGTCGCTGCTGACCCAGGGTGACGAGGGCGCGCGCGAGGCTGTGCGGCTATTCGTCATGTGGCAGAAGACGTTTCGCGCCTGGACGCCGTTTACCTGGGGCGAGGAGATCCTGCCGCGGCGTTTGATCAATCTGGCCCTGTCGGCGCGGCGACTGGCTGCGCAAGCGACGCCCGACGAGATTCACCTGCTGGCTCAGTCGATGGCCGAACAGGGGCGGCATCTGTTGCGGCTGAGCCAGCCCAATGGCTGGCAGGCGCAACGGGCGGTCGCCCTGGTGCTGCTGGGTTGCGTCCTGTCCGGCCGGGTGGGCGACGGTTTCCGCAAGAAGGGCCTAAACCGCCTGCCCAAGGTCCTGAAAAAGATCGTATTGGCGGATGGCTCGCACATTTCGCGCAGTCCGGAGCAGGGTCTGGAGCTGTTGTACGATCTGTTGCTCATCGAGGACGGCCTGAGCCAGCGCGGAATCAGCGTACCGGACTATCTCGATCACTATATCGACCGGCTGATGCGCTTTGTGCGCACCTGTTCGCACCCGGACGGCAGCCTGTGTGCCTTCCAGGGGTCGGAATCGCTGCTGGAAGACCAGGTCTTGCCGGCCCTGGTGCGGACGGAACAGCGCGCCGCCGTGGCCGTGCCGAATGTGCTGGAACATGGCCGCTTTCACCGGATGAGTGGGCGCAGCCTGACGGTCTTTGTCGACGCCGGTGAGCCGCGCGGCGGCGATGCCGGCTATGCGGCTTGCGATCATCCGATGTCGTTCGAGGTTTCGGGCGGGCGCGACAAGCTGATCGTCCTGCCCGGATGGTCGCCCAGCCAGTCCGATCGCCAGGAATTCCGCATTGTCGGCGCCGGCAACAGCCTGACCATCGGCGAGAGCGCCTTGCTGAGCCCGGTGACCGGGCGGTTCGGCGAGATGCTGAACTTTGCCCTGGAAGGTGCGCGGTACAAGATCCGCAGCCGCCGGGTCGAGGCGGAGGATTCCGGCACCTTGCTGGAGATGGAGCACGAGGGTTGGCGGCCGAAATTTGCCCTCAAGCACGAGCGCCGGCTGTATGTCGATACCCAGCGCGATGAACTGCGCGGTGAAGAGCGCCTGACGCCGATGGAAAGCAAGCAGAAGCAGCTGCCGGTGGCCGCGCCCTTTACGGTTCGGTTTTTGCTGCATCCCGAGGTCCAGGCGTCGCTGGCGCGTGATCGAAAGAGTGTATTGCTGCGCGGGCCGGGTGGGCGCGGATGGTGGTTGCGCCACGATGCCAAGGAGGTCGCGCTGGAATCGGGTGCGGTGTTCGAAAAGGGTGGGCTGCGCAAGTCGGTGGTGATTGCCCTGCGTGGCGTGGCGCGACTGGACACCCAGACCAAGGTGCGGTGGAAACTGTCGCCGGCTGAGGCGTGATATCGCCGGATTTGAGCCGTTGAGCTGGCAGGTATAGGAAATCGTTCGTTCAACGCGGTGACGGCACGTCTTTTTACAGTGGAATTTTGGATCACGAAAAGCTCGAAAAGCAGAAAAGCACGAATAGGCGTGGCCTTGAGTCTTTCTCGCCCGAAGGGCACTCAATCGAGCCCGTGGCTAGGCGCCGAATGAAAGCGCTTCGCGCAGAAGAATTTTCCACCCTGAATATTCGTGCTTTTCTGCTTTTCGAGCTTTTCGTGATCCAAAATTCCACCATCGAGGACGTGCCGTCACTGAGTTGCGCGAATCATTTTACACTCGCCGTCATCAGTCAATCTAAGCCAGTCCTTACAACAGCCGGCGCATAAATTGACTGCATCCTTATGCGCCAAAGCGCATCTTGCCTGCGTTTATGGGATTAATCCGTCTCCAAGGAGAGCAAGATGTCGAAATTTATTAAGGGCACGGCCGTCGCCTTGATCATCACCGGCCTGGTCAGCGGCGCCGTTATGACCGAACAGGCCAATGCCTATTCCGTGGTCTGCAAGTACCAGGAAAAGAGCTCGAGCAAGAAGGGCACTGTCATTGGCGCGATCGCCGGCGGTATCATCGGCAGCCAGGTGTCGAAGAACGAACGCGGTCTTGGCACGATCGGCGGGGCTGTTATCGGCGGCGCGATCGGCAGCAAGGTCGGCAAGAACCACGGCAAGAAGGATTGCATGAGGCGTCTGGCCTACCGCACAGAGACCCACTACCGCACCCTGGCCAATGGTCACCGCGAAAAGGTCATCTATCGTTACGTCCGCGAATAGCGTTCCAAGCCTATCTCCATAACGAAAAATCCCGCTGGTTGGTTATGCCGGCGGGATTTTTTGTGTCAGGGATATAATAATGAGAATTATTCGCATATTCGGTTGACTTGAGAGTCATGCCTGATATGACGGCCGAAATGATAGTCATTCGCAATTGTTAGCGCAATTGGACATAATTTCGGAGTACACATGTCTGCATCTCTTCGCACCCTGGCCCTGGCCACATCCATCTTCGCGCTTGTGGCCGGGATGGCTCAGGCCGAAGATGCCGTCACATCGACCCCAAAGGCGGAAGGCGCCCCGGAAGTCACCATCATCGGCAAACGGGTGATCAAGGGTTCGGCCGGCGCCACCGGGCTGGACCTGTCTCTGCGTGAAACGCCGCAGTCGGTCACCGTCGTCTCCGCCGCCCAGATCCGGGACTTCCAGCTCAGCGACGCCAACCAGCTGCTGGCCACCATCCCCGGCATCAATGTCGAGGCGGACGAAACCGACCGCACCTATTACAATTCGCGTGGCTTCGACATCATCAACTTCCAGGTCGACGGCGTCGGCCAGCCACTCGACTGGGGACTTCAGGTCGGGGCGCTGGATACCGCTCTTTTCGAGCGCGTCGAAGCCATTCGCGGCGCCAACGGCATGATGACCGGCACCGGCAACCCGTCGGCCACCATCAACTATATCCGCAAGCGCCCGACCAGGAGCTTCAAGGCCGATGTCTCTGCCGGCTACGGTTCGTGGAACGACCTACGCCTCACCGGCGATGTGTCGGGGCCGCTGACCAGCGACGGCACGCTGTCGGGCCGCCTGGTCTATGCCCACACCGATACAGACTCGTACCTCGACTACTATGGTGTCGACCGCAATGTCTATTACGGCGTCCTGGCCTGGGACATCACGCCGAAGCTCAAGGCCACGGCCGGTTATTCGCAGCAGGACAATCTGGCGCACGGCAATAGCTGGGGCGCCCTGCCCCTGACCTATTCGGACGGCACGCCGATCCGCTACGACGTTTCAGCCAATTCGGCGGCGCCGTGGACCTACTGGAACACCCACGACCACCAGAGCTTCGGCGAACTGGCCTATGCTTTCGACAACGGCTGGACCGTCAAGGGCATCTATACCCGCAAGTCCTACGATGAAGACGCCAGGCTGCTCTATCCCTGGGGCACGCCTGATCCGGTGACCGGCCTGGGTGTCTATGCCTTTAGCGGCATCTATCCGTCGATCCTGAAGCAGGACATGTTCGATGTCATCGCCACGGGTGAGGTCAGCCTGTTCGGTCGCCGGCATCAGGTGGTGTTCGGCGCCAATGCGGCCCATTCCGCCAGCTACAAGTGGGAGCGTTTCGCCGATATGTTCGACTATCCGGCCATGCTGGATGGCCATATCACGGCGCCTGCGGAACCCGTTTATCCCGACCCGTACCTGGCTGAGCAGATCAAGACGGATACGGCTCGGATCTACGGCGCCATCCACCTGAACGTCACCGACAAGCTGACCGGCATCGCCGGTTTCAATGCCGTCGACCTGAAGGCGGTCGGCGCGTCCTACGGCGTTTCCGAAGATCGCTCCGAAAACAAGGTCAGTCCCTATGTCGGCGTCGTCTATGATGTCACACCCAATGTTTCGCTTTACGCCAGCTACTCGGACATTTTCGACCCGCAGTCGGAAAGCGACGTCACGTTCCACCGATTCGAGGCCGCCACCGGCAAGAGCCTTGAGGCCGGCATCAAGTCGGAATGGTTCGACAAGCGCTTTCTCGCCACCGGCGCCGTCTTCAAGTCCGAGCAATACGGCCTGGCCGAGTTCGCCGGCTACCTCCAGGATAGCGATCCGGATGCCGCCGGCTACAATGCCAATCACGACCTGGCCGGCAAGGCCTATTATGCCGGCATCGACACCTTCGTCGAAGGCTACGAACTGGAAGTCGCCGGCAAGCTGAGCACTAACTGGGCCATCAACGGCGGCTGGACCAGCCTGTCGCTCGAAGACCGCGACGGTAATGACGTGCGCAACTACCTGCCGCGTCGGACGCTCAAACTGTCGACGACCTACAGCCTGCCGCAATATCGCGACCTGAAGCTGGGGGCCGCCGTGCGCTGGCAGAGCGAGATCTCGACGGTGAGCGCCGGCGCTCCCTTCGCGCAGGACGCCTATTCGGTGGTCGACCTGATGGCCAGTTTCCGCTTGACGGACAAGGTGCGCGCCACGGTGAACGTCAAGAACCTTTTCGACGAAAAGTATTTCGGCGGCCTGCAATGGGACCAGGCCTATTACGCCCCACCGCGCAGCGCCATGGTGTCGCTGAGCTATAATTTTTAGGAAATTGCCCCCACCGTCGCCGACAAGCGGCGACACCTCACCGGTACGCTTCGTTGCACTGCGCTACAGGGGAGGACTGTTGGGAGTGAAGATTGCCGAGCAAAGGCTTTGGGTTTGAACTTACTCGCGACATCGCTGCAGATCGGCGGGAGCCTCCTCGTTACGGCGGGGCTGTTGGCCGTTTTCGCGACCTGGCAACGCAAAGGCGTGCGCACGGGCCTGTGGCGCTATGCCCTGGCGGCCGGCTGGGGCGCAGTCGCGCTGGGCGTGGCCGCATGGACGCTGTGCACCAGTCCGGATGTCGGCCTGGCCTGGGCCGCAGTTCTTGCGATGGTGCTGGGATTCGCCATCGTGGCGCGGCAGGGACTGGCACTGATGGGCCAGCCCGCCAAGATCCAGCGCACGCGCGAGATCGAATCGGACGGATTGTCGCTGGGCAGGGGTTACTGGGGCCGGTTCGCCGTCCGGCTGGCCGGCAGCCTGATCGTCGTGCCGCTTTTTGGTTTCCTGACGGGGCTGATATGGTGCGCCTGGGTGCCCGGCGGTGCCGCCGAACAGCTGATGGGCATGGCTATCCTGGCCATGGTCGCCATGGCGGCCGGGCTGGTGATCCAGCTGGCCAGCCGCCGGCCGTACCGTTCGTGTCTCGGATTGATCCTGTGCAGTGCATTTGCCGCCGCCCTGGTCTTCCTGCCGCGGGTGTTGGCATGAGCAAGTCGCGCACGCTGTGGCCGAAAGTCTCCGCCGCCTTTGTCGCAAAGAACCTGACCGGCCACAAGATACTGGGCCTGGTCACGGCGGCGGTGCTGTATCTGATCTGCCTGTCGGGAACCGCAACGGTCTTCTATATCGATATCGAACGCTGGGAGACGGCCAGTCGCGCCGAGGTCCATGATTTCAGGCCCCAGGCGATTGCCATTGCGTTGGCCGATATGCGGCTGCAGATCCCCAAGGACAGCAAGGAAACAGCGCTCTATATCGTCACGCCGACGCCCGACTATCCGCGTCTGGTCCTGTCACTGGGTGAAGGTCATGTCCGGGTCTATGACGAGAACGGCCGTTATAGCGGGCCTGGCGAGCACCCGGCGACGCACGGCCTGACCGAACTGCATTATTTCCTCCATCTGCCGCAAAGTATCGGGCTGATTGTCGTCGGTCTGGGCGGTGTCGCCATGCTGGCCCTGATCCTGGGCGGGTTGCTGGCCCATCCGCGTATCCTGAAGGACGCGTTTCTGTGGCGGCTGAACGGCACGTCACGCCTCAACCGCGCCGACCTGCATAACCGGATCGGGGTATGGGCGGCGCCGTTTCATATCGTGATCGCCCTGACCGGCGCGCTGATTGGGCTGTCGCAGGTCATTGTGCTGGTCATGGCGCTGACCTTCCATAATGGCGATACGACCAAGACCTTTGCCGCCCTCTATCCCGATATCACACCTAAGAGCGCGCAGGGTCAGGTATCGAGCGAGGGGCTGGTCAAGGCGCTGACCACCCTGCAAACCATGCGGCCGGACATCCATCCGAACTTCATCTCGATCAACAATCTGGGCACGGACCACGAAAATATCGATGTCAGCGCCGAGATCGAGAACCGCATGGTCTATGGTGATAACTGGCAGTTCGACGGCAAGGGCAATTTCGTTGCCCAGCTCCACCTGTCCGACGGGGCGGCCGGCAAGCAGGTCTATGCCAGCCTGTATCGGCTGCACTTCGGTAATTACGGTGGGCTGTGGGTCAGGTGGGCCTATGTCCTGCTGGGGGCAGGACTGTGCCTGATCTGTACGACGGGGATCGATATCTGGTTGCTGAAATCGGCGCAGAAGGGCCGGTCCTATCCACGTCTTCACAAAGTATGGATCGCCTTTGTCTGGGGGTCTGCGGCCGCCATGGTTGTGGCGACCCTGCTGACCATGGCGGCGGCGGTGCCTTTCGCGCCGGTCTTCTGGGGTGTTACGGTGGTTTTGTCCCTGGCCGGGTTGTTGGCGCCATCGGTGCCGTTGGTCTCTAGGGTTGGGCGCTATGTCTTCGCGGCAAGCCTGCTGGCGCTGGTGGTTACGCATATACTGAAGTTCGGCCAGTTTTCATTCACCGCCGGCTTGGGGATCAATCTCAGCCTGCTGGCTCTGGCCGCTGTCGTTACTGCCTTAACTTTAAAGGGAAAACCACGCGAATTACGCCCTTCGCCGGCGGCCGAAAAATAATGCGTAGCTGAATGAGTATGAACGCGCGGCTCAAATCCCGTTCAGGTTCGCAGGCTTATAAAGGGTCTCATCAACGGTGCGGAAACATCCCCGGCCGACCTCGAAAGGAGACCAAGTTATGAACAAGATGATCAAAACAATGACGGCGGCGGTCATTTCGACCGGCCTGATCCTGGGCACTGTTGCCCCCGTGACCGCTTCGGCCCGTCAGACCTATGTCTGCCAGGTCGAGAAGAAGCAAAGCGCACAAACCGGCATGATCCTGGGCGCCGTCATCGGCGGCCTGCTGGGTAGCCAGGTGGCGAAAAACGAAAAGGGCCTGGGCGCCGTCGGCGGTGCGGTTCTGGGTGGCGTCGTCGGCAATAAGCTCGGCAAGGATCACGGCAAGTCGAACTGCAACAAGATCGAACAACAGGCCCGTGAGTCCTATGGCTATGATCGCTACGACCATCGCCGGTCCAACGATCGCCGCTACGAAAACCGGTATGACCGTGGGTATGGCTACGGATACCGTTAAGATTAAAGGGATTGGTTAATACCCCATGCCCCGCCGGTAGGACCTCCTGCCGGCGGGGTTTTACTTGGTTAATGGACATGGTTATCATATTATCAATGTTGATTTTCAATCAGCCGAGTCTCTTTTAAAAACGGATATTAATTATCAACAATTGACAAAAATAACCGCGTTCGGAAGACTCTGAGTCGGAATTCGGCGGAAAATTCGCGCAATCGGTTGCGTCAGCGGAAAAGCCATGCCCGCTATAGGCAAAAGAGCCGGTGTCGTGTAAACGCGCGGCAACGAATCTCCCCCTTCGCAAGAGTATAGACATGCCCGCCGCGCCCGCCTTTCCGCCTGCCCCCGATTTTGTTGCTCCCAAGCGGGCGTTGATCTCACTCTCCGACAAGACGGGCCTGATCGAAACCGCGACGGCCCTGAGCCAGGCCGGGATCGAGCTGTTGTCGACCGGCGGCACGCGGGCAGCGATTCATGCCGCCGGGATCGCGGTCAAGGACGTGTCGGAGATCACAGGCTTCCCCGAGATGATGGACGGCCGGGTCAAGACCCTGCACCCCAAGGTACATGGCGGACTGCTGGCCTATCGCGATGCGCCCGAACATGCGCGCGCCCTGGATGAGCACGACATCCTGCCGATCGATATCGTATGGATCGACCTGTATCCATTCGAGGCGACCGTCGCTTCGGGCGCCGGCTTCGAAGCCGCCATCGAAAATATCGATATCGGCGGGCCCGCCATGATCCGCTCTTCGGCCAAGAACCACCCCTATGTTGCCGTCTGTGTCGATAAGGCGGGCATGGATGAGGTCGTGGCGGCGATTGCCGACCGCGGTGTAACGACGCTGGACCTGCGCAAGGCGCTGGCGGCCAAGGCGTTTGCCCGGACGGCAGCCTATGACGCGGCGGTGTCGACCTGGTTTGCCGGACAGCTGGGCGATGCCTACCCGGAACGCAAGACGATCGGCGCGGCGCGGCTGCAAACCATGCGCTACGGTGAAAATCCGCATCAGTCGGCGGCCTTCTACAAGACCGGTGAGGATCGCCCCGGCGTGGCGACGGCAAAGCAGCTCCAGGGCAAGGACCTGAGCTACAACAATGTCGCCGATACAGACGCGGCGATCGAGCTGGTTGCCGAGTTTTCCGAACCGGCCTGCGTCATCGTCAAGCATGCTAATCCGTGCGGCGTGGCCGTGGGCCAGGACCTGACAACGGCCTATCGCCGGGCGCTGGAATGCGACCCGGTGTCGGCCTTCGGCGGGATCGTGGCGCTGAACCGGCGGCTGGATCGTGCGACGGCAGAGAAGATCGTCGAGATCTTCACCGAGGTCGTGGTGGCGCCCGAGGTCGACGAAGACGCGATCGAAGTCTTTGCCGCCAAGAAGAACCTGCGTCTGCTGGTGACCGGCTCATTGCCCGATCCCCTGGCCGGCGGGCAGGTATTCCGTTCGGTGGCCGGCGGTATGCTGGTCCAGTCGCGCGACACGGCGCGTATCCTGGCGGCCGACCTGAAGGTTGTGACGAAGCGCCAGCCGACGCCGACCGAGATCCAGGACATGCTGTTTGCTTTCACCGTGGCCAAGCACGTCAAGTCGAACGCCATTGTCTATGCCAAGGACGGCCGGACGGCCGGTATAGGCGCCGGCCAGATGAATCGACGTGATTCGGCGCGTATCGCGGCTTTGCGGGCGAAAGAGGCCGCGGAAGGTCTGGGACTGGAGTTTTCGCTGGCTCAGGGATCGGCCTGTGCGTCGGAAGCGTTTTTCCCCTTCCCTGATGGGCTTTTGGAAGCCGCCGCGGCCGGCGCTACGGCTGTTATCCAGCCGGGCGGCTCGATCGGCGACCAAGCCGTGATCAACGCAGCCGACGAGGCGGGGCTCGCCATGGTGTTTACCAGTGTCCGGGTCTTCCGCCACTAGTTTAGCGGGGATCTTTTCGCCCCCGAGTGCTTCGTACCGAGTGCGTTGGCATCGCTTGCGGGTATAAGCATACCCGCGGCGCTTGCCGCCTGCTCGGATGACAAAAATCTCTCCCGCTAAACCCGCCGGTGAAACAGAAGGAAGAGCTTTACCGCTGGCTAGTGCTGCATATGGGCCTTGCCGGTGGTGCCGATATTGGGCGTGTCGCCGGTGACCAGCGATTTCAGGTAGCTGACGCTGCGGACCGCGGCATTGGGAGCTTCCCAGAATTCGGCCTTGTCGGCGTCGAAGCGCAGCAGGACCAGGTTGGGATCGTCCTGGCCGTCCGGGAACCAGATCTTGGCTGAGTTGCTCCACAGTTCGGCGATCTTCAGACGGTCGTCGGTCAGGGTGGCGCGGCCCGAGACCGAGACATAGGTCATGGCCTTGGGATCGGCATAGGACAACAGAGCCTCGTGCGATTCGCTGATTTCGTGCGCTTTGCGTGAATCCTTGCCGGTAAAGAACCACAAGGTGCCGTCGAACGCTTCGGTTTGCAGCGCCATCATCGGGCGCGAATGGGCTTCGTGCGTGTCCTGGTCCCAGGTCGCCATCATGGCGACCTTTATGTCCTTGATCAACGCCCAAATCTTGTTGCGGGCCTCTTCGCCATACAGCGTGTCCATGGAAAATCTCCTGTAAATACCGGGAGATTTTGCCTGTTCACGCAGTAAGGAAGCGATGAGGGTCGCGGGCAGGGAAAGGCAAGAATCACTGCACCGTCACCACCCGGCTGCCACGCTTGCCATTGGGCGAGACCGTGCGCAGTTCGACCACGCCGGTGACCGCGACGGGTTCACGGTAGGTCGTCCATTTGCCGCCCCTGGAGCGATACTGAATGGTCAGGTCGCCATAGGACACATTGGCCTCCAGCACGCCACCGGTGACGCGGGCGCCCGGCACCGGAAGGCGATAGGTCAGGCTGGCCGCGTCCAATGCCGCCAGCTGAGGCTTGAGCTTGGCGTTGAAGGCCTGCCAGTCGGCATAGAGTTTGGTGCTGTCGACCTGGCCGTCGCCGTAGCTGTAGGACTTGCCCGGGCTATAGGCGGGCTCCCACGCGCCGGCATGCCAGGCACGCTCCGCCAGGGCAAGGGTGCGCGGGAACAGCATGTAGTCGGCAATGCGGTCGCTCCGGATACCTTCGCTCCACAGCTGGCCCTGCATGCCGGTAATGTGGCGGCCGGCGTCGAGGGGCTCGACATCGGTCATGGTGCCGGGCGTATTAGCCCAGGTCTTCATGACGCTGCCATTGGCCGCCAGGTTTTCCGGCATGAAGGCGAAAACCTTGAACAGGCCTGTTTCGCGTGACGCCCAGTCATAGCCACGTTCGGCCGGATCGGAAGCCTGGGGCATATCGAAATAGAGGACGTCGGGGGTCGACATGACGACGTCCCAGCCGCGGTTGGCATGGTTGTAGGCCTCGGCTATGCCGCCGCCGAATAGCGTGCCCCAGCTGTTGGATTGGACGACCTTCGGCATATGGGCCGGGTCGACATGGCCCATGCCGTCGCTCCACCCGGCCGGCTCGATGTTCCGGCTGCTCAGTATGGCCGAGACCTTTTCGATAAAGTAGGGCGTCATCTTGGCCGGGGTAAGGTTCTGGTCCTTCATCAGCGCCTGGCAGGCGGGGGAGCCGGTCCAGGCGCCGGCCGTCTCGTCGGCGCCGATGTGGTAGCGCGTCAGGGGCACACCCGCCGCCTGATGGTAGCTGGCGATGGTGTCGACGACCTTTTCGATGAAGTGATAGGTCGAGGGCAGGCAGATGTTCAGCGTATTGTCGTTATAGTGCTGGATGGAGTCATAGACCGTGGTGTCGGCCGGGTCTTCGAGACGGTACTCATTGGCTTCATCGGTCTTGCCCAGCGCGGCCAGGCGGCGGTAGCGGGCTTCCATCGAACGCGTGGCGGCGCGTGAGTGGCCCGGCATGTCGAAGGATGGCATGACTTCGATATGGTGGGCGGTGGCGGCTTGCAGGATCTCGACATAGTCGGCGCGCGTCAGGTAGCCGTTGACGGAGGAAACACCGTCCGGGCCGGCGCCCAGTTGCGGCAGCAGGCAGGTATCTTCGGCCAGGTCGTGGCAGCGTTTGCTGCCGATGTCGGTCAGTTCGGGCAAGTCGGTGATGGCCAGGCGCCAGCCTTCGTCGTCACCAAGGTGCAGATGCAGGCGATTGAGTTTGTAACGCTCCATCTGGTCGATGATCTGCAGGATGTGCGCCTTGCTCTCGAAATTACGCGCCACGTCGAGGTGCAGGCCGCGGAAGGAAAAACGCGGGGCGTCGGTGATGTCGAGCGGTTTCAGGCGGTTGTGTTCGTAGGCCGCCTGCTGAGCCAGGGATTCCAGGGCATAGGAGGCGCCGGCCGCATCGGTGGCGGTGACGGTGATCTTGCCGTTCTGCGCCGTCAGGTGGTAGGATTCGGGATGGCCCTGGCCGGTGATGGCAATGTCGAGCGGCACGCCCCCCGGGCTGACGCGAATGCCGGCGTCCTGCAGATCGGCGAGCGCTGCCTTGATGCCGGCCGGGTCGCTCGTACCGGTAAGATGGACGCCGCGCGTCAAGTCGAGCGCGGCACCGGGCAGCCGGGTTACCGAGGCCGGAGTCGGCAGGATGACGAATTCGGGCGCCGGGCCGGCGACATAGCGCGCTTCGGTTTCGTTGAACAGGTGCTGCGGCGTCTTCCACACATTTAGGTCTTTTGGCGCATCACCGGCATCGGCGGTCTGCAGCTTGGCGGCGTCCGTCATCGGCGAGACGAAGGGCAGGATTTCCTGGCCGCTGGCCGGGTCGATGGCCGACCGCGCAGCCGGGATGACAGCCGCCTTCAGCCCGTCCGCCGCGATATAGGCATTGGGCATGACGTGGAACTGACTGAAGAAATGCCCTTCGGCGTGCAGGGTCAGGACATAGGTCTGGCCGGGCTTCAGGGCGACGCCGGCTTTCGGGGTCAGGCGGTAGAGGTCGCCATTGACATGGGTCAGGTCGAAGGTGTCGCTGTCGAGGCTGCGGACCGGATTGACCATGCCGATATAGAGCGACCAGCCGGCTTGCGGCAGAACCTTAGGCAAGGTCAGGCGGACTTCGCTGATGAAGCCTTCGGGCGCTGTGTTGTCGACAATGGTAAAGCGGTAGCCGAGGCCGTGCGCAAAGCTGTTCAGTGCCTGTTGCTGGGCCTGTTGTTGGGCCTTTTCCGGCGTGGCGGCCATGACCGGTGCTGTGAGGGAGGCCGAAGTCAGGGCCGTAGTGGCGAGAAGCGCCAGGCCGGCAATACAGGCGTGGCGGAGCGGCTTCGACATGGGATTCCTCGCTGACTTTTCCGATTGCGCTGGAAGGTGGCCCAAGGTGCGCACCTTGTCAATGGATATCATGACCCTTTTGTTACCAATACATTACCAATAGCAGGAACGTCTGAGGTGCTCTCCAAATGCCGTTTGTCAGCTGTTTCCGGTCTGTAAAGGTTTTGACATTGGGGGCGAGGCCTTCATGACGGCCGCCATTGTATGGCGATGATCATGGCATAAGTCCTATCTAGGACCAGTTTTCGCGGCAACGTTTAGCGATCGGCTACGCAGGGTGTGGCGTCAGGCTTTAAGAACTGCTTCTGACGCTTGTCTCGACCGCTTCCGCGAGACCATACCAATTTCTTACATCAAATTGCTTTATTATGACGACGCTTAATGGATGAACCATACCAATTTATAACTACCTTAAATCCAAAAATTCCGGTAAGTTCGCTGCCGTGGCTCGAAATTGTGGTTTCATTTCTAATAAAATATTGAAATTTAATATATAAAACCACAATCGCGTCGGACGAGCTCGACGTGAGTCTGCGTTATCCAGTCCATATACTCAGACTATAAACCCGTTGACGCGACCATACCAATAGAATATTCATATCCATGTTCTGTGGCGACTCAGATTCGACACAGGATGATTCCATAAAAAGTCCCGGCCGGTTGCGGCGAGAGGGCAGGATACAGACCCAGCCCGGGGAGACGAGAAGATGTCATTTATGGAAATGGTCGGGCGGCTGCAGGTCGATGACCCCGCGCCGTTATATATGCAACTGCAAAAGGTGTTACGCGACGCCATTCTGAGCCGTGTCATTAGTCCCGAAGCAGCCATTCCGCCCGAACGTGACCTGGCCGAGGAATTCGGCGTGTCGCGACTGACCGTGCGCAAGGCGGTTGATGGCCTGGTCAGCGAGGGCCTGATCCTGCGCCGGCGCGGGGCGGGGACCTTTGTCGCCAGCCGGGTCGAAAAGAGTTTCTCCAAGCTGTCGTCGTTTTCCGAAGACATGATTTCGCGCGGCCGCGTGCCGCATTCCGAGTGGCTGGCCCGGTCGGTGGGTGGGGTGACGCCGGAGGAATCGCTGTCGCTGGGCCTGTCGCCCGGAACCCAGGTCTATCGTTTTCAACGTCTGCGGTTTGCCGACGGCCTGACCATGGCGTTGGAATATTCGACCATTCCGTCCTATTGCCTGCCCTCGATCGATGCGGTGGGGGAGTCGCTGTATGCGGCGCTGGACGCCGCCGGCAACCGGCCGGTGCGCGCCTTGCAGCGGTTGCGCGCCGTTGCCTTCACGGCCGACCAGGCGGATATATTGGGGATCCGGCCGGGCGACGCCGGCCTGTTTATCGAGCGACGCGGATTCCTCGCCGATGGCCGGGCCGCGGAATATACCCAGTCCTATTATCGCGGCGATGCCTATGACGTGGTGGCGGAGCTGAACCGGGTGTAGAGGGGTTTGCCAACCGCCAACTTCCCGTCCTTCCCGGGAAAACAATCTCAATTTCGATTGCCAAAAAATTTTTCAGCTGACCGCTATATTGGGGGTGGCCATGATCTATCCGTCGCTGTTTTTTATTCCTGGATTCTTCATTCTGGCTTTTTCCACCCTGCAGCGGGCCAATTCCGTCGTGGGCATGGTCACGGGTCTGGCCTGTATGGCCGCTTTCGCGTTCCAGTCGTGGCGCTGGATGGGGCTGGTGCTGGTTATGGGCCTGCTGGCGGGATTCGTAACCCGCGAAGCCGGGCTGACCGGCACGGCTGCGGTGAACGGCATCGGATGGCTCTTGACTTCGGCGGCCCTGGCGGCGTGTTGCCCGCGATGCGTACACCATCGCGCCGTCGCGTAGTCCGTGGATGAACCAGCCGCCGGCGCGGTGGTGCCCGATTTGCGGTCGCACGCGAGAGGGCGTATGGCCCTTTCAGTATATGGTCAAACCCGAAAGCTGGGATGGCGCCTATCATGACGAAGGCGGCGGTCCGACCCGGCAGGACGGCATCCGGGACTGGTGGCGCGATATCCTGTTCAAGCGCTACCGAAAGCGGAACGGTTAGACCTGTTTCGGACACAGGAACCCGAACCCGTTGCCCATGCAAGGCGCGGACGCATTGCCTGACGGTGCAATCTGTGTCTATAACTACGCTAAAATAATATCATGAGGGGGAAATTCATGATCACCAGGCTTCTCGCATCGGCTGCCATCCTGGCTATGGCAATTGCCAACCCGTCTCTGGCTCAAACCGCATCGAAGGATGTTGGCACCGAGGTGATCGTCAAAGGGGTGCCGCGTTTGCGACCGGCCCCCGAAGAACCGTTGCCCCCGCTGGATATCTTCATGAAACCGGCGCGTATCGAACAAATCGCCCTGTCTCCGGACGGTAGCCGCATCGCCTTTACCACCCACGTCGACGGCCAGCAAATGTTGGCGACCTACGTTATCGATGGCGACATAAAGCACGCCATCAAACTGGACAGCGATACGATCACGGCCATTACCTGGGTCAATAACGACTATATACTGCTGTCGGCCAGCCTGACCGGACTGCGCGGCACCTGCCCGTCCGGCGGCGATCAGCGCCTCGACGACCAGAAGTCCATTACCGACCTGGTTCCGAGCATTCAAAACAAGAGCGGCGGTCCCGCTACCGCCGGCAATTCCGGCACGCAGTCGGCCGCTGATAATGCCATCGTCAGCGCGCTGCTCAACACCCTGCGTACCCCCGGTTGCGCCTATTACGGCGTGCGCTCTCAGGAAGCGGTGACGGTTGTCGACCTGAAGGACGACAAGGGCACGACTGTCGGCAAACGTATGAACCAGTACGACAATATGGCCCTGGGCATTCCGAAGGCGGTGACGGTCGACGGCCGGACCGAAATCGTCGGTCCTTTTCTCGAACTGCGCCTCGATTCGATGAACCGCCAGCCGACCCAACGGGTCTACCTGTGGAGTGTCGATCCGGAAACGGGAGTAGGCAAAATGGTCAATGACGACGGTGGCGATCTCGACCGCGAACAGCGCTATGTCGACGATTGGCTGGTCGACGACCATGGCAAACCCTATGCCCGCACCGTCTACCAATTCAGGTCGGAATCCTTTATCATCCAGACGCGCGATGGCAAAAGCTGGAAGCCCATCCTGACAAAGAAGATCGAAGACCGTGCCAAGACCTTCGCCCCCTATCTGGCCGGGCTCGGCCGCGACGGTCAGGCGCTCGTCATCCTCGCCCGCGACGAAAAGGATCAGAGTTTCCACTACTATGAACTGGCGCGTGACGGTACGTTGTCGCCGCCGCTGGAGCCTGAAGACGCTCTCCATGACCGGCCTATATTCAACCCGGCAACGGGCCGCCTGGCCGGCTTTGCACGTGACAGCGTCGCGCCGACCTACGAACTCAGTGACTCCAACCTGGCCCGCATTTACGAGGCGGGTCAGGATTCCGCCCCGGGCCAGTCCGTCCGCATCGCCGCCACGGCCCGCGACGCCCGCCGCATGATTATCTTCAGCCAGGGCGGCAACGACGCCGGCAACTACTATTTCGTCGACATGGTCAAGGGCACCTTCATCGACCTCGGCAACGACCACGTCGCCATCCCGGCCGAATGGGTCGCCAATCAGTCGCTGATCGAATATCCGGCGGCCGACGGCCTGACAATCCAGGCCTTGCTGACCCGGCCATCGCGTAATGACGCCAAGAGCCTACCGCTGATCGTCCTGCCCCATGACGGACCGCAAGGGTCCGACACGGTCGGCTATAACTGGTTAGCACAGGCCCTGGCGTCACGCGGCTATCTGGTGCTGCAACCCAACTATCGCGGCTCCGACGGCGCAGGCGCCGCTTTCCGTGCTGCCGGTGATGGTGAATGGGGCGGCAAGATTCCGGACGACCTCGATGCCGGCGTACGCCATCTGGCAACCCAGGGCCTCGCCGATCCGAATCGCGTCTGCATCGCCGGCTTCGGATATGGCGGCTATCTGGCGCTTAATGGCGCCGTGTCCGGTGGGACCTATCGCTGCGCCGCAGCCATAAACGGCATCTCCGATGTCGCCGACTACACAACCTGGATCAGTGTCAACCGCCCAGTCCTCGATCCTGACGACTTGGGCGGCGTGGAGGTCGATTCCGCCTGGCCCGGCGCCTTCCGCCCGGCAACGGGGTCGCAAACCACGCTGCAACGCTATCTTGGTCAGGCGGATCGCGCCGCCATTTCACCGATCAACAAGGCCGCCGCGGCAAAGCCTATCCTGCTGATCCGTGGTGAAGATGACGACGCGGTTCCCGCTGAACAGAGCCATCATATGGCTGAAGCCCTGAAGCAGGCCGGCAAGCCGGCCGACTACAGGCAACTTCCCGGTTGCGATCACTCCATGACCAGCGAAACCTGCCGCCTGGCCACAGCCGAAGCCCTCCTGGACTTTCTAGGGAAATACAATCCTCCAAGTTAGGCCTGCCAGGTGGCCGTGATAACGAGTCCTCGGTACAGCCGCAGGGGCGGCTTAGGTGGTGAAGTTGTGAACATGGAAGGGCTCCAGAATCGCCACGCCAGAGAATCAAGTGCCCCTATTCGTAACAGGCTTGTCAACACGAATTCGTCGTTAACCCGCCCTCGTTGCCCTGGTTTTGGGCGCCTGTCCATGGACAGGGCGTCGAAAGCCATATAAAAACAGTGACTACAATCACTGACCGGCCGAAACAGGCGAGCACCACCTTGACCGAAACATCCGCCACCCCAACTCGCGGCCGGAACGTGCTGATTATCGGCGGCGGCGCGGCCGGTTGGCTGACGGCGGCCTATCTTGCCAATACCCTGGGCACCGAAAAGACCGGCGGCCCACGCATCACCCTGCTGGAATCGTCGGAAATCGGCATTATCGGCGTGGGCGAAGGTACCTTCCCGACCATTCGCAACATCCTGCGCGGCATCGGCATCGAAGAAGCCGAATTCATGCGTGAAAGCCAGGCGACCTTCAAACAAGGCATTCGTTTCGACGACTGGGAAACGGCGCCCGTGAACGGCGTCCACAGCCATTATGTTCATCCCTTCGAGTCGCCGTACTGGGGCAAGGAAGAGCTGAACCTGCTGCCCTACTGGCTGATCCAGGACCCGGCGACGCGCCTGCCCTTTGCCGAGGCGGTCACCTTCCAGACGCGGATTGCCGACGCCAAACTGGCGCCCAAGCGCCTGCACCAGGGCAACTATGCCGGCCCGCTGAACTATGCCTACCATTTCGACGCAGCGAAGTTCGCTGCCCTGGTCGGGCGCCAGGCGAAGGCCCTGGGTGTGCACCACCTGAACGGCACGCTGAACGACGTCGTCCTGGATGAAACCGGCGCCATCGACCATATCGTCTCCGACCAGCAAGGAGGCTTGCGCGCCGATCTCTATATCGACTGCACCGGCTTCCGCGCCGAACTGATCGGCAAGGCGATGCAGGTGCCGTTCAAGCCGATCCACGATGTGCTGTTCACGGACAGGGCGATCACCTGCCAGGTGCCCTATGCCAAGGCCGACAGCCCGCTGGAAAGCTATACCATCTCGACGGCGCATGAGGCCGGGTGGACGTGGGATATCGCCCTGCCGACACGGCGCGGTGTCGGCTATGTCTATTCCAGCCGCCACAGCAGCGATGACCGCGCCGAGGAAGTCCTTCGGGCCTATGTGTCGCGCGGCTCATCCGACGGTTCGGAGATCACGACGCGCAAGATCCAGTTCGAAGCGGGCTACCGGACGTCACAATGGGTGCGCAATTGCGTTGCGGTCGGTCTGTCGGCTGGCTTCCTCGAGCCGCTGGAATCCACCGGCATGGTGCTGATCGAATCGGCAGTCAACAAGATCGCCGAGTTCTTCCCACATCAGGGCCCGGTGGATGCCTCGGCCGCCATCTTCAACGATTTGATGGTCAAGCGCTATGAGACGATCATCGGTTTTATCAAGCTGCACTACTGCCTGACGAAACGCGAGGAGCCGTTCTGGCGCGACAACACCGATCCGGCGACGATTCCGCCCCGGTTGCGTGAATTGCTGGCCTTGTGGAAGTACCGGCCGCCCAGCCGGTACGACTTCGTGCTCGATCACGAGAGTTTCGCCTATTTCAGCTATCAGTACATTCTGTACGGCATGAATTTCCATACGGACTACCAGGCGGCGGCCGGCGCCCTGCCGATGAAGGACAAGGCCGACCAGATCTTCGCCCGGGTGCAGATGTTCGGCGAACAGGCGGCGAAGGATCTGACCTCGCATCGGGCCTTACTGAATGCGGTCTATAGCGGCGGCTTCACCGATCGTCCGCAATCGGCGCCCATGGCTGTTGCGCGATAGGATTTACGTTGCGGGCGGCGTTCGCCCTTTGACTGTGTCAAGGCTCTTGATCCCGGCATAATCTCGACAGAAGCGTCCGCGCGTTACGGCTGGCGTTTGCGCATTGTGACACTGTCCATGCAATAATTTTGCGCATAACGGGATTCTTGAAAAATTCTGAAAAATTCGTGGACTTGTCCGGCAAAACGGTGTGCACTTGCGTTGCAGATGCGCGCCGTAGTGCAAGAGTGGCGTAGCAGCATAGGGCATACGCGTAATGATCGACGAACGGCCGCCGGTCGTTAAAACGAAGCCACGCCTGAAAATGGCAGATGTCGCGCGCCTCGCCGGCGTGTCGGTGTCTACCGTGTCACGCGCCTTGGCGGATAGCCCGCTCATCCCGCTCGAACTGCGCGAACGCATCCACGTCATCGCGCGTGAGACCGGCTATGTCGTCAATCAGGCGGCGCGCAATCTGCGTATGCAGACGACGCGGACCATCGGCCTGATCCTGCCATTGGGCCACCAGGTGGAGCAACAACTTACCGATCCGTTCCTGTTGGAACTGATCGGCGCACTGGCCGATCAGGTAGTGCAGCGCGGCTACGATTTGTTATTGTCCAAGGTCGTCGATACGCCGGAAGGCTGGTTGTTCGACCTGACCCGGTCGCACCGCTTCGACGGCCTGCTGATCCTCGGCCAAAGCGACCAGCACGAGGCTATGCAGGCGATCGGTGACGATTATCCCGGACTGGTCGTCTGGGGTGAAGTGATGCCCGGCCAGTCCTATTGCACAGTGGGGGTCGACAATGTCGTCGGCGGCGTCCTGGCCACCCGGCACATGATCGCCGGCGGTTGCCGCAATATTGGCTTTGTCGGTCCATCCAACATCCCTGAAGCCATCGGACGCTATGACGGCTATATCCAGGGGCTGGCCAGCACCACGTCTGTGGTGGGCGAAGCGTTCCGGGTCGAGTGCCAATTCAATTACGACTCGGCCCATGCCGCCGTGCGCGCCCTGATGGCGGATAAACGGCCGTTCGACGGTCTGTTCTGTGCGTCGGATGTCATTGCCCAGGGGGCCATGGTGGCGCTGGGCGAGGCGGGACTGAGCGTGCCGGGTGACGTGGCGATCTGCGGCTTTGACGATGTCGGCATGGCCAAGAGCCTGTCGCCGGCCCTGACAACCGTGCGCCAGGACAAGCAGGCTGGCGCACGGCAGATGGTCGACATGCTGTTCCGTCGGTTGGGTGGCGAGACGACGTCATCATTCCGTATGCCGGCCGAACTGGTGGTGCGGGCGTCGACGAGACCGGTTTAGGGTCGGGCTGTGCAGGCTGAACGCTCGCATATTTTAAAAAGCGATCGAGGCCACGAAAAACCGGCTGTCAGAGACTCACGCTCCAGCTGGCGCCGGCTCTTCGTATCGACCCTTGAACGCCATGGCTGTGAGCGGCTGGCGGTCGGACGGTGTCTCGCGTGCCTGCAACTTTTCGGACAGGGTTGCCGGGTCGCCCTTATAGCCAACGGCTATGCCGGCATACAGCTTCAGATTGTCGGGAAGACCGAGGACCAGCGGCGCTTTTTCGAATTCCAGCCCCCCCATGCCATGGGTGATGAGGCCCATGCTGTGCGCCTGCAGCGCGAGAGACATCCAGGCTGCGCCGGCGTCGAATGCATGGGTAGGAATCTGGCGTTCGCCGTCGAACGAGGTCACCGAGGCGACAAAGATCAGGGCGGCGGCGTTCCTGGCCCAGCCTTCGTTGAACGGGATCAGCAAGCTGAGCAGGGTGTCGAATTCGGGCTCGCCGCGGATGCCGTAGATAAACCGCCAGGGCTGCAGATTGGAGGCCGATGGCGCCCAACGCGCGGCTTCGAGCAAGGTGAGGACCTGGTCCTCGCTGACCGGCTGATCCGTGAAGGCGCGCGGCGACCAGCGCTCGGTAAACATCGGCAGAATGGTGTGGGTACTGTGGCGGACAGGCGTCGCGGAGTCGGGCATGTGGGGAGGCATCCGATTGTATTATAAAGCTGGCTATTGCGGCTGAAATCTGATTCATCAAAGGACATCAAGATTCAATCCGTAACTAATATTGTGACAGTTTCGGCGTTTTGCAAGGGATATTTGCGTGCTGGATACAATGGAGCGCCGTTTCGCGCGTCTCGAGCCCTTTATAACCGCTTATGGACCCAAGGATAAGACGGCTTTACCCGCCGTCCTGCTGTTCCATGCCTGTAACGGCGTGCGCGAACATATCCATGGCTATGCGCGCCAGGTCGAGGCGGCCGGATATCGCGCATTCGTGATCGATTCGTTTTTGCCGCGCGGCTGGGACGAAACGGCGGCCATGAGCCTGGTCTGTTCGGGTTTGGCCCTGCATGGCTATGAACGGTCGGGCGATGTGCTGGCGGCGTTGTGGGGCGTGGCGCAGCGCGAGGATGTCGATGCAAGCAGGGTCATGCTGGCCGGATGGAGCCACGGCGGCTGGGCCATCATGGATCTCATGACGCAAAAGCTGGCGCGCGATGGCGAGGCACGGCTGAAGGATCCGGATCCGGCGCTTCTGGCCGGCGTCAAGGGCGTATTCCTGGTCTATCCCTATGCCAATTTCCCGGCGCGATCGAACATCCATAACTGGTTCTATGCACCCAAGACCCTGGCCATTCTTCCGCGCCAGGATTTCCTGACGGCGCATAGTCATTCGGAGTCGGTGTTCCGTCATCTGGCCGAAGAAGGCCTGCCGGTCGAGGTCATGACGCTGAATGCGACCCATTGTTTTGACGAAGACAGCTCGCTTCATTTTGGGCCGTTCATGACCTATGATAAGACGTCGCATCAGGCGACGGGCGCGGCGCTGGACCGGTTTATGGCGGAGACTCTGTGTTAACTCCAAAGTTGACAAACTTTGGCAAGAGCGACTGCTCGCCGCGCACGTTTGCGCGAGCCATGCGGCGCTTGAGCTGAAAAAAAGGGGGATGATTATGGATACTCTGGAGCAACGTTATAAGCTTCTGGAGCCCGATATCACGATCTACGGCCCGCAGGACGATGTGGTCCGGCCGGCGGTGGTCTTGTTTCACGGCTGTGGCGGTATGCGGCCGCACGTTCATCTCTATGCCGAGGCGGTGGGGGCCTTGGGTATCCGCGCCTATGTCGTCGATTCGTTCAAGCCGCGCGGCTGGGATCGCAACTTCGCTGTTACCCTGATCTGCAGCGGCGCCGTGTTGCAGGGCTATGAGCGGTCGGGCGACGTGCTGGCCACCCTGTGGGGCCTCAAGCAATCGGGCCGGGTCGATATGTCCCAGGTCATTCTGGCCGGTTTCAGCCATGGCGGCTGGTCGATCATGGACCTGATGACCGAACCCCTGACCAAGTCGGGCGAAGCGAAGATCCAGGATCCGGATCCGTCCCTGGCCGACAGTGTCGCCGGCGTCTTCCTGGTCTATCCCTATATCAATTTTCCGGCCCGTTCGAACCGCCACAAGTGGGTGCGGGCGCCCAAGACCTTTGCCGTACTTGCCGACCGTGATCACCTGACGCCGATCAAACATTCCGGCAAGATTTTCCGCAATATCCAGGCCGGCGGTGCGGCGGTGGAAACGCTGGAGTTGGACGCCAGCCACGCCTTCGACGAGCAGGACAACAAGGGCATGATCATGCATTTCTCCGAAGAAGCCATGCATCTGTCGATGGATGCCCTGGTGCGGTTTGTCCAGGCGACCTTCGCTCTGGCGCCGGATCAGCCGGTCGCCATGCCGGCCATGTAGCATGCTGGAGACGCTCAGCCAGCGCTTCGAACGGCTTATGCCGCATGTCCAGGTCTACGGACCCGCCGATGCCGTGCCGCGTCCGGCGGTGCTGGTTTTCCACGGCTGCGGCGGTATTGCGGCGAACCTGGCCATGTACGCGCAGCGCGCCGTGGCCCTGGGTGTCAGGGTCTACGTGGTCGATTCCTATACACCACGGGGGTGGAGTCGGAAGTTCGGCGCCAATATGGTGTGCAAAGGCTTTTATTTGCGCGGCTATGAACGCTCGGGCGATGTCCTGGCCATGTTGTGGGGTTTGAGTCAACGTTATGAGGTCGATCCGAAGCGCCTGATGCTGGCCGGGTGGAGCCACGGCGCCTGGGCGATCATGGACCTGATGACCCAGGCCCTGGCCACGCCAGGCGATGCGCGGCTAGCCGATCCGTCACCGAAGTGGCTGGACGGGGTGAGGGGGCTGTTCCTGCCATATCCCTATATCAATTTCCTGGCGCGGTCGGTGACGCGGCCATGGCATCACAAGCCGCCAGTGTTTACAATCCTGACCCTCCGCGATCACCTGGCCAATTATCGCCAGTCGGTAAAGCTGGTGGAGGGACTGCGCAAACAGGGTGTGTCGGTCGAGACCATGACGCTCGATTCGACTCACGCTTTTGATGAAGAGGGCATCGATAAGACGCGGATCATGCGCTACGACGAAGCCGGGTTTGTGTCGACCCTGGAGGCGTTTGCGGATTTCGTGCGCCGGATTCTGGTTGAGGTGTGACGGCTCGGGCGGCTACGCTGGTTGTGTAAGTATTTGAGTGTACAGCTATTTTCAACGCGGAAAGCGCGGAAAAGACGGAAAGACGCGGAAATTTAGGTTGGCGCCTCTATCGCGCGAAGAGCATTTTAATGTCGAATGAAGGCCCTTCGGGCAGATGTATCTCACCTATCCTTTTTCTGTGTCTTTCCGACTTTTCCGCGCTTTCCGCGTTGAAAATTACTGTAAATTCAAATAATTATGCTGCCATTGTAGCCGAACGCCGTTAATTCTGATGCCGAATTACATCTTCATGTGGTCGTGGCTATCGGAAATGTCTTTTTTGGCCAGGGGCGTGTTGGAGACCGGCATGGACAGGGTGACCGGGCCGGCTTTTTCGAAAGTCAGTGTGACATTGACAATCTGACCTTCCGTCGGGCGGGTGGTCAGAGGCGTCAGCATGATATGATTGCCACCCGGCGCAAAGGTCAGGGTCTGGCCGGGCGCGATGGGGAAACCGCCTTCGGGCTCGGACATTTCCATGGCGTCGCCCTTCATGACCATTTCATGCAGGGTCGCCGTGCCGGCGCAGTCGCAATGGGCCGAAACCAGGCGGTCCGCCGTCGTGCCCTTGTTCTCGATCTTCACATAAGCGGCGGTGGCCGGATTGTTACCCAGGGCGGCGCGCATGGCGTAGTCGGTCATGACCAGCTGGCTGGCGGTCATGACGCCACTGACGTCGCTGTAGGTGCCGACAGTGGTCTTGCGGGTCTCGACTTTGTCACAGGTGGTGAGGGCAAGCAGGGCCAGAAGGATTAGAGCCTTTTTCATGGTGCGCGTCCTGTCTAGCCCCACAAGCCGATGATCTTCTTGACGTCCCTGACCACCGGTGCGGAGGCGGTGCGGGCAGTTTCGGCGCCGATCGTCAGTACACGGTCGATTTCCACAGGATCGGCCAGCAACCGGCGCAGTTTGTCCGAAATCGGCGCCATCTTGTCGACTACGACCTCGGCCAGGGCCGGCTTAAAGGTGCCGAAACCCTTGCCGCCGAACTGATCGAGCACGGCCTGGGCCGAGACTCCCGAAAGCGCCGCGTAGATGCCGACCAGGTTCTTGGCTTCGGCGCGTTCGGCCAGGCCGCCTTCGCTTTCGGGCAAGGCATCCATGTCCGACTTGGCCTTCTTGATCTTCGAGGCGATGGTGTCGGCGTCATCGGTCAGGTTGATGCGCGAATTGTCCGATGGGTCGGACTTCGACATCTTGGCGGTGCCGTCACGCAGCGACATGATCCGTGCCCCCGGGCCCTGATACAGGGTTTCGGGGATCGGAAAATAGTCGGCCTTGTAGTCGTGGTTGAACTTCTTGGCGACGTCGCGGGTCAGTTCGAGGTGTTGGCGCTGGTCCTCGCCGACCGGCACGTGGGTCGCCTTGTACAACAGGATGTCGGCAGCCTGGAGCACCGGATAGGTGTATAGCCCGATCGAGGCGCGTTCCTTGTCCTTGCCGGCCTTGTCCTTGAACTGGGTCATGCGGTCGAGCCAGCCCAGGCGGGCGACGCAGTTGAACAACCAGCACAGCTCGACATGGCCCGGCACGGCCGACTGGGCGAAGATGGTCGACTTGGCCGGATCGACGCCGGCAGCCAGGTAGCAGGCGGCGATCTCGCGCGTCTGGGCCAGCAGGAGGGCAGGGTCCTGCCACACCGTGATAGCGTGCAGATCGGCGATCATATAGAAGCGCGTGGCGTCCAGCGCCTGCATGTCGGCGAACTTTTTCAGCGCGCCGAGATAGTTGCCGAGGTGCAGCGAGCCCGAGGCCTGGATGCCGGACAGGATGCGCATACCGGTGTTCATGGTCATATTTTTATCTGCGCCGCAGCGCCGCCTTCAGTTCAGCCGGCTTTACCGCGCCGGTCACAAAGAGAAGGGCGATATAAAGGAAGAGGCCGGCAAAACAAACCCCCACAACGGCGATTTCCTTGACCAGGTGCGGCACGACCTGCGCGATGACGCCTTCGATCAGCGGGCGATAGAAGGAACAGGCAGCGAGAAAACCGGCCATCAGCCCGCCCGAAATGCAGATCTTGGTCAGGCCCGACATGGTCTTGGTGGTCGGGCGCCAGACCTTGCGGCGGTAGAGGCTGACCAGCATGAGCAGGACATTGGCCCAGGCGCCGGCAGAGGTACCGATGGCCAGGCCCGGCACGCCGATAACGTGGAACAGGCTGACACCGACGCCCAGATTGACGGCGACATTGACCAGCGCGAACTTCATCGGACCGAAGGTATTTTTGCGAGCGTAAAAGGCAGGGCTCAGGATACGCGTCAGGACGAAGGCCGGTACGCCCCAGCCGTAATGCAGGAGGGCGTCGGCCGTGCTGCGGGCATCATGCAGCGAAAAAAGGCCGCGTGTATAGAGACCGTCGATCAGGAAGAAGGGTATGGCGACCAGGGCGGCGGCGGCCGGCAGTGTGAAGGCCATGGCATAGATCATGGCGTCGTCCATGGTCTTTTGTGCTCCGTCCTGGTCGCCGGACTGGACGGCGCGCGACAGGGCCGGTAGCAGGGCGACGCCGATGGCGACTCCAACCAGGCCGAGTGGCAACTGGTACAGGCGGTCGGCGACATTGAGCCACGAGCGCGCGCCGGGCACGGCCGAGGAGAAGGCCTGGGAGATGAAGACATTGATTTGCGTGGCCGCAGCGGCCAGGGCGCCGGGCACGGCCAGGATCATCAGTTTGCGAATATCAGGAGTCAGGCGCGGCATGAAGCTGAGGCCGATGCGGGCGCCGGTGCGGCGGACCGCCCAGATCAGCAGGGCCGCCTGCGCGATACCCGCCAGCAGGATACCGCCGGATGCCCACCAGGCGGCCTGGACTGGGTCCTTCTGTGGCAGAACGACAGCGAGCATGATCAGGTTGAGCAGGGTCGGCACGGCGGCGGACACGACAAAGCGGCCACGCGCGTTGAGAACGCCGGACAACAGGGCGACGATCGCCATGCATGGCAGGTAGGGCATGGAGATCTGGGTCAGGACGATGGCCAGCTTGAACTTCGCGGGATCGCTGAAATAGCCCGGATTGATGATGTGCATCAGCCATGGCATGGTCAGCTGTGCGGCGATGGTCAGCACGATCGTGGCGAAGGTCAGGGTGGCCATGGCGTCGCGCGCCAGGCGGTCGGCGGCTTCGGGGCCTTCCTGAACGAGAACGGCGGAATAGGAGGGCACAAAGGCAGCCGTAAAGGCGCCTTCGGCGAAGATGCGCCGGAACAGATTGGGAAAGCTGAGCGCCGTATAGTAGGCGTCGGCGGCGATATTGCTGGAAGCGCCAATGACGGCGGAAATGACGACGTCGCGCGCGGCGCCCATGAACCGGCTGAGCAGGGTAAAGACGCTGTTGATCAGCGAATTTCGGACGAGACCGGAGGGCTTTGAGCCGGACGATGTTTCGGACACGGGGGTACTCTGTGAGGACGTTTCCGTTTAGGCCTGTGATGTTAAGCTTGCAAGGACTTATGGGTTAACAGGCCGTGGTGTGTACCGCACGGTTCGGCTCCGTCGCGAGTCCGGGTCCAGGGTGCTTGCACCCTGGCTACCTGGCAGTCGAGGCGCGGGCCTGGGCGATGGGCTTTTTCGTCTGGCCCTGGGCCGGTTGGTCGAGCGCCGCCATCAGCTGCTTTTTCAGCGATTGCTTTTGGGCCGAGGTCAACTGCGATTTCTTGAAGTGGTCGACAACATAAAAGGCGTCGACAGCGCGTTCGCCATAGCAGTCGATATGGGCCGAGGCGATGTCGAGGTGCGCCTTGGCCATGACACTGACCAGGTCGGCCAGAAGGCCCGGGCGGTCGCGGCCCGAGACCTCGACAATCGAGACATCGGCATTGCTGGCATCGTCGAAGGCCACGGTCGGCGCAATGGCGAAGGCGGCGGTGCGTGACGCCATGGATGAGCGATAGGTGACGGGCGGCGGCAATTGCCCCAAGGCCGCCTGTTCCAGTTGCTGCTCGGCCTGTTTGCGGCGCTGTTCGTCGTCATGGCCGAAGGGCAGGCCCTGGCCGTCCTGAACGTAAAAGACGTCGAGGGCATGGCCGGTTGAAGACGTAAACACCTGGGCGCCGACGACATTGGCGCCGAGATTGGCAAAGGTACGCGCCAGGTCGGCAAACAGGCCCGGGCGGTCGTCGGCAGAGATCGAAAAGGCGGTGGCGTTGCGGCTTTCGTCGATGCGCGCCTTGGCGGCCGGTTCGGAATCGAAGGTCGACCAGACCAGGGCGGCGTGGCTCTTGATGTCTTCGGGTGCAAAGGAAAACAGGTAGGATTCGTCCATTGTGGCCAGCCAGGCGGCCATGTCGTCATTTTTTTCGCTAAGCGCGACACGGCGGGCTTCGGCGCGTTCACTGAGGTCCTGCTGGACCTGGGCGGCCGCATCGGAACCGCGTCCGCCGCGGAAGGCGGATTCGGTAGCGGCGACCAGATCGCGCATCAACTGGCCTTTCCAGGCATTCCACACACCCGGTCCGACGGCGCGGATATCGGCGACGGTGAGGATCAGCAGCAGGCGCAGGCGTTCCGGCGTCTCGACGATCTGGGCAAAGGCAGCGACCGTCTGCGGGTCGGAGACATCGCGTTTCTGGGCGTAGTCGGACAGGACGAGGTGGTGACGGACCAGCCAGGCGACCTGGTCGATCTTCCAGTCTTCGAGGCCTAAGCGCTCGCAGGCCTTGCGCGCCGCGATCTCGCCGCTGATCTCCTGGCCGAACTCGCCGCCCTTGCCGGTATCATGCAACAGCATGGCCAGGTAGAGGCTCTCCTTGTCGACCAGTTGCGGCATCAGGGCGCTGGCCAGGGGGTGCTCGTTCTTGTAGCGGCCGGTATCGATGCCGTGGATGATGTCGATGGCGCGCAGGGTATGCTCGTCGACCGTATAGGCGTGATACATGTTGAACTGCGTCTGGGCGACGATGCGGCCGAATTCCGGGATATAACGGCCCAACAGGCCGGTTTCCGACATCATGCTCAGCGTCTTGTACGGATTCTTGCCGCGGACCAGCAAATCGAGGAACAGACGGGCGGCCTCCGGATGACGGCGCAAGGACGGCGTGACCAGTTTGAGGTTACGCGCAATGGCCGTGAAGGCGTCGGGATGCAGGTCCAGTTCGAGACGGTCGGCCATCTTGAACAGCAGGAACATGGCGACCGGCGACTTCTGGAAGATGTCGGGGCTGTTGACGCTGAGCCGGCCCTGGGTGATGGCGAAACCCGGATGGTCGGCCTTGGTCAGGTTCATCAGACCGCTCTGGATCATGTTCGACAGGCGGGCCAGGGGCTTGGCCTGATTGGCTTCCAGCTTGGTGCAGAAGGTGCGCGTCAGGGCGCCGATTTCTTTCGAGGTGACGAAGTAGCGGCGCATGAAGCGCTCGACATTGGGCTCGCCGAAGCGATCGACAAAGCCCATGCGGCGGGCAATTTCGGGCTGCAGGTCGAAGCTGAGGCGGTCTTCGCCGCGTCCGGCGGTGATGTGCAGCAGGATGCGGACCTTCCACAGGAAGTCGAAGGCGCGCATGAAGATCTGGCGTTCCTGGTCGGTCAGCAGGCGATCGAGAACGCCCCAGGAGGATTTTGCAGGAAGCGAGGCCGGTTTGGCGGGTTGCGCGGCTTCATTGACCACGCGCGGTTTCGGCTCGGCGCTGGCCAGATATTTGGCGATCCAGAACAGGGTATGCAGGTCGCGCAGGCCGCCCTTGCCTTCCTTGACATTGGGCTCGACAACGTAGCGCGTCGCGCCGGCCTTGTAATGGCGGGCGTCGCGTTCTTCCAGCTTGGCGGAGATAAAGTCGAACATGTTGGAACGCAGGCCTTCGGCGGCGATGCGGTCTTCCAGTTGCGCGACCAGGTCCTTGTCGCCGGCGATATGGCGGCGCTCCAGCAGAGCGGTCATGATGGTGTGGTCGTTGCGGGCGTATTTGATGACTTCGTCGATCGTACGCGACGAATGGCCGACCTTTATGCCCAGGTCCCATAAGGTATAGAGAATGAATTCGATGACCGATTCCGAGTGCGAGGTTTCCTTCCAGGCGCGAACGAACAGCAGGTCGAGATCGGAGTTGGGGGCCAGTTCGCCACGGCCATAGCCGCCGACCGCCATCAGGCTGAGGCGTTCGCCTTCTGTTGGGTTGCGGGCGCGGTAGACGTGGGTGAGAGTAAAGTCCCACAGCGCCGAGACGATTTCGTCGGCCGATTTGGAGATGGCGCGGGCCGTGCTGATTCCGCCCTTGTGATCGTCGACATCGGACAGGATGGCGGCACGGCTGAGGTCCCAGGCTTCCTTGAGGATGGCAACCGCGCGACGGCGCAGGTCGGAAGTGTCGCTGCTGGCGTTTTCGAACGCCTGGGTCAGGGACTGACGCAAGGCGCGGCCGTCTATGCGGTAGCCGGGCGCGGCCGGATGGGTCAGGGTCAGCATGGACAGGCTTTTTTACCTCAAGCGCAAACCGAGTGGGCGGTTAAGCTGCGCGTTCTGAATATATTATGACTAAGCGTTGGTTGTAGCCAACTTGTGTAAATTATAGATAACTTCCAAGGCTTCTTTGGGGCTTAAATCGTCCGGATTCAGCGATTTCAGCAGGGTTTCGGCCTTGGATGGCGCGCGCGAGACGGGTTCGACCGTGCGCTGGTGCGAGAACAGGGGAAGGTCGTCGAGGCGCAGATTGGTCTGGTTGTCCTCTTCAAGGCGGGTCAGGATATCGCGGGCGCGGGCGACGACACCGCCGGGCATGCCGGCCAGGCGCGCTACCTGGACGCCGTAAGAGCGGTCCGCCGAGCCAAGCCTGACCTCGTGGAGGAAGATCAGTTCGCCATTGTGCTCGCGCGCCTGGAGGCTGAGATTGTTGACATGTTTCAGGCGCTTATCGAGCTGCGACAGCTCGTGATAGTGGGTGGCGAACAGGGCGCGGCAACGCACCGCATCGTGGAGATGCTCCGTACACGCCCAGGCGATGGCCAGGCCGTCCCAGGTGGCAGTGCCGCGGCCGATTTCATCGAGGATGACAAAGGATTGCGACGTCGCCTGGCTGAGGATGGCGGCCGTTTCGACCATCTCCATCATGAAGGTCGAGCGGCCCTGGGCCAGGTCGTCGCCGGCGCCGACGCGCGAATAGAGGCGGTCGACGGCGCCCAGGTGCATGGCGCGGGCAGGGACGTACAGTCCGGCCTGGGCCATGACGATCAGCAGGGCGTTCTGGCGCAGGAAGGTCGATTTACCGGCCATGTTGGGGCCGGTGACGAGCGACAGCCGCGCCGTCTCAACCCCGCTGGCGTCCAGGGCTACGTCATTGGGCGTGAAGGGCTTGCCCTGGGCCTTCAGGGCGGCGCAGACGACCGGGTGGCGGCCGCGCGAAATCTCGAGCCGCGACGACGAATCGACCTGTGGGCGGACGGCGTCGAAGTCTTCCGCCCAGGTGGCGTTGGCGCAGGCGACGTCGAGGGCGCAGATGGCATCGTGGGCAGCCTGGATCTCGGGCGCTACGCTGCGTACGGCTTCGCGCAGGCGTTCGAACAATTCCAGCTCCATCGCCAACCCTTGCGCCGCCGCACGCTGGATGCGACCGTCGAGATCGACCAGTTCGGTGGTGACGAAACGGACCTGGTTGGCCAGGCTCTGGCGGTGGATGAAGTGTTTCTGCGTGTCCTGGGCGACCAGCTGATCGGCCAGTTTCTGCGACAGCTCGATAAAATAGCCCAGCACATTGTTGAACTTGATGCGAATGGCGATGCCGGTCTCGGCCGCCAGGCGCTGTTCCAGGGCCAGGACAATCTGGCGGCTGTCGTCGCGCAGGGTGCGCATCTCATCGAGTTCGGCGTCGAAGCCCGGACGGATAAAGCCGCCGTCGCGCAGGGACAACGGCGGTTCATCGGCCAGGGCGCGCTCCAGTTGGCGGCACAGCTCGGCTACCGGTGGTGATGGGATCAGCGCCGTCAGGATGGCGTCAATCTCGGCCGGGGGCGGTTCCAGGGCTGCAGCATGGGCGGTGTCGTTGAGCGTGGCGGCCAGGGTTTCGCCGACACTCAGGCCGTTCAGGATAACCTGGAGATCGCGCGGACCGCCGCGGTTGAGGCTGAGGCGCGACAGGGCACGGGCCTGGTCGCTTAAAGACCGCATCAGGTGGCGCAGGGCGATGCGGGCGTCGCGGCGCGGCAGCAGCCAGTCGATGGTGTCGAGGCGGGCATTGATGGCGTCGGCGTGGAACAGCGGACGGGCCAGGCGTGCGCCCAGCAGGCGGCTGCCGCCCGAGGTGACGGTCATGTCGAGGGCGGCAATCAGGCTGCCTTCGCGCTTGCCCGTCTGTGTCCGGTCGATTTCCAGCGAACCGCGCGTGGCGGCATCCAAGCTCAGATAGTTGTGCGAAATGATCCGTGCCGGCGGTTTCAGGACCGGTCGCTTGCCGGCCTGGGTGACGTCGATATAGGCCGCCAGCATGCCGAGCGCCGACAGTTCGGACGGGCTGAAGGCGCCGAAACCGTCGAGCGTGGCGACGCCGTACAGTTTCAGCAGGCGCGCCTGGCCGGCCGATGGATCACTGAGCGAGGCGGGCTGGGGCTGCAGGACGCCGCCATATTGCTTCAGCAGGCCGAAGACGGCCTCATCCTGCAACAGGCGGTCGGCGACTAGGGTCTCGGAGGGCCTGAGCGCCGAGAGGTGGGAACTGAGGGAGTCGGGGTCGATTTCGAGGCATTCGACCTCGCCGGTCGACAGTTCCACCGAGGCCAGGGCCATGGCGCCACCGCGCGACGACAGGGCCAGCAAGCGGTTGGCGCCACGGTCTTCAAGCAAGGTGTCTTCGGTCAGGGTGCCGGGGGTGACGACGCGGACGACGCCGCGTTTGACGACCGACTTGGAGCCGCGCTTCTTGGCCTCTGCCGGGTCTTCGAGCTGGTCGCAGATAGCGACACGAAAGCCCAGGCGGATCAGTTTGGACACATAGGCGTCCAGGGCGTGGGCGGGAACGCCGGCCAGGGGGATGTCCTTGCCCTGGTAGGTGCCGCGTTTGGTCAGGGCAAGGGACAGGGCCTGGGAGGCGGTGACGGCGTCTTCGAAGAAGATTTCGTAAAAATCGCCCATGCGAAACAGCAGCAGGGCATCGGGATGTTCGGTCTTGGTGCGCAGATACTGCGCCATGACGGGTGTCGCGCCATCGAGGATTTTATCAGAATCGGGCGACTCAAGGTTTACGGGAGCGTTCATGGCGCGACGTTAACGATTCTTAACAGGTGTGAGAAGAGGGGCGGACTTCAACGCTCAAAGAAGATGTGCATTTTTTCAGCTCAAACGCCGCGTGGCTCCTCGCATAAGGCTCGGGCGGCCGCTTGGCCTTGCCGAACGCTTAGCGTTCGGAGTTTCGGTGGATCACGATTTTAGAACAAAATGAGAACAAAAACAATTGGACACCGGGATTGATCGCGAAACGCGCTCTTAAAACCACACCTAGCGTCAAGTTCGGCTATTAACCCTAGAAAGTTAGGGTTCTCCCACGGTTGTCGCTTTATAAAAGCGCGCGTGTGCTCTAAAAGAATTGTCCAACAAAACCATAATGATAGTATAATATGCCAACCGAAAAACAGACCTTCAGCGACGACGAAGCCCTTTACCTGCACCAGTATCCGGTGCCGGGGAAGATAGCGCTCATGCCCACCAAGCCGATGGCAACACAACGCGACCTGGCCCTGGCCTATTCGCCCGGGGTGGCCGTTCCTGTGCGCCGGATCGCCGAGAATCCCGAAGCCGCCTACGACTATACGGCCAAGGGCAATATGGTAGCGGTAATATCCAATGGTACCGCTATCCTGGGCCTCGGCAACCTCGGCGCCCTGGCGTCCAAGCCGGTCATGGAAGGCAAGTCGGTGCTGTTCAAGCGTTTCGGCGATATCGACAGCTTCGATATCGAGGTGGCGACGCAGGATCCGAACGAATTCATCACGGTGGTCAAGAACATCACCGGGGCGTTTGGCGGGATCAATCTGGAAGATATCAAGTCGCCTGAGTGCTTCATCATCGAAGCCGCCCTGCAGGACATGGCCGATATTCCGGTCTTCCACGATGACCAGCACGGCACGGCGATTATCGCGTCGGCCGGACTGATCAATGCGCTGGAAATCACCGGCAAGCGGATCGAAGACGTCAAGGTGGTGCTGTGCGGCGCCGGCGCGGCGGGTCTCTCCAGTCTCAGCCTGATCAAGGCTTTGGGTGTGCGGCATGAGAATACGACCGTGGTCGATATTCATGGTGTGGTCTATGAGGGCCGCAAGATCGATATGGACCAGTGGAAGTCGGCCCATGCGACGCGCACCAACAAGCGCACCCTGGCCGAGGCTATGGTTGGCGCCGACGTGTTTCTGGGGCTGTCGGCCAAGGGCGTTCTGACGCCGGACATGGTCGCGACTATGGCCGACAAGCCGATCATCTTCGCCATGGCCAATCCCGATCCGGAAATCACGCCGGAAGACGTTGCCAAGGTACGGACGGACGCCATTGTTGCCACCGGCCGCTCGGATTATCCGAACCAGGTCAATAATGTTCTGGGCTTCCCCTATATCTTCCGGGGCGCCCTGGATGTGCGGGCGCGGCGGGTCAATCACGAGATGAAGCTGGCCGCCGCACGGGCCCTGGCCCAGCTGGCGCGCGAAGACGTGCCGGACGAGGTCGCCGCTGCCTATCAGGGCCGCCATCTGAAATTCGGCCGTGACTATATCATTCCGTCGCCGTTCGATCCGCGGCTGATCTGGTATGTGCCGCCGTTCGTCGCCCAGGCGGCGATGGATACGGGTGTGGCGCGCAAGCCGATTGCCGACATGGACGCCTATCGCAAGACGCTGGAGCAGCGGCTGGATCCGTCGGCGGGCTTCCTGCAGACGATTACCTCGGCGGTTCGGTCACGGGCCTCGAAGCGCATTGTCTTCGCCGAGGGTGAGGATATTTCGGTCATCCGCGCAGCCCATGCCTTCAAGCAGGCGGGGTTGGGCACGCCCATCCTGTGTGGGCGGGAGAATTTGATCCAGGCCAATATGCGGTCGGCCGGGCTTAATCCGGAAGAAGAAGAGATCGAGATCGTCAATGCGCGTTTGTCGCATCGCCGGGACGCCTATGCGCAGCTGCTGTATTCGCGTCTGGCGCGGCAGGGCTATCTGAAGCGCGATGTCGAACGGCTGATCAATCTGGACCGCAATTCGTTTGCCGCCGCCATGCTGATATCGGGTCACGCCGACGGGATGGTGACGGGCGTGACGCGGGCCTTCGACCAGGCGTTCCAGGACGTGATGCGCATCGTCGATCCGGCGCCGGGCGGACGGATCATGGGTATGTCGATCGTGCTGGCGCGCGGCAAGACGGTGTTTATCGCCGACACGACGGTGGCGGAGCTGCCGTCTCCGGAAGAGCTGGGCGATATCGCGATCGAAGCGGCCATGGCGGTGCGCAGCATGGGCCATACGCCGCGTGTCGCCTTTATGAGCTATTCCAATTTTGGCAATCCGTCGGGTGAGCGTTCGGACCGGGTGTCGAAGGCGGTGCGGTTGCTGGAGCAGCGCGGAGTCGATTTCGAGTTCGAGGGTGAGATGTCGCCTGAGGTCGCTTTGGAACCGGCGAAATGGGTCAATTATCCGTTCCAGCGTTTGACGGCGCCGGCCAATGTGCTGATCATGCCGGCCATTCATTCGGCCTCGATCTCGACCAACCTGATCGAGGCTTTGGGCGGTGCGACGGTGGTGGGGCCGTTGTTGCTGGGCCTGTCGAAGCCGGTGCAGATCTGTCAGCTGTCGGATTCGGTCAGCAAGATCCTGACCATGGCGACGTTTGCGGCGTATGATATTCGGGCATCGGCGAAGGGGTAGCGCTGTAGAGTATTGGGGTGAAGGGGCCCGAGGCCCCTTCTCTTGAAATAAAAAAGCCGGCTCGATCCCCCTTTGGGGGTCGGCCGGCTTTTTTAACTTAAGGCGAGGGGTCACGACCCCTCGACCCCCGTTACTCGACGGTGCTTGGCTCCTTCCGCCGGAAATACAGCCAGAAGCTCATGACAATCGCAAAACCCCCGATCACCACCGTATAGGCAAAAAAGGCAAAATACCCAGCCCCCATGGCCGCCACGCTAACGCCCAGCTTTTCCGCCGCCTTGACATAGGCGTCCGGCGTCAAATGCGTCATCAAACCCTTGAACACCGCGCTGAAGCCGCCATTGTCGGCCGCCTGGGCGCTGGCCTCGACGATACGGCCCGACTGCGAGCCGACCAGCTTGCCCAATATGGCGTAGACACTGGAAAAGAGCGCATATTGCAGGGCGGTATATTGCGGGCTGACCAGGGTCGACATGTAGGCAATCAGAACCGTTCCCTGGATCGAAGCGGCGATATTGTCCAGGGCCAGGGCCAGGGCCAGGGCCGGCAGGCTATGGCCCGACATGGCCAGGATACAGAAGCCGACATGGCTGAAAGGCGCCACGATAGCCCCCACCAGCAACGATTTGCGAATACCCACGCGCACCATCAGCCAGCCGGAAATCACCACGCCGATCATGGTCATCAGCGTGCCGTACACCTTGCGCATCTCGCCGACCGCATCGAGCGAAAAGCCCAGGTCGATATAGTAGGCATTGGCAATATTGAGGGTAAATTCGCTGACCCGATACACGCAGATCAGGGCAAAGATGAAAAAGGCCCATTTGTCGTAACGCTTGAAAAAATCCGCCAGGGGCTCGATGAAAGCGCCCTTGAAATAGGCGCTGGGACGGGTCGGCCAGGGCAGGGGCAGACAGGACGAGACCACCCAGGCCAAACCACCGATGGCAAAGGGGATCTGCAACATCCAGCCGGTCGCCGGCGTGGTGTAGAAGAGCTTGAACGCCGCCTGGGCCTCCGGGCTGACGCCGAAATAACCTACGATGCCGTTGAGCAGGTCAGGCTTGCCCGTCAGGCCCGAACCCATGACGATACCGGCCATGACCAGCATCAGGCCGCGACCGAGCCATTCCACGCCTTCCAGGACCGGCCTTATCGCCACACCCTCGTAGTGGATGGGCCGCGGTGTATGGGGTGCCCCGCGCGGCGCCAGCCAGACCGCAATCCAGCCAAAGCTGATCATGGCGGCCATGATGGCGTAGGCCGCCGGCCAGCCTATACGGTTGGCCATCAGAAGCGGCACCATGCCGGCGACCAGAAACGCCGTCCGATAACCCCACTGGTAGGCGGCCGTCATAACGCCCAGCTCTTCCTTGCTGTCGGCCGCTTCGATCCGCCAGGCGTCGAGAACAATATCGTGGGTCGCACCGAAGAAGCCGGTCAGGGTGGCAAACAGCGCCATCTGGACCAGGTGCGTCTTGGGGTCGGTCGCGGCGATGGCCAGAAGGCTGAGAGCGATCAGCACCTGAAGGACGATCATCCAACTGCGGCGGTGACCCAGTTTCTCGGTCAGGAACGGCAGGTTAAGCCGGTCGACCAGGGGCGCCCACATGAATTTCAGCGTGTAGGAAAAGCTGACCAGGATGAAAAAGCCGATGACCGAGAGCGACACGCCATCAACGCGCAGCCAGGCATTCAGTGTGTCGCCGATCAACAGAAAAGGCAGGCCGGTTGCATAGCCCAGGCCCAGCATCAGCAAGGGTTTGGGTTTGGCGTAGGCGGCTATGGCCTGGAGCGTCGAGAGTCTTGGCTTATCCGGGGTCTCCGCCAGAGCCTTGCCATCCTTATCGGCCATATCGTCCTCCATTTGCCGGAGGACGGTACGAAGCTTCGGGCTTAAAGTCTAGAGCGCGATGGCATGCCATCTCGCTCTAGATTTTTGTTTTAACGCGCAATTTAACCGAAAAGTGCTGCACACTTGTCGGATTGCGCTTTAGGCTGTCTTCATGGCCGGCGCATTGGCGGTCCAGGTCTGCAGCCGGGCTTTCAACGCCACCAGCTCGATCGGCTTGGTCAGGAAGTCGTTCATGCCGGCGTGCAGGCAGGCGCGACGGTCTTCCTCATAGGCATTGGCCGTCAGGGCAATGATAGGCGTCCGTACGCCCAGGGCCCGGACTTCACGCGTCGTGCCCAGGCCATCGAGACCGGGCAGGCCCAGATCCATGAAGATCAGATCGAAACTGCGGCTCTTCAGGATATCGATGGCCTCTTCGCCAGACGCGGCGCGCTCCACCCGGCAGCCTTCACGGGCCAGCAGGATCTGAGCCAGCAAGGCATTGACCGGGTTGTCCTCGACCAGCAGCACCGACTTGTTGGGGGCCGATTCGACGACGATGCGTTCATCGTCATTATGGGCCCTGGCCGGAGCCGTACCCTGGTCGTGCAAGGCTTCCAGACGTTCGAACAACGAGGCACGCCGCAGGGGCTTGATGAGATAGCCTGCCCAGCCGAGATCGCGCCAGGTGGCGATTTCATCGCGCTGTTCCGGCGCCAGCAGGATCAGGCTGCGCGGTGACGGCGCCTTGACCGGTGCGCGCATGGCGGCACGATCGGCCAGGATGATGCCGTGCGAGTCGAAGCAGTCGTCGAGCGCGGGCATGTCGCGCAGACGGCAGTCGCGAGCAGCGAGGTGGGTGCCGGCGCCTTCGATCAGGATAGGATTGGCGCTGATCAGGGTGACGGCCTGGGGATGCTGGGGATATGGCTGGCGGGCGCGCAACCCATACGGGGCGCGGAATTCAACGGCAAAGGTCGAGCCCTTGCCCATTTCGCTGTCCAGGGTCAGGGTGCCTTCCATGACCTCGACCAGCTTCTTGACTACGACGAGGCCGAGACCGGCGCCGCCATAGCGCGTGGCATGGGTCGGGTGAACCTGGCCATATTCCTCGAAGATTCGCTCGCGGGCCTCGGGCGGGATGCCCGGTCCGGTGTCGCGCACCGAAAAGCGGATAAGGCTGTCGGCGGTCAGGCCGACATGGATCAATACGCCGCCGGTTGAGGTAAATTTGATGGCATTGCCGGCGAGATTGAACATGATCTGGCGCAGGCGGCCTTCGTCGGCGTGAATATGGTCGAGTTGCGGGTCGAGACTCCAGGCGATTTCGATGCCATTGGCCTGGGCGCGCGGCGACAACAGCTCGGCGACGCTTTGCAGCAGGGGTTCGAGATGGACTTCGCTGGTTTCAAGCTCGATCCGGCCGGCGTCGATGCGGGCATAGTCGAGCAGGTCGTTGACCAGGGTCAGCAGGTGTTCACCTGAATCGCGCGCGGTGGTGATGTAGGATTCCTGGTCCGGGCTTAGCGGAGTCTTTTGCAAAAGCCCCAGCATGCCCATCAGGCCGTTCAGCGGCGTGCGGATTTCATGGCTCATCAGCCGGAAGAAATCCTCGCGCGCCTTCAACCTCTCTTCAGGTGACGGGCTTTGGGCGTCGGGCCCATCCAGGTTCTCAGTGGCGGCGAAATTCGTCATATGCGCTTTCATGCGGAAATTCCGGATCCGTGACGCGACCCGGCATCTTCTGATGAACACGCAGACTAGGGCAGAAAGATTAAGTTACCTCAAAGACCCTGCTGGATAATGGCGATAATCAGCCGTCCACTGCAGCATTGGGCTCAAACAGTGCACCCTTGGCCTTGCCCTGATTGAAGGCGTCGCCGTGAACATAACGACGGGATGATGTCGAGCGGCGGGTGAAGTGAAGACCCAGCTTGCTGACCTCTTCATCCACCACAGAATGTTTTAGCGCCACAAGGTCAAAGCCGGTGCTCTTGTTAGCCGAGGTGTGGCGAGCTTCTTTCAACGCGGCCAGTTTGGTGATGATGCCGCTGGCCAGACCGATCTGGAAGGAATTGAACGCCATGCGACGATCGCCACGGCGCACGCGCGCATAGATAAGGCCATGGCGGAAGTGGTCACTTTCGGTTTCGAACATGATTTCGATCAGGTCGTGCAGAAAGCGTGCGGCCTCGACGTCGGCGCGCAAGCCGAAAAAGACATAACGCAAGGTCCCGTCATCGCCTTCTTCGGACCAGACGCGGCAGTCACAGAAGTCGGCCAGCGGCACGATGCAGGAATCGACCGGCGCGCGGCGTTTGCGGCCTGTCGCGATGCTCATGCCCTCGCAATCGGACTGGCGGACCGAAACCTCGTCGAGCGTAAGGTCGTGGCGCGCCAGCAATTCGGAGACCTTGGCGGCGGCGGCCATGGCCTCTTCCTCGGTACAGCCGCGATCGACCGTCTTGGCGCGCAAACCGCGAATGCGCTGGATCACGCTGTCGAGGTCTGCCGTCGCTGTGCTCTTGGCTGATGCTGGAGAGACCATGATGCGTTCGCTCCTCATGTGGAATGGCGGCGAGTCCGGATCGCGATTTCGAGCATGATTCGCTTCTTGCTGCCTGTCAAAACATGAAGTTCGTCACAAGTTCCTGGAGAGGGAGGATTTGCCCGGACGGCATGTGGTGAATAGTGGCTGCAGGCCATATGTTACTATGATAAAAAGGCAATTAAGTCATAGTATGACGTCGATTTAAAGTATTCGAGATGTTGTGATTGGTTTTTCAAATACAACAGGTAACGTATAAGATAAATTATCAGTGAGTTGATCGCTAGATGCAGCCACTTGTGGACCGTTGACATCTGCCTGTTTTGGTATAGTTCTACTATGAGTTCAGGGGCGTTTCACCAAAATATATATTCGCTTGTCCTGTTATAAATGACAGGGAAAGGGCGCGCACGTCACTATGGCGGTACAGGGCGACGAGCTGGTCATGATTGGCCGAGGGGTGTCGAACGGTGACGTGGTCAACCCGGTTGGCCGGCCCGCCTTGGCTAACGGCATACATCTGCGCTACGCCTTCAAACGCGACAAAGGTTTCCCCTGGTACGGCTATTACCTGTTTCGCCGCGCGCACGTTGTTTCCAAACCCATCTGTGTCTATCCCCCGTTACGGGGCGGTGGCGTAGGCCTCAGCACACAATGGTCCGGGCCGCACGGGACATTTTCCGCTTCCGGAGCCGGGCTGGTTCTGGGTGAAGCTTTCGCGCCGTCCGCCCAACCTGAATTCGACCTGCGCAACAGTCCCAGCCTGCGATTCACGCCACCGGCCGGAACGGTGGTGCGGGAGTTCCGCGTCACGCTCGGCATCTATGGAACCAAGGGCAACCCCGTTGACCCTTCGACCACAGAACCGGCGGGCTGCCTGGTCGCACCCTTTGTGGCTATCAGCCGTCTGATCCGCAACATCTTCCGGCCCTCTGTGAAGAAGGTGGGTCCAATTCGCGTCACCGCCTATCACGAGGGTGTCGCAATGGCCCAGCATGACATTTATGGGGTGGCGGGCGAAGTCGTGACGGCCACCCTGACCGGCGACGCCCTGGACGCTGTCGAGGTAAGCACAGGCGGGGCCGCCGTCGCCCTGATCGAGGTCTGCTACATTCCCGTGAGCGCGGATATGCGCCAGGGTTGGACGCCCTTGACGGATTTCACCTATCCCATGTGCCTTCCCAGCGCTCAGTCCGGTTATCCCTGCGCAAACCGTCCTGCGTCGCCGTCTCAAGCCTTTGCGCTGGCGCAAGGCCGGGTCCGCTACGGCCCGGTCAGCGATTGGGACGCGGCCCGCTTCGCCGACCTGACCGTGTATCTCGATGCCATGCTGAATAACGGCCCGGCAGGGGGTGCCATGGCCGGCCGTAACGGTACGGTTGCCGCCACGGGCGGCACGGCAGACGATCCTCAGATGCCAAGCCTGTATCCCCTGGATATGCTGCTTTTCGGTTCGCTTGAGCCGTCGGTGGCCCAGGTCCTGGGTCTCTATTGGGTCGACCAGACGGCCCAACCGGGCACAGCCTATGACTATATCGTTCTCGCCGACCACGATAACAGTTTCCAGGGTTCGGCACAGGCGGCTCTGACGAGTCTCGTGGCCGGTACTCTGTCGATCGACGTCGACGCATGGATCACCTATAACCAACGGCTTGGTCAGGCGCCCGTTCTGGCCGCCCCTGCCGATCTGCGCGGCTATGCCTTGCCCGGCGGCACGGTCGCCAGCACCGAAACGGTCGCTCCGTCAGGCACCAATACAGCGGGCCTGACCTGGGCCTTGCCGGAAACGAATGATGGTGGCCTGTTGCCCGACAGCGCCATCTATTATCACCTCTGGCGCAACGGCCCGTTGGCGACCGCGCCCTCGTCAGCGCCAGCGGCCGGTTCGCTGATCACCGCTGACACGCCCGTCCTGGTCGCTGATTCCGAGATACCCGCCGGCGCGCAAATACAGTTCGCCGCGGATTGGCCGCCGTTTCGCCTGCACGCCTATGATCGCCATCTGCCAGACGGCTGGTACAGTTATCGTGTCGCCGGCGTGGATATCTTTGGCCAGTATACGCCTCTCAGTTCCCCAGCCCGGTGGTATCAATGGCAGCCACTGCCGGAACCCCGGCCGTGGTACTACAACGGGGCCGCGCCCGGTTCCGATTCCGTGGTCAATTCCCTGGCCGTCTGTCTGCGCGATACCACACCGCCGCCATCGCCACCCGGTGTCGAGGCGTGGGCGCTCGACCCGGAAGACCCGCTGTTGATCCAGGACAGTGCCTTCAGCGCCTGGATGGCCGGCAACTGGTGGAATCAGGTCGCGCCCCAGGCGACACGCATCGGCGTGCGGGTGCGCTGGCGGTGGACGGCCGTACAGCAGTTGCAGGCTCCGGACACGGCCGAGTTCCGGCTCTATTTCCATCCGGGCAGCACCCTGCCTGCGCCGGACGGGCGCGACCCGCTGAATTGGGAAGCGCGCATTTTCACCGTCCCTTATGCAAACCATGCCAGCCATGACGCGCAGACAGGCGAGCGCATCTATGATGTTCTTCTGCCGCTGACCGGGAACGCCCCCTTCGGGGGACTTCCGCTCGCGCCGGGCAACGCGTCTCCCGTCGTGTACGGCCATATCGGCGTCAGCGCATCGGACGACAAGGCCACGACATCCGACCATATTCGCTGGCAGACATCCGCTCCCTGGCAGGTCAGCGCATTAGGCGGCCGGACCGGCAACGAAGGCAGGCTGGGCGTCCCGGCCAAGATCTATCGTGTCCTGCGCGCGCCGCCCCCGGCGCCGATCCTGGCCGACACGCGCGACAAGGCGTGGGCGTCGCGCGCCGACTATCACGGCCATTCCTCTTTCACCTTCCGCTGGCCCAAACCGCCGGTCGATGCCGGTCTCATCGACGTGCACATCCTGTCCGCCATGGATGAGACCCTGTTCGCGTTCGATTTCGCCCAGCGTCCGCGCCAGGCGTTTAACATGGCGCTGCTGGCCGCTTTTCCGGCCGGCTGGGACGCTGCGGCGATCAAGAGCGAACTTGACGGTCTCAACAGTCCCCTGCTGACCACGCTGGACGCAGCCCTGCCGCTTTACAAAGGTTTGAGCGACCGATCCTTGCGCGTGCTGGCCTCGCTGCCGACAGAAGCGGGCGGGAAGCCCGGTAATGACGGCGCCTTCCGGCAGCTGACCTATGCGCCCCTCAAGCACACGGAAGCCGCCCAGGCCGACCGCACCGGGCCGGATGACGAAGTCCCCTATACGCCTGTTTCCAGCCTATGCGCCTTCACGGCGCAGCTGGACGGCCGCGCCCGCAATCGCTATTTTTTCCGCGCGGCCTATGTCAACGGCGCGCACAATCCGGGACAGCTGGGCCCTTCGTCTCCGCCGGTTTATCTGCACAAGGTCGAGCCGCCGCGCACGCCGGTCGTCACCAAGGTGCTGGGCGGCGACCGCCAGATTATCCTGACCTTCGCCAGCAATCGTGAGGACGACCTCGCGGAATATCGTATCTACCGCGCCGACAGCGAACGCCAGGCCAGCGATCTGCGCCTGATGACCCTGGTGGCCACGGTGCCGGAAAGCGCGGCGCCGCCGGCGCGGCCCGGAGCTGTGGTGTTTACCGATCCCGTCCCCGCCGGTCCGACCTTCAGCTATTGCGTGGCGGCGGTTGATACCAGCGGCAATGTCTCGCCACCCAGCCCGGCGATCAGTGCCCGGGCGGTCGATACAGTTCCACCCGCCTCACCCTTGTGGGTCAGCGCCGCATGGGTCATGTACGACCCCGGCACGCAAACAAGCCTGCCATGGCCATCGCCCGCCATTGTTCCCGCCCCCTATATCGCGGCCGTGCGGCTGGAACTGACGTCATCGGCGGACCTGTGCCGTATCGTCCGGCGTCCGGACGGTCAGCGCCCCTGGATCTCCGTGACCGAGACGGCGCCTGTCAACGGCCAGGTTGTGGCCTATGTGACCGATGTGCTGACAAGCGAGCGGATGAGCTACCGGGCCCTGGCCGTCAATGCGCTGGGTGTCCGTTCGACCTGGTCGTCGTCAATCGCTGTCGAAGCAATATAGGGAGGGATCATGCCGCTGTATCACAATGCTTCGCCGGCTGGTCCACCCGGCTCTTTCGATGTCGTCATCTATCTCGATATCGTTGCCGACAGCGATTGCAACATCAACAATGTCGAGGAAAATATTCTGGCGGAACTGGCGACGCCATGGATGGGTATCGCCCAGGCCCATAACTGGAATTTGACCATCGCACTCAAATCCAACCTCACCCCAAACCCTGCTGTCATCTGGACTCCGGGTACAATACCGGCGGGGCTGAACTTCGTATCCGTCAATGCACCGCCGGGCGGCGTCACCTTTTTTCGCCTTGTCGTAGGTCGCGGTGCAAATGCAGCTGCCGTCACGCGCAGCGGACGCGTGTCCTACGCCGACTACAACACAGGCCAAGGCTATGTCTACGAATTGATCAACTTTCCTCCGACGTGCGTGCCAGACATCACACATGAGCTGGGTCATATTCTGGGGCTGTCGGAAAGGTATTATAACGCCGTCTATTATTTGAACAATGTCGGGATCAACCGATCGCCCGTGCAAATCAATCAGGGCGAGTTTGTCGTTCCTCCGGGCACGCCGAACGGCGTCGATTTCCGCAACGGAGTGCCCAACACGGGTCAATTAATGCCACGGCTGGCCGAGCGCGTCTCATTGCCGATGAGCATGGTCATGATCCCGGGCGAGACCGCTTTCAGCGGGATAAATCCGACAGGTTACGATCCCTACAACAATCTGATGAGCAATGGATCGCCCACGCTGTCGGCGTTTCAGGCGAACATGATCGTCACCCTTTGCCCGGAAAACAGCTACCGGCAGGAGAATTGGGTGGCTGTCTTGGGGGATTGGCGGCGTGGCGGCGCTCCGCCGTCGCAACCTCCCTACAGAGGCCCTCCTGGAAATGGCTGCCGGAATTTTCGAAACGACTATCCGGCGACAACGCCGACAACCACGTACAAGTGGATATATCCTGCCTGGGAAGCAAGCGCCCAGGATGGCGGACAAGGCCTGATGTTCGCGCCCATCACGTCTAACGGCACGCCCATGGCAAGCGAACGTTATGCCTGCCTGAGTGCCTCCCGGCGCGGCAGGTGGCCAAATGGTGATGTCGTGACGCCCGAATATATAAGGGAGGCCAAAGGAAAAACGCGTGATTTCAAGTTAGTCCCTGCCCTGGTCAACCTGATCAGCAACCAGTCGATCCATCCGAACTGGTTCTGCTATTCGAGGCGGTTGCTCAATGACGTGGTGAATCTGTGATGAGCAAGCTTTCGGTGACAGCGATATGATGGAAAGCACTGTCCAGCTATTTAGTAGGCTCAGCGCGGACTTTGCGCCGCAGATGACGGCCTTGTCCGGCGTAAATGATGCCCTGAGCGACATGTTGGGCCAGGCATTTGACGGCGCGCAGTGTGTCGATGTCTTCGTCGATACCGTAACCGACGCCGTGCTTGTCGAGATAACGCTGACTTGTGATCCCCTGCCATTTTCGCTTCCGGGGCTAGGTGGCATGAGTCTGTCGATCGGTCAGGCGGATGCGCTCGAACTGGAGATGGCCATTACGTTGGACGGAACGGGCGCCAAGTGCCTGCTGTTCGACGCCCCAATCTATGTCCGTTGCCTGGAGTCGGATCGTCTTGTCCCCGTCATCCAGGTCGACGGCAAATGGCAGCCGGACCTCGATGGCAACGGTCAGCCAAGGCCCTTCGGCGTGGTGTTTAACGGCGTCAGCCTGAGCTTTGATTCCAACGGTGGTTTTGAAGCCACGACCGATATCAAGATCGACGTGCCGCCGGTGCGAATCGGCGATACCGGCCTCGTCATCGCCATGAAGGGGCTCAATCCGTGCCTGTCCGACAATGCGGTCCTGCCGTCCGGCGTCCCTGCCGGCAGCCGGGGTTTCGCCATGGACAGCCTCGAGGTCTGGCTTCCCGACAGCCTGCAGGGCAGCTTCGCGCCGGGCGAGATCATCGCCAGCGACCTGTTTCTGGGAACGGGTGGCTTTACCGGCAAGCTGTCCGGCGTATGGACCTCGGGCAAGCCGATTGTTTTCGGCGGTATGGAATGCACGCTGAGATCCCTGCTGTTCGAATTCAAGCAGAATGCCCTGGTCGCCTCGCGGCTCGAATGCGAAATGGTGGTGCCGTTTTTCGACCAGCCGGCGGATGTCGAGATCGCCCTGTCGGACAATGGCGACTTCACTGTGGGCTTAAGTGCGACGAACGGCCTGGTGACCCTGGCCGTGGCCGGCGTGCTGGACATCGAACTGGACAGTCTTCAGTTCGATGTCACCGACGGCAAATTGACAACGACGCTCAGCGGCCTGTTGACGCCGACCTTCGGCGGCCTGACCTGGCCGGCCTTCGACGTCAAGGCGCTGGAAATCGACTCGGAGGGCCATGTCAGGCTTTCCGGCGGGTGGATCGACCTGCCCAAGCAATACAGTCTCGACTTCCACGGCTTCAAGATTGAGATTACCAAGTTCGGCTATGGCCGCAACGACGATGGCACCAAGTGGGTCGGGTTTTCCGGCGGGGTCGAGCTGGTCAAGGGCCTGCCGGCCGGGGCCTCGGTCGAAGGGCTGCGCATCACCGCGGACGAGGATTGGAGCAACCCACGCTTCAGCCTCAATGGCGTCGGTATCGAACTGGCCATTCCCGGCGTGCTGCAGTTCAAGGGTGATGTCGCGTTCAGCGAACTCGATGCGCTGGATGACTTCAACCAGCCCATCAAGGTCCGGCGCTTCGACGGCGACATAACCCTGAACCTGGAAGCCATCGACCTGACCATCGACGGAACCGTCGTTGCGGGATCGACGCCGACCTATAATTTCTTTGCCCTGTACGTCAATGCCGAGCTGCCGACAGGCTTTCCTGTAGGCCCTTCGGGTGTCGCCATCTACGGTTTGGCGGGGCTGCTGGCCCTGCACATGGGGCCTGACAAGCTGCCTGACGAAAAGTGGTACGGTTTCGGCACCGCGGACGGATGGTACGACAAGGCGCCTGTTGGTATTGAAAACCTGAAAGAGAAGTGGACCAACGTCAAGAACAGCCGTGCGTTCGGCGCAGGCGTAACGCTGGGCACCCTGTCCGACAACGGCTACACCTTCAACGGTCGCGTCCTGTTGGCGGTTATCCTTCCGGGCCCCGTTGTCATGCTGCAAGGCATGGCCAATGTGCTCAAGGACCGTTCCAAGCTCGGCGACGAGGCCATGTTCCGCAGCATCGCCGTTTTCGATAAGCCGGCGGGCTCAATCCTGTTCGGGGTCGATGCGGAATATCAGTACGACGAGGCGACAGGCAAGCTGATCAAGCTGCACGGCAGCATGGAGGCCTATTACAATTACCAGGCCCAGGCGGATTGGCATCTGTGGCTGGGCAAGGATACGCCGCGTCAGGATCGCATCCAGGCCCGCCTGTTCAATCTGTTCGATGCCAATGCCTATTTCATGCTCGATCCCCACAAACTGGCCATGGGATCGTGGATTGGCTATGACAAGAGCTGGAACTTCGGTCCCCTGAGCGTCAAGCTCGAAGCGTGGATGGAGAATAACGCCGTCGTCAGCTTCAAGCCGCTGCATTTGCATGGCGATCTTTGGGTACATGGCGCCGTCGAGCTGCGCGCTTTCAGGTTCGGCGCCGGCCTGAGCGTCGATGCGCGCATCGAAGCCGACATCTTCCGACCTTTCCACCTGCTGGGCGATTTCCGTGTTGGCATCAGGCTGCCCAAGCCCTTCAAAAGCATCAGTGCCGATGTGCGTCTGGAATGGGGTCCGCAACCCGCCGAACCGCCGACCCCGATCATTATTCGCGACGTCGGCATTGAACACCTTAAGTCGAGCGTCAAATGGCCCTTGCCGGAAGGCGACCTGCTGGTCCCGAAATATGAGGATAACGCGACCGGCAATCTGTTGACCGCTCCGACGGGTTCGCAAGCCCCCAATCCCAATGTCGCCATACCCCTGGTCCCGATGGACTGCCGTCCGTCGATCGGCTTCGCGCGCAATGTCTGGGACCGGGCGCTGACCGGCACGCTGCCGCAGCCCGCCGCGCCACCGTGGGAGCGTATCGGCGACCCCGAGCACAATCAGGGCCCGGCCCAGGTGCAGTACAGTCTCGATGCCATGCATCTGCAAAAGTACGACGGCGCCACATGGGTGACCGTAGCCTCGACGGCGGGAACAGTCGCACCGGACAGCAAGCTGTTCGGCACCTGGCAGATAACGGACGCCGGCGGGCACCCAGCGCAGAACAAGTTGATGCTGTGGTCGAAATCCGGCTACGACCTGTATCGCAACACCGGCATAGGCGCCGTCGCGCAACTGGCTGACGCCTTTGGCAGCTTTCCATGCGTCACGCCTCCGGGTCCGGTGGAGATGTGCCTGGATTTTGACGACCTCGGCGCCCTTGGCCAATACCCAGCGACCTTCCATCATCCCGAAAACAGCGGCGTCGCCATCGGACTTACCGGAGCTGCCCGCCTCAATGAAAAACAGCAGCCGGTCTTTCCCAACCTGTCCGGCCTGTTCTACATCCAACCTGCGCCCGCCTCTGTCAGCACTGTGTCGCAGATACTCTGTCCCGCGCCGGCATCAGGCGTGTGGATCGCCTTTGCCCAGGCCGCCAGCAATGTCCGCATTACCGCCGTCGTCCAGGGATCGGGGACGGTTGAGGCCTGGGTACGCGACAGCGGCAATGTCCTCTATGGCCCCTATGCCGCCATAAATGCCGTCATCAGTGTACCCGTGACCGGCGTTCGCCTGGTTACCCTCGTCAGCACCGTCGCCGGCGAGTCGGTTTGCCTGGCGAAACTATGTGCCGTCCTGGCGCCGGCCCAGTCGGTGCTCGATACCTATGCCGATATGGCGGCGCACAATAACCTGGCCAATGTGCATTGGAGCGGCAAGGGCAATGTCCTCGAACCGAATACCGTTTACCGCCTGAACATCGTGACCTCGGCCAACATGGTCGCCAGCGACGGGTCGTTCAACCATCTCCATCAACCGTCGCAGTACGCCCATTTCCAAACCAGCGGCCCGCCAGGTATCAGCAGCCTGTCCGTGCCGATCGGTGGCGACGCCGCCAATTTCGATAGCGGACTGGATGATCTTGCACGTTATGTCAGCCAGACCGTACCGCCGACTGTACCGGCGGAAGGTCAGCCACCATTGTCGCCGCGCCCGGTCTATTGCGGTTACGACGTCAATGTCGAATTCAACGAAGACTATGTCAGCCAGATGTACCGTATGGCCGGCCGCGACCTGGTCCTGTTGCTTTATGATCCGAGCAACCAGCCCGTTCGCGACCTGCGCGGTGCGCTGGCTGTTTCGGATCGTGGCTGGGGCACGACGGCACAGGCATCGTTGTCGGCTACGGATCAGGCCTGGCTGGGCGCCATGGGAACCAGCCCGTGCGTCACGCCCGTTGATACCGCCACCATCCCGCCCGATGAAACCCTCAGCGCGGCCTATGCGGAACTGGCGCCGGATACGCGTTATGAAGCCCGTCTTGTGCCCTCGCTGTTGCACGAGGCGTTCGGCACCTATAGCGCGGGCACTGCGGCCTATGGGCCCGCCGGCCATGTCGGCCGCTGGCAGGTCCATGACCTGAGCACAGGAAACGGGTCGTGGTGGCAGGTGGAAACCGTGCCGAATGGCAACGGCGGACAGCGGATAACCCAGAAAAATGCTATCGGACCAGCAAGCCTGACCGGTTCGTCTGCTGTCTCTGGTGGCACATTGCTGGTGTTGGGCCAGGACATGTCCCTGCCGGCGGCGGAGGTATCTCAACCGGTCAATTGGAGCGACGTTCGGGTCAGCCTCTGGCTGCGAACAGGCGCCGCCCCTGTGGCAGGTGTTGCTTTCCGCTACGACGGCAACCGCTATTACCTGTTCACCCTGGATGGCGCGACGCGCAACCTGATGCGCGTTGACGGCACCGTCATCACGCCGCTGGCGTCGGATATGGTGGCGCATACGCCCAATCAGGACTACCATGTGGTCATCGAAGCTCTTGGGACGTCAATCCGGGTCTATGTCGATGATGTGCGTATTTTCGACGTCAGCGATGGCACAGCCCCGGCCCTGGTATCCGGCAGTATCGCCCTGCTGACCAGCGGTGGTGCCGGCGCGGCCTTCAGCGATATCCAGGCCCACGATTTCAGCCCGTCGGCGCGACCGGTCTACAGCTTCAATTTCGTGACATCGCCCTATCTCAACTTCCACCATCATCTGCACAGTTTCAATGACGGCTGCTGGTTGGGCTCAAGCCTGTCCCCGCCGGGCCTTGGCCAGGCGGCGTTCGATGCTGCGGCGAATAAGAGCGTCAGCAATATAACCGCGCCGGTTAGTGACGCCGAAGCCCTGGCATTCGAGCAGGTGGTGCACGACGTGCTGGGTGCTCAGTCTGATCAGTGTGCCGCCCGGGTCGAAATCCATCGCATCGAGCGCGCGGGCGCGACCGTCGGTCTGCTGGTGCGCGGGCCGCAACCGTTTGGGTTTGGCAGGGCAAGCCTGGACGTCCTGATGTCGACCACGGCGACACCCCGATCGGTCTTTCCGTTAGCAGCCAAGATAGAAGCCGCGAGCGTTGGAGCGGCGACGCCGGTGGCGGAAACCGTTACCGTACTGTGCCGTGAGGCCACAGATCTGACCGGCTGGCGCATTGAGCAGCGACCGGTCACGGCCAATGATCTCGATGACGTGGTTTCGGTGTGGCAGGCCATTTTCACCTTCCCGCCAGGCGGCGTGACGCCGGCCGGGCACCAGGCGCTTGTGTATAGCTGCAGTCCGGATGATGCGCCGGTAACACCGCCGAAGACCGAGGCCTTTTTCCGCGCGATATCCGGACAGCCAGGCACGCTCGCGCTTGTGGGTACCGCGGCAGACCTGAGGCTTGTGAATGCAGTAGGGGAGGTCATCCATGCCCGACGCTTCCTGGTCGACAGCAGTTATGGTCCGCTCACTGGCTGCAAGGTCCTGCGCAAGGCCGACGAAACGGCCTTCATCATTCTGCGCGGCACATCGTTCACGTCCGGCAGTTATCGGCTGCAGATGACCTATGCGCGGGATGCCTCAGGCGTTTTGCCAGGCAGTCCTGTCCTGAGTGAAGCCGGAGATGTCTCGACGGAAACGGTGAGCCTGGATTTTGCCTGGACGCCATTTGGTTAATCGGGGCCCCGGGGTCTTGTCTACTTCGCCGCCAAAGCCGGGTGCATCGGCGTCTCGTCCTGCATCGGGCCGCGGCGACGATACACCAGGGCTTCGGCGACGTGGCGGCGCTGGATAAGGATGTTCCCAACCCGGAGTTTACTTCAATGGCCCAGGTTGGCGAGATGTTCCTGATTCGGATTCCTCCTGTTCCAACAACATCTTGTCAACCGGGAACATCTACCCACAACATATTGAGCCTTTGGTAAGATTCGCGTAAAGAGTGAGTTGCGGTGATTCCATCATCGCGAGTCCGTCCCTTCGGCGGGTTGTTGTTGGAGTTTACGATGAGCGTTGCTGTTTTTCCGGTCGATGTGCATATCCCCAAAGATTCCGTTCTCGACAAGATCGAGGAGAAATACAAAAATTTGGATACTAAAATCCAATGCGGCATGTGCGGCGCGTGGCATAAGACCGGCTGCCTTGTTCAGTTTCGTCGAACGGCCGATTCGCCTATCGAACATGCTGTCATGGGTCACGTGTGCGGACACCGCGAGTTTGGGCAGATCTGGACAGACATCGACACAAGCTACGACGTCGCTTTACGCATCGACGAGAACCGCTCAGAACTGGAAAAACGCTTGGCTGAGTTCCCTGGCGTTGAAGGAAAGTTGCAATCTCTCTTGCCCGGCCTAAAGGAGAGGCGAGCTATTCGCTCGACCTTAGTGGCATATGGCGGCGCGTTTGTGGAACGTTGTGCACATGCCTTCAAAACAGGACAGGATAAAGTTGTCGTGCGGGATAAGACGGGGAACAAAGTGCCTTACCAGCTTAAGGGCGAGCTTTTCTTCCAACAGGATTTTGCCGTGTTAAGGGCAGAAGCGATTCTAGCCCGGATAACAGATGTTAGGGCGGCAGCGGTGAATGCGGCGATTCGTCCGGGGGACATGCGCAGAAAAATGACCCAATTGACGGATGCGCTTGGACGCTTAAGAAACATCGATTGGGAAGCCGAAGACGGTATTGCTGCCCTGAATCCAAGAAATATGCGGGTGGCATTGGCCCATTTTCATCACGACATGTTTGGTCAAACGTTACGGGTCTTTGAAAACGTCTTGGAGTTGAGGCGTCATTCCGACGAAAAATGGTTGAAGTACAAGGACCTTTCGACCTACACCCCCGAATTGGCGGGTTTCGATGACAGGTTATTGCCGAATTAACAACGCACTTGCCGACTTCCGCTACCGATAATCTGTACGGTACCGCTATAACATAGTGCCTGCGTCGCCTCGAAATGCGCCGCGCTACTTCGCAGCCAGGGCCTGGTGCATTGGCGTCTCATCCTGCATCGGACCGCGGCGGCGATAGACCAAGGCTTCGGCGACATGGCGGCGCTGGATAGCGCCCGACTGTTCCAGGTCGGCATGGTGCGCGCCAGGCGTAGGGTCCGCGTCCAGCCGCGCGCCGACAGATTGGATTGCTGGGCGGCCTGGGTCAGCAAGGCCTTGGCCGATGGGTCAAGCGCACAAATCTCTTCCAGGCCGGCACCATGCGCCGTGGCGTTAAGCGCATTGCCGGGCGACAGATCGAGGCGTTCAGCACGTTCGTTTTGGAGATTACGGGCGGTTTCGACTCTGGCGCGGACCTCCTTGGAGCCCTCGGCGGGTGGCGGCAGCGCCATGTCCATGGCCGTGACCGGCGGCACGTCGATCTGCAGGTCGATTCGGTCGATCAATGGACCAGAGACGCGGCCCTGATAGTCCTTCATACAGCGCGGGGCCTTGCCGCAAGCGCCCCTGCCCGCACCACCGTAGCCGCATTTGCACGGATTCATCGCCGTGACCAATTGCACGCGTGCGGGATATTTTATGTGGTGGTTGGCGCGGGCGACGACGATCTCGTTGGTTTCGAGCGGCTGACGCAGCGAATCCAGCGCCTGGGGCGAAAATTCCGGAATTATGTAGCACAGTGCCCCAAATTCTCGATGCTATTCCGGCCCTGATTTTGTAGCCTTACCTCAATAGATCAAGAGGTAAACCATGGAACGCCCTAACACGGTCGCTGGTCTAATGGCCAAGCGGGACGAACTTCACCGGCTCCGTAAAGAGCATGAGAAGGAGGTCCACAAACTCACTTGCGACATCGACCACCTAGACGGCGCAATTGCTTTATTCGACCCTGAGAACACGCCAAGGGCCATCACGCGCTATGTGACGAAGCACAGGGCAAAGAAGGGCAGTGTTACGCCTTTCGTCCTGAGTGCGCTCAGAGAGGCCACAGGGCCGCTACGTCGCAAGAGATCACCAAGGCTTGGGTAGCGGCACGGAAGCTGCGAACAGACGACGCGACGTATGTCATCATACGGAAGCGCATAGGGGCTTGCCTGACCAAGCTAAAGAACCAAGGCGTTGTCACAGGCATGGCTGGGGATGGCGATTTCAAGGGATGGGTGATAGCCTCCTAATCGGATATGGGCTTGTATGGGGGTAGCTATGATTACCGAAGTGATTTGTGGGTTCTTATTTGTCATATCATCCGGTTTACTTTTTAACGAGAGATACCGAGCAAACAAGGTCTTGGTTGTTATAACAGCAATAATCGCTATCATTTCGACATATTTTCTTACCAAGCAAATTGCTATTGATGTTGTTAAACAGTCTATGGCTGAGGCTTCAGAAACGCCGAAAGAGAAACCGATGTCTGATGGTTCAATAACACCGAAAGAGAAACCGCTGACTGAGAACCAGAAAGCTGTTAATGAACTTATCAGAAGATCTCAACAGAATAGATAGGGATCACATACTCTATTATTCGAATACCTTTTATTCGAGAGGTGGCTAAAATTTTACTGAAACGCATATGGACTTGGATAGTCAATCTGTTCGGGGATGACGATGACGACGATGTTGGCGGCGATACCGCTACGCGGATGTTGTATCGTAAACGTAAGTGAGACTGACTCAGTTTCAGTAATGATAGCGTTAACATTGCTTGATATAAAGATTGGTTTATATGCAGATGTCTTTATATCTGCGTAATTTATGAATTATTAACCAACTATTTCTCGGAATATATTGAGATTATACTTATTCACGCTTGAAACATAACGCCGTTCGCATCATAGTCCCAAAGGCCAGAATCAAAAAGAGGCCGAAGGGGTACCAGCCCAACGACCTCAAAGTAGATGATGGCGGTTTAACCCGTCTATGGGGCTTGGGAGCGCGCATCAGCAATTGACGGCACAATGTGTCCGTTCGATTCGGTTGTCAACCTCGCAGACGGTTTGTTTTTGAACGCAACCGACTAACGAGGTTTTCATGCAGTACTCTCTAAAAGTTTTTGAAACAGAAGATCACTTCCAATTCCGAACCATCATCCGTGATGGCGAACCCTGGTTCGTCCTGGCAGATGTATGCCGTGCTTTGGAAATCGCCAACTCTCGCGATGCCGCCAGCAGGCTTGATGAGGATGAAAAGGATGTCGCTAATACCGACACCCTTGGCGGAACGCAACGAGTTGCGATTATAAACGAGTCCGGTCTCTATAGCTTGATCCTAACAAGTCGCAAGGAGAGCGCTAAGCGTTTTAAGCGATGGGTGACCTCGGAAGTGTTACCAACGATACGGAAGACGGGGGGTTATGGCGGCCGCGTGCCCGCCTTCATCAAGCGCTTTAACGCCAACTGGGATCGCGTGGACAACGGGTACTTCTCCGTCATCAACGAACTCGTCATCCGCCTTTGGGGTCGCCTTGAACAAGCTGGCCATGTCATGGCCGACAAAACAATCAACGGAACGGAACTTAGGCCAGATGTCAGTGTCGGGCGTGGGTTTTCGGACTGGTTAAAGAAGAACCACCCGACTGTCTGCAACACCTTCAGTTACTATATTCATTCCACGCCGCAGTGTGACGTGGACGCGAGGCAGTATCCCAGGACCATGTTGCCACTGTTCCTTGAGTATGTGGATGATGTTTGGATTCCTGAACAGGCCGAAAACTACTTTAACTCCCGCGATCCGGCAGCCCTGCCTTACCTCCAGAAGCTATTGCCATCGCCGGATAAACCTAAGCCGGGGATGATGAAACAGCGGACGATGAAGCGCCTCAGCGGTCGTTAAACGTCACCTACTGGCAGCGCTGCCTTTAAGCGGCGTTGCGCTGTCAGTACCCCTTCCATTGACGCGACACCGGATGTCGATACCGGGGATCGGGATTCGGTGACATGTTATCAATTACCGAATTAACTACGGCCTTGCCGACATCCGATACCAATAATCTGTACGCTGTTCGCTATAACGGATGCCGGGCCGTCTCGTGAGGCGCTGTGCTACTTCGCCGCCAGGGCCGGGTGCATCGGCGTCTCGTCCTGCATCGGCCCGCGGCGACGATACACCAGGGCTTCGGCGACGTGACGGCGCTGGATGGCGCCCGATTGCTCCAGATCGGCAATAGTGCGGGCGAGGCGCAAGGTGCGCGTCCAGCCGCGGGCCGACAAGTTGGATTGCTGCGCCGCCTGGGTCAACAGGGCCTTAGCCGATGGGTCAAGGGCACAGATCTCTTCCAGGCCGGCACCATGGGCCGTGGCATTAAGCGCATTGCCCGGCGACAGGTCGAGGCGCTCGGCGCGCTCAGTTTGGAGTTTACGGGCAGCTTCGACGCGGGCGCGGACCTCCCTGGAGCCCTCGGCCGGCGGCGGCAGGGCCATATCCATGGCGGTGACCGGCGGGACGTCGATCTGCAGGTCGATACGGTCGATAAGCGGGCCGGAGACGCGGCCCTGGTAGTCCTTCATACAGCGCGGCGCCTTGCCGCATGCGCCTTTTCCGACGCCGCCATACCCGCACTTGCAAGGATTCATAGCCGTTACCAATTGCACGCGGGACGGGTATTTTATGTGGTGGTTGGCGCGGGCGACGACGATCTCGTTGGTTTCGAGCGGCTGGCGCAGCGAATCCAAGGCCTGGGGCGAGAATTCCGGCAGTTCGTCCAAAAAAAGCACGCCGTTGTGGGCCAGCGACATCTCGCCTGGCTTGGCGCGCGTGCCGCCGCCGGTTAGGGCGGCCATGGAGGCAGAATGATGCGGCGCACGAAACGGCCGTTCATTGGTCAGTTCGCCCTTGGCGATCAGGCCGGCCATCGACCAAATCTGCGAGGTCTCCAACAGTTCGCGGTTGTTGAGCGGCGGCAGGATGCCCGGCAGGCGCTGGGCCAGCATCGACTTGCCCGAACCCGGCGGGCCGACAAACAGCAGGTTATGGCCACCGGCGGCGGCGATTTCCAGCGCGCGTTTGGCGACCTCCTGGCCCTTGACCTCATTGAGATCCATGATCTTGGCAGGCACTGCCCGGTCGCCGCGTTTGGGCGCATCGAGAACGAAATGGCCCTTGAAGTGGTTGATCAGGGCGACCATCGACTTGGGCGCCAGGATGGGGACGTCACCCGCCCAGGCGGCTTCGGGCCCGTTGTCGTACGGGCAAATCAGGCCCATGCCGTAGCTGGACGCCGCAATGGCCGCGGGCAGGGAGCCGGCAACCGGGCCGATGCTTCCGTCCAGCCTCAGTTCGCCGATACAGACATATTTCGCCAGGGCGTCTTCGGGGATGATGCCCATCAGCACCATCAAGGCCAGGGCAATGGGCAGGTCGAAATGTGTGCCTTCCTTGGGCAGGTCGGCCGGCGACAGGTTGACCACGATGCGCTTGCCCGGCAGGGACAGGCCCAGGCCGGCGAAACAGCCGCGCACCCGTTCGCGGCTTTCGGCGACGGCCTTGTCACCCAGGCCGACGACCGAAAAGGCCATCTGTCCGGATGTTGTTACAACCTCGGCCTCGACACGCCGGGCCTCAGCCCCTTCGAAAGCGACGGTGGTGACGTGGGCGGGCATATCTGTTCCGTAAGATCGAGGTTTGGAATATCTAGGTCTGGGGTAGTATGTGGAATTATCCACAAGCTATAGCAGAGATTTAGACAAATCAAGAACAAATGTGGAACAAAGACGCATTGTGTTAAGTTAACCTAGGTAAATTTCCATAACGCCCGATAATTTAACAGATTTATGACTTTACCGCCGGCCAGGGTCAGGCGCGGGACGCCAGTTTCTCATCGATTCGATCCCACAGAATGACCCCGGCGTCGATGCCGTCGAAGGCCTTGAGCTGGACCGCCCCGGTCGGCGAGGTGACATTGATCTCGGTCAGGTAGTCACCGATGACGTCAATGCCCACAAACATAAGCTCTTTTTCCTTGAGCACCGGCTTGAGCCGTTCGCAGATCTCGCGGTCGCGCTCGGTCAGGACCAGAGGTTCGGCGCGGCCGCCAACGCGCAGGTTGGAACGCACGGCGCCCTCTTCCGGCACACGGTTGAGGCCGCCGACGATCTCGCCGTCGATCAGGATAATGCGCTTGTCGCCGGCGCTGACCGCCGGGATAAATTTCTGCAGGATGACGGGTTCGCGGCTGATATTGCCGAACAGCTCGACCAGGGAATCGAGATTGCGGTCGCCGGCCTTCAGCTTGATGATACCATTGCCGGCGGCGCCGTGCAGGGGCTTCAGGATACAGTCGCCATGGCGGCGGAAGAAGTCGTCGAGCGCCTCGTAGTCGGAGCTGATCAGGGTCGGTGGTTGCAGACCTTCGAAACGGGTAGCCAGCAGCTTTTCCGGCGCGTCGCGGACGCTTGTCGGGTTGTTGACGACATAGGTCTTCGGATGCAGGGTTTCGAGGAAATAGGTCGCGGTAATATAGGCAATATCGAAGGGCGGGTCCTGACGCATCAGGATGACGTCGATATCGTCGGCCAGGTCGATCCTTTGGTAGTCGCCGGCCGTGACGTGGTCACCCTTGACGGGCCGGATCGTCACCTTGCGCCCGCGGGCAAAGACGCGCCCGTCCTCCATGCTGAGGTGGCGTGCTTCATAAACCCACAGTTCATGGCCGCGTGCCTGCGCCGCCATCATCAGCAGGAAGGTGGTGTCGGAGGCGATGTTGATCTTTTCGATCGGGTCCATCTGGACGGCGACGCGCAGGGCCATGGTGCGTTCCTTCGGTGTTGCGCTTCATATGGGCGATAGGACGGGGCTGGCAAGCTTTGCCGTCAAAAACGTTCGATTTTCTCAAACGCGTTGAGGCTGTGGCGGGGCCAGCGACCGGGCGCCAGAGTATAGAGATCGATCGACAGATCGAGCTTGCGCAAGGCCGGGCGGCTCTGTTGCAGGGCCAGGCCGGCCTGCCACAGGCGGTCCTGCTGGACGGTCGAGACCGATTCGACGGCATTTTCGTGCAGCTGGCGCTGCTTGACCTCGACCACGACGAGGCGGGTGCCTTTGCGGGCCAGGATATCGATCTCGCCCTGCGGCGTTTTCAGGCGAAACCCCAGGATGCGATAGCCTTTCAGCATCAGGTGGATCAGGGCGATATATTCGGCGAACCGGCCGCGGTTGCGCGCTTTTCGTCCGCGATCCTGGCGGTTCGTCGATCGCTTCACCTGTCTTTACCTTTGAGCTCCAGCGCCTTCTGATAGATCAGCTTACGCGGCAGGCCGAAGACGCCGGCCAGTTGCTGGGCGGCATCGGACGGCGAATAGTGTTCCAGGGCCAGGCGCAGGGCGTCCTCGAGATTGTCGGCGGACGGTGCGGCCTCGGTTGGTGGCGCGACGACGATGACGATCTCACCCTTAGGTTCGGCGAGGGCTGGATCGCTGGTGAGCGTACTCAAGGTGCCACGATGGCCGGTTTCATACAGCTTGGTCAGTTCACGGCAGACACAGGCTTCGCGGTTGCCCAGGACGGCCAGCATGTCGCCCAGGGCGTCGTGCAGGCGCGGTCCGGTTTCGAAGAAAATCAATGTCGTCCGTGTACTGACGAATTCGGCAAGGAAGGTGTGGCGCGCTGCCGATTTGTTGGGCATGAAGCCGGCAAACAGGAAGCGGTCGGTCGGCAGGCCTGACAGGCACAAGGCGGCCAGCACGCTGGAGGCGCCGGGCAGGGGGTGGACCTTGGCGCCTGCCTCGACGGCCGCGCCGACGAGACGGAAGCCCGGATCGGAAATCAGCGGTGTGCCAGCGTCCGAGATCTGGGCGATGATCTGGCCTTCAGACAGGCGTTGCAGAATCTCTGGCATGACCTGAGGGCCGGCATGGTCGTCGTAACGAATCAGCTTTTTCTTGATGTCATAGGCGGAAAGCAGCTTGCCGGCGACGCGGGTGTCTTCGGCGAGGATGACATCGGCGGCGCGCAGTACGTCGAGCGCGCGCAGGGTGATGTCGCGCAGATTGCCGATCGGCGTCGCCACGATATAGAGGCCGGGGCTGACGGGACGGGGTGGCGGGGCGAAAAGGCTTTCCATCACGGCTGAGTAGCAGATTTGCGCCGCTTGACGAATGTTAAAAAGACTTGGTGATTAAGGTGGAATTGCCCCCTCCGTCGCCGACAAGCGGCGCCACCTCCCCCGAACGCCCTGCGGGCTACAGGGGAGGACTACCAAAAAGGGAAGCTGATCCTCTAAAGACGGACGGCCGATTGGACCGTGGCGATGCCGGGCAGGGCCGACAGGCGGTTGATCAGGTCTGACAGGGCATGGGCGTTCTTCACCTGGACGACCACATAGGCGTCGATCGGGCCGGTTACCGAATAGTATTGCGTGATTTCCGGCCAGTGGCGGAACTTGGCGACGACCGGAAAACACGGACGCTGGCTGAAGGTGATCGACAGCACCGCCCCCAAGCCGTCTTCGTTGATCGGCTCGGCAAGGACGGCACGATAACCAATGATGATCCTTTCGCGCTCCAGCCGGGCTATACGCGCCTGCACCGCCGTCCGCGATAGATTGACCGCCTGGGATAGCGCCGTCAGGGTCAGGCGCGCATTGCCCAGCAGAAGCGCGATCAGCTTCTCGTCGATTGCGTCGCGGCCACCGCCGATTTGCCGGTCATTCATGGGATATTCAGTCGTTTCGCAAGGCGGACCGGCGTCTTGTTCATGGAAGCCGACCCTTTCAAAACCTATGATCTGCGGTCACGGACAGGCTGTCAAGGCGGGTGAAAAATGCAGGATAGACGAGAAGCCCTGATCGTTATCGATATGCAGGCCGGGTTCGACGATCCGCGCTGGGGACGACGCAACAATCCCGATGCGGAAACCCATGGACGGCATGTGCTGGACCTGTGGCGGTCAAGCGGGCGCCAGGTAATCATTGTACGCCACGATTCGCTGACTCCGGCGTCGCCCCTGTTTCCGGGCGCGGCGGGCAACGCCCTGAAACCCGGTTTCGCGCCGCGTGACGGAGACTGGTTGATCGCCAAGTCGGTCAACAGCGCCTTTATCGGCACGGATCTGGAGGCGCGATTGCACGCCGCCGGCATCACGGCCGTGACCATTTTCGGAATCACCACTGACCAGTGCGTATCGACCACGGTTCGCATGGCCAGCAATCTCGGCTTTGAGACGACGCTGATCGAAGATGCCTGCGCCTGTTTCGGACAGATATCACCCGAAGTTCATCCGGTGAGCGCCGAGATCATCCATCTGGCCCACGTCACCACCTTACATACCGAATTTGCCCAGGTCGTGAAGGCTTGCGACCTGGTGACCGCCTAGGAGGCTATCATGCGTCGAATTTTTGCCGCGACCGCCATTGCTGTTGTCCTGTGTACGCCGGCGTTCGCGCAGGACAAGGTCAGGCCCGGCGACGACTTCTATCGTTATGCCAATGGTGACTGGCTGAACGCTACGTCCCTGCCCGAAGGTGCGTCGAGCTACGGTACGACCGCCATGCTGATCGCCCAGAACAAGCTGCGCGTTCGCGACCTCATCGTGGGCAGCCAAGATTCCAGGATCAGCGACTACTATGCCAGCCAGATGGACGTCGAGGGCATCGAGGCCAAGGGCTTGACGCCCCTGGCCTCGGACCTCGCCTCAATCGATGCCATCGGCGATCGTCGTGCCTTGTCAGCATGGCTGGGTCGTGCCATGCGGCTGGACGACGGCACCAACAGCCAGACCGATGGTCTGTTCGGCCTGTGGGTCCATCAAAATTTCCACGATCCGGACCATTATGCAGCGCATCTGGTGCAGGGCGGACTTGGGCTGGACCGCGACGCCTATGGCGACGCTTCGGCGCGCGAGACCTATCGCGCGCATATAGCCGCCGTGCTGAAACTGGCGGGCTTGAGTGATTCGGACGCGCGGGCCGCCAGCGTCATCACCTTGGAAGCCGAGATAGCCAAGGCGCATGCCTCGGCTGAAGACGCCGCCGATGTCGTCAAGACCGACAACAGCTGGCATCGCGGCGATTTAGCCGTCAAGGCACCCGGCATGGACTGGGACGCGTGGCTTATGGGTGCCGGTCTCGACCAGCGGGACAATTTCGTTGTCTGGCAACCCTCGGCCGTTATCGGATCATCGGCCCTGGTCGCCAGCCAGCCGCTGGCGACGTGGAAGGATTATCTCACCTTTCACCTGATCGAACATTATGCCGCCGTGCTGCCGAAAGCCTTTGGTGCTCAATCGGCGGATCGCCAGGCCCAGGCCATCGCCGCCACTAACGGCGCCCTGGGCGAGGCGGTGGGGCAGCTCTATGTCGCGCGCTATTATCCGCCTGCGTTCAAGGCGGCCGCAGCTAGCATGGCGGAAAACCTGCGCCTGAGCTTCCGCGCCCATATCGATAATGCGGCCTGGATGTCGCCACAGGCCAGGGTCGCGGCGCTGGCCAAGCTTGAGACACTTACAACCGGGGTTGGCTATCCCGATCAGTGGACGGACTATTCTGCGTTCAAGGTGGTGCGCGGTGACGCCTATGGCAATCTGCGCCGCGCCGAAGCCTTCGCCTACGACCAAAGCCTGGTCAAGCTCGGGCGGCCGGTCGATATCGGCGAGTGGGCGCTGTTGCCGCAATCGGTCGGCGCCATCCTCAATTTCAGCCCCAATTCGTTGCAGTTTTCGGCGGGTGTGCTGCAGCCGCCCTATTTCGATCCCGAGGGTGATCTCGCGTCCAATTACGGCTCGGCCGGCGCCGGCATGGCGCATGAACTCAGCCATACCTTCGACGAACTGGGCAGGCTCTATGACGCCCAGGGAAGGCTTGGGGACTGGTGGACGGCGGACGACGAGGTGCGATTCCACGCCATGGCCGCGCCTCTGGTGGCGCAATACAACGCCTATTGTCCACAATCCGGACTGTGCCTCAACGGGAAGCAGGTCGAGGGCGAAAGCGTTGGTGATCTTGTCGGGCTACAGGTGGCACATGACGCCTATCTGCGGGCATTAGGCGGCAAGCCGGATGTGGTCATCAACGGCCTGACCGGCGAGCAGCGCTTCTTTCTGGCCTTTGCCCAGCGTTGGCGCAAGGTGCAGAGCGAAGCGGCGCTGCGTCAGCAGATCGCCACCGACACGCATGCCCCGGGCGAATACCGTGCCGATACAGTGCGCAATGTCGATGCCTGGTACGACGCTTTCGGCATCAAGCCGGGTGACAAGCTCTATCTGAAGCCTGAGGATCGTGTGCGCCTGTGGTAAGGATGCAAGCCTAGTGGCAGAGGTCTTGAGTTGACAGGCCCAGCGATTCGACAAGAGCGCGGAGCGCATTCCAGTCTTCCTCGACCCATGTCTTTTCTGACTGTTTGATCGGCAGGGCGCCCGCATTGTGACAGCACAGGCAGATGTTGATTTCCCCGATCTTTTTACCGGTGGCATCTCGATAGACGAAAAAGTGGTGGGGTTCGTAGCACTCGGCAAGTTCCCGCACCGGGTCTCCCTGTATGACCGTGACCTTCTGAAAAGCCGCTTCGAACTGCACGCGTTGTTCGGCTGTAAGGCGGACTGGTGGCACAGGCGGATTGGCCGGGATCTTGTATTTATAGTTCTTATCGAGGGTGGGTTCCGGGTCGGTGTAGACTTCGATATAGGCGGCGTTCGGATAAAATGCGACGGCGCTCTTTTCCACCTTGATCTCCGCAGGCTGCTTGGGACGAGTGTCGCAGGCCGCCAGGAAACACAAGCCCGCCATGGCCAGGCCTAAAATCACTTTCAGCATCGATAAATCCCCCTGTGTTCATGGGACGCTACGCCAGATTGCTTTGCCCTGCAACGGCGGGTGCGGAGATGGTGCACGAGCTCAGCTACCCCCTCGACTAAGTGGGCAGGCATTCTGGGGGGCGGTTGGCGGAGGAGACGCGATTCCACACTGTAGTGTGTGCCGAGAAGCAAAAACGCCGCCCTGTTGCCAGGACGGCGTCATTGTCCGAATTACAGCCGCAGTTTAGAACTTGCGGACGTAGGCGACTTGATAGGCGTTTACGTTGCCGTCATCACCGAAGTTGTAGCGGGTGAAATCGGCGCGGACGCCGTTCTTGCCACCCTTCGGGAAGTAGCGCACGCCGACGCCGTAGGCAGCGCCCGAGTAGTCCAGCGAAACCGAGTGACCAGCCGTCGAGCCGGAAACCTGCATCTGGGTGTAACCCAGGCGCGCGGTGAAATCGGTGTTGGCCGAAATCGGCCAGGTGCCGACCAGGTAAGCCGTGGCGTTGTGATCGAGCTTTACGTCGATGTCGTAGCCGCCGTAGGAGATGGTCTTCTTGGTGGCGCCGAAGGCGCCTTCGGCTTCCACAGCGAAGGTCTTGTTGATCTGAATGCCGCCGCTGAGGCTAATGGCCGAAAAGGTCATGTCGTCGCCGAAATCGACGTAGGCGCCGCCGACGCCGACGTACGGCTTGCCGCCTTCGGCATGGGCTGAAGCGGTGAAGGCCATAGCGGCCACGGCGATAGCGGAGATGATCGTGGTCTTGAACATAGTCGTTCCCCTCGAAAGTATAACCTCACGATTTGAGGCAAGGCGGGGTAAACCAGAGTCATTTGCTGAGGTCAATCAAAGCGGTACAAGATAACCGTGGTATATTTCGGGTGTGACATATTTGGACCAGCTAGTGTTGCGATATCGACATAAGTGCTTGAACCACAGGGTAAGGCTGATAGACTTGACGCAGAAACGACGGATAACCCATGGCCGATACTTTCGATATGGACGATGTCGCCCAGTGGCGACGGCAGATTCACGCGTTGCCGGAACTGGGTTTCGAGGAGGTCGCAACCTCAGCCCTGGTCGCAGAGAAACTGCGTGGCTTCGGAATTGAAACCCATACCGGCTGGGCCAAGACCGGCGTTGTCGGTGTGTTGCACGGGCGACGCGGCGCCGGACGGGTGATCGGGCTGCGCGCCGACATGGACGCTTTGCCGATGCAGGAGATGAACCGCTTCGGTCACGCCTCGACCGTGAAGGGTCGCATGCACGCCTGTGGGCACGACGGCCATACGGCTATGCTGCTTGGGGCGGCGCGGGCCCTGGCGGCCGATGCGGATTTTGCCGGGACGGTGGTCTTTATCTTCCAGCCGGCCGAAGAGGCGCTGGGCGGGGCCAATATGATGATCGCGGAGGGGCTGTTTGACCGCTTCGGCATCGAGGAGGTCTACGGCCTGCACAACTGGCCGCAGTTGCCGGCCGGGACGATCGGCGTGCATGACGGGCCGGTCATGGCGTCGTGCGATTTCTTCCGTATAGAGATTACCGGCCACGGCGGTCATGCCGCCATGCCGCATCTGTTTATCGATCCGGTCGTGGCAGCCGCCCAGATCGTGGTGGCCCTGCAGACCATCGTCAGTCGCAACGCACCGGCCCAGGAGGCGGTCGTAGTGTCGGTGACCCAGATTCATGGTGGCAGCGCCGACAATGTCATTCCACAGTCGGCCGAGTTGCGTGGCACCGTGCGGACCTTTTCGCCGCAGACGCGCGATATGGCCGAGCGGCGCATGGGTGAGATTGCGCGTGGGATCGGTACGGCCATGGGGGTCGATATCGAATACCGCTACCGGCGCGCCTTTCCATCGACCATCAATACGCGCCAGGAGGCGGGTTTCGCGGCGGCGGCGGCGGCGAAAGTCGTCGGTGCGGACAAGGTGCTGCGTCATGAGGCGCCATCGATGACCGCCGAGGACTTCGCCTTCATGCTGGAAGCCCGGCCCGGTTGCTATATCTGGCTGGGCCAGGGGCAGGGCGAAGGCACCTGCATGCTGCACAGTCCGAACTATGATTTCCGCGATGAGGTGATTCCGCTGGGTGTCGCCTATTGGACAGCGCTGGTGCGGGAACGGCTAGGCCAGTAGCTCCATCAACAGCCGGTCCAGCACAACTCGGCCTTTCGGTGTGGCGCGCAAGTGTGTAGGGGTCAGATCAAGGAAGCCGTCTTCGATCAGCGGGGCGGCCTTTGTGGTCAGGTCAAGCTGAGTGATTCGTTTAATCGCGACCCCTTCGGCCATACGCAGGCCCAGCATAACGGCCTCTTCCTCGGCTTCGACAAGGGTGAGGGATTCGCTGTCGTGGCCGCTACCCGTTTCGGCGACTCGGGCTGTGTAGGCTTTCAGGTCGGACAGGGCGGTGGTGGCGCTGCGAGTGCCATCCAGCGTCAGGCGACCATGGGCACCCGGACCTATGCCGATATAGTCGACGCCACGCCAAATATGGACATTGTGCATCGCGCGCGCTGTCTCGCCACGGGCATGGTTGGAGATTTCGTAAGCTTCGAAACCCAGGATCTCAAGCGTCGACTGGGTTTCGAAATAGAAGGCCTCGGCCAGGTCCTGATCTGGCGGTGACCAGCGGCCGCGTTTGACGGCGCGGCCAAACGGGGTGATCGATTCGATGGTCAGCTGATAGGGCGATATATGCTCTATACCCAGGGCAGCGGCCTGTGTCAGTTCGGTACGCCAGTCGCCGACGGTCTGGTTGGGGCGGGCATAGATCAGGTCGAGCGACACCCGTCCGAACACGGATTGTGCCGTTTCGATGCCAGTAATGGCTTCGCGGGCGGAATGATTGCGGCCGAGGAATTTCAGCGCGTCGTCGTCAAGCGACTGCACACCCAACGACAGGCGGTTGATGCCGGCATCGCGAAAACCCCGATAGCGCGCGATTTCTGCGTCGGTCGGATTGGCTTCGAGCGTAATTTCGACATCGTCGCAGGGAAACAGGGTTTTGGCGGTGGCAATCAGTTCGGCGACCCAATCCGGCGGCAGCAATGACGGCGTGCCGCCACCGAAAAAGATGCTGGCCAGGCGGCGTGGACCGGTAATCTCCGTATGACTTTTCAGGTCGGTCAGAATGGCGTCAAACAGGACGCGCTGGCTCGCCTGGCCGCGATCCCGGGTGACGTTGAAATCGCAATAGGGGCAGATGCGCGCGCAATAGGGCCAGTGGACATAGAGGCTGACCAGGTCCGGGGTCAAAACAGGGCGGCCCGGAGCTGTTCGAAGGCCAGGTGGCGGTGGCTGATGGCGTGTTTGGCGGTCGGGTCCATCTCGGCGAAGGTGATGTTGTAGCCATCGGGCTGAAAGATCGGGTCATAGCCGAAACCACGGTCGCCGCGGCGGGGGAACACGATCTGGCCGTGGACGACTCCTTCGAAGACTGTGGCGTGGCCGCCCGGCCAGGCGACAGCCAGGGCGCAGGTGAAGTGGGCATCCAGTGTGAAGGCGTTACCCAGGATTTCGCGCGCTTTACGCAGCTTGTGCTCGATGATCTCCATGGCCCGGTAGAAATCCTTGTCCGGTCCGGCCCAGCGGGCGCTGAAGATGCCCGGATCGCCATCGAGCGCCGCGATGCTGAGGCCCGAATCGTCGGCCAGGGCTGTCATACCGGCCGTCATGGCGGCGTGGCGGGCCTTGAGGATGGCGTTGCCGATAAAGCTGACCTCGGTTTCCGGCGGTTCCGGCAGGTCGAGGCTGGCGGCGGTCACGACATCGAAACGGCCGTCGAGCAGGTCGGAAATCTCGCGCGCCTTGCCGGGATTGTGGGTGGCGGCGATCAGCTTTTGACCGGGGATCAGGGAGAGGCTCATGGCGGGGTTTTAGACGGAACGGCGCAAATGAAAAGAGGGGCGTTGAGTTTTCATGCGAAAGTGCGAATAACAGCATCAGACGTGAGGATCAGGTTATGCGCTTTCTAGGGCCGAGTTCGATTTCCAGTTCGCTGAAGGCGGCGCTCGACGTCATCTATTACGGCCTGCATATCTTTATTATCGTCCTGGTCCTGGCAGCGGCATGTGTTTTGACCGTCCCCAATATTTCCCGGCAGGTGGTGCAGCTGATGAACATCACCACGGAAATGCGAGCCGGATCTCAGGCCCTGATGTTCGCCGCCCTGGCCGTTGAACTTGTCGGTTACCTGCTGATCGCGCGCTGGACCCGCCAGGTGTTTCGTACTCTGGTCGAGGCCAATGTCTTCCATCCCGATAATATCAGCCGGCTGCGCTGGATCGGGTCGGGCCTGGCTGGGGTGGAGGTTTTCGGCTATGTCCTGCGCACGGCGGCGGAGAGCCTGATGCATATCCATTTCGAAATCGACGGGCTGCGCGCGGCGACGACCTGGTTCGCGGTATTGGTGGTGTTTGTGATGGCCGAGGTGTTCAAGGAAGGCGCGCGCCTGCGCCATGAAGCGGACCTGACCATATGATTCGCCTGACACTCGCGGAACAGCTGGCGCGGCGGCGGCTGTCGATCGTCGAACTGTCCGATCGGACGGGAATATCGGTGCGTGATCTCGAGATCCTGCGCGACCAAAAGGCCATGGCGCTGCGGCTGAAGACGCTGGAGGCGCTGTGCAGGGTCTTGCAATGTACGCCAGGTGATTTGATCGAATACGACCTGGGCGAAGCTGATAGCAGTTGACCTCGCCCGAAGGGCAATAGTTAATGCTCGTCGAATATCGTTTCGCGACACAGGCGGCGATACCTTGAAAATATTCGTGTCAGCGGACTGGCGACGTGCATCGCTCTGGCACGTAAATCGAAATAAGGCCCTTCGGGCAAAAAAGCTTACCTCGGAGAGCGTTTAGCGGCCAAGCGCCTGGTTTTGCAGGGCGAACAATTCGGTCGTGCCCTTCAGCGCCAAGTCATACAGGGTGTCGAATTCCGTCCGTGAAAAGCCGCGCTTCTCGCCCGTGGCCTGGATCTCGACCGCCGTGCCCGTACCGGTAATGACGAAATTGGCGTCGGTCTCGGCGTTGGAATCTTCATCATAGTCGAGGTCGAGAACCGGCGTGCCTTCGAAGATGCCGCAGGATATGGCGGCGACCTGGTCGAGGATCGGTGATTTTTCGATCAGCTTGTCGGCGACCAGCTTGTTACAGGCCTGGCTGAGCGCCACCCAGGCGCCGGTGATCGACGCCGTACGCGTCCCACCGTCCGCCTGCAGCACGTCGCAGTCGAGCGTGATCTGGCGTTCGCCCAGGGTCTTCAGGTCGATAATGGCGCGCATGGAGCGGCCGATCAGCCGCTGGATTTCCTGGGTGCGGCCCGACTGCTTGCCGGCAGCGGCTTCGCGGCGCGAGCGGGTGTGGGTCGAACGCGGCAACATGCCATATTCCGCCGTCACCCAGCCCTGGCCCTTGCCCTTGAGAAAGGATGGCACGCCCTGTTCCAGGGACGCCGTCACCAGGACTCGCGTATGGCCGAAGGTGACCAGGCACGAGCCCTCGGCATAGCGAGTCACGCCGGTTTCCAGCGTCACGGCACGCAACTGATCGGCCTGGCGGTTGGAGGGACGGAAGGTCTTGAGCGCGGCAAGGGCGTCGAAGTGGGACATGAGGACCTCGTGAAGAATTCGAATTTGCCGTATAGCAAAGCAGGGCTTTGGCAACCGTTTTTCTATAACCACGAGTCCGAAAAGCTCATTGAGGCAATAAAGCATGCTTCGAGCGCGAAGCTCAGGCAAAAAGCTGACAGGACAATCGCGGTCAGGCGCCCGCCCTTGAGGCGAAAGACAAGATAGCCCAGCATCACACATTGCAGCACAAGAAATGACAGCAATACGGGGCTGGGGTCGTTCAATTTGCCGCGAAACAGACCTGCGGCACCAACGAAAATCTCACTCACGAAGACCGGGATCAAGAACCAGGCACTTCCCCAGGCTTTTTGTTTGATCATGAGGACAAGGCCGATGATCAGGCAAAGCGTGCCGGTTGCCGGAATCAGTGACAGCATGCCCGCGCCGGCAAGCTGGGAGGCCGCGCCGAAATACCAGGCCGGCAGGGCCAGCAACAACCATAGTGCGTTTCCCACCTAATGCCTACCCGCACCCGGTGTGTCTTCGGCGTGGGGCGGTGGCGTGCTGTAGCCCTTGATGGCGACCGTACAGTCGGGATTTCCGCAGACATAGTCCTGACCAGCATATGAGCCGGTAGTTTCGCCGTCCTTGAATACCTTATTTGCCGGCATGGCGTCAGGCGCATCGAACATGCCGCGCGACGACGAAGCCTCGGCGAAAACCGGAGTTGGCGCGGTAGCCGGGTCGTAGGCTTCCGGGCCCAGTTCAGCGCAGGCCGTAACCATCAGGCTCATCAGGCCGACGGCAAGGATGGTGAGTTTTTTAAATGACTCACCCGGCACCGAGGCGCCCCTGTTCCTGTTCGAGTGGACTCTCGGTGTTGTAAACCGGGGTCGTCACCTTGCAGTCGTCGTCGGCGCAGGCGAATCCGCGATGGTCATCGTCGTGCTTTTTCCAGTCGGTCACGCCATAGGCCGGCCGAATGACACCAGGCTTGCCGCCAACGCCGATCGGCTCGTCCGATGCCGCACGATGCACGGGCGCCGGTTGCGGTCCATAGGTTTGCGTTGCGGGCGTGTCGCGATTCAGGGCGATGGCGAGCAGGGAAACGGCGGCCAGGTCGAGCATGATAATCCTCTCAGAATGGCACGAGGACACCGCCAATTTGTGGCGATTTGAAGACAGGCTTGGCGTTGTCCGGCAAGCTTTGCTAGACTGGTGACGCGATGCCTGATTATCCGCCCCATTCCCTTAACGGCCTGATGAGTTCCGGCGCTTCCCTGAGCGAGCTGGATAGCCGTGCCCGCGATATTTTCCGCCATGTCGTAGAGACCTATCTGGAAACCGGCGAGCCCGTGGGCTCGCGGACCGTGTCGAAGAATGGCGTGCACCTTTCGCCGGCGTCGATCCGCAATACAATGCAGGACCTGGCGCATCTGGGCCTGCTGTCGGCGCCGCATACGTCGAGCGGACGGATGCCGACGCATCGCGGCCTGCGCCTGTTTGTCGACGGTTTGCTGGAAATCGGCGACGTCAGCGAGCAGGACAAGCGCGATATCGAAGCCAGGCTCACCGGCAGGGGCAAAAGTTTCGACCACGCCCTGCGCGAAGCCGGCAACCTGCTGTCGGGCCTGGCCGGCGGGGCGGGGCTGGTAACCACGCCGTCGCTGGAGGCCGGGGTCAAGCATGTCGAATTCGTCGCCCTGTCGACGGAACAGACCCTGGCCGTCCTGGTGTTCGACGATGGGCGGGTCGAAAACCGCCTGATGCCGCTGCAGGCCGGCATGACGCCGTCGGTGCTGAGCGAGGCGTCGAACTATCTCAATGCCCGGCTGAAGGGGCGGACCCTGGGCGAGGCCAGGGTCGAGCTGAAGACCGAACTGGATCAGGAACGGCAGAAGCTGGACGAGGCAGCGGCCGCTCTGATCGAGGCCGGCCTAGCGGCCTGGTCGGGCGGACGCGACGAGAAACGCGCCCTGATCGTACGCGGCCAGGCCAATCTCTTGCAGGCGTCGGAGCTCGACGATCTTGAGCGTGTGCGGTCGCTGTTCGAGGATCTGGAACAGAAGGAAGAGCTGATCGACCTGCTCGACGACGTCAGCGGCGCCCAAGGCGTGCGAATTTTCATCGGATCGGAGTCGAAACTGTTTTCTTTGTCGGGCTCGGCTGTTATTGCAGCGCCGTACATGGTGAGTCCCCGGACGGGCGGACCCAAGGTCATGGGTGCGATCGGCGTGATCGGCCCGGCCCGGTTGAATTACGCCCGGATCATCCCACTTGTGGACTACACCGCCAAACTTCTGGGCCGCATGCTCGACTAGAGACGCGCCCACCTAATTGACGAGACGAAATGATGAGTGACGAAAGCGAAATCCCCGAAGGTGCTGTCGAGGGTGATGTTAATGACAGCCTGAAGGCCGCGTTCGACAAGCTGTCGGACGAAAATGCCGCGTTGAAGGAACAGGCGCTGCGCTATGCCGCCGAAGCCGAAAACACCAAGCGGCGCGCCGAACGCGAAATGAACGACGCCCGCGCCTTTGCTATCCAGCGCTTTGCCAAGGACCTGTTCGGTGTCGCCGATACGCTGAACCGTGCCCTGTCATCGACGGGCGAGGTTGCCGATCCGGCGTTCAAGAACTTTGTCGCCGGCATCGACATGACTGAAAAGGAACTGGCCGGCGCCTTCGAACGCAATGGCATCAAGAAGATCACGCCGGTCAGGGGCGACAAGTTTGATCCGCATCTGCACCAGGCGGTGATGGAACAGCCGGCAACAGATGTCGACGGCGGTTGCGTGCTGATGGTCATGCAGGCCGGTTATGAACTGTTCGGCCGTGTCATGCGCCCGGCCATGGTCGCCGTGTCGGCCAAGACGGCGGCGGCTCCGGCCGCACCGGCGAAAAACGGCTATGACCACGGCGAAGGCGAGCCAGCCGGGGAAAATATCGATACCCAGGCGGAGTAATCTTCCTTACCAATTTGTAATGGCCCTCCGGACCCGGTTCGGAGGGCTTTTTGTTGACCTGATCCGTCTCATCCGTAACAGTCTCCGCCGTAGAACGAAATGAACTTAGGAAGAATCGTCATTTCGTTCTAACTTTTGTTTTGTCGCGCAATTTAACCGAAAAGTGGTATCCACTTTAACGGATTGCGCTTCGGTAGCTTACGGGGCGGTCATGTCGCTTTTCAAATCGTTTGCCGCCAGCATGGCGTTGCTGGCCGTCGCGTCGCCTGCCTTTGCCGGTTCCGACCCATGGGTGGTGAAACCCGAATGGGTGGCGGCGCATGAAGCTTTTCTGGCGTCGGATGCCCTGCGCGGACGCGGCAGTGCTACGCCTGACGAGGCCATTGCGGCTTCCTATGTCGCCGCCCAGTTCCAGGCCTATGGTGTCAAGCCGGCGCCGGGCATGACCGGCTACCTGCAAACAGCCACCGTTATCAAGCCGCGCCTGGGCGGAAACGCCCGGTTGTCGAGTGGGGCCATCGAATTGCAGGAAGGCACCGGCTTTACGATGTTTGTCGCCAACGCCAAGGCGCACAGTGGCCTCCTGGCCATTGCCACCGGCGACGACCCGGCCAATATGCCGCAGGGCGACGTTATCGTTGTCGCCAATCCCGGCAAGGCTTCGACGCGGGCGTGGACGCGGGCCGCGAAGGAAAAAGGCGCCAGGCTGGTGATCTTCGTCGAAAGCGAGGCGACCAAGGCCTTATGGGAAGCGATCGGCGGCGCTACCCGCGTACAGAACTATCTCGAGGAAAAGCCACCGGTCATGGCCGGGGCCGATGTCGCGGTCATTTCCGCAGGCGGGCTGGCGCCACTACAGGCGGCCGCCGGCGCGACCGTCACCTTCGATCCGGGCGAGGTCGCCTTTACGCGCAATGTCACGACCAATGCCATAGGCTGGCTGGAAGGCAGCGATCCGTCGGCCGGGGTTATCCTGATCACGTCCCATCTCGACCATCTGGGGGTGAAGCCGGACGGTACGATCATGCACGGGGCCAATGACGATGCCTCGGGCACGGTCGCGGTGTTGGAAATCGCCCACGCTCTGGCGGCCCGCGAAAAGCCTCGGCGCAGTGTGCTGTTCGTCGCCTACGGGTCGGAGGAGCTGGGCGGGCTGGGTTCGACCTATTTCGGTGAGCATCCGCCTGTGCCGCTGGAAGAGATCGTGGCCAATCTCGAATTCGAGATGATCGGGGCGCAGGATCCGAAGATGGCGGCGGGCCAACTTATGATGACCGGCTTCGATCGTTCGGACCTGGGCGAAACCCTGCGAGCGCGAGGGGCGGCCGTGGCGCCCGACCTGTATCCCGACCAGCACTTCTTCGAACGGTCGGACAACTATTCCCTGGCCCTGAAAGGGATCGTCGCCCACACTATCTCGGGCTGGGCGGTGACGCCGACCTATCACGATCCGTCAGACGATATCGCCCATATCGACGTGCCGTTCATGACGTCAGCGATTCAGTCGCTGATCGAGCCGGTGCGATGGCTGGCCGAGGGCGATTTCAAACCGCAGTGGAAAGAGGGTGGACGGCCGAAGTAACACCAACCACCGATGATAATGGCTCATCACGGCTTGAGCGTGTCACCTCCGGCGGAGCGACGCATGCGCAGCATGCGGATCATGCCCTCTTCCAGCGCCTGGATATTGGCTTTCAGGCCCTGGATAAGGTCCGCCTCCTGTTGCGCCGAGAGCATGCTGTGATCGGCCGCCAGCATGGACTCCGCCTCGGTCTGAAGGACGTCGAATTCCTTGTACAAGGCGTCGAGATCGTCGATCAGGTCGATCAGGTCCTCGCGCTTTTGCGGCGTCGTGCCCATGGCGTCGAAGCGGGCGACGAGGTTGTCGTTACGGCTCGAGGCGGCTGAGTAGCGGGCCCTGTAGGCAGTGAAGCGATCCTGGAAAGCCTTGCCCTTGGCCTGCCCGCGCTGTTTGGCGCCCTGGGCCTGGGCGTCAGCGACGAAGGCCGCCGTGGCGCGGGTTTTCAGGTACGGGTCGGCCAGTGCGCCGGCCTCGTCCTCGATAATAAAGTTGCGATGCAGGCTATCGGCCTCAGTCCGATTGCCCAACAGGTCCGACAGTTCGATCAGCTTGGAACGCGCAGCGCGGTTGCCGGGCTCGGCAGCATAGATGGCTTGAAGGTGGACTCGGGCGCCCGCGTAGTCCTTCTGCGCCAGCTTGACGCGGCAGGCGATATAACGGGCGCCGATATTTTTCGGCTGGTATTGCAGCACAAGTTCGGCGTCTTTCACGGCGAGGTCATAGCGCGTCTGGGCTTCGTAGACCTGGGCGCGCATGAGGTAGACGCGCATGTCGGCGGGCGTCAGGGCGATGGCCTGGTTAAGTTGCGCCAGGGCCTCGTCCCACATCTTGACCCTGAACAGCAGAATGCCGCGGACATGCAGGACGCTGGCGCGGTCGATGTCCAGAGGTCCTTCGGCTACGGAATCGACAAAGGCGGCATCGTCCCAGGCCATGGGCAGAAGCTGTGCGGCGTTGAGATTGGTCAGGGCGCGCGCCCGATAAAGCCGGGCCTGCCAATTGTTCGGTTCGAGCCTTAAGGTCCGGGTGGCCAGGTTGACGACTCGCACAATATTGCGTGTCGATTGCGTCATATCGGTTTGGGAGGCTTCGGTCATCATTTGCGCGACGCTCGCCGGTTGCAGGCTTGAGAGCTTTTGCGCGTCGGTCTGGCCGCCGTCGCGCAGATTGGCCAGGACATGCTTGTGGGCGGCGGCGTGGGCACTCAGGTTGTTGTCAGCATCCTCGATACGAATGCGCAATTCATGGGCCGGGATGTAATCAGGGTCGCATTGCAGGGCGATATGAACGTCACGATAGGCTTCATAGGCCTTGCCCCTGGCGAACTGGTCGGCAGCCGATTTGGTCTTGCCCTCGGCCGAGCCCTTGCAACCCTTGAAGACACCGTCCTCGAACATCCTGTTGGCGAAGGTGTAGCGAATATAGCCGTCACGATCGATGGCGGTATGGAAGTCGCCCCCTGCGTTCTGGCCGGCAAAAGCCTTGCACTCGGCGCGTTTGAGAAAATCCTCGCCGACCATGGCGTAGGGGTGACCGGTGGCCTGGGATTTGTTGTAGCCATCGATGCAGGCCTGCCAGTCGCCAGCAAAATAGGCGTTGAGGCCGGCCTTTGCATGGCGCGAATAGGAGTCGGGAGAGGTGGCCGACGCCCTGCGATAATAGGGCACGGCCAGCCTGTGGTAGCCTTGCTGGTCGAGGCTGGTCGCCATCACGTAATTGGCGCTGTCGTTATCGGGCGCGATGGCCAGAAGTTCGATCAGGCGGCGTTCGCTGGTCCGTTGGTCGCCGTACCCGGCCAGGGCATCGGCAATATCGATCCTATCCGGCATCAGCATTTCGACGGCGAGCAGAGCCAGTTCGGGATCCTTGACGGTCTTATCGTTATAGGCCTTGATCTGCGCCTCGGTATAGGCGCGGCTGTTGGGTGCGATCAGCTCGGCGCGATAGGGTTCCGGCGTGGGAATGGGCTCACCGGCAACCTGACCGGCCGCCAGCAGAAGGATGGTGGGCATAGCCCAGGTGAAAATGTTGCGCACAGGCCCGGCCCCAAAACTTGCCGGTTCAGCCTAAGGCGCGGATCGGCGCGCAGCAAGGGGCTGCTTCGTTACAAATCCTGTAGGATTTTACAGCCGCGGTCAGATAAACTTCTGGAACCAGTCGAGGCAGTTTTTCCAGCCCAGCTCCGCCTGTTGTGCATTGTAGCTGGAGCGGTAGTCGGCGTGGAAGCCGTGCTGGGTGCCCGGCATGACGACCAACTGCGAGCGCGACTTGTGCGAGGCGCTGAGCACGTCGTTCATGTGCTGGACCGTGGCCAGCGGGATATTGCCGTCGTTTTCGGCATAGAGGCCCAGGACCGGCTTGGTCAGGTGTTCGGCGATTTCGATCGGCCACGGCCGGTCTTCGCTACCCATGAACTGATCCGTTGCCGGGCGTTCCAGGCGGCCGTACCAGGCCACGCCGGCCTTGATCTCGGGCATGGTGGCCGCCGCCATCCATACCGTGGCGCCACCCCAGCAGAAGCCGGTGATGCCGATATGGTTCATATCGGCGAAGGCCTTGCCGCCGAAGGTCTTGCGCGGCTGGCCGATGTCGGGGTTGGATTTCAGCCAGTAGACCGAGGCCTGGAGGTCGTTCATGACCTGCGAGTAGCTGGCGGCCTCGACCAGGCCCTTGACCGTGTCGAAGTCCTGGGCCGCCGCGGCATCGCCCTTGCGTGCGAAATAATCGATGGTCAGGGCGCAATAGCCTTGCTGCGCAAAGCGGCGGCAGACGTCGCGGATATATTCGTGGACGCCGAAGACCTCCGTGACGACCAGGATGACGGGGTGCTTGCCGGGTTTGGCCGGCATGGCGACATAACCCGGGATCACGTAACCGCCTTCCGATTTGAGCGGTGGAATGGAGACCTGTTTCGTAAACAGTCCCTCTTCGGAGGTATGAATCTTCTCGGCATTGACCGGACCGGTCGACAGGGCATAGCCGGCGAAAAACAAACCGGCCAGACCGCGGCGGCTGACGTGGAAGTCGCGGGCTTGCGAGCCTTCGGGACGCGTCAGGGGAAGGTTGGTGTCGGCCATGCTCGTCTCCTCTACAGGGTTGCGCCTTTCCGGCGGCATTAACTTTTCCCTGACGCGCGGTTTTAGCGTATTCCCAAAGGAAGGCAAGGCGTCTTCAAGGTGAACGGCTTGTACACTTTGTGCCGAGCTCCCATTTGGATCAGGCAATCCCCTAAAAGGTACAGCCAGCGCTGTCGAGTAACGGGGCCGGGGTCGGCGACCCCGGAATATCCTTAAAAAATATGAGTCCATTCCCTTGAAGGGTGAGATGGGTTACCCATATCGGCTACAGCTTTCAGGCACTTCATATTCCTCTACGGAGTTTGAGGGGCTTGAAAAAGTAAACAGTTTCATCTTAACGGGGATGGACAAACGCGGTGCTTGATACCAAAAGGCCGCAACGACCATTCGCCTCAACGGAGCAGATTTAAAACCCATGGCTAAAATCATCGGTATCGATTTAGGGACGACCAATTCCTGCGTGGCCGTCATGGACGGCAAAACCCCCAAGGTCATCGAGAACGCCGAAGGCGTGCGCACGACCCCGTCCGTCGTCGCCATCGTCGATGACAGCGAACGTCTGGTGGGGCAGCCGGCCAAGCGCCAGGCTGTGACCAACCCCGGCAACACCTTCTTCGCCATCAAGCGCCTGATCGGCCGCACCTATACGGATCCGATGGTCCAGAAGGACAAGGGCATGGTGCCCTTCGACATCACCAAGGGCCCGAATGGCGATGCGTGGGTCAAGGCCCACGGCACCGACTATTCGCCGCAGCAGATCTCGGCCTTTATCCTGGTCAAGATGAAGGAAGCCGCTGAAGCCTATCTGGGTGAAACCGTTACCCAGGCGGTCATCACGGTTCCGGCCTATTTCAACGACGCCCAGCGTCAGGCCACCAAGGACGCCGGCAAGATCGCCGGCCTGGAAGTGCTGCGCATCATCAACGAGCCGACAGCCGCTGCCCTGGCCTACGGTCTCGACAAGGATAACAACAAGAAGATCGCGGTCTATGACCTCGGCGGCGGCACGTTCGACGTGTCGGTGCTGGAAATCGGCGACGGTGTCTTCGAAGTGAAGTCGACCAATGGCGACACCTTCCTCGGCGGTGAAGACTTCGACATGCGCGTCGTTGACTACCTGGCCGACGAGTTCAAGAAGGAAAACGGCGTCGATCTGCGTTCCGATAAGCTGGCCCTGCAACGCCTGAAGGAAGAAGCGGAAAAGGCCAAGAAGGAACTGTCGACGGTTGCCCAGTACGACCTGAACCTGCCTTTTATCTCGATGAATGCCTCGGGCCCGCTGCACCTGAACCTGAAGCTGACCCGCGCCAAGCTGGAAAGCCTGGTCGAGGACTTGATCCAGAAGACGATTGGGCCCTGCCAGCAGGCGCTGAAGGATGCCGGCCTGAAGGCGGCCGATATCGATGAAGTCGTCCTGGTCGGCGGCATGACCCGCATGCCCAAGGTTGCCGAAGCCGTGAAGGCCTTCTTCGGCCGCGAACCGCACAAGGGTGTGAACCCGGACGAAGTCGTGGCCCTTGGCGCCGCCATCCAGGCCGGCGTTCTGCAAGGCGACGTCAAGGACGTTCTGCTGCTGGACGTGACTCCGCTGACGCTCGGTATCGAAACCCTGGGCGGCGTGTTCACTCCGCTGATCGAACGTAACACCACGATCCCGACCAAGAAATCGCAGGTCTTCTCGACCGCCGACGACAACCAGTCGGCCGTGACGATCCGCTGCTTCCAGGGCGAACGCCCGATGGCCGGCGACAACAAGCTGCTGGGTCAGTTCGACCTGGTCGGCATCCCGCCGGCGCCGCGCGGCGTGCCGCAGATCGAAGTCACCTTCGACATCGACGCCAACGGTATCGTCAATGTCCATGCCAAGGACAAGGCGACCAACAAGGAGCACTCGATCCGCATCCAGGCCAATGGCGGTCTGTCGGATGCCGATATCGAGGACATGATCAAGAACGCCGAGGCCAACAAGGCGGAAGACGAGAAGCGCAAGGCGCTGATCGAAGCCCGCAACCAGGCCGACGCGCTGATCCATTCGAGCGAAAAGTCGCTGAAGGAATTCGGTGACAAGGTTTCGCCGGCTGACAAGACGGCGATCGAAACCGCCCTGGCTGATCTCAAGACGGCCAAGGACGGCGAAGATGCCGAAGACATCCGCGCCAAGTCGAACACGCTGATCCAGGCGTCGATGAAGCTGGGTGAAGCCATGTACGGCCAGCAAGGGGAAGGCGAAGACGCCAGCGCCCAGGCTCAGGCCGATGACGGTGTGGTCGACGCCGATTTCGAGGAAGTCGACGACGACAAGAAGAGCGCCTGAGGGCCTCATGAGCGCCCCTGATTCCCGTATTGAGGTAAGGTGGGCGCTCTCGAAGGATGCAAGAAGGGCGGCAGGGTTTGACTCCTTGCCGCCGCTGCATCACAAACTATATCATATATGTATGGATAGGGCCGCAAGGCCGGTAACCGGCGCGAAATCTATGTCGCGTAAGGTAACGGCTGATGTCGGGGCATAGGTCATGAGCAAGCGTTGCTACTACGAAGTGCTGGAAGTTGAGCGGACCGTCGATGACGCGGCCCTGAAAGCGGCTTTTCGCAAGAAGGCGATGGAGCACCATCCCGACCGTAATCACGGTGATGACGGCGCCGAAGCGCGTTTCAAGGAGGTCAATGAGGCCTATGGCGTGCTGAGCGATGCGCAAAAGCGCGCCGCCTATGATCGCTTCGGCCACGCCGGCATGAACGGCCAATCGGCTGGCGGCGGCTTCAACGGTTTTGCCGGCGGCTCGCAGGGCTTCTCCAATGTCGAAGATATCTTCTCGGAAATGTTCGGCGACATCTTCGGCCAGCAGCGCCGCCCCTCGGGGCCGCAGCGCGGGTCGGATGTCCGCTTCGACTACGAAATCAGCCTGGAACAGGCTTATCAGGGCGCCGAGGTCGAGATCGTCGTTCCGACCACCATGACCTGCGAAACCTGTCGCGGTTCGGGCGCCAAGGCGGGCACAAAGCCCTCGACCTGCATGACCTGCGGCGGCCAGGGGCGTGTGCGTACCTCCAACGGCTTCTTTGCCGTCGAACGCAGCTGCCCGGCCTGTAACGGCCAGGGCAGCGTCATCAAGGAAGCCTGTGCCGATTGTCGCGGACACGGCCAGGTGCGGCAGAACAAGACCCTGAAGGTCAATATCCCGGCCGGCGTCGATGACGGTGCGCGTATCCTGCATCGCGGCGAAGGCCAGGCGGGCGCCAAGGGCGGACCGAAGGGCGACCTGTATATTTTCCTCAGCGTGGCCGAACACGATATTTTCGAACGCGACGGGCTGGACCTGCATTGTTCGATCCCCGTGCCGATGACAACGGCGATCCTGGGCGGCGCCCTGGAAGTGCCTTGCCTGATGGGCGGGGCCAATTGCGACGGCCAGTGCAAGCTGGAGGTCACCATCCCCGAAGGCGCCCAGACCAACCACAAGGTCAAGCTGAAGGGCCGTGGCATGCCGGGGCTCAATTCGCGGCAGAAGGGCGACCTGATCGTCGAGCTGTTCGTCGAGACGCCGCGGCATTTGACGGCGCGCCAGAAGGAGCTGATGAAGGAATTCGCCAGCCTGTCCGAAGCGCAGTCCTACAGCCAGAGCCAGGGCTTCATGCACAAGGCCAAGCGCTTCTGGGAAGACATCACCGGCGCGGCGGCCCAATAGGTGACGCCGACGGCCCTCAAGCCCCAGATTGATATTTCGGTGCTCGACCAGGTCGATATCCGGGTCGGGACGATCCGAAGCGTTGGCGACGTGCCGGGCTCGGACAAGCTGCTGGCCCTGACCGTGTCGTTTGGCGACCACGACCGCACGATTTTATCCGGCATGAAGCAGGAACGGCCCGACCCGCAGCTATTGGTCGGGAAGCAGGCCTTGTTTGTCGTCAATCTCAAGCCGCGCAAGATGGCCGGGATGCTGTCGGAAGGTATGTTGTTCGACATCGGCTACAGCGATGGCATTTTGCCGGTGCTGGCGTCACCTGAAGCACCGGTGCCGGACGGCGCCAGGGCCGGCTGATTCATGTTGGACATCGACGGCTTTATACGCCGCAACCTGCGTCTGGGCACAGCACCGGGTATTCCTGAAATCCAGCTCTACCAGGGCCACGCCGGCAGCGGTCTGAGTCGCCTGTCGGAGGACGGTCCGCCACCCTACTGGGCCTATGGCTGGGCCGGCGGAACCGTGCTGGCGCGGTATATCCTGGAACATCGCGAAATCATTGCCGGGCGGCGGGTACTGGATCTGGGCTGTGGCTCGGGCATTGTCGCCATAGCCGCGGCGCTGGCGGGCGCGGACGAGGTTCTGGCGACCGACAACGATCCGCATGCCCTGGTGGCGACGCAGCTGAACGCGCAGGTCAATGCTGTGGCGGTGAGCCTTGTCGCGGCGGGTCGGGCAGATGTCGATCTGATTTTGGCCGGCGACGTATTTTATGACAAGGCCGTGGCGGATGTCATGACGCCCTATTTGCAGGGATGCGTAACCGACGGGATAGACGTGCTGGTCGGCGATCCGGGCCGTCAATGGCTGCCGCGCCATAATCTGAAACCATTGGCCGAATATGTCGTGCCGGATTTCGGACGCGCAAAGGCGGATCTCAGGCCCAGTGCCGTTTACGCCTTTCAGAAGGGCTAAGGCCAGGGGGCAAGCCCCCTGGACCCGATAACGCGACAGCGCCGCATGAAAACAGCATTTATGCTTTGACCGCACGCCTGCAAGGCCATATCGGAATAGTCGGCGGACACGAGGTCCGTGCATTCTTACGACAAGGTTTCCCATGGCTGCCGCACCAACCACCCGCTTCGCCATCAACGGTTACAAGGGCCGCATGGGCCAGGCCGTGGCTAAGGTGCTGGACGAAGGCAAACACACGGTCACTGCCCGCTACGAGCATGGCGACATGATCGACCTGACGCGCGCCGATGCAGTGATCGACTTTTCGACGCCGGAAGCTTCGCTGGCCCTCCTGGAAGCCTGCGCCGGCGAAGGGCTGAGCCGGCCGCGCCCCATGGTCCACATCATCGGTTCGACCGGCTTCACGTCCGAGCAGCGTGATCGCCTGATCATGTTCGCCGACGAGGTCGTCATCGTCCAGTCGGGCAATTTCTCGCTGGGCGTCAATCTGCTGATGGGACTGTTGAAGCAGGCCAGCGCCCGTCTGGCGGCCGAAGACTGGGATATCGAGATCGTCGAGGCGCATCACCGCCGCAAGGTCGACGCACCGTCGGGCACGGCCCTGATGCTGGGCGAAGCCGCGGCCTATGGCCGTAATGTCAAGCTCGACAAGGTCAAGGTGGCGGCACGCGACGGCATCACGGGCGCGCGTACGCCGGGCGAAATCGGTTTTTCGGTGATTCGCGGCGGCGGTATTGTGGGCGAGCATTCGGCCATTCTGGCGTCGGAAGACGAGATCCTGACCCTGTCGCATTCGGCGCGCGACCGGACCTTGTTCGCACGCGGCGCCGTGCAGGCTGCACTGTGGGGCCGCAAGCAAAAGGCGGGATTCTACGATATGCAGGACGTGCTGGGGATGTAAACCGGATTTAGGTTCTCGCGTGAGCTTGGCTACAATTTTGCGGAACGTCTTGATCCTACAGTAACTTTCAACGCAGAAAGCGCGGAAAAGTCGGATGGCCGCGGAAAAAGGGGAGCCGGCGGACAGACTGCGCCCGAAGGGCTGTCATCCGAACCGTTGGCAATTCACGCGGCAGGAAGGCGCTTCGCGCGGCAGAAGCAGCACCCGAAATTTCTGTGTCTTTCCGTCTTTTCTGCGCTTTCCGCGTTGAAAATTGCTGTAATTTCAAAATATTAAGCCGTCGGCAACGCCGTCATGAACGACTGGCAACTGCGGGTCGAAGGCATAAAAAATCCGGACTTCGAGAGAAGCCCGGATTTGTTAAACCGGATGGCTGTTCGTCAGGCTTTTTTGCTTTCGAACTTCATGGCGGATTTCAGTGTGCCAAGCAGTCCGACAGCGCCGTAGGCGATGATGAACAGGATAAAGACCTGGACGATGGAAGACAGGTGGCGAACGTCGGGCATGTCCATGGTGCGGCCGATCAGGGCCGGCCAGAAAATGCGAATACCGATCGCCAGAACGACGGCAACCGCCGCCTTAAGCAGGTAGCGATCGGGCTTGGGTTGGAAGAAGCCGATCAGAATGCCGACGATCAGCACCGGAACCGGGTTAACCGAGTTGTAGGCATCCTTTAGCCCGTCACCCAGTGCAAGTAGAAAATTCCATATATCATTCATAAGCTTATCCCTTGTCTGGTTGATTCGAAACTCATGGCAATGGGGTACGCGCCGTTAACCAATCTCGCGAGAGAAGACGGCAAAAAGGCGGCTGTCAAGCGTAAAGAAGCGATACGTTTTTGGTGGGGTAGTGGGATCAATGCCCGTTGGGCTTGGGCTGGGGCTGGCGCGACACCAGCGACATGGTGCTTTTGATCATGTGCAGCAGGCGGATGACCACCCAGGCAATCAAAACCAGGACGACCAGTTGAATCTCGGTTTCAGGCTGTGTCAGGTCCGGCCAGATCGGCTTGTAACCCGACGCCAAAGGCCAGGCAGCCGCGACAAAAACGGCCGGAATGACGGCGATCAGGGCCTTGAGACTGTAGAATCCGCGCTGCGACTGGATCATGCCGATGAACAGGCTGGTGACCAGAACCGGGACCGGATTCAGGCCGACCAGAGCCGCCTGGGTCGAATCCCACATGGCAAAAGCAAACTGTACCGCGTCGCCGCCTAGATTGTCACTCATAGTCCAAAGCCCTTCTGTCGCTGCCCGGTTCAGCATGCGTCCTGGCAGTCTCGCTGGCAGAGTTTGGCAGGCCCGTGCATCAAGATTCGATACGGATACGCGCCATATAAGGCTGCGGTGCTTCGCGGGCACAGCAAAGTGACATAATGTGGTTATGTGATCACAGTTGTGTGTTGCTACGCGAGTAGGATTCGCGCAGCAGGGGAATATTATCCGCGTCCGGTCGAGCCGAAACCGCCTTCGCCACGTGAGGTGGCGCCAAGGGCCTCCTGGACGTCCCAGACAATGCGGGCGTGCTGGGCAACGATCATCTGGGCGATACGATCGCCGCGATTGATGATGAAATCCTCGGCGCCGAGATTGACCAGGATGACCCCGACCTCGCCGCGATAGTCGCTGTCGATCGTGCCCGGCGAATTCAGGCAGGTGATGCCGAATTTCAGTGCCAGGCCGGAGCGCGGACGGACCTGGACTTCATAGCCCTGGGGTACGGCGATCTTCAGGCCGGTCGGCACAAGCGCGCGACCCAGTGGCTTGAGGGTCAGGGTTTCGCCCTCGGGGATGGCAGCGCGCAGGTCGAGGCCGGCCGAGCCTTCGGTTTCATAGGCCGGCAGGGCCAGACCGACGGCGTGCGGCAGCTGCTGGACGTGCGCGGTGACGTCATGGGAAGGTTCGGTGAGAACGTGAGCGTTCATGGGCGGGCCTCGGAAATCGTTAATACGATCTTAATCGCACGATTCCACGCGGCGCCCCAGAGCGTCAGGCCAGACGCCTGTGGATATAACCGGCCAGGAAGTCGGCGATATCGGCCTTGGTGTCGCCGGCGATCGGTGTAAAGCCGTCAAGATCGACGAGGGACGCCTGGTTGCGAGGAGAGCCGAAGACGCCGTTCGATACGTCATTGGCCAGGATGGCGTCGCAACCCTTGGAGGCCAGCTTGGCGCGGGCATAGGCTTCCAGGTCGCTGGTTTCCGCGGCAAACCCGATAACCAGACGCGGCCGCATGTAGAGATGCTTCGATACGGCTTCCAGAATGTCCGGATTTTTGACAAAGGTAACGCTGAGTTCGGGCTCAGCGGTCTTCTTCTGTTTTTCGGCAGCCGGGGTCTTCGGGCGCCAGTCGGCGACGGCGGCCACCGCAACAAAGACGTCGCACGGCAAGGCGGCGTGGGCCGCATCGAACATCTGCTGCGCGGTCTCGACATCGACGCGGGTGACGCCCGGCGGCGTCGCCAGGGCGACCGGACCCGAAATCAGGGTCACGTCGGCGCCTTCGCGCGCCAACCGTTCGGCGATGGCGTAGCCCTGCAGGCCGGAACTTCGGTTGGTCAGTCCGCGCACCGGATCGAGCGGTTCGAATGTGGGGCCGGCGGTCAGGACGATCTTTTTGCCTGACAGACGCGTGCTGGGGGTGAGATGGCCCAGGATGGCCGTCAGAATATCCGCAGGCTCGCTCATCCGGCCCAAGCCGTATTCGCCACACGCCATATCGCCCTCTTCGGGGCCGACGAAATGTACGCCGTCGGCCTTTAAGGTCGTGAGATTGCGCTGGGTCGCCGGGTGGTGCCACATGCGGACATTCATCGCCGGTGCCATCAGGACGGGCTTGTCTGTGGCCAGGAGCAGGGTCGAGGCGAGGTCGGAGGCCATACCTGTCGCCAGGCCGGCCATCAGGTTGGCGGTGGCCGGCGCGACGACGACCAGGTCGGCCTGGCGCGATAGCGAGATATGGCCCATCTCGGTCTCATCGGTCAGGTCGAACAGATCCTGATAAACCTTGTCACCGGACAGGGCGGCGGCGGTCAGGGGCGTGATGAACTGTCCAGCGGCCTTTGTCATGACCACGCGAACGGCGATGGCGGACTTTTTCAGCAGCCGGATAAGCTCCAGCGACTTGTAGGCCGCTATGCCGCCGCCGATGATCAGGAGAACGCGCTGTTCGGTCAATCTGTCTCTCCGTCGTACTGGCGCCTGATCAGGCGCCGGCCTTCTCAGGTGCCAGGCCTTGTGCCATAGGTGAGGATCGGGAAGCAAGGTTGCAAGACACCGGAGGGATCGAGAGCATGGCGGGGCTGAACAGGTTCCTTATAGGTTGCCGGGCACTGTGTCTGACCCTTGTATTGGTGGCCTGCGGGCAGCCTCCGTCGGCTGTCATGACGGACGGTGACGGTACCGGACCTGTGGCAACCGAGGCGGATACCTCGGCCGCCGTTATCGATCGTCCGGTTCAGGCTGAGGCCCGGACCCAGACAGGCCCCCAAACCCCTGCGCAATCTTCGGTCGCGGCCGCGCGTCCCGGCAAAGCGCAGGCGGTTATCACCGATACGCGCTATGGCGACTGGCCGCTATGGTCGAAGAACCGGCAATATTCGGCGCTTGAAAACGCCCAGTACCACTTCGGCAAGCACGGGCCGGAATTCGGCGCGCGGTCGTATGAGGACTGGGTCGCCAAGGTCCATGCCTTCATCCATGCGCCGCCGCCGGGCACCCAGACCCTGCGGCGCAAGAATGGTGACCTGCTGATGTATGACCCGAAAGGCAATGTCTTTGCGGTCATGACGAAGCAGGGCGCACCGCGGACCATGTTCCGGCCCGACAACGGCGCGGCCTATTGGCAAGCGCAGAAGCAGATCGAGGCGAAACGCAAGCTGGGACGTGATCCGAAAGGCGAAGATTAACGCTGATGCACGTGTGTTGCGCTTTTCGTATTGCCCATTGACTGTCCTTCAGCCATTTTCGCATAGCCGGGGAAGGCGAGTATCAAGGCAGATTATGTTACGCTTTTTCAAGACGTCACAAGATGGGTACCGGCAAGGTCGCAACACTGTCGTCCGCTATGAGGCCAGGATAGGCGCGCTTGAGCGTTGCGCGCTGTTCGCCGTGGGCGCGGGCCTGCTGTGCTTCGCCTTCGCATTTTTCCAACTGCGCGATTTTTTCGTTTATTTCTTCCTGTGGCCGGGTGTTTTGCTGGCGTTGTGGGCGATGGGCTATGCTGTCTTCGGGCACAGCGAGACCTGGCGGCTAGATGACGAGGTGGTGGTGCAGCGGCAGCGCAATTGCGTCGGTTCGGTGCGGCACGTTTGGCGGTACAGCGATATCGGCGAGGTGCGGATTCGCGCCAAGATCGTCGATGACGGGGGGCGCAGCCGGGTTGAGATGCGCGTCGGCGAGCGCTGGCTGGAGTTGCCGGAACAGGTTAACCGCCAGGTCGCCGAGCGTATGCTGGCGGAGATTGTAGAGAAAAGGGGCGGGGATTAATATACTTGCGCCTCGCGGCACGCAGCTTTCCGATCAAACTTCCAACGACGTTTTAGGTCGTCATTGGCAATCCGTGTAGATGCGCGTGCGTATCATCCGTGCTTATCCGTGGCCAAATTCTTAAAAATGATGTGTCCGTACGCACAGACGATTGTGGACTGTACCGGCAGCAAGAAAAGGTTTGGCCACGGATAAGGCACGGATGCCGCCGCGCGGCACACGGATAAACAGCGCATGCTCTTTGTCAGGTGGAGGAGCGCCAGCAGATTCGCGCGCCATTCGCTATGGTCTTGCAGGAACTGGCGCGGCGTATGCCGCTTGTGACCTGGCCGGCCATGAGCTGAGGCTCAGCGTACCGCTATCCAGATCAGCACGGCCAGGGAAATGGCCGAGACGACCAGGGCGATCAGGCCGAAGGTGCGACCCTGCTGCGCCACGATCTTCAGGGTTTCGAGCTCCAGATTGACCCGGCCGGGCGTTCCCGGTTCGTCGTCATCGAGCCGCAGCTTGTGAACCAGCCGCTCGAACAGACGGCGGGCCTCGACCACCGGCGACAATTCGCGCGAGATCCAGGCGCGAACGACCGGACGGGCGGCCTCCCACAGATTGTGCTCAGGGTAGATGCGGCGGGCGACGCCCTCGACACTGACCATGGTCTTTTGCAGCAGGACCAGTTCCGGGCGCAGATGCATGTCGAACTGGGCGGTGATCTCGAACAGCTGCGACAGCAGCCGGCCCATCGAGACCTCCGTTGCCTGGCGACCCAGGACGGGCTCACCGACGGCGCGCAGGGCCTGGGCGAAGCTGTCGACATTCTGGTGGGCGGGGACGTAGCCGGCTTCGAAATGGACCTCGGCGACGCGCTTGTAATCGCGGCGCAGGAAGCCCCACAGCATTTCGGCGAGGTAGCGTCGCTCTTTCGGGCGCAGGCGGCCGATGATACCGAAATCGATGGCGATCAGCCTGGCTGGCGCCTGGACGAACAGGTTGCCTTCATGCAGGTCGGCGTGGAAGACGCCGTGGTCCAGCGCCTGGGACAGAAAGGCACGGATCAGGTTGTCGGCCAGCTCCTTGTGGTCGAGGCCCGGCAGGTTCAGGGTCTCGGGATCGCTGAGCGGCACGCCGTCGGCCCATTCCATCACCATGACGCGGCGTGATACGTGATGCCAGACGATCTTCGGCGCCCGCATCCACGGTTCGTCATTGATGATCTTGCCGATTTCGTCGGCGGCCGAGGCCTCCAGGCGCAGGTCCAGCTCGAGCAACAGCGATGTAGCGACGGTGGCGACAAAGGCCTGAGGCTCCAGGCGTTTGGTCGACGGGAAGAAGAAGGCGACCATGTCGGCGCCCAGGGTCAGCATGGCGATGTCGGCGGCGACGATCTGTTCGATATGCGGGCGCAGGACCTTGACCGCCACCTTGCGGCCGTCCTTCAAGACGGCGGCGTGGGCCTGGGCAATACTGGCCGAACCGATGGCATCGCCGAATTCGGAGAAGATGGCGTCGAGGGGCGCCCCCAGGGATTCGCGTATGGTCGCTTCGGCCACGGCCTTGGGGAAGGGCGACAAACGGTCCTTCAGGTGCGCCAGGTCGAGGATAAAGGTTTCGCCGAAGATATCGCCGCGCGTCGACAGGATCTGACCCAGCTTGATGAAGGCGGGCCCCAGCTGCTGGAACGCCAGGGCGTAACGCTCACCGGCGCGCAGGGTGGATTTCCGGGAGAACAGGGTGCGCAAGGTGGCAGCCCCGAAACGCGGTATGGGCGGCAGAAGGTAGGCGGTCTCCTTTGGCAACAGGGCGTCGTGGCGCAGCAGGACCCAGCCTGTGCGAACCAACCGCCCCCATGAATCCCAATTGGCCACCGGCTTTTACTTCCAGCCTTCGTGCAGGGCGACCACGCCGCCCGAGAAGTTGCTGTGGCTGACACGGATAAAGCCCGACCTGCGCATCATCCCCTTCAGGGTTTCCTGGTCGGGGAAGCGCTTGATGCTCTCGACCAGGTATTGATACGAGTCGCGGTCATGGGCGACCAACTGGCCCATGGCCGGGATGACCTTGAAGCTGTAGGCCTCGTAGATCTTCGAAATCACCGACGAGGTCGGGTGTGAGAATTCGAGACAGAAGAAGCGGCCGCCGGGCTTCAGCACCCGGTGGGCTTCGTCGAGCGCGCCCTGGACGTTGGACACGTTGCGGATGCCGAAGCTGATGATATAGGCGTCGACTGAGGCGTCAGGCAGGGCCAGGTTCATGGCGTCGCCGACCGACCACGAGATTTCCGGTTCGTGCAGCTTGAGGCGTTCAGACTTTTCGCGTCCGGCCATGATCATGGCTTCGTTATAGTCGATGATGCGGATATCGGCGTCGCGGGCCGCATTGCCGCGGGCGAGGCGGCGGGTCTTGGCGGCGCGGGCCAGCTTGGCCAGGCGGCGGGCGATGTCGCCGGTGCCGCCGGCCACGTCGAGAATGATTTCGCCCGGCTGGGGGTTGAGGCGGGCACAGGCGGCGTCCTTCCACAGGTGGTGGATGCCGCCGGACATGACGTCGTTCATCAGGTCGTAGCTAGAGGCGACGTTCTTGAAGACACCGTGGACCAGCGAGACCTTTTCGCGGGCGTCGACGTCCTTGAAACCGAAGGGAGATGTGGCAGTTTCGCTCATGCGAACGGTTTTAGACCGAACGTCTTAATTTGGCGAAACAAAAAACAGTAAAGGGGTTGTTGCGTCCGGGGACATATCGTCGCGGGGGAGTTGGGTGACGGTGCCGATCAGAGTTTTACGTCATCGACAGTGGAATTTTTTCGGCACGAAAAACACGAAAAATAGAAAAGCACGAACTTTCAGATGTGACTATTCTACGGCGCGAAGCGCCTTTGCGCGTTGATACGGCTTCACGATCGATTGCCCTTCGGGCGCAAAAAGCTTAGCGCACTTTGCGTTCGTGCTTTTCCATTTTTCGTGTTTTTCGTGCCGAAAAAATTCCACACCCAACGACGTGCGGTCACTGCGTTGCGCGAACCTGCCTGAACTGCCGTCGGAATCCCGGGCAAAAAAAGGCCGCGCACTACGGCGCGGCCAAGTTTACAGGGAGGAAACGCCCAGGAAGGGCATCGATGAGTGAACATCGAACAAGACTAATTTATGCTGCAATGCGGCAAATTTCAAGATATCAAATGTTCACATGCGGTTACATTTTGTCGCGGAATTGTCAGACAATGTGATCTGTTGGATACAATCGCGTGATCAGCATGCGTAGACCGGCCTCTACACGCTGCCAATCCTCGTCAGTGCGTAACGGCAGGCCCGAAAAAGCACCCGACGCCGTCGAGGACAGGACGAATTGCTGGATCGCGGCAATCAGCACCGCATTGATCAGACCGGCGTCGGGCGGCATGACCAGGGCGCCGCGCGCCGCCGCCATCCACTGCATCATGGCTCGGCTGCGCGCTTGGGTAAGGGGCGCCAGGCTTTGCGGCGCGGCCGACAATTCCCACAGGATGATCTTTTGCAACAAGGGATTGGCGCGCAAGGCGGCGAGATAGGCCTGGGCCAGATTGGCGACCCAGTCGCCATAGGTGGCGCCCGGCACAATGGCGGGCGGCGCCCCCAGCCAGGTCGCGACATCCGCGCCCATGGCTTCGAGCAGGCCGTCGAGCCCGCCGAAATAACGATAGATCAACTGCTTGTCGCAGCCCGCCTGGCGCGCCACGGCATTGACCCCGAACGCCTGGAAGCCCTGTTCGGCCAGGGTCAGCCGGGCAGCTTCGAGCAGGGCGGCGCGGGTGGCTTCGCGGTTACGCGACTTTGGCGGTTTGGCGGTATCGGTCATCGAAAATCCTTACAGATCATGATTTAGCGCGTGTTCGGCGACGAGCAAAGCAAAATAAGTCACCGGCCGGTGAATTATTTTGTTGCGCGCCTGAAAACATCTTGCTAGAGGCATGTCACCACATGGTGACTTAATCATAACGGAGGATGACATGACGATTTCGAGCAAGGTGACGGGTATCGGGGCTATTGGTTTGGCCGTTGTTTTCAACCTGCCTTACGGCTACCTGGCCCAGCATTTCGACTATCCGCAAATCTTGCGCCGGCCGTCGGGCGAGATTCTCAGCCGCTTTGCCGAAGGCGGTGACGGGCTTATCTGGGCCTGGTACGTCTTTGGTTTGTCGGCCCTGGCCTTTGTGCCGCTGGCCATGGCGCTGTCGATCACGCCATCGCGGATGCAAAGGGCGCCGGCCCTGGCGATCGGGGCGGCTCTGGCTGGCGCTCTGGCCGGACTGGTCCAGAGCATGGGCCTGCTGCGCTGGGTGTTTGTGGTGCCGGGCCTGGCGCAACACGCTGACAGTGCCGTGGCGCAGGCCCAGTTCGACCTGATGAACGCCTATGCCGGTGTCGAAATCGGCGAGCATATGGGGCAGATCTTCACAGCGCTGTTCGCAGGCCTGGTCGCGGTGATGCAGTTCGGCGAACGCAAGATTGTCAGCGGAGCATTGGGTGGCCTGACGACCGCACTTATGCTGGCGGGCGCCGGCGGCGGGCTGGCCCTGGCGACCGGACATTCGGACGCGATGTTTTCGATGCTGTCGGTCGGCGCTTATCTGGGCCTGACCCTGTGGCTGATCGCGACCGGCGTCGGTCTGGTCAGGGCAAAGGCTGCGGCCCACCAAGGCTGAATCAACAGGCTTGTCAGTATCGGATAGATAAATTAACCATACTTATGCAAAAGCTGCTCCAGTTAGCGGCTACATCAAGTAATTATTAATGGTAATACTACGTAGTACCTAAAATGGAGTTATTTATTTCATAAAATCAATATATTAAATGAATTGGTATGGCCACACTCCTGGGCCTGGCCATACCATTCGCCACTAGGGTGGTTGAAATAATCTTTGCTGTGAATCACCTGTGTCTGTTGATCTATAAGGTTTTTGATCGGGACGCAACGAGCTTTCGGGATCAGAGCCAGGTTTGCTATGGAATGCCGTAGCCATCATCAGTGAGTCGAAAGTCATATTAAAAATTATAGTGCAATACATTCATTGCTGGTTAATCATATATATTTACTACACATCAATGTACAGTAGCGTGAGGTTTACTATGAGCATGTTTTCGCAGCGCACCGGGGCCTGGCTGGCCATCACCGGCGCGCTTTTTTTATTGGCCCCTGCCGCCCATGCCGATGGCGGCCGTGAGATACAGGTCGCGGGACGTACCCTGACCTTCCTGGACGGAGGTCCTACCGGCCGCGTCGTCTTCGCCATCGTCTTTGACGCCTCGAAACCTGCCTCGGTGGCGGAAAAAGACGAGGTCATGGCGGCACTCGGTTCCGGCATGTCGGTCGGGACGGCCACGGTGGTCGGCAAGCCTGTCGAGGACGGCGCCCTGGCCTCGGCCGGCGATGCCCAGGTGTTCTATATGACGCGCGGCGTCAACTACGCGGCAGTCGGCGCGGTGGCCAAGAGCAAGAAGATCCTCAGCATCAGCGCCGACATGGCCTGCGTCAAATCGGGCGCCTGCGTCATGGGCGTTGCCGCCGCCCCCAAGGTTGAAATCCTGGTCAATACGGCGTCCGCCGGTGCCATCGGCGCCAGGTTCAAGGCCGCCTTCAAAATGATGATCAAGGAAATATAGGCCGCGCGCCTTTCAGGAGATGAGTACCATGAGTAAGTTCAAGAGCGTGCGTTCCCTCGCCGCTGCCGTAGCGGTCCTGCCGTTGATCGCCGCCTTTTCCACGCCCTTTACCGCCAACGCGCAATCGATTGACTACGGTTCGCTGGAAAGCCTGTTCGGTGAACCGGTCACGACCTCGGCCACGGGTTCGCCTCAACGCAGCACCGAAGTGCCGGTCGACATGACCATTATCTCGGCCGAGGACATCAAGCGTTCCGGCGCCCACGACCTGCCGACCCTGCTGGGCCGCGTTTCGGGCGTCGATGTGCTCAACTGGGGCAGCCAGTCCTCGGATGTCGGCGTACGTGGCTATGATCAGGCGATGTCGCCACGCCTGCTGGTACTGGTCAATGGCCGACAGGTCTATCTCGACCACTATGGCTACACCGCCTGGTCGACCATTCCCGTCCAGCTGTCGGAAATCCGCCAGATCGAAGTGGTGAAAGGCCCCAATGCCGCCCTGTTCGGCTTCAATGCCGTTTCCGGTGTGGTCAATATCATCACCTACAACCCGAAATACGACACGGTCGGCGCCGATTCCGTCAGCGTCAGTTCCCGCGACGGCCGCGAAATCTCGGTCGTCCACACCCTGCGCCTGTCACCGAAATTCGCCGTCCGCCTGTCGGCCGGCGCGGCGAAGGCCGATGAATGGGACAATTCCGGCGGCCTGACATCAGCCGAATATCGGGAACATCCGTCGCGCAGCAGCGTCAATGCCGACGCCGTCTGGTCGCTGACCGACAAGACCAGCCTGCGCTTCGAGACTTCAATGTCCGAAGCCCAGGAAAGCGACATGGTGTCCAATTACGACCTGTCTGTCAGCAAATACGGCACAACCTCGGCCAAGGTCGACCTGACCTCCGAAACCGCCGCGGGCATCATTACCGCCACGGCCTACCGCAACACCCTGAAATCGCGCAGCACTGTCGGCACCGGTTTCGTCCTGGCCAATACCATCATGGTGGCCAATGTCCAGGACCTGTTCAAGGTTGGCGATCATACCTTCCGGGTTGGGCTTGAGGCGCGCCACAACGAAATGGACACAGCCCCGGTGGCCGGTGGCCAGGTGAGCTACAATGTCGTAGCGCCGTCGGCCATGTGGGCCTGGGCGGTGAATGACTCGGTCAGTACCGATGTGGCCGTCCGGTACGATCGCCTGTCGCTGAAGCGCACGGGCAGTTTCCCGGCGGGTTTCCCCCTGGCGGATAATGCCTACTGGGACAAGGAGATCGGCGAGTGGAGCTACAATATCGGCGCTGTCTGGCGTGTGACGCCGGACGATACGGTGCGCCTGATCGCATCGCGCGGCATTCAGCTGCCGACCCTGGTTGAATTCGGCGGCCTGCAGATGGCGGTTGCGATCATGCCGGGGTTCAATCTCGCCGTCATGGGTAATCCGGATGTCGAAGGCGCCGATGTCGACAATGTCGAAGTGTCTTATGACCATAGCTTCAAGGCGGTTAAACTGGGCGTACGGCTGTTCTCGCAGACGACGACCGACCTGATCGGCCAACCGAGCAGTGCGGACTTCTTCCAGAATCCGACCCTGACCACCTACCCAGCCATCAGCTGGAGCAATGTCGGCGCTTCCGACATGACCGGCTATGAGGTCTCGCTGCAGGGCAAGCTGAACAACGGCTTCCACTGGAGCGCCGACTATACTGGCACCGACGTCACGGACAAGCCGGCGGCGGGAAGCGATCCGGTTGGCCGCCTGACCGCCTACGGTCACACCACGCCCGCCTATCGCGCCAACCTGGCGCTGGGCTGGTCCGGCGGCAAGTGGACGATCGACGGTTTCGTCCATGCCACGGGTGCGTTCGAACTGTACGCTGCGCCGACCTACGCCCTGACCCGCATTCCTGCCTACACCACGCTTGCCGCCAATGTCAGCTATGACTGCGGCCACGGCATGGCGGTATCGGTCAGCGGGCAAAACCTGGCCTCAAGCCACCAGATGCAGACGACGGGCCTCAAGGTGCCCGGCACGGTCTTTGTGAAGCTCAGCAAGTCCTGGTAAACCCCCACGCGGCGCAGGCCAAACCTGCGCCGCGCTTCCGGCCGTTGGTGACATGGTAAACCCTGTCTTAAACACTCTGCGGCCATAGTTATCATCTGAATACGTAGTGAGTACACATCATGTCCGCAGTGCCCATGAAATCCGGCTGGATCCGCCCGTCGAACTGGCCGTTCATCTGGAAGTTCCTGGTCCCGTCCCTGGTCTCGATGGCGCTGATCGCCGCCCTGGCGATTGCGGCTACGCTGGCGCTCAACTCGCAGAGCAAGCGCATGGACACTGTGGTCCACGGCGTCATGGAAAACGCCATGTTCCTCGGCGATGTACGGGCAGAACTGCGCGGTCACGCCCGCGATCTGTACAACGCCCTGGCGGCGCGGGCAGGTGGTGATACCGTCATCGGTAGTGCCGCCAATACGGCCAAGATCGCCGAAGACCTGAAGGTCCTGCAGGACAAGGTCAAGGCGCGCGCCACGACGGCGAGCGATCCCGACGACAAGAAGGCCTATGAGGAACTGAGCAAGGAAATCGACAACCAGAAGGGCGCCATCGAGTTTGTATCGTCGATGCTGGAAATCGATCTCAATGCCGCGATCTCCTTCCTCGGCGCCTACGCTGAATCCGAACATAATACCGACGCCATTGTGGCCAAGGTGCTGGCGCGCACCGACGCCCGCGCCAAGACCCTGGCTGCAGAAAGCGTCAAGGAAGCGCAGCACGAAGTCATGCTGATCGCCGAAATCGCCGTTATTGCCGCGATAGCAGCTGGTGCGCTGGGCATTATTATCGGCCGTTCGACGTCGCGCTCCGTCCGTGCCATTGCCGACGCGACGCGCCGTCTGGCCGCCGCCGACATGACGGTCAAGCCGGAACAACTCGGCCGCCGCGACGAGCTGGGCCAGGTGGTCGAAGCGCTGCAGGTCTTCAAGGACGTCACTCAGGAGAGCCGGCGATTGAATGCCGAACAGGAAGACGCTGCCCAGGCCCGCCTGGAACGGGCGACCGAGATGGAAAAGCTGATCGCCGATTTCAACCGCAGCTTCAGCGGCCTGATCCGCGGCGTCGAAAAGGCATCGAGCCATATGGAACAGAGCGCCTCGATCCTGACCTCGACCTCGGCCGACAATGCTGACCGCGCCAATTCCGCCGTGGCCTCGATCTTCAGCGTGCGCGATTCGATGAGCGCGGTGGCGGCGGCCTCGGAAGAGCTGGGTGCCACGATCTCGGAAGTAGATCGCCAGGCGGCGGCCTCAGCCCAGGTGGCGCGCGACGCCTCTGACCGTGCCGAGCAGACCCAGAACGCAGTGACGCAGTTGTCGGGTGCGGTGGTGCGGATCAACGAAATTGTCGATCTGATCTCGTCGGTCGCCAAGCAGACCAATCTGCTGGCGCTGAACGCGACCATCGAAGCGGCCCGAGCCGGGGATGCGGGCAGGGGCTTTGCGGTTGTGGCCCACGAGGTCAAGAGCCTGGCCGATCAGACGTCCAAGGCGACCGAAGAAATCCGCAACCGTATCGGCGAGGTGCGCAACGCTGCCGACCGGACGACAACGGAAATCGGCCATATCGCCAAGGTCATCGTCCAGATGCACGGGATTTCGGAAAACACCTCGGAATCGGTGCGCCAGCAGGTCCAGGCAACGCGCGAAATCACTGTCAGCCTGAGCTCGGCGGTCGATGGCGCCGGCCAGGCTTCGTCGACGATCGAGCAGTTGAACAAGGCGGCGGAACAGGCAGGCGAGGTGTCGCACGCTGTCACCGAGGCCTCGCACAGCCTGTCGCAACAGGCCGATCAGATGAAGACGGTGGTGGAGACCTTCCTGAAAAAAGCCGCCACGTTGTAATGGGTTTGTGGTTTTTAACCGCAGATTTCGCCGATTAACGCAGATTTTTCAGAGTGTTAATCGGTGATGTTGGCGTCCGTTGGATATCGATCGCATAGCGATCCGTTGGTGCCCGAGTTTGCTTCTACAGAACAGAACTGCCCGCGAAAAATCTGCGTTAATCGGCGAAATCTGCGGTTATACCTTTTACTTTAGCCGGATCGCCGTGCCGTTGAAGCTGCAGGTCGCGCCGTGATAGGCGGCGCAGGTGGGGCTTTCCGATACGGTGAGCTTGTTGCCCGTCTTCTGGATGCGGATGGTGCACATGGCCAGGCCTTCGGGCTGAAGGCTAAATTCCAGTTCGTTGGCGGACAAGGCCTTGGTCGCCACGCCGCCGTCGGCCAGGCCGATATCGCCGGTGCAGCCGTCAGCCTGGGCCTCGATCAGCATGACCTTATGCGCCGCGTCGATCTTGACGATCAGGTCGCCTTCATACTTGCCACGCCAGGTGTCGACGACCGGCGGAGGTGCAGCAGCCACCGGTTCGGCAGGCTTTTCCGGCGCGCGCGAACAGGCGGAGACGGTTAGAAAAAGCAGGGCAAGGACATGGATTTTGGTCATGTTTTCAGCTTCTCCGCCAACAGTCGGGCTTCCGCGGCGCGGCTTGATCCCTGACGCCACACCACGACAATATCACGAAAGGCGTGGTCGGATTCCAGCGGCCGCACGCAGATCTCGCTGTCGCGGATCATACCCGATTCGACGGCCATGGCAGGTAAAAGTGATACACCCAGGCCCGATCCGACCATCTGGACCAGGGTGTTGAGCGAGGTGGCGGCAAAACCGCCGCCATTCTGGCTGTAGGTCGCCAGGGTTTCCGACGTGCCCGTCGGCCCTGTCCAGGTGCAGGCCGCCATGGCGTGGTCGCGCAAACAGTGGCCGTCCTCGAGCAGGATCAGTTCCTCGCCTTTCAAGGCTTCCGGCGCGATACGGTCGAAACGCGCCAGGGGATGATCGAACGGCGTCGCGGCGACGATCTCATCGCGCGCCACGAAGGCGTGGTCGAGGCCGGCCAGGTCGTAGGGCAGGGCGATGACGGCGGCGTCCAATGCGCCGGCTTTCAGAGAGGCGATCAGGCGTGCTGTCTGGTCCTCGCGCAGGAACAGCTTCAGCTCGGGAAACTCCCGGCGCAGTTTCAGCAGGGCCCTGGGCAGCAGGAAGGGGGCGATGGTCGGAATGACACCCAGGCGGAAGCGCCCGGTCAGGGGACGATCGGCGCCGCGGGCGGCTTCGACCAGGTCTTCGGTGCGGGCCAGTATGTCTTCCGAGCGCTTCAGCGTTTCCTCGCCGACGGCCGTCAGAATGACCTGGCCGCGCGACCGGTCGACCAGGCGGGCGCCGAGGATTTTTTCCAGTTCGGCGATACCCGACGACAGGGCCGGTTGTGAAACAAAGGCTGCTTCCGCAGCGGCGACGAAGCTTTTGTGTTCGTTGAGCAGTTTGAGATATTGCAACTGGCGCAGGGTAGGCAGCACGGTGCGACTCCATAAGTTCCGCCTCTATATAGCCCCACCTTCAATAACTTCAAGTTATACTAAATTCAAAAACATTTAATTGGATTTTTACACGTCCGGGGCGTAAACCGGCGGCATCGGCAAAGCAGCCGAACGACTTAAACCAAGGAGAATGACTATGATCGGTGTTGGCGAAACCCTCCCGGACTTCAAGATTGTCGGCGTGAAGCCAGGCTTTAACAGCCACGAAGAAGGCGGCGTCTCGGCATTTGAAGGCCTCGACCAGTCGAGCTTCCCCGGCAAGTGGAAGGTCATCTTCTTCTACCCGAAGGATTTCACCTTTGTCTGCCCGACCGAAATCTCGGCCTATGCCGCCCTGGCGCGCGACTTCGAAGACCGTGACGCGGTTGTGCTCGGTGGTTCGACCGACAACGAGTTCTGCAAGCTGGCATGGCGCCGTGACCATGCCGACCTGAACAAGCTGCCGCAGTGGTCGTTCGCCGACAATGGTGGCGTGTTTGCCCGCTCGCTGGGTGTGCTCGACACCAACGCCCACGTCGCCCTGCGCGCCACCTTCATCGTCGATCCGGACAATGTGGTTCAGCACGTCACCGTCAATGGCCTGAATGTCGGCCGCTCGCCGCAGGAAACCCTGCGCGTCCTCGATGGCCTGCAAACCGACGAACTGTGCGCCTGCAACCGTCCTCTGGGTGGCGCTACGTTGTAGCTTTAATAGAGCTCTCCGTTTAGCGGAGTATTTGGAGAAGGCGGCGCGGGTATTCCTCCCCGACCTGCGCCGCCTTTTTCATGCATAAAAGGAAAAGACTATGTCCATCGACACCCTGCGCGACCTGATCCCGGCCTATGCCAAGGACCTGTCGCTGAACCTGTCCACCCTGGTCAACGAAACCACGCTGAGCGATCAGCAAAAGTGGGGCACGCTGGTCGCCACCGCCTACGCCGTCGGCATTCCCGAAGTGGTGCAGAACCTGGAAGCCGCCGCGTCGTCTCTGACGCCGGAAGCCCTGACCGCCGCTAAGGCTGCCGCCGCCATCATGGGCATGAACAATGTCTATTATCGCGCCCTGCATCTGATGCATAACAAGGAGTATGAGACCCTGCGCGCCGGCCTGCGGATGAACATCCTGGCCAATCCGGGCGTCGACAAGGTCGATTTCGAGTTGTGGTCGCTGGCGGTATCGGCCGTGAACGGCTGCGGCCTGTGCCTCGACAGCCACGAAAAGGTCCTGCGCTCGCACAATGTCACCAATGTGCAGGTTCAGGCGGCCCTGCGTATCGCGGCAACCGTCAACGCGATCTCGGCGGTCATCCGCGGTGAAAAGGCGAGCAAAGCCTGAAGCCGTACGATCGAAGTTGCGCAGGCCTATTCACTCGGCGACGACACCGTGTATCCATGTGCCCGTAACCGTTCCAAGGCGCCACCCTGACGTAGCAACACAGCCAGCGGCACGACCACCAGGGTCTTGCCGGGTGTCTTCAACGCTGTCTCTACCGCCGTTACCGTGTCGTTGACACTGCGCTCGGCCAGGGCCGCGCCCTTGCCCGAACCGTTCAGGCATTTGACCAGGGCGGACCCCTGATAATTGGCGCGAACGCCTGCCAGATCACCCACCGCCCACGCCGTGGCCGCCCGGGCTGCCCGGTCGATATCGAAGTCGATGTCGTCCAGGGTATAGCCGAGACAGGTCTGTGCCGCCTTATCGCTCATTGCGTTGACGTCCTTGATAATCCGTCCCATGTCGTAGCGGCCGGCTGCCCGTATCGGCACGCCGGCGCGTCGCGCCAGGCGTTTGACGGTGTCGACCGGTTCATCGTCGCTCAGTCCACGCTTTTGCAGAACTTCACGACGCAGTCGCACGCCGGCCCAGACCGGCTTGTCATGCTCGAAATCCTTTACCGACACACCGGCGCGGGCAGCAGCGGCTATGTAGCGCTGGTAAAGGGCCGGTGGCACAACAGCCTTCAGGGTCTTGCCGCCGGCCAAGCCCTTGCGCATCACCAGGCTGGCGGTATCGCCGGCGCCCATCTGGCTGGCGGCCGGGGTGATCAGCGCGCGTGCGCCGTGCAAGGCATTTTCGGTCCGCTTGGTGTTCCAGGCCTGGCGCTTCGGGAAGACGGGGAGGGTGCCCAGTATGACCACCTGGGACTGGCCCTTTTCAATGCGCCACATGGCAGGGCCCGGCGGCAGGCGTCCCTTGACCACCACCTCGGTCCAGTCTTCAGCCTGGGCAGACGCAGCTATTGGGTTGCAGACCAGAAGGCCGATGGCAAGGACAACAGCGAGCCGGGCGAATAAGCCACGCATCATGAAACGTCTCACAGGGAGGGACGCTCAGGCTTACAGATGCTCCGTGACAGTTATTTTACAGCGGCCGCTACGGCGTCACGAGTGTCGATGGCGGAAAAGGTCAGGGGCGCACCCCAGAAGGCCTCGATCAGCGCCGATTGCGATTTCGGGGCGCCGGTGGTGAGAAACACCCGTCCACCAGACATGCCGACGTCATAGTCCGTATGACGCTCGACATAGTCGCCCAGGGCCTTGGCGACGGCTGCCGGCTGATGGATGATCGGCGTGCCGGCCGGCAGGTGCTCGCGAAACAGGTCGGCGACCAGTTCATAATGGGTGCAGCCCAGTATAGCGCGGTCGGGATAGCGACCGATGCGCGTCTTCAGGGCCTCGACATGACCCTTGATCTTGGCCGACAGGGTATCGCGGTCGGCGCCCTGCTCGATCATGTCGGCCAGGCCCGAACAGGCTTCGGTGAAGACGGCCAGATCCTGGCGGCGCTTGTCGATTTCGATCTCGTAGACGCGTGAACGCGCCGTCGCCGCCGTCGAAAATATGCCGATGACGTCGAGCTTCTCGATCTTCGGCCCACGGCGCTCGGCCTCGTGCTCCCACGGCAGGCCGGTCGCCGCCTCGATGGTCGGCACAATAATGCCCAGGACATTGACCGGACGCTTGTAGGTCTTGCGGAACCCGGCCAGCCAGGTCGATTGCAGGCGGCGCAGGGCGACGGCGGAGGCGGTGTTGCAAGCCAGGACGACCAGGGATGCACCGGCTTCGAACAGGGCTTCGCAGCCAGCCCGGGTCAAATCGACAATTTCTTCGCCCGGACGGTCGCCATAGGGGGTGTTCTTCTGGTCGGCGAGATAGATGAAATCGGCGGATGGCAGGCGGTTGACGAGCGCATGATGGATACTGAGACCGCCGACACCCGAATCGAAAACGCCGATGGCCATGAAACTGAGTTCCCTGCTACGAAAGCTTTTAAAGTTGCGAAAGTTACGAAAACTTAATTTGGCCGCTTTGAAAGCGACTTATAGTGTTCCGCAATTACGCCTTTTGCCACCGCCCGTAAACGGGTGAGTGGTGACGGTGGCAACAATTTTCGCGCTCGCGAGCGCCGGAGTTTTCTATGTCCGAATCCACATCTCGTCGTACAGTCCTGGGCCTGATGACCGGGACGGCGATCGCCGCCGTGAGTGTTCCCGCCATGGTCTTTGCGCAATCCCCTGTGAAAGGCGACTACATGATCAAGCCATGGACCGGCCCCTATGGCGGCGTACCGCCTTTCGACAAGGTGAAGATCGAGGATTTCGAGCCCGCCCAGATGGCGGCCATGGACGCGCAGCGCGCCGAGATCAAGGCCATCACCACCAAGCGGTCGGCGCCGACCTTTGCCTCGATCAGCGAAGCCTATGAATATTCCGGGCGCGAATATGACCGGTTCAGCTCGATCTATGGTGTGTGGGATTCCAATCTGTCGAACGAAGCCTTCCAGGCTGTGTCGGGTAAGCTGTCGCCGATGCAGGCGGCCTTCGGCGATGAGATCAAGCAGAATCCCGATCTCTTCCAGCGCATTGAGACCGTCTATAACAACCGCGCCCAGTTCAACCTCAATCCGCAACAGGACCGCCTGTTGTGGAAGCAGTACCGGTCCTTTGTCCGTGCAGGCGCCAAGCTGAACGCCGAGCAAAAGGCGCGCGTCGCCGAGATCAATCAGCAACTGGCCACCCTGTTCGATACCTTCTCGAAGAATCTCAAGCACGACGAGGCGCAGGCGACCATTATCGGCAAGGACGATCTGGCCGGCCTGCCCGACAACTTCGTCACCGCCCTGGCCGCCAAGGCGACCAGCCTGGGCCGTGATGGCGAATATGCCGTCCAGAACACGCGTTCGGCGATGGAACCGTTCCTGACCTACTCGACCAACCGGCCGCTGCGCGAAAAGATCTGGACTGCCTATATCATGCGCGGCGACAATAACGACGCCTGGGACACCAAGCAGATCGGCGCGCAGATCCTGAAGCTGCGGGCCGAGCGCGCCCTGCTGTACGGCTATCCGACCCATGCCCACTGGCGCCTCGAAGTTGCCATGGCCAAGACGCCGGAAAACGCCATGTCGCTGATGGAGGCTGTGTGGGGACCGGCGGTGCAGCGCGTCCACGAAGAAGTGGCCGACATGCAGAAGATTGCGGATGGCGAGGGCGCCGGAATAGTGATCGCACCTTGGGACTATCGCTACTATGCCGAAAAGGTGCGCAAGGCGCGTTACGACCTCGACGAGTCGGAGATCAAGCCGTACCTGCAGCTCGACAATATCCAGGCGGCGATGTTCTATTGCGCCAACAAGATGTACGGCTTCTCGTTCGAACAGGTCAACGATGTGCCGGTCTTCCATCCCGACGTATCGACCTACAAGGTTATGCGCGCCGGCAAGCAGGTCGGCGTGTGGTACTACGACCCCTATGCCCGTGAAGGCAAGTCGTCGGGCGCCTGGGAGACCGAATATCAGTCGCAGGCCCGGTTCGGTGGCGATCGCCTATGCATCGTTTCCAACAACTGCAACTTCATCAAGGCGCAGCCGGGGCAGCCGATCCTGATTTCGTGGGATGACGCCACGACCATGTTCCACGAATTCGGCCATGCGATTCATGCCCTGTCGTCGAACGCCTGGTATGCGTCTCAGGCCGGGACCAATACGGCGCGCGATTTCGTCGAATTCCCGTCGCAGCTCAACGAACACTGGCTGCCGGTGCCGGAAGTGCTGGCCAAGTTCGCCATCCACCATGAGACGGGCCAGTCCATGCCGCAGGCCTTGCAAGACAAGCTGAACGCGGCGTCCAAGTTCAACCAGGGCTTTGACACGGTCGAATACCTGGCCTGCGCCCTGATCGACATGAAGTATCACCTGGCGGGTAATGTCGATGTCGATATCGCGCAGTTCGAAAAGGAGGAACTGGCCAAGCTGGGTATGCCGAAGGAGATCGTCATGCGTCATCGTCCGACGCAGTTTGCCCATATCTTCTCCGGCGACGGCTACAGCGCCGGCTATTACAGCTATCTGTGGTCGGATGCCCTGGTCGCCGATGCCCACGAAAAGTTTGTGTCGGAAGGCGGGCCCTTCGGTCCGGTGGCCCAGCAGTATTTCGACAAGATCATCAGCGTCGGCGATACCATCCCGCAGGACGAGGCCTTCCGCAACTTCATGGGCCGTGACGTCAATCGCGATGCCCTGATGCGCCAGCGCGGCTTTGCCTGAGCCGCGCGCAGCGCATTCCATCATGGCCGTTACCGTTCGAGCGCATGCTGATCAACGCGCTCGAACGTTCGTGCTTTTCTGCTTTTAGTGCTTTTCGTGATCCAAGATTCCACTATCAGTGACGTGAGAACTTCGGCAAAGCGAAAGAGATTTCTGGTCGCGCAACGCAGTGACGGCACGTCTTCGACCGTGGAATTTTGGATCACGAAAAGCACTAAAAGCAGAAAAGCACGAATGGGCGCCTGCTGAACATGTGGCGCGAAGTGGTGTACCTTTTGTCTTGTGGCCGCGGAAATTAATGCCCTTCGGGCGAGAAGTCAGTTCGGCGCATGCCGACTGTATTATTTTTACTGAAAATCCTACAATTACCGGGATTTTCCTCTATATAGCCCAGTTATGAGCCGTCCGTTTCTCAAGATGAACGGGCTCGGCAATGACTTTATCGTCGTCGATGCCCGTGACCGTGATTTCAAGCCCGCACCGGACCAGATCCGCGCGTGGAGCGACCGCGCGTCCGGCATAGGCTTCGACCAGCTGATCAGTATCGAAGGCTCGAACGACGGCGACGCCTTTATGCGGGTATGGAACAGCGACGGTGGTGGGGTCGAAACCTGCGGCAATGCGCTGCGCTGCGTCGCCTGGTATCTCAACCAGGACGCCGCCGACAAGACCCTGAAGATCGATACCCTGGGCGGCTTGACGCGGGCACGGGTGCTGCGCGCCGACGCGAAGACCGGGACGGCCAGCGTCGATATGGGCAAGCCCGGTCTCGACTGGCGCGATATTCCGTTGTCGGAAGAGATGAATACCGCCAGGCTGGAACTGAAGATCGGGCCCTATGATGCGCCGCTGTATCACACGCCGGGCGCCGTCAATATGGGCAACCCGCACTGCGTCTTCTTTGTCGACGATATAGCAACCGTCGACGTCAAGGGCGCCGGCAGCCTGATCGAGCACCATCCCCTGTTCCCTGAAAGCGTCAATGTCGAGTTCGCCCAGATCCTCGACAAGGACAACATCCGCATGCGCGTCTGGGAACGTGGCGCCGGCATTACCCGGGCCTGCGGCACCGGCGCCTGCGCCACCCTGGTGGCCGCATCGCGCCGTGGCCTGACAGGACGCGCGGCGACAGTCCACATGGACGGCGGACCGCTGCATATTGCCTGGGCGGAAAACGATCATGTCATCATGACCGGCCCGGTCGAGGTTGAATTCGCCGGTGAACTGCCCGGAGTGTTGGTGTGAGCGTTGATGTCGTCACCTTCGGCTGCCGCCTGAACAGTTATGAGAGCGAGGTCATCCGCAAGACCGCCGCCGATGACGGGCTCAGCGACGCCATCATTTTCAACACCTGCGCCGTGACGGGCGAGGCGGTGCGCCAGGCGCGCCAGGCCATTCGTCGCGCGCGCAAGGAAAATCCGGACAAGCGACTGATCGTCACCGGCTGCGCCGCCCAGACCGACCCCGACACCTTCGCCGCCATGACAGAGGTCGATTTCATCATCGGCAATGCCGACAAGCAGAAGGCCGGCGCCTATCGCCTGACGCCCGACAGCCCCCGCGTCGTGGTCAATGATGTGTTCAGCGTGCGCGAAACGGCCGGTCACCTGATCGACGGCCTGAAGGACCGGGCGCGCGCCTTTGTCGAGGTGCAGAATGGCTGCGACCATCGCTGTACCTTCTGCATCATCCCCTACGGGCGCGGCAATTCGCGCTCGGCCGCCGCGGGTGATGTGGTGGCCCAGACCCAGCGCCTGGTCGCGGAAGGCTATAACGAGATCGTCCTGACCGGCGTCGACCTGACGTCCTGGGGCACGGACCTGCCCGGCACGCCGCAACTGGGCAACCTGGTCACCCGTATCCTCAAGCTGGTGCCGGACCTGAAGCGCCTGCGCCTGTCGTCGATCGACGCCGCCGAAATCGACGATGTCCTGCTGCGCGCCTTTGCCGAGGAAGAGCGCCTGGCGCCTTATCTGCACCTCAGTCTTCAGCATGGCGACGATTTGATCCTGAAGCGGATGAAGCGCCGCCACCTGCGCGCCGACGCCGTCAGGCTGGTCGAGACCGTACGGACGATCCGCCCGGACATCGCGTTCGGCGCCGATATGATCGCCGGCTTTCCGACGGAAACCGAAGAGCATTTCGACAATGCCGTGTCGCTGGTCGATGCTTGCGACCTGTCCTTCGTCCACGTCTTCCCCTACAGCCCACGTCCGCAAACGCCGGCGGCCAAGATGCCGCAACTGCCACGCACAGTGATCAAGGAGCGCGCCGCCCGCCTGCGCGCCAAGGCGGCCGATGCCCTGCTGCGCCATCTCGACCGCCAGGTCGGTCGGACGCTGAGCTGTGTCGTCGAGAAGCCCGGCTTCGCCCGCGCCGCCGACTTTACCGAGGTCGTCTTCACCGGGGACGCCGCGGTTGGCGGCATCAGCGACATCCAAATCACCGGTCACGACGGTAAACACGTCACGGGTTATGTCGCGGGTTATGACTCTGGCCACCTTGCTATTGCGCCGCAAACCGCGTTACAGCCCGCCTCATGAGTGAAACTCCGAAAAAAGGCTGGTTTCAGCGCCTGACAGACGGTTTGTCGCGGACGTCGCAGAACCTGACGGAACAGGTGGCGCAGGTCTTCGGTCAGAAGGAGGCGCTGGACGATGCGGCGCTGGAGGAACTGGAGGACCTGCTGATCGAAAGCGATCTGGGTCCGCAGATCTCGGCCACCATCGCCGCCAAGATGGCGGCGGCGCGGTTCAATTCGGCCAAGGACCCGAAGGCGGTACGCGAGGCCCTGGCCTCCGCCCTGGCCGACGAACTGGTCAATCACGAAGGCACTTTCGAACCGCTGGGCGGACCCAAGCCCTATATCGTCCTGTTTGTCGGGGTGAATGGCTCGGGCAAGACGACGACGCTCGGCAAGATCGCCGCCTCCCTGACCGCCAGGGGTGCGCGTGTGCTGATCGTCGCCGGCGATACCTTCCGGGCGGCCGCGGTCGAGCAACTGAAGATCTGGGCCGAGCGCGCCAAGGCGGATTTCATGGGCCGCAAGACGGGCGCCGATGCGGCGGGCCTGGCTTTCGATTCGGTGACCAAGGCCAGGGAAGAGGGCTATGACGTCGTCCTGATCGATACGGCCGGCCGTTTGCAGAACAAACAGGCGCTTATGGACGAACTGCTGAAGATCGTCCGTGTCATCAAGCGTATCGATCCGGACGCCCCACATGAGACCCTGCTGGTATTGGATGCCACGGTTGGGCGCAATGCGCTGAGCCAGGAACAGATCTTCGGGCGCCAGGCTTTTGTCTCGGGCCTGGTCATGACCAAGCTTGACGGGACGGCGCGCGGTGGCATCCTGATCCCGATCGCCAAGGCCTCCGACGCGCCCATCAAGCTGATCGGTGTCGGCGAGGACATCGAAGACCTGCATGCCTTCAAGGCACGCGATTTTGCCCGCTCCATGGTGGGACTGGAACCCGAAGCATGACAGACGACAAGCTGCCGCCGGATAACGTGCCAGACACCGTACCGGACAATGTACCGGAGACGGTCATTACGACGGCGATTGAGGCTGACCCCGATGCGGGTTTTGCACCCGGCGAGGTCAAGCAGAATTACGTCAAGATGGTCATCGATTTCGGCGCACCGATCGCCTTCGGCCTGACCTATCTGGCATGTATCAAGCTCTACAAATTTGCCGACCACAACATGCCGTTGCTGATCGCCACGGGGGTTCTGGTCGCGGCATCGGCGCTGGCACTGCTGGCGGGTCTTATCTTTGAAAAGCGCGTCGCGTGGATGCCGCTGATCATCGGCCTGTTCGCCCTGCTGTTCGGCGGCCTGACCCTCTATACCCACGATACGCGCTTCATCAAGATGAAGCTGACCTTCCTCAACCTGGCCTTCGGCATTGCCTTGCTGGGCGGCCTGGTCCTGAAGAAACAGCCCCTGAAAGCCCTGCTGGGCGACGCTCTGCCGCTGAAAGAAAAGGCGTGGCCGACACTGACCTTCTTTTACGGCCTGTTCTTCCTGGCGGTCGGCGTGACCAATGAGATCATCTGGCGGACCCAGCCGGAAGGTTTCTGGGTGGCGTTCAAATCGTCGCTGTTCGTTGTCACCCTGGCCTTTTCGCTTCTGCTGACACCATTCCTGATGAAGAACATGAACCTGCCGGTCAAGGACAAGGCGGCGCCGTAATCCTCCGCATACGGAAGGTTGTCGCAAATCTGCCATATAGTCGTGGCATATAGTCGTCCGCATATATGCAGACAGGCATGATCCATGAAAAAGTCAAAACACCACGACGCACCGGCCCGTTCGGTCCTCGAAGACTCGCCGTCGCACCTCCTGCATCGCGTCCTGCAGATCGCGCTCGACATCTATAATGAAACGGCCGGCGAGAATGCCCTGACTCAGCGCCAGTATGCGGTGCTTCAGGCTCTGGACGGTACGGACGGTTTGAGCCAGACCGACCTGGTCAAGGTGACAGGGATCGACCGTTCGACCCTGGCCGACCTGGTCGCCCGGATGATAACCAAGGACCTGCTGGTCCGTGAACGCTCGGCGACAGATGCCCGCGCCAATCTGGTGCAGTTGGCGCCGGCCGGAAAGACGGCGCTGGACGATATGCAGCCGCGCGTCCTGGCGGCGGACGAAAAGATTCTGAGCCTGCTGTCGCCGCCCAAGCGCGACAGCTTTGTCAAGCTGCTGCGCAAGATTACCAGCGTGCGTGAAGGCGGTGGCGCTGTTGAAACGGTCGCGGCCAAACCGGCGAAGCCCAAGGCTGATAAGGACGACAAGAAGGACGACAAGAAACGGAAGGTCAAGAAGCACAAGGTCAGCGCCAAGAAGCTGAAAAAGCTGCCCATGCCGCCCTTGTCGGAAGGTATATCGGATGCCGCGAAGACCGAAGAACTGGTCCATGCGCCGGTCGTGCCGGAGACCGTCTAGCGACGGATTAAATCACAATATTGAGATAAGAACCCGGACGTTTTAACGCCTGAGCGGGATCAGCCGCCGTCGGTGCTGCCGCGGCGGTGGTAGTGGGCGCCGGGCTGGCGGGCTGAGCCGAACGGGTGGCCTGCGCGATATCGGCGGCCGTGTAGTTGGCTGGAGCTATTTTCGGCTGGGTGATCTGCTGAAAAAAGGCCTTTTGCGCCGTGACGGCGGCGGTGAACCCTCCGGCCTGTGGCGTGGCTTGCGCAGCCGGGCGGGCAGGGGCGGCGGTCTGCGGGTTCAGCATCTGGGCCAGCGAAGGGCGAATCGGCGTTGTCATGCCGATATTTGAGCAAATTCAGGTATGTAAATGGTTAATGCCGATTAAGTTTCCCGGCTTCCCCACAACTTTTACCGGCCATCCGTCCGTAAAAGACAAACGGCCCTCCTTGGGGGGCAAGGAGGGCCGCGCATGCCGCCGGTTTCGAGGGGGGGGATGATCCCGGCGACGAACTTGTCAGCTATTGTATGATGGCATCAATCTGATGACGACTCATTGGCTACGATAGCAGTGAACTCTTAACTAATACTTTACGCGGAAAATGGAAGGGGTCAGCGAAATTTTTTTGCATAGCAATGTAACATTTCGTTGATCATCTTTGCACTGTCCGTGATCAGACGAACAGTTTCGCCCACCGCGGCTTTTCACGGCCCTGCCAGGCGCCGCGATGATAGGCGTCCGAGCCGATCAGCGGCACGACCGTGGTGGCTTCGGCGAAGACCATCTGTTCGTAGGTGGTCGAGACCTTGCCCCACGATGCGGCTTCCTTGAGCGTCGACGACGAACAGGCGCCGTCACGCACGTCGGCAACGGTGATCTGGACGGCGTACTTGTGCACTTCAGCGTCGACGCCGAGGATTTCGGCACAGACCACAGTGTCCTGGGCAAAGTTCTTGGGCACGCCGCCGCCGACCATGAACAGGCCGGTGGTGCCGGCAGCGATCTTGATGTCGGTCAGTTCGCGGAAATCGGCGACAGCATCGATCATCATGTAGGGCTGCTTGGCCGCCATGCGTTCCTTCTGGTGCTTGACCAGGCCGAAGCCGGCGGAGCTGTCGACAAAGGCCGGACAGAAGATCGGCACGCCTTCTTCGTAGGCGGTCTGGATCAGCGAGCCTTCCTTCTTGGCATTGCCTTCCGCCAGCCACTTGCCCATCTCATGGATGAACTCGCGCGAGGAATAGCCGCGCGGGTCGAGGCGGTTGGCGATTTCGAGGATCGTATGGTCGCAGGCCTGCAGTTCTTCTTCGTCGATATAGGTGTCGTAGATGCGGTCGATATAGTTCTCACGCAGGACATTGTCGTCGACGGGACCGGCGGCTTGATAGTGCTTGTAACCAAGCGCCTCGAAGAAATCCATGTCGACGATCGAAGCGCCGGTGGCGATGATGGCGTCGATCATGCCGAACTTCACCATGTCGCGATAGACGTGCATGCAGCCGCCGGCCGAGGTCGAACCGGCCAGGATCAGCCAGGTCGAGCAACCCTTGTCGGCGAGAGCCATGTTGAAGATGTCGGCAGCGCGTGCCGTGTCGCGCGACGAGAACGACATCTTGCGCATCGAGTCGATGATCGGGCGCGCGTCATAGGAGGTGATGTCGACGTGCTCGACGGTTTCCGCGAGCAACTGCGCTTTCATATTGGAAGCGGGGATATTGGAGTGGGGGGTATCAGCGTTCATCTCTTGATCCTTTGGTAGAGAGGAGAAGGTGGACGCCCGTCATTGGCCCTTGATCCCCCAGACGGTGCGATGGGGAGGGAAGCTTTTGCGCGGTCGCTATAGCGGATAGGGGGGCGGCTGGCAATGCCCAATTGCCGCTATGCAGCAAAAGCCGTGCTGTGCGGGTAGCCACGCCTTAGTCACAAAATCGCCAAGGTCTTCCAATATACGTACGCGTATTATTGAGCGCATTTTGGACGAACGCGCCTTATTTATGGATAATTTAGAAAACTGTTTGTAGAAATGAATTAGTTTGATCGCTGATATATTTTATTTTGTGGATTGTTTGCTTGAGTAAATCGTTTTTTTCGTATTTCGGATATCGGTGTTCATTAGCGGATATCGCTTCTCTTTAAGGGTATAACCTTTTGATTTACTTCCGTATCCGCTCGTTTGACTGGGATGATTCCCTGTGCCGAGTGATTAACGGTGGTTGGGAATAGAGGTATGGAAAGCAATACGCTGGATTCCGTTGAAACCTGGCAGTGTGTCGGAGACAGCTTCGACAAGTTTCAGACGATCATCTGCAGCTTTTTCGACTGGAACTGCCAACGCGGTGATGTGGGCGAAAGCCATGGGCCTGACTTCAATTGGCAAATGAACCTGGGCGTCCTGAAATCCCAGGACAGCCGAGGCGCCACGCGCGTTTTGATGGCACGCCTGATGTCGTCGCACGGATTCCTGCAGGTCCAGGCGGGGGTAACCAGCGACGTCGTCATCATCATGCCGGTAAAAGGAACCTTGCGGCTGGAGCGTGACGGACATACCCAGGCCATCGCGCCGGGCGCCGCCACCATCTATCAACCACACAGCCCGACCCGCATCTATCACCAGGCTGACGGCCAGGCCTGCGAGGCCTATATCGTCAAGCTGAACTTCGATTGGGTGCAGCGGTTCCTCTACGAGATTCTGCAATTGCCCGTCGAACCGGATTTGCATCTGGGGCCGGTCGTCGACATGACGGCGCCGAAGGTCAAGGCTTTGGCGCGTTTGATCTCAACCCTGTGTTCTGACGCCTTCACCTTCCAGAGCCGCCATCTGTCTACCTCGCTCCAGCAGCGTCTGGCCGAGGCCTTCGGTCATCTGTTGCTCGAAAGTATCCCGCACCGCTACAGCGAGCGCATGCGTGCGCCCAAGGCCGGGCCGGTGCCCAACTATCTGCGACTGGCGCGCGACTTCATGCACCGTGAGGCGCGCAAGAACCCGACGATGGTGGAGGTGGCCAAGGCGGCCAATATCAGCGTGCGGACGCTGGAGACCAGCTTTCGCAGCCATCTCGACGTGACACCCCATACCTATCTGCGCACGATACGTTTGCAGATGGCGCATCAGGCGCTGAAGGATGCGCGCGAAAGCCGGCCGATCGCCGATATCGCCAACGACCATGGCTTTCCGCACGCCGGCCGGTTCGCGCAATACTATGCCAACCTGTTCGGCGAGGCGCCGTCGGATACACGGCGCAAGGGGCCGGCGAAGTAGGTTTGTTCGAACGTGTTGGGCGGGCGCAAATCAGCGAGTGAGCGTCTTCCACAGTGGAATTTTTCAACGCGGAAAGCGCCGAAAAAGCGGACAAGACGCGGAAATCTCGGGTGCAATCGCTCCCGCGCGACGCGCCTTCTTTTCATGAGCGTTGACACAGGTGTGGCATGAAGGCCCTTCGGGCAAGAAGACCACTCTTCTTTTTTCTGCGCCTGTCCGCTTTTTCGGCGCTTTCCGCGTTGAAAATTACTGTAAATTCAGAATTTTATTGAGATGTGTAGCCGAACGCCGACAGGCTGCCACTACCTACGCCTTGGCCTTGACCCGCTTCTTGCCACGTTTACCGCCCTTGGGACGGTTCAGGCGCACGACCTTGTTGTCTTCGACGTCCATAATCGAACGCGGATTGGTCAGGCTGCGCGGTCCGAGGCCGAACAGGGATGCCATCGGTGCGTCATCGAGGAAGACGGTTTCCGTCTCGCCATAGCCGTTGAAGCGCGTGCCCATGGTGACGCCATAGGCGCCCAGCATGCCAATCTCGACATAGTCGCCCTCATCGACGTCGGCCGGCAGCCAGAACGGTCCGGGCATCGAATCGATGGAGTCGCAGGTCGGGCCGTAGAAGCGGAACGGCTTCGGCGTGTCGCTCTCGGCCTCGTCCTGGCGATGCAGACGGACCGGGAAGGGCCACTTGGCGTGGGTGGCGTCGAACAGGTTGCCGTAGGAGCCATCATTCAGATAGAGCGCGTCGCCCTTGCGCAGTTCGACCTTGGTCAGGACCGAGGTCGACTCGGCGACCAGGGCGCGGCCGGGCTCAGCCCACAGCTGGGTTTCTTCGTGGACCTTCATTTCGTCGAAGGCGCGGTTGATGACGTCCATATATTCCGACAGGGCCGGTGGCACCATGCCGGGATAGACCGACGGGAAACCGCCGCCGACATCGACAACGTCGGCAAAGACGCCGGCACGGACCAGGGCGCGCGAGGCGGAGGCCATGGCGGCAGCATAGGCCGTCGGACGCATGCATTGCGAACCGACATGGAAGGAAACGCCCATCAGGTCCTGGGTCGCCTGGCGCGCCGCGAGCAGCAATGACGGGGCATCATGCGCCTGGACGCCGAACTTGTTGGTCAGCGGCAGGTTAGAGCCTTCGCCCGAGGTCGCCAGGCGGACGATCAGGTTGAGGTCGCGCGCACCGCCGGTGGCGTCGAGAATCTTGCGCAGCTCTTCATGCGTATCGAGGCTGAAGGTGCGGACACCGAAATCGAAATAGGCGCGGGCGATCGAGACACGGCTCTTGACCGGGTGCATGAAGGCCAGGCGTGCGGCCGGCAGGGTCGAGCGGACGAGTTCGACTTCGTTCAGCGACGCGACATCAAAGGAGCGCACACCAGCCGCCCAAAGGGTTTCCAGCACCCACGGCGACGGGTTGGCCTTGACGGCATAAAAGATATCGCCTTTGAAATTGGCCTGAAACCAGTGCGCGGCAGTGGTGACGGGACGACGGCGCACAAGGGCGACGGGGCGTTCCGGTGGCTGCTCACGGACCAGGTCCAGGGCTGATTGGTAGTGATCCACCAGACAAACCCTTAGAGAAAAGACCATGACGCGCTCTGTGCGACATGACCCAAAATGTTAAACCCAGACCGGCGTTAGCAGCGTTACATAGCCTCATGCCAAAAAGTGTGTGCGTGTATTGGGCACTTTTTGGATAGACATGAGGCGACCAACATGAACTCTAGGGGTCCGCCGGAAGAAGCCGCATATATAGAGAAATAGGCTTCCCTGTAAAGAGGCTTGGCATGTATTAATTTTTGCCCGGTCGAATGGGCGAAGTCTTTATTCTAAATCGCAAATCTGTCGAATTTCCGACCCTGCACAAAAGCCGGATTTTCGGGGCTTGCGAGCGGGTTTTTTGTTCTGCATCGCAACAATATTGCTGTAGGTGGCACTTTCCCCCATTGCCCTGTCATCAAATCGTTAATATGACTGTCTAACGGTTATCGTCCGCGTCTGCGGACATCCAGCATGTGTCCGGAATAGCGACCAAGGGTAGGGTCAAGGGTTAAGTATGACGGCGCCGCTTGTCGAAGTGAAATCCATCAGCAAGACCTATACCCGCAAAGCTTCCGCCGCGGGTGGTTCAGCGACTCACAAGGCGCTGGACGGTGTTTCCTTTATAATGACGCGGCCGGAACGCGTGGCTTTGATCGGCCCCTCCGGTTCAGGCAAGTCGACCCTCCTGCGCTCGATTTCCGGTCTGCACACTATCGACCGCGGCGCCGGCACCGTTTCGGTGCTGGGCCAGCCCGTCCAGGTCAATGGTCGTCTGGCGCCCGATGTCCGCGCCACGCGTACGCGCCTTGGCATGATTGCCCAGCAGTTCAACCTGGTCGGCCGCCTGTCGTTGTTCACCAATGTCGCCCTGGGTTTCCTGGGAAAGATTTCCGGCCTGCGCGGTTTTCTGGGCCTGTGGACGCGCGAAGAAAAAAACACGGTGATGAAGGCGCTCGACCATGTCGGCGTCGCCGCCATGGCCGGTCAACGCGCCAACACGCTTTCGGGTGGCCAGCAGCAGCGTGGCGCTATCGCCCGCGCCATCGTCCAGGGGGCGCAGATCATTCTGGCGGATGAGCCGGTGGCCTCGCTCGATCCGGTGACGGCACGCAAGGTGATGAAGCTGCTGGTCGATCTCAACGAAACCGACGGGGTCGGGGTTGTCGTTACCCTGCACCAGGTCGACTATGCCAAGACCTATTGCGATCGGATCCTGGCGCTGAAGGACGGCAAGGTCGTCTATGACGGCCCGAGCTCCGGCCTGGACGACGAAACACTCAGGGACATTTATGGCGCCGAAATCGAAGACGCCTATTGGGGGGAAACCCATGCATAAGTATATCAGGACCGCTGTCGTGGCATTAGCGACACTTACCTTAGGTGTCGCATCGTGCGAGAAAAAGGCCGCTGCGACGGGGCCCCGCAGTGAAATTACGTTCGCTGTACTGGCGGTCGAGAAATCGCAGAATCTCGACAAGCTGTGGGCGCCGATTATCGCCGACATGGAAAAGCAGACGGGGCTGAAGGTGAAGCCCTTCTACAGTTCGTCCTATACAGCGCTGATCGAGGCGATGCGGTTCGATCAAGTCCAGGCAGCCTGGTTTTCCAACGCGTCCGGTCTCGAGGCGGTGAAGCGCGCCAAGGGCGAGGTGTTTGCCCACACAAGCTATCCTGATGGCCAGGAAGGTTATTACAGCATCGTCATCGCACCCAAGGATTCGAAGCTTAACAATGCCGACGACCTGCTGAAGTGCGACAAGAGCCTCAATTTCGGCATGGGTGACGTCAAGTCGACCTCCGGTACCGTGGCCCCCAAGGCCTATCTGTTCCTGCCGCGCAAGGTCGATCCCAATACATGTTTCAAGAATGTGAAATCGGCCTCGCACGGCGTCAATATCGAAGGTGTGGTGGCCGGCGTGCTGGACGCCGCGACCAACAATTCGACGGCTCTTATGGAGCTGAACGACACGCCAGAGGGCAAGGCCAAGCTGGCGAAGATCAAGATCATCTGGCAATCACCGCTTCTGCCGACCGATGTCGTCGAATATCGTTCCGATCTCGATCCGGCGACCAAGGAAAAGCTGCGCAGCTTCTTCCTGTCCTACGGCGTCGGCACGGGGCCTGAGGCCGAGCAGCAGCGCGCCAATCTGCGCGCCGTGCAATGGGGACCGCTGAAGCCTGACGACAACAACCACTTCCTGCCAGAACGCCTGATGGAAGCCAGTGTCGCGCTTCAGGAGGCCCAGCAGTCCGGCGACAAGGCCGCCGAAGCCAAGGCCCAGGCCGAGATCGATGCGGTCAAGGCCGAACAGGCCAAGCTGGCGGCGACCACGGCGCCGCAGGCGCCAGCCGACGCGCCGGCTTCGCAGTAAGGGTATTTCATGGCTGACGCCGCGAACAAAATGATCGATTTGACGCCGCCGACGACCGGCCTGGCGACACGAATGCTGAACTGGCTTTTGCTGTTGGTTGTGGTCGCCTTGCTGGCGGTCAGTTTTCGCGGCGCCCATATCAACGAACTGCACAAGCTGATCGACAATTCGGCCAATACCGGCGATTACCTCAAAGACTATTTGCAGCCGGATTTCGGAACAGCACAGAATTTCAAGAGCCTGGACGGTTTCTGGACCTCGCATCTGTGGGTTTACATCAAGGGCATGTGGCAGACGATCGAGATCGCCCTATGGGCCACCGTCCTGTCGATTGTCCTGGCCGTGCCGCTCAGCTTTCTGTGCTCGCGCAATATTGCGCCGCCCTGGGTGGTCCAGCCGATGCGCGCCCTGATCGCCCTGTTGCGGGCCTTTCCAGATATTGTGCTGGGTACGGCATTTCTGGTGGCGGTGGGCCTCGGACCCTTGGCCGGTGTGCTGGCCCTGACGGTCAGCAATACCGGCACCCTGGCCAAGCTGTTTTCGGAAGCGGTCGAAAATATCGAATCAGCGCCGGTTGAAGGGGTGCGGGCGACGGGCGGCAATCGGCTGCATGAGATCATCTGGGGCGTGATACCCCAGGTGGCGGCTTTGTGGACGTCGTTTGCCCTGTATCGCTTCGAATCCAATGCCCGTTCGGCGACCGTGCTGGGCCTGATCGGCGCCGGCGGTATCGGCCAGCTGCTGTTCGATAACCTCAACAGCTTCGATTATCGCGCGACCTCGGCGATCGCCGTGGTGATTGTGGTGGCTGTGACCTTGATCGACATCCTGTCGCAGCAGATCCGAAAGCGATTGCTGTAAGCGAGACGGGAAGTCATGGGGTCGCGGACCCCATACCCCATAATCGGTTCAGGATTTGACCTCTTGCAGCGCATAAAAATGGGGCCCGTAGCGGTCCCATTTTTATGCGCTATCAGAAGCCCAAACTCGGACACGTTACGGGGTATGGGGCCTGCGGCCCCATGACTTTACTTCTTCTTACCAACACGCCGGCGCGTCAGATGCCGCAGCCGGTTCCACAGCTTGGTCTTGGCCGGTTCCGGATAAGGTTCGAGATTGCGGATAAATTCTTCGGCACAGGCTTGCCACGAGAACTTCTCCGCGTAGGCGCGGACGGCCTTGCGGTCGAGTTTCAGGGCTTCCTGGATCGCTACGGCCAGGTCGTCATTGATCGCGCCGGCGCCTGAGCCCGGAATGATGTCGATCGGACCATGCGCCGGGAAGGCGGCGACCGGGGTCCCCGTCGCCATGGCTTCGGTGATCACCAGCCCGAAGGTGTCGGTCAGGGACGGAAACACAAAGACGTCGGAATCGCAGTAATGGCGCGCCAGTTCGTCACCGAAGCGCGGGCCGGTAAACACGGCCGCGGGGTATTTGGCCTTGAGCTCGTCGACCTGCGGTCCGCCACCGACAATGACCTTGGTGCCCGGCAAATCCAGCTTAAGAAAGGCCTCTATGTTCTTCTCAACCGCCACACGGCCGACATAGGTCATGATCGGTCGCGCCAGGCCGTCATTGATCGGCGCCAGGCCCGGCCGGAAGGTCTGGGTATCGACGCCGCGCGTCCATGGCGAGATGTTGATGAAGCCGCGCGCTTCAAGATCCTTCTGCAAGGTCGGCGTCGCCACCATGACCCGCCCGGAAGGGCGGTGGAACCAGCGCATGAAGGCATAGCCCCAACTGACCGGGATCGGCAGGCGGGCCGAGACATATTCCGGGAACTTGGTGTGATAGCTGGTGGTGAAGGGCAGTTTCCATTCCTGGCACACGCGCCGCGCCGCCAGGCCGACAAAGCCTTCAGTCGCGATATGAATCGCGTCGGGCTCATAGTCCTGGATGATCTCGCGGACTTCTTCGTAACAGCCCAGGGCCAGCTTGACCTCGGGATAGTCCGGCCACGACACGGTCTTGAACTGATTATATTCGATGACGTGGAACTCGTGACCCAGTTTCTCACATTCTTCCATGGTGCGTCTCAGCGTCGTCACCACCCCATTGACCTGGGGTTCCCACGCGTCGGTAGCCAGCAAGATACGCACGTCGAATGTCCTTAAGGGAATTATCGTTCGCACCTCCATGCCCATTTCGCAGGAACTTGGCAAGGGCGTGCGAATTTTGGCTCTTCCCTGATTTTGCTGCGCACAAAATGCCGACTGTGGTAAAATGCATCCGAATAACACCGGTTACGGCTTGCCTAAGTCGGAAAAAGTCTTATTTTTAAAGCGGGGAGCCAGTATTCAGGCCGCCGAAGGATAACGGCGGTGAAAGTGTTCAATGCGCGATCGTGAAAAGACAGAGCAGGTGCGGGATAAGGCTGTTCGGGGGGATTCACCTCCCGCAGTGGCCAAGGACTCGCCTGCCCGCGATACCCCCAAATCACGTCGCACCCGTATCCAGATCCTGGAAACCGCCATGCGGCTGTTTGCCGAACTGGGCTATTTTCGCGCCGGCAACGCCGCCATCGCCGAGGCCTGCGGCCTGACACGCGGCGCCATGCTATACCATTTTCCAACCCGCGAAGCCCTGGTCGAAGCCGCCGCCTGGCATATCCATGCCGCGCGCGAGGCCGCCTTCGAGGTCGAGGCCAAGAAGCTCAAACCCGATCAGGACGCGCTGGACGGCGCCATCGAAGCCTATTGGCGCCTGCTCAGTTCTGTGCCGTTTGCCGCCTTTCTGGCGCTGGAACGCGCCGGGCGCCAGGATCCGGAAGTCGCCAAAGCCATCACACCGGCCCAGGAAGCCTTCGACAAGGCGGCCATGGGACGTGCGACGCCGGGCTTTATCATGGCCGGCGCCGATGCCCGCTTCCAGGCCAGCCGTGACCTGGCCCGTTTCGCCCTGGACGGCATGCATCGCGCCGCCTTGACCTATGACAACGACGCGCGAATCGAAAACCTGCTGACCGTGATCAAACGCGCCGTCCATATGCTTAACCGCAAGGGCGACGTGACCGAGTTGTGGACGGAATAGGTTAAGGGTAACCGACGCGATCGGGCGACGCAGATACGCCCTGACAATCCTCTTCAAGAAAATCCATGCGCCATCTTCTCCGCTCTAAAATCCATAACGCCTATGTCACCGAGGCCAACCTGGCCTATATCGGATCGATCACCATCGACCACACCCTGATGGAGGCCGTCGGTCTGTGGGAAGGCGAACGCGTCATGGTTGTTTCCAACACCTCCGGCGCGCGGCTCGAAACCTACGTCATCAAGGGCGACCCTGATTCGGGAATCATCGCCATCAACGGCGCCGCCGCGCACCTGATCAAAACCGGCGAGCAGGTCATCATCATGGGATTCGAGCTGACCGACGCCCCGATTATCCCCAGTGTCGTGCTGGTTGACAGCAATAATCGACTTGACCGCTACCTGTCGGAAACGCAGGCGCAAACCGTGTCATGATTCTTTCACAGAAATCGTGATCGACGGGAATTTTCATTAACCTTTGGCAAGCCCTTGTGCCTCTTGAAAAAAGCCAGAATTTAAGACCTCATTAACGAAAAAGTTCGCCCAAACAGCGTCTTGGCCGCTTGACGGATTCACCAACTTAATCCCCATATATCGACATGTTGGGCGGCTTAGACACTAGATGTAGTTGTTAATGCGCTTTAACCGTTCGCCATACCGGCGAATATCTGGACGGGTTTTACAAGGGTTTTTGCGACTATGTCATCGAGTGAAGCAGTTAAGCGTGAAGTGTCGGTCCCGTTCAAGGCGAATATGGTGGTGCGCCCCAAGGCACGCCCTGCGTTCAAGCTGCATAAGCATGTAGTCACCGATCCCTCGCGCGACGCCCTCCTGACCGATTTCGGCAAGACGACCCTCGACGACCGCTACCTGATGCCCGGCGAATCCTACCAGGACATGTTTGCCCGCGTCGCCACCACCTATGCCGATGATTCGGAACACGCCCAACGCATCTACGACTATATCTCGCGCCTGTGGTTCATGCCGGCGACCCCGGTCCTGTCGAACGGCGGCGCGTCGCGCGGCCTGCCGATCTCGTGCTTCCTCAATGCCGTCCCCGACAGCCTGGAAGGCATTGTCGGCACATGGAACGAAAACGTCGCCCTGGCCTCGAACGGCGGCGGCATCGGTACCTATTGGGGCCGTGTTCGCTCGATCGGTGAAAAGGTCAAGGGCGCCGGCCAGACTTCCGGCATCATCCCCTTCATCCGCGTTATGGATTCGCTGACCCTGGCCATTTCGCAAGGCTCCCTGCGCCGCGGTTCGGCCGCCGTCTATATCGATTGCTTCCACCCCGAGATCGAAGAGTTCCTCGAAATCCGCAAGCCGTCGGGCGACTTCAATCGCAAGTCCCTGAACCTGCACCACGGAATCGGTATCACCGACGAATTCATGGAAGCCGTCCGCGACGGCACGCCGTTCGGCCTGCGCTCGCCGAAGAACGACGAGGTCGTCCGCTTTATCGATGCGCGTTCGCTGTGGCAGAAGATCCTCGAAATCCGACTGCAAACCGGCGAGCCCTACCTTATCTTCAACGACACCATCAACCGCGCCATGCCGCAGCATCAGCGCGAACTGGGCTTGAAGGTCACGCAGTCGAACCTGTGCTCGGAAATCATGCTGCACACCGGCCCCGACCATCGCGGCAAGGATCGCACCGCCGTCTGCTGCCTGTCGTCGGTCAATGCTGAAACCTTCCTGGAATGGCGCGACCAGCCGGGCTTTGTCGAAGACGTCATGCGCTTCCTCGACAATGTCCTCGAAGACTTCATCCAGTGCGCGCCGTCGTCGATGGACGCCGCCGTCTATTCGGCGATCTGCGAACGCTCGGTCGGCCTGGGCCTGATGGGTTTCCACTCCTTCCTGCAGCGCCAGAACGTCGCCTTCGAATCGGCCATGGCCAAGTCGTGGAACATGCGCCTGTTCAAGCACCTGCGCCGCGAAGCCGACAAGGCGTCGGTCAAGCTGGCCCAGGAACGCGGACCGTGCGCCGATGCCGAAGAGCGTGGCGTCATGGAACGCTTCTCGCACAAGCTGGCCATCGCGCCGACCGCCTCGATCTCGATCATCTGCGGCGGCACCTCGGCCGGCATTGAGCCGATCCCGGCCAATATCTATACCCACAAGACCCTGTCGGGCTCGTTCGCCGTCAAGAATCCGTACCTCGTCGAACTGCTCGAGGAAAAGGGCCTGAACACCTCGGAAGTGTGGGACAAGATCGTCGAGCACGAAGGCTCTGTCCAGCATCTCGACGAACTGTCGGCCGATGAAAAGGACGTGTTCAAGACGGCCTTCGAAATCGACCAGCGCTGGGTGGTTGAGTTGGCCGCCGACCGCACGCCGGAAATCTGCCAGTCGCAATCGCTGAACCTGTTCTTGCCGGGCGATGTCGATAAGTGGGACCTGCACATGCTGCACTGGACGGCGTGGGAGCAGGGCCTGAAATCGCTCTACTATCTGCGTTCCAAGTCGGTCCAGCGCGCCGCCCATGCCGGCAGCGAAGTCAAGGAAGCCGTTGAAAAGATGGCCACCCCGCGCACCGACTATGAGGAATGCCTGGCCTGCCAATAGGGCCGAGTTCGAGCTTCGATATTTCGCTTTACGACCGTTTCATGTTAGGATGGAACGGCCGTAATTCCTTGGACTCAGTCGATGCTCAAAGCCACTGTCGCCTTTAATGATCCCACGCCAGAGGGTGCCGCTTTTCGCTCCCAGCAGGCCATGGTCGACGCTGATATTGCGGGTCTCGCGCGTGATCCAGCGACGGAGAAATTTGTTGACGAAATGAGACGTGAAGGCTTGTCGGTTGAGGAACAGATCGGCCGACTGACCGTGTATTTCCGACAATTCGGTGGCAAATAGGATCGTTAGCCGAGCCGATCCTGTCTCGAATGTTACGACTTTGATCCGGCACAGTATTCCCAAAGTCCTTACTCGCGAATCCGGTTGCTGAATAACCGTCATATCTGTAGATGGGCGCATGGCTGAACGGATTTATCTCTACGACTCGACCTTGCGCGACGGCGCGCAGGCCCAGGGCATCGATTTCTCGGTGGCGGACAAGCAGGCGATTGCCTCAGCACTCGACTCATTCGGCATTGACTATATCGAAGGTGGCTGGCCCGGCGCCAATCCGACCGACGACGCTTTTTTTGCCGCCCCGCCGGCGATGAAATACGCCCGCCTGTCTGCCTTTGGCATGACGCGCCGTTCGGGACGCTCCGCCTCCAACGATCCGGGCTTGCAGGATCTGCTCAACGTCAATACGCCCAGTATCTGCCTGGTCGGCAAGAGCTGGGACTGGCAGGTCGAGACTGCGCTTAAGGTGTCCAAGGCCGAGAACCTGCGCATGATTGCCGACTCCCTGGCCCATGTCGTTGCCAACAAGCGCGAAGCCCATTTTGACGCCGAGCATTTCTTCGATGGCTTCAAGGCCAATCCCGTCTATGCCCTGGAAGTCCTGAAAGCCGCGCATGATGCCGGCGCCGGCTGGCTGATCCTGTGCGACACCAATGGCGGCACCCTGCCGACCGAGGTCAAACGCATTGTCGCCGCGGTCAAAAACGCCCTGCCGGACGTCCATCTCGGAATCCATTGCCACAATGATACCGAACAGGCGGTCGCCAATTCCCTGGCCGCGGTCGAAGAAGGCGTGCGCCAGGTCCAGGGTACGATCAACGGTATCGGCGAACGTTGTGGTAACGCCAATCTGATCGCCATTATCCCGACCCTGATCCTGAAGATGGGTTACGATACAGGCATCACGCCGGAGAAGCTGACGCAAATCGGCCAGTTGTCGCGCCTGGTCGACGACCGTCTCAACCGCACGCCCTTCCGCTACGCCGCCTATGTTGGGTCCAGCGCCTTTGCGCACAAGGGCGGCCTGCACGTCAGCGCCATGACCAAGGACAGCCGATCCTACGAACATATCGACCCGGCCCTGGTCGGCAACAGCCGGCTGGTCCTGGTGTCGGACAAGGCCGGCCGTGCCAATGTCCTGAACCGCCTGCACCAGATGGGCATCGCGGTCGCCGATGACGACGAACATGTCTCCGAACTGGTTCGCGCGGTCAAGGAGCGCGAGGCCCTGGGCTATGCATATGAAGACGCCAGCGCCAGCTTCGAGCTGATGGCGCGCCAGCGTCTGGGTATCCTGCCGCGCTACTACGACCTGCAAAGCTTCCGCACGCTCAACGAAAGCCGCACCGATGCCAAGGGCCGGCACTTCACCCTGTCCGAAGCCACTGTCAAACTGGCGGTGCGCGGTGACGTGATCATGACGGTCGCCGAAGGCAATGGTCCGGTCAATGCCCTGGATGCCGCCCTGCGTAAGGCGCTCTTGCCGCACTATCCGCAGCTCAATGCTATGCACCTCAACGACTACAAGGTGCGCATTCTCACACCTTCCGAAGCCACAGCCGCCTTGACGCGCGTCATGATCGAGAGCCGCGACGACGAAGGTCGGACGTGGAACACCATCGGGGTCAGCCACAATGTCATCGACGCGTCCTACAATGCGCTGTTCGATGCCGTGACCTATCATCTGATGAAGCGCAATGCGCCGGCGGATGCCTCTTGACTTAGGTCCGACAAAGCGGTTGCATTCCGCCTGATGATCTGGCCATTATGGTGAATAGGTCAGACCAATAAGCCGGTAGCAGGCGATCAGGAGGAACCATGACACAGCCCGACGCCGCACGGCGCGAATTCCTGATGGCTGCGGGTCTGGGACCCGCCGCGATGATGGCGGCTATGGCGCCGGCGGCGTCGGCCGCCGAAACCGGCGCCGTTGTGCCGGAAACCCTGCCGGTCCCGATCGAGGAAAAGCCCAAATATCATATCCGCTTTTCGGTCTGCGGCATCAGCCACGACCATATCCACGGCATGATCGCCGCCATCCAGCGCGGTGGTGGCGAACTGGTCTCGGCCTGGGGGCTGGAGCCTGACAAACTGGCGGTTTTCACCAAGCGTTATCCCGACGTGAAGATGGCGGCGACCCAAGATGAGATTATCGGTGATTCTACGATTCAACTGATCCTCAGCTCACACATCGCCAATGAACGCGCCGGCATCGGAGTTCGCGCCATGAAGGCCGGCAAGGACTTCCTGGCCGACAAGCCCGGCATCACCACGCTCGATGACCTGGCTCTGGTTCGCAAGACGATTGCGGAAACCGGCCGCATCTACGGTATTCTGTATTCCGAGCGTCTTGAGGTTCGCGCCGCGGTCCATGCCGGGGAGCTGATCAAGCAGGGCGCCATCGGCAAGGTGATCCAGACCGTCAACCTGGCGCCGCACCAGATCATCCAGGGTGGCGGCGACGCCGGTGGTGGCAGCGGTCGGCCGGAGTGGTTCTGGCACGAAAAGCAGTTCGGCGGCATATTGTGCGACATCGGCTCGCACCAGGTCGACCAGTTCCTCTACTATACCGGTTCGACCCAGGCCGAAATCGTCGCCTCGCAGGTCGCCAATTTGCGCCACCCGGACAAGCCGGAATTCCAGGACTTCGGCGATATGATGCTGCGCGGCGACCAGGGTTTCGGCTATGTTCGCCTCGACTGGTTCACGCCAAAGGGCCTCGGTACCTGGGGCGATGGCCGGCTGTTTATCCTCGGCACCGAAGGCTATATGGAGCTGCGCAAATACACCAATGTCGCCGTCTCGAAACAGGGCAACAACCTGTTCGTCGTCGACGGCAAGAGCGCGCGGTACATCGACTGTTCCAATGGTCCGCTGCCGTTCGGTCCGCAGTTCGTCGCCGATATCGTCAACCGTACCCAAACCGCCCAGGACCAGACTCAGGCCCTGCTGGCCGCTGAGCTATCCATTAAAGCTCAACTGAACGCTAAACGCATTATGGGAGGCTGATATGAAAACGACCAAACGCGATCTGCTGAAGGCTGGCCTGGCGACCGCCGTCGTAGCGGGCTTTCCGGCCATCGTTCCGTCTTCGGTGTTCGGCCAGTATGCACCGTCCAAGCGCATCAATATCGCTGCCATCGGCAATGGCCGCATTTCGCGGGGTCACGATATGCCGGGCGTCATGCAGTACGACCGGGCGCGGCTGATGGCGGTGTGCGATATCGACGCTCACCGTCTCGAGGAAGCCAAACAGCTGGTCAACAGCACCTATGCCGAGAAGACCGGCAAGCCCTATGATGGCGTGACCACCTATTCGAATTACCATGATGTCCTGGCAAACAAGGACATCGACGCGGTCATTGTCTCGACGCCCGATCACTGGCACGCCATCATCGCCACCCACGCCGTCCAGACCGGCAAGGATGTCTATCTGCAGAAGCCGGCGTCCCTGACCATCGCCGAAGGCCGAACCCTCAGCAACGCCGTCCAGGCTTCGGGGCGCATCCTGCAGATCGGCAGCCAGCAGCGGTCGACGGCGCAGTTCCGTTATGCCGCCGAACTGGTGCGCAATGGCCGCATCGGCGACCTGCAACGGGTGGAGATTGGCCTGCCGGGTGATCCGGCGGGTGGCGATCCGACGCCCCAGCCGATTCCGGACGGGCTGAACTACGATATGTGGCTGGGCAGTACGCCCTATGTGCCCTATACGCTGGATCGTGTTCATCCGCGTATCGGCTACGATCGGCCGGGCTGGTTGCGCCTGCGGCAGTTCGGTGCCGGCATGATTACCGGCTGGGGCTCGCACCACGTCGACAGCGCCCACTGGGGCATGAACACCGAATATACCGGTCCGGTCGAGGTATGGGGCGATGCCGAATATCCGACGGCGGGCCTGTGGGACGTCCATGGCAAGTTCAAGACCGAGGCCCTGTATGCCAACGGCGTGCAGATGAGCATTAGTGGCGACTATACCAACGGCATCAAATATTACGGCTCGAACGGATGGATCTTCGTGTCGCGCGGCAATGAGCAGGTGACCAAGTCCGATCCGGTGGCCAAGCTCAACGACGCGACGGCTCTGGCGGCGTCGGACCCGAAGATCATCAAATCGGTCATCGGGCCCGACGAGATTCACCTGTACGAAAGCAAGGAGCAGCACGGCAACTGGCTGGATTGCATCGTCAGCCGCAAGCAGCCGATCTCGCCGGCCGAACTGGGCCATCGCGCCTGTTCGACCTGCCTGGTCCACGATATCGCCATGATGCTGAAGCGCAAGGTCCATTGGGATCCCGTGCACGAGCGTTTCCACGATGACGATGCGGCCAATGCCATGCTGTCGCGGCCGATGCGCGCCCCCTATAGCTTCGCCTGAGGAGCCTGGAATGATCACGAAGCGCGATATTGTCGTGGCGGTGACAGCGGTGACCGTAACGCTTGGAGTCATCGGCGCCACATCCTTTGCCCAGACCCATCCGCCGACGGGCCCTATCCTGGGACCCATGACCTTCGACTGGGACAAGATGGCGGTGGCCAAGACCGATGTCGGCGAGGTGCGCTCGCTATACCGCGGGCCGACGGCGACCCTGGATGAGCTGGAAATGCACATCACGACGCTTAATCCGGGCACGACGTCCCATCCACCGCATCAGCACCTCAATGAAGAGCTGGTGATTATCCGCGAGGGTACAGTCGAGACCCTGTCGGACGGCAAGTGGATCCGGTTGGGACCGGGCTCTGTCATCTTCAATGCGTCGAACAGCCTGCACGGCCTGCGCAATGTCGGGACGACACCGGCGACGTACCATGTGGTGAACTGGAGCCCGAATAAGGCAGGGCAGAAAGAATAAGTCGCGGGGTCGCGGACCCCGCACCCCATAACCCTTGAGGGCGTGGCCTCTTATAAGCGCATAAAAAATGGGACCCAGAGCGGTCCCATTTTTTATGCGCTATAGAAAGATCAAACTCTGATGGTTACGGGGTGTGGGGCCCGAGGCCCCACGACCTTTACTTCTGCGCTTCCTTCTGCGCCGCTTCCGCGCCGCCCTTCTTGTTCGCCGCCTGCAGGTCGATGACCTTCAGCGCCGCCGGTCCCAGAATGACCACGAACAGCACCGGCAGGAAGAAGACGATCATCGGCACGGTCAGCTGGGCGGGCAGGGCCGCTGCCTTCTTTTCGGCCGCCGACAGACGCATCTCGCGATTTTCCTTGGCCATGACGCGCAGCGCGGTGCCCAGCGGCGTGCCGTATTTTTCCGCCTGGATCATAGCCGTACAGACCGACTTGATACCCGGGTGGCCGGTCCGTTTCGATAGGCCCTCATAGGCGTTGCGGCGTTCCGGCAGGTAGGACAGTTCGGCGACCAGCAAAGACAGCTCTTCGGCCAGCTCGATCGACGTTCCGCCGATTTCACCGCTGACCTTTTGCAGCGCGGTTTCGATCGACATACCCGCCTCGACGCAGATCAGCAGCAGGTCCAGCGCGTCCGGAAAGGCCTGGACGATCGACATGCGGCGCTTCGAGGCCTTGTTGGAGATATAGATGTTGGGCGCGTAATAGCCGGCGACGAACGCCCCGACCGAGACCAGGACCTTCATCTGCAGGTGCTGGAAGTGGCCGATATCGACGACAAACACTTCGAACGCCCCGAAAGCGCCCAGGACGAACGGCATCAGCATGCGGAAGAAGTAGAAGGTCGACACCGGCTTGGGGCCACGATAACCGGCCATGGCCAGGTTCTCGACCACCTTGGGGTCTTCCAGCAGTTTTTTCAGGTTGAAGCGCTCGACGATATTGCGCGCCATGCCCTCGTCCTTGTGACGCAGGCCGCCAGACGCGTCCTTGACAATCGTCGCCCGCGACTGGCGGCGCAGTTCGTCGCGGCGCAGCGCCACGGCTTTCATGCGCTTTTCCAGCTGATCGCCCGAGGTCAGGCTCTTGCTCAGGGTGATAATGGTGAAAAACACCAGGGCGGCGACAGCCAGCGCAATCAGGTTGCTGGGCGTCATGATGAAGGCGGCAAAATCGGTCATCTGTGCCTGCCTAAAATTTGAAGTTGATCATCTTGCGCATCATGAAGATGCCCAGCGCCATCCAGAAGGCGCCGCCGGCCAGCATCATCTGGCCGCGCGGATCGACGAACATGCCGCCGATATATTCCGGCCGCGTGATCGAGATCATGATGCCGACGCCCGGCGGCAGGACACCGATGATCGAGGCCGAGGCAATGGCTTCCGACGACAGCGCCTTGATCTTCTCGCGCATCATCTTCCGGGCGCGCAGAACGCTCGACAGGTTGTTCAGCGCTTCGGCGAGGTTACCGCCGGTCTTGGCCTGGATGGCGATAACGATGGTGAAGAAGCGCAGTTCCGGTGACGGTACGCGCTCGCTCATCTTTTCCAGGGCGCCTTCCAGCGACATGCCGACACCGACGTTTTCGACGGCACGCTGGAATTCCGGACCCAGGGGCAGATGGCATTCCTTGGCAATGATCTTCAGCCCGTCATGGACCGGCAGGCCCGACTTGATGCCGCGGACCAGAATGTCCATGGCGTTGGGGAATTCTTCGGTAAACTTTTTCATCCTGCCGCCGGCCATGAAACCCAGGACCCAGCGCGGCAGGCCATACGAGGCCGCGAACGCCGCGCCGGCAGCGACCGCCAGGCGGATCAGCAGGTCCATCTTGCCCAGGACAAGCAATGGAACGAAAAAGGCGACAGCGCCCAGTATGGCGCTGAAAATCCAGAAGCGGGTGACATTGGGCGTCAGGCCGGCGTGCAGCATCCGCGAGCGCAGCGTCAAACGCGCCTTGCGTTCGCGCTTTTCCGCTTCCTTGAGCTGCTCTGTGATCTGCTTGCGGCGTTCTTCGGGGGTCTTGGCCGCCGACTTGGCGTTGCGCTTGGTGCGCATATTGCTGCCGAGCCCGATCGTCTGGGCGCGTTTGGTCAAGGTGGCGGAGGAATTTCCACCGCCGCCGTTGGTAATGACAAAACCAACGCTGGCAATGATCACGAAGCCAAGAACAGCGATAACAAGGGTCATAATCATGGCTGTATACCCTTACTCGGAAGCATCGAGAGCTTCGGCCAATTCGCGCTCAAGGCCGTAATATTTGGCGCGGTCCCAGAAGCGAGGACGGCCGATGCCGGTCGACCGGTGGCGGCCGATGATCTTGCCCTGCTTGTCTTCACCCTCGATTTCGTAAAGGAACAGGTCCTGGGTGACGATGACATCGCCTTCCAGGCCCAGCACCTCGGTGACGTGGGTGATGCGGCGCGAACCGTCGCGCAGGCGGGCGGCCTGGATGATCAGGTCGATGGAGCCGACGATCATTTCCCGGATGGTCCGCGAGGGCAGGCCGTAGCCGCCCATGGTGATCATCGATTCGAGACGCGACACGGCTTCGCGCGGGGAGTTGGCGTGCAGCGTGCCCATGGAACCGTCGTGGCCGGTGTTCATGGCCTGGAGGAGGTCGAACGCCTCCGGGCCCCGGACTTCGCCGACGATGATGCGTTCAGGACGCATCCGCAGACAGTTCTTGACCAGATCGCGCATGCTGATCGTGCCCTGGCCTTCAAGGTTCGGCGGCCGTGTTTCCAGGCGCACCACGTGCGGCTGCTGCAGTTGCAGTTCGGCGGCGTCTTCGCAGGTCACGACGCGTTCGGTCGGATCGATGAAGGCCGTCATGGTGTTGAGCAGGGTCGTCTTGCCGGAACCGGTACCGCCGGAGATCAGGACGTTGCAGCGCGAGGCGCCGATGACGCCCAGGACGCGCGCCCCTTCCGGACTGATGGAGCCGAACTCCACCAGGTTGCGCATGGTCAGCTTGTCTTTTTTGAACTTCCGGATGGTGAGCGTCGGGCCGTCCAGCGCCAAAGGCGGCGCAATGACGTTGACCCGGGAACCGTCGGGGAGACGGGCGTCGCAGATCGGCGAACTTTCGTCGACACGGCGGCCGACCTGGCTGACGATACGCTGACAGATGTTCATCAGCTGCTGATTGTCGCGGAAACGGACATTGGTCAGCTGGACCTTGCCGCCGACTTCGATAAAGACCCGCTGGGCGCCATTGACCATGATGTCGGCGATGTCGTCGCGCGCCAGCAGGGGCTCAAGAGGTCCGTAACCCAGGACGTCGTTGATAATGTCCTGGACCAGGTTGTCCTGTTCAGCGACCGACATCGAGACGTTCTTGATCGCCACCAGTTCGGCGACGATATCGCGGATTTCCTCCGACGCCGCCTTGTGATCCAGCTGGGCGAGCTGGCTCAGGTCGATCGTGTTGAGCAGGGCGTTGAAGATCGCCGTCTTGGTGGCATGGTAATAGTCGGACTGCTCGCGGACGATCTCGGTGACCGCCTGCGCCTTGTGCATCTGATCCAGGCCCTGCTGCAGCTTGGGCTTGGCGGCGGCGCCCGCCTTGGCGTCACCGCCGGCGGCGCGCTTTTCCTGGTTCAGTTCAGGCAGGGGCGCTCCCCCGGCCGAAGCTTCCTTGCGCGGCCGGTTTTCCTGGATCTGGGGACGCGTGGCAATGTCCGAAGCGCTGGTCGCGGCCGGTGGCGGCGCACCGCCGCCGACCTTGCTCAGGGCCTGCGGACGGGCCTCGACGGGCGCAGCCGGTGCCGGCTTCGCCACGACGCGGTTGGTACCGGCATTGCCTGTGGGGGATGCCCCCCCATGTTCGCTCGGACGTTTGCCAAACACTGCGTTTTGCTCACTTCTTGAAGAGGTTGCCGAGGAAGGATGAAGAGGCCTTCTTGGCCTTGACCTCCGGCGCACGGCCGGTGACCGACGCGGTAAGGTGACCCAGGGCCTCGGCTGCCTTGGTGGCCGGTCCGACTTCGGCAATCATCTGGCCGTTGTTGGAAGCCTGGCCGAACAGCTTGGCATCGAACGGAATAAGGGCACAGGGTTCGACGCCCAGGGCGGCCGTGAAGTCCTTGACCGGAATTTCCGGACGGCCCGGCATGTCCATCTGGTTGAGGACCAGACGCGGGGCCGCGTCATTGGGTCGGCTGTGCTTGAGCAGGTCTATGATGTTCTTGGCATTGCGCAGGCTTGCCAGATCGGGCGTGGCGACAATGATCACGTCATCGGCGGCGATCAGGTTCTGGCGCAGCCACGGCGTCCAGACGTGCGGCAGGTCCATGACGATGAAGGGCGCGACCGAACGGATCTTGCGCGTGACCTCGTCATAGGCGTCGGCATCGGCCGTATAGTCCTGGTCCAAAGCGGCCGGCGACGAGAACAACGACAGCCGTTCCGTGCACTTGGTCAGCATGCGGTCCAGCAGAACCGAGTCAACGCGGTCGGGTTCGTTCAGCGCATCGGCCAAGCCGTGCAGCGGGTCCTGGTTGAAATCGAGTCCGGCGGTGCCGAAAGGCAGGTCGTAGTCGACAATGACCGTATTGGCCGACATCGCTTCGGACAGGTTATAGGCGAAGTTGTGGGCGATCGACGATGAACCGGCGCCGCCGCGGGCGCCGACAAAGGCGATGGTCCGCCCGACGAACGGGGTTTCCGGATCGTTGTACAGGCCGGCAATGGTCTTGATCAAAGCCAGCGGCTGGACCGGCGAGACCATGTATTCCGACACGCCCTGGCGGATCAGTTCGCGGTACAGCGAGATGTCATTATGGGCGCCGATAACGACGACCTTGGTGCTGGCGTCGCATACCTCGGCCAACTGGCCCAGCTGGTCCAGCAGGTCGCGGCCGCGCGCCGGGCTTTCGACGAAGATCAGCGACGGAGTCGGTTCGTGGCGATAGGTGTCGATCGCCTCAAAGATACCGCCGCGCTTGACCGTGCACTGGGCGCGGCTCATGCGACGATCGATGGCCGCTGTGTCGCAGGCCTGGACCGAGGCTTCGCTGTCGGCAAAGAAGTGGATGGCGATGCGCGGAATGGCGATGGCGCCGATATCGTCCTGCTGCCCGGCCATGACACCTTGCGCCGTCTGCGGTTCGCGCAGGCCCAGGGTCGACGAGAAGGCCTGGCGCTGAACCGGTGAAGGATTGCGGTCCTGCGGGTTGTAGTCGTCGTCGAACGGGTCGGCGCCGGCTTGCGGGGCATAGCGTTCGGACTCGCCCAGATCAAAGTCGTCCGACGCGTCCAGCTTGGCGCGGTAATCCACGAACTCGTCATCGAGATCGTCGAGATTGTCGAACGGATCGGCGTGGCCGGAAAGTTTCGCCTGGGGCATGGGGTTCGTCTCTCTGAGTCCGTTTATGGCTAAGTCCGTTTTCCTGGGTCCGTCATCCGGCCAGGATCAGGCATAGCCAATTTTACTTGATAGCTTGCGATATGGCGCCGTTGCTCTGGTCGTCCTTGGTCGCCGAGGTGACTTCGCCTTTGCGGTATTTGTCGAGAATCACCGACTTGCGCGAGGCGTCGGTCGAGGTGGCGGTGGCCGGGCCGTTGAGATCGCGCGGATCGGCGATCTGGGCGGCCAGGTTCGACGTCACGGCACAGCCGAAATTCTTGTACGGCGTATTGTTGCGCGTCGCCGCCAGGTTTTCCCAGCTCTGGTTGCAGGCATAGGTACGCGCCCGGTAGTTGACGATATTGACCGTGATGATATCGGCGGGTTGGTCCTGGACGCTGAAGGTGCTGACCGAGTCCCCGGGAACATCGCGGCCGACCAGATAGCCGGCGACCGACTGACCGGCCGCCATGGCGTTGGGATCGCCGCTGGTGATGATCTGGATATCGGCCGGCTCACCGCTGGTCCAGGATGCCCGCGAGGCGACCTGATCCAGCGCACGGGCCTGGTTGGCCGAGATGCCGGTTGGATTGATGCGCAGGTTGATGGCGTCGACCTGAGCCTGGGCCGTCAGGGCGTATTGCTCCGTCGGCGTGACCGGGTCCGGCCGGTCCATACGGGCCTGCGAACCGGTGGTCGCACAGGCGGACAACGAGGCCGCAGCCAGCAGGGCCGAGGTCAGCAGCGCGAATCGGGGTGTGAAAACCTGGGTCATGGCGTTTCCTATTCGATCACATAGCCGATGGGGGCCGAGTAGGGCCCGGTCGGCGCGGCTACGGGGCTGCCGGAGGTTTCGGCGCCGGCGGCGATCACCTTGTTGATGCGGCCCAGGAAGACGTCGGCGGCGTCGCTGCCGGGCTCCAGGTTGTCGGCCGGGGTCTGCATCTGGTCGGGATGGGTCGGATCGACAATGTACGGCGTCACGATGACGACCAGCTCTGTCTCGTCATTGAGGAAGTCACGCGAACGGAACAGGGCGCCCAGGACCGGCAGCGAGGTCAGGCCCGGCAGAGAGTCGATCGACTGCTTGTACTTGGATTGCAGCAGTCCGGCGATCATCAGTGACGAGCCCGACTGCATTTCGACCGTCGTTTCGGCGCGCCGGACGCTCAGCGCCGGGATGGTGAAGTTGCTGTTCAGGGCAAAGGAACCGGTATTGGTCAGTTCCGACACTTCGGTCGACAGCTTCATCGAGATGCGACCGCCCGACAGAACGACCGGGGTGAAGCCCAGGCCGACACCGAAGGGCTTGAATTCGACGGTGATGCGGCCCTGGCTGTCCTGGGCCACCGGGACGGGGAATTCGCCGCCGGCCAGGAACTTGGCGGCTTCACCCGACACGGCGGTCAGGTTGGGCTCGGCCAGGGTGCGGATCAGGCCGACGCGTTCGAAGGCCTGCAGACAGGACAGATTGTTCATGCCGCGCAGTCTGTCGAAAGTCGAGGTAAATGCGTCGGTCAGGGTGCCGGTCACGCCGGTATTCGGATCATTGATCGGTGTCGTGATCGAATCATCAACTGTGGTCGTCGTCTTGACCGTATTGTTCTGATTGTAGCACATGCCCTTTCCACCCTGGAAAGTGCCGGTGGCGCCATAGGAATTGGCGCGGCCGAAGGCATAGGATTGCGTGCCGTTATTATAGACGACGTCGGTCGCCAGCCCCAGTTGCTTGATCACCGAACGCTCGACCTCGACGATCCGCACCTTCAGCGTGACCTGGTCCTTGCCGGCAATGCTCATCAGGTTGATGACGTCTTCGGGCTTGGCGGCGTAGCTGGCTGCCAGATGCAGGATCTGGTCGGCCTGGCCGTCCGACTGCGCCAGACCGGACAGGATGATGCGACCGTTCAGGCTCTGGACGTCGACATGGCTGTTGGGGAACAGGCGGTGGACCGTGTCACCCAGCTCGTCGGTCGCCGCTTCGACGCGGATCGACAGGTTGAGGATCTGGCGGCCCATGCCGTCAAAGAAGATGGCGTCGCTCTGTCCGCCTTCCACGCCTAGCACAAAGATGCGACGCGGCGTACGCAGCACGGCGTCGGCCACGGCCGGGTTGGAGACGAAGACGTCGGCGGCGTCGACCGGCAGGTCGATGACGGCTGAACGGCCCTTGGGCAGCCGCAGGACCTGCGTCTTGACCGGAGCGGACTGGGTCTGCACGGTCATGCCGCCTCCGGCATTGCCATTTCCGGACAGCGACCGGTAGGGCACGGGTTCCGCGTGGGCGGCGACCGTGAGAAGGGCGCCCAGGGCGGTGGCGGTTGTCACCGCCGGCAGCGCCTTAACGAAGGACTTCATGAAAGAGCTCATCGGGATACCGTCACCTCTGTGGCTTGGCCATTACGATAGACGCGGACCGGCTGGTCATCATTGCTGCCGGTGGGCGCCATGGTCACCGCGCCCGAAGGTCCGGCGGCGTCAGCGTAGGAACGCAACATCAGCGACAGGGTGCCGGAAGCCTTGGCCAGGGTCACAACCTGACCGTCCTGGGGCGTAACCTCGAGGGTCGCCGTGGCGCCGATGACGCTTTGCTTGTCTTTTTCGGTGGTTACCTGCTGGTCGATGGCCAGCACGCGGATATTGCGCAGAACGGGCTGGACACTGTCGATCGTCCCGCCGCCGCCGCCCTGGCGCTGAAGCTGGTGCGTGACCAGGATGTCGACGCGGTCGCCTGGCAGGATGAAGCCGCCGGCCGTATTGTCGACGCTGACTGGAACGGCGAGGGCGCGCATGCCGGGTTGCAGCATGACGGCCATGAAGCCACCTTCATCAGCGCGGACGATCTTGGCATCGATGATCGGTTCATTGGCCAGGATGTCCTCGCGGGCGACGCCGCCGACATAGGCTTCCTTGCTGGCCGAGGGTGCAACCTTGTCAGCAACGGCCTGGACGACATCACCGGCCTTGCCGGCGACACCGGTCTTGGCTTCCTTGGTCACGACGGGCGCGGCGGGTGCGCCTTCAGCGCCGGCGGCAGCACCATCGGCCGTAGCTGCGGCGGTCACCGAGGCGGGCATGCCGCCATCGACAATATAGGCAGGGTTGAGCGAGTTGACCGGCCAGTCCTGCCAGGTCAGGTCGGCTTCCGTGATGCGTGTGCCGGCCTTGATCTCATGAACGGCAATCAGGACGCGGGCCATCTGTTGCGCCGGCGGTGCTTCAACGGAGGCCTTGGCTTCATGCGAGCCCTTGCCCGAAATCATGCCGCGGACCAGAAAGGCGAGGAGTATGGCGGCGACGGCCGCGACTCCCATTACGACGTAGCGTGACGTCTTCATGCCCGGAACTTCCCTTTTATCGTGACCGGCGCGCAATAGCGCAGCCAGGTCGGCTTGCTTGCAGATTGGGGAAAGCTTGGCTTAAGGTTAGTTAACACTCACCTAAAGAAACCAGAACGCGTGTCGTTTTCCTGAAAAACGGCGCATTTTTTGCTGGGGTGTGCCGAAATGACCCACGCGATGGTTAATCAATCCTGCTAAACGTGCATCAGCAAGGCCAAGATATCGCCCTTCGGCATGGCCAGCAATCCACCGGCGCAGATGGCCAGGCCGTACGGAATTTTGCCTTTCGGATCGAAATGCTGTGCCACCCAGGGCGGCAATTTCGACGCTACGCCCCAGAAGAATTTGCGCATAACCACCAGGCCCAGTGTGAGGGCGCCGCCGGCCAGGGCGGTATAGATCAGCATCGCGACCCAACCGTTGAAGTCGAACCACAGAGACACGGCGGCGATCAGCTTGGCGTCGCCACCACCCATGAATCCAAAGAAAAACAGGGCGACGCCGAGGATAAATCCGATCATGCCCATGACGAGGTGGCCTGGAATATCGCTGCGGTGCATCAGGTCGAAAATCGACGTTCCCTGATCAAACAGAGGCAGTCCGACCAATAACGCAGCCGGCAGGAATGCCAGGGCCAGGATGATGTTCGTCCGGTTGGGAATGGTCATGCTATGGGCGTCGTTGTCCGCCGCCCAGACCAGGCAGGCCGGATAGATCGAAGCGAAGAGCAGGGGTATGCCAATGGGGGGAAGTTGCACGGACGGTATCTCGCATGTGGTAAATGCGTCCGGCGGCGGCCGGTCGCGATGGCGGCCACCGGGCTCCGCGCCGATCGTTTCGCGGCACTTCGGGGTGGTCCTTCAGGGGACCATGTTATTGTAAAGAAACAGGCTTAAAATATGCTTACGGCACCCAGCTTAAATCGCCGGCCGGGCCGGAAATTGAAGATTATCGATTGGTGACTTCTTCGGTGGCGTCGCGGATTTTTTCGTACATGGAGGTCATCGAGTCGCCAAAGGCCGCTATCGCCGATACTATACCAAGGAACAGCAGTGACGCGATCAGCCCGTATTCTATGGCTGTGGCCCCGCTCTCATCCTGTAAAAATCGCCGCAACATGGCTTGGGGTGTCTTTCGGAATGAAAAGAGGCCGCAGATAACTGCTTATCTGCGGCCCCAGATGCCGGCCTGGACCGGTAATACTTTAGTTCGAAGTCTTGACTTACGCGTTGGCGGTGTCGAGTTCGTCCGAGACCTTTTGGAAGGTGTCTTGCAGCGAGCCGGACAGCGTGCCGAGGATCGAGATCAGGGCAACGGCGATCAAGGCGGCGATCAGGCCATATTCAATGGCGGTGGCGCCGGATTCGTCCTTGGCAAAGCGATTGAAGAACTTGGTCATGTGGTTTCTCCTGGGTAAAAAAATGTAAAGCAGTTGATCCATTCATCGTATCGGGGGACCGGTTGAGTGGCTCAAATGCTCCCGAACACGAGATCAATTTAGCGTCGTTTGATTAAATCCAAGTAAATAACGAAGCATATTTGAAATTTTTCTATAGTTAATATTGCTTTACTGTAAATTTGAATTAACCTTAATTACAATTAAGGAAGTTTATGATTGAATTAAAACGAAAATATTCTTATTAATATTGTGTTTAGTAAATTTAAAGATTTCTTATATACCTTCTTTCATAACCGGGCGCTCACGTCCGCCCCTATATTATAGCTGTCAGGCGGCCGCATTCGGCCGCAGTCATCGACCTGAACAGAGGCCGCACATATGAAAAAGATAATTTCGGTAACGCTTTTGACGGCGCTGGGCGTCTTTACAGCGTCCCTGGTCCCTGGTCTGGCTGTGGCCGGGCAGAGAGTCGCGGTGGAAAAGAACCATACACTGCGGGTTACGCTGTCGGCCTCGGCCGGGTCGGTCGTGGTCGGCAATCCGGATATTGCCGACGTCACGGTCATCGACTCGCGCACCATATATATTGTCGGCAAGGGGTTCGGCAGCAGCGCTGTCAATGTCACCGGCCGCGATGGCCGCTCCCTGTTCGACGGTGAGGTCACCGTGACCGCTCCGCAACGCGGCGCCATTACCGTCTACAAGGGCCTGACACCGTCCCTGCTGGTCTGTTCCAATGTCTGTGTCGCCGAAGACGTGACGGCGACCACGGCTGCGGGCGCCGCGGCACCGAACGTTGTCTCGTTTGCGCCCGCTCCGGCACCGGCCGTTTCCGGCCCTGCCGCCATGGCCGCCCAATAGAGCCTATATAGAGCTCAAGCGCCGTCGCACGGGCGCCCCCGATGGCTCGCGCAAACGTGCGCGGCGGGCGGTCGCCCTTGCCAAGTTGCAAAGTCGCAACTTGGAAACGAAAAGACTGCAAGGCGTGCCGCTCGACGGCACGCCTTTTGCAAATCCACCGGCAGGTGGCGTTTCGGAACACTCTGTTATTTCCATGAGGGCCTTAACGGACTGTTGACCGCGCACGTGTAAGACTTGGCCTGCAATATCTGGATTGAGATGAGCAAGAACACCAAACCGCACGAGGGTATCCCTTCTGTTACGCCTTTCCTGAAAGGGTTTGCCCGCAGCCGTGACGGCGCGGCCGCGGTGGAATTTGCCCTGGTCGCCGGCCCTCTGGTTTTCCTTATCTGTGCCTGTATCGAACTGGCCATGGTGATCCTGTTGTCGGTCACGCTCGACAATGCCACCGACGTGGCGTCCCGCCAGATCCGCACCGGCCTGACCACCTCGGCCAATACGTCCGTGACCGCCTTCAAGCAAAAGATCTGCGACAATATGGGCTGGCTGTCCGCCAGCTGCATGGGCAGCCTGAAGGTCGACGTCACCACCTACAGTAATTTTGCCGATGTTCCGACGACCGATCTGCTCAAGAACGGCGCTTTCGATACCGCCAATTTCAAATACAATATCGGCGGCGCTTCCAAGATCCAACTGGTCCGCGCCTATTACGAGTGGCCTCTGATCACACCGTTCCTCAATGCCGGCCTGACGACGCTGAGCAACCAGGATGCGGTGATCACGGCCAAGGTCGTCTTCCGGAATGAGCCCTTCTGATGTTACGTCGCCTCGCCCGCCTGATCTCGCTGAAAGCTTTCCTCAAGGATGAGAGGGGCGTGTCGGCCATCGAATTCGCCATGGTGGCGCCGCTTCTGATCATGGCCTATCTCGGCCTGGCGGAACTGACCCTTGGCATGATGGCGTCGCGCCGCACCTCTCACCTGGCTGCCACGATCGGCGACCTGGCCGCGCAATCGGAAAGCCTGTCGGATAGCAATATCACCGACCTGTGGGCCATCGGCACATCGATGCTGCAACCTTTCAGCACGACGCCGCTCAAGATGCGCCTGACCGAAGTGACCATGAACACCTCCAACAAGGCGGTGGTGGTCTGGTCGAAGGGCAAGGGTTTGAGCGACCTGACGGCAGGTACGGTCATAACGGCGATCACGACCTCGCAGATATCGCAGGGCGAATATCTGATGATGACGGAAGTGCAGTATCAATACACGTCGCCGTTCGGTGATTTCATGCCCGAACTGTTCCCCGATCAGAGAAATTTCAAGGAAGTCTTCTATCACCATCCGCGTAATGGCGCGGCTGTGACGAAAACTTAAGCTTCCAATACCCGTTTGATCAAGGACAGCTTGGTCTCCGTCTCGATGCGCTCGGCCACGGGTTCGCTGTCGGCGACAATGCCCCCGCCGGCCGCCGCGCGGAAATGCCACCGCCCACTGTCGTCATGCTCGAAGGCCAGGGTGCGGATCAGGACGCTGGAATCCATGGCGCCGCCGGCATCGACGAAAAACAACGATCCGCAATAGGGACCGCGCGCCGCCTCCATTTCGCTGATCACCTTCATGGCCTGGACTTTTGGCGCGCCACTGATCGAGCCGGGCGGGAAGGTCGCGGCCAGGACGTCGGCCGCCGTCCGGCCTTCCGCCAGTTGCGCCGTCACGGTCGAGACCAGATGGTGGACATTGGTGTAGGATTCCAACGCGTTCAGGGAGGTCACCGCAACGCTGCCGATTTGCGCCACCTTGGACAGGTCATGGCGCATCAGGTCGACAATCATAAGGTTTTCTGCCCGGTCCTTGGCGCTGGCCAACAATTCCTCGCCCAGAACAGCATCGGACTCGGGCGTGGCACCGCGCGGACGCGTTCCCTTGATGGGCCGGGTTTCCAGCCGACCGTCACCATCGAGACGGATAAAGCGTTCGGGGCTGTTGGAAACCATGGCGCGAGCGTCCAGCCGCAGAAATCCGCCAAACGGCGCCGCGCCCTGGGTATGCAAAGCCTGCATCACCTGTCCCGGTTCGACCCCGGGGCGCAGGCGGCCCGTCCAGCCGCGTGCCAGATTGGCCTGAAACAGGTCACCGGCATGGATCTGACGCACCAGGGCGGCGACCTTGTCCTCATGCACTTCATCGGGCGTTTCCAGATCGAGCCGCCCATCGGCCAGACGCGGTGGGGGCGTGCTCTCGGGTGTTGCGTTCCACTGCGCCGCGATCGCGTCGCAGGCCGCTTGCGCCGCCGACATCGTTTCCCCGCGGCCGACGGCCAGCAGGCTCCGGGTGTGGTGATCAAAGACCAGAACTGCCGGACACAGCATGACCACGAGCTCCGGCCAGGTGGTCCGGCCTTCGATGCGGAATGGGCGCCGTTTCATCCTTTCCAGCCGCAAACCCAGTTCGAAGGAGGCCTGGCCTACCAGACCGCCGGTAAAGGGCGGCAGGTCCGGCCGGTAGTCATCGTGATGGACAAAAGCCGTGGCGTCCTTAAACATGTCGCCGGCGTCGACCGCATCGGCGTAGTCGAGGACGGCGACGGCCTGCGGCGCGGTGATCAGATAACTGTAGCGGCCGAGCTTTCCGCCATCGGACAGGAAGCCGGCGCAGCGGGGTTGCTGCATCCAGCCAGCCAGCCTGTCACGCGGGCTCACATAAGGCAGTGCGGCCGTCACAATATGTTGAAGCCTGGGCAAAAACCGCAACATTCACAGCAACTTGATTCGATTGGAAGGGTTAAGGGACTATGCTGATATCAGGATTTGATCGGGCGCGACAAGGCCCGGTGACGTGTTGATAACGTCGCATGGCCCCCCACTCGACCGGAACCTATGGATGGAGGTCCATTGATCGCACTGGAGCGGATAGCCTGAGGTCGTGAGCAGACCCGCCGGGTTATCCGCTTCTTTTTTAGTGAGTGAGCGATCGATTCCAAACTGCAATTGCAGTTTGGCAAGGGCGACTGCCCGTCGCGCACGTTTGCGCGAGCCATGCGGCTTGAGCTCTATCTAAACGGCGGCTCGTCGAAGGCGCGCAATTTGCGGCTATGCAGGCGGGACCCGAAGTCGCGCAGGATGTTCATCGCCTCGATACCGATATCGATATGTTCGCGAATGGCGCGTTCGTAAAAGTGGTTGGCCTGGCCGGGCAGCTTCAATTCGCCATGCAACGGCTTGTCCGACACACACAGCAGTGTGCCATAGGGGACGCGGAAGCGGTAACCCTGGGCAGCCAGGGTGGCGCTTTCCATGTCGATGGCCACAGCACGCGATTGCGAAAAACGCAGGGCGCTTGACGTATAGCGCAGTTCCCAGTTGCGGTCGTCGGTGGTGACCACGGTGCCGGTGCGCAATCGCTTTTTCAGCGCGTCGCCGTCTTCGCCGGTAATCCGGACGGCCGCCTGGGTCAGGGCCTGCTGGACTTCGGCGATCGGCGGGATAGGGATTTCGCGCGGCAGGACGTCATCCATAATATGGTCGTCGCGCAAATAGGCGTGGGCCAGGACATAGTCGCCGATGCTTTGCGAAGGCCGCAGGCCGCCGCAATGGCCGATCATCAGCCAGACGTGCGGGCGCAGGACCGCCAGGTGGTCGGTGATGTTCTTGGCATTGGATGGGCCGACACCGATATTGACCAGGGTAATGCCCTGACGGCCCTCGGCGATGAGGTGATAGGCCGGCATCTGGTGCTTGCGCCACGGCGAATTGGCGATCAGCTCTTCCGGATTGGGCGTATCCTTGGTGATGGTGATATTGCCGCAGCACGACAGGGCCGTATAGGGGCTGTCGGGGCGCCGCAGTTGTTCCAGGGCGTGGGCGACGAATACATCGACATAGCGATTGTAGTTCGTCATCAGGATAAAGCTTTGGGTATGCTCAGCCGGCGTGCCGGTATAGTGGCGCAGACGGGCCAGGGAAAAATCGGTACGCAGGCCGTCGAACAGGGCCAGCGGCCGGTTGCCGTCATGGTCGCGCATATCGAGCCCGTCGGCGACTTCATTGCCGATCAGAGCCAGTTCGGTCGCCGGGAAATGGCGCATCAGGTCCAGGGCCGACACACTGTTCAGATCCAGCCCGGCGCCGTCCAACACATAGGGATAGGGAATCTCCTGGTCCGACAGGCTGACCGAGCATTCGGCGCCGTAGTCGCGGATCAGCAGGCTGAGCTGTTCTTCGATATGGTCGCCGAACAGGTCGGGACGGGTGATCGAGGAAGCATAGCTGCCCGGCCGCGAAAAGCGGGCAAAGGCGCGGTTGACCTGGGGGTGGCGGCTGTTGAGGACCAGCAGTTCGTCGGCTTCGTCGAGGTGGGTGCCTTTCCACACGACGGTCAGTTTCGGATAACAGTACCGGCCTTCGGCGCGGAGTGTTTTCGATGGCCGCGTCTTGTTCTCGAGATAGGCGTGCAGGTCTTGCTGCAGGGCGGCGACGGCCTGGGCGTAGAGGGTCTTTAGTTGCCCGACGATGGCGGATGCGGAATTCAACATCGCATCCTCTTTTTTCACATGTTTGTTCATGCACGAAGCGTAACAGCGTCACGCCGCTTCGCCAAGGCCACGCGCGTCACTTTTTGCAACCGATTCCTTGCCATTACGGGGCAGGCGGATGATTTTCTGATGACGTGATCAGGCGATATTTTAATTTCGCGGGGAGACGCAGTAAGAAGAGCAAGAAACCCCACCACCACCCTGCGCCAATGCTTCGCTCCACTTCGCAATGTCTTGGGCGGTCCCCCTCCCCAAATTTCTTCGAAATTCAGGGACGTAAAAGAAGATGCTTTTTTCTTATACATCCCTGGCCCGAAGGGACGGGGAGGGGACCACACGAGGAAATGCGTAGCGTAGCGAAGCATTGACGAGATGTGTGCCTGCCGGCGAGGCTGGTGGGGTTTCTTGCTTTCTTAGGGCCTAAACCCCCATCGCCATCGGCTTGAGACCCAGTTCGCGCATCAGGTGGGCATCGGTTCCCGGCTGCGGATTGGGTGTGGTCAGCAGTGTGTCGCCGACGAAGATCGAATTGGCGCCGGCCAGGAAACACAGGGCCTGCAATTCCTCGCTCATCTCGGTGCGGCCGGCCGACAGGCGGACCATGGAGCGCGGGAACATGATGCGCGCAGCGGCGATGGTGCGGACAAATTCGAGACCGGAAATGCCGCCGTCAGGGCCGACCTTGTCGCCCAGCGGCGTGCCGGCAATGGCGACCAGGTTGTTGATCGGGATCGATTCCGGCGGATGATCCAGGGCAGCCAGCTGATGCAGGAAGGACATCCGGTCGGCGCGGCTTTCGCCCATGCCGACAATGCCGCCGCAGCACGTCTTCATGCCGGCGTCGGCCACGGCCTGCAGCGTATCAAGGCGGTCCTGATAGGTCCGCGTGGTGACGACGCTGGCGTAATATTCCGGCGAGGTATCGAGATTGTGGTTGTAATAGTCGAGCCCCGCGTCTTTCAGGGCCACCGCCTGGTCGGGCCGCAACATGCCGAGCGTCGCACAGGTCTCCAGCCCAAGTGCCTTGACGCCGCCGATCATCTCGGCCAGGGCCGGGACATCGCGGTCCTTCAGGTCGCGCCACGCCGCACCCATGCAAAAACGCTGGGCGCCGCCGTCCCTGGCCTTGCGCGCTTCGCTCAGGACGGACTCGACGGCCATCAGGCGCGAGGCCTTCAGGCCGGTATCGAAATGCGCCGATTGTGAACAGTAGCCGCAGTTTTCCGCGCAACCGCCCGTCTTGATGGACAGAAGCTGCGACAGCTGGACTTCATTGGGGTCGAAGTTTTCGCGGTGAACGGTTGCGGCCCGAAAGACCAGCTCCATAAAGGGCAGGTCGAACAGCTCGGTGATTTCGTCCATGTCCCACATATCTCGTCCTCCGTCGGACGGCTTATGCCCGCACGGCGCCGATCAGGCAATCAGGAATTGGGGTGGGACGGCATCGGTCAGCCACACACCGTTGTCGGCACGGAAAAAACTGTGGCCCTGGGCCTGCATGGCGGTGGCGTCGACGCGGAAAATAAACGGTTTGCCGTGACGCTGGCCGACCTTGACGGCGGTGTCTTCGTCCAGGGACAGGTGAACCTGCTGGCGCTTTTGCGGCTTCAGGCCTTCGGCGCGAATGGCGTCGACAAAGCGCGTCGCTGTGCCATGGAACAGGATGTCGGGCGGCGTTACCGGCGCCAGGCCCAACTCGACCTCGACCGAATGGCCCTGGGCGGCGCGGATCCGCGTCTCGTCAGGTGACAGCGTAAAACGCTTCTTGTCATTATTGGCGACCACGCGGTGCAGGTCGCTGAAGGAAATGTTTTTACCCTTCGCGGCGGACTTGGCCAGCAGATCGGCCACCGAGGTCCAGCCTTGCTTGTCCAATTCAAGACGAAGGGTCTGTGGTTTGTGGCGCAGGACCAGGCTGAGGAATTTGCTTATCTCTATATCGTTCATGGCCGCGCCAATAGCACGGCCCAGCGGTTTTTTATGCACATCTGAAACGAACCGCATCGTTTTTGCAGCGGTAGTGACCTTAGGCTCACAGTTATGTACGAATCCGGTGAACGCTCGATCGACTATGTCAAACAGGCGCGCAGCCACGGTTTGCGCTATGTCACGGATATCAAACCCGGCATTACGCGCCGCAAACGCGGCAAGCATTTTATCTATCTCGACCCGAAGGGCGAGCCCATCCGCGATGAAGAAGAGATCGCCCGCATCCGCCGCCTGGCCATTCCGCCGGCCTATCGTGACGTGTGGATCTGCCCCAATGCCAATGGCCATATCCAGGCGACCGGCATCGATGCCCGCGGCCGCAAGCAGTATCGCTATCACCCCGAATGGCGGTCGTGGCGCGATACAAGCAAGTTCAGCCATATCCTCAATTTCGGCGATGCCTTGCCGGCCCTGCGCGCCACGGTGTCCGAACACATGGCGCAACGTGGCCTGGGGCGCGACAAGGTGCTGGCCACCGTTGTCGCCCTGCTGGACAAGACGCTCATTCGTGTCGGCAATGCCGAATATTCACGCCAGAACAAGTCGTTCGGCCTGACCACCTTGCGCGACGATCACGTCGACATTTCGGGCACGACCGTCCGTTTTCGCTTCATGGGCAAGTCAGGAAAGGAATGGAACCTGTCGCTCAACGATCGCCGCATTGCGCGCGTGGTCAAGGCCTGCGCCGACATCGAAGGCCAGGAACTGTTCAAATATGTCGATGACGGCGGTGTGGTGCGCGACGTCACCTCGGGTGACGTTAATGCCTATTTGCGCGAGGTCACCGGCCAGCCCTTTACGGCCAAGGATTTCCGCACCTGGGCGGCGACCACCCTGGCGGCGGTGGCCTTGCAGGACTTCGAGCCCTGCGACAGCGATCGCCAGATCAAGCGCAATGTCCGTGAGGCTATCGAGGCGGTGGCGAAAAAGCTGGGTAATACGCCGACCATTTGCCGCAAGTGTTATGTCCACCCGGAAATCGTCAAGGCCTATGCCGACGGCCGGATGGGCGACATCGCCCTGACGCCGGAGATGAGCCTTCAGGACGCCGAAGCCTGCGTCCTGAAGTACCTGAAGCGAAAACTAGCTCATTAAGCCCGGCAGAAACGGCTGACCTGTTATCGCCAGGCCGAAAGTGTAGACAGCGAGGGCTGTGCCGATAACTGCAGCCATCACTATCGCGAACCAGCGCACGGGTGCCGGCCAGGTAGCGATCGCGGCGGCCAAGAGCGGCAGTCCCTGTTCCATATGGACGCCGAAGAAATGCGGTACGCGCAGGTCGCCGCCCAGGCGATTCCAGCCGAAGATCGGGAAGTGCCCGCCTTCTATGCCAATCGCATGACCATCCTGCGAGCCCATATATATGCCGGCGCCTCCCCCCAGCACGAAGGACAGAACCAGGCCCGTGACAACGGCGAAGCGATAATCCGGACGCAGGTTGGCGACGGGTCGGCGGGCGATTTCCCACGCCAGCGGCAGGAAAGTCGATACGCCCAGCACGGCCAGAATTCCCATCAAGGTATACATGACAGAGAAAAACCGGGTTGACGTGTTGAAGTGCGAAGCCAGGCCATGGGCGGCCTGCCAGGCGATCCAGGCGTCTTCGAGGCAGCCGAAGACGAGCAGCATCCACACCACATACAGCATGGCCGGGCGGTTGCGATTTTCGGGCCGGACATAGCCGAAGAACCAGGCCGTGGTCAGATAAAGAACGGCGACCGAGAAGAAGAACTTGGTCGGCTTGACCCAGACTTCGACGCCGTCGAGTTGACGCGGATCGATGGACTGGAGCACCAGGCCTGCCGCGGTGAGGGCCAGCATGAGCCATCCGAATACGGCCAGCAGGGGTTGGCGATGATAGAGTATGCGCAGGAGAGACATGACTCAAGCCCCTTTTGACTGGGTACGAAAGGCGCGCAGGGCGAGATAGAGCAGGTAGCCGGCCGGGCCGAACAGGAAGGTCAGGACCAGGCAGGGGATGACGAGCAAACGCCAAACCTTGCGGGCTAAAGCGTCTTCGACGATCCACACGCCGACGAACAGGTCGAAGGCGAGGTAGTGCAGCCAGCCGGCGGTCAGGGCGTTGTCGTTCATGAACAGGGCGCGGACCTGGGCGATCGAGCCGAAGCCGCCGTCGTGGAAGGCGTCACGGCCCAAGGCGATCAAGGTAATATAGGCGATGGCCAGCAGGCCCGGAATGATGAAGCGCACGACCGTCACGACGGGCCCGCGTGCCGGCGCGACAAACAACGCCACCAGCAGGCCAAGCCATCCGGTCATGGCCAGCAGATTGCCAAGGGAAAACAGATGAGACGCCATCATAACCTCCGCTTTGCGATTTGAATTAAACAGTGTATAGATGGAATAGACTGCAATTTCGACACCGTCAAGATAGAATTTGAACGCTGTATAGATTATGCCTGACGACCTGCCTGAAAAATCGCGCTATCACCACGGCGACCTGCGCCATGCCCTGATTGTCGCCGCCGAGTCGATCCTGTTGGAACGCGGGGTCGAAGGCTTTTCCCTGCGTGAAGCCGCGCGGCGCGCCGGCGTGTCTCCGGGAGCGCCCGCCCACCATTTCGGTGATGCGCGCGGCCTTTTGACCGTCATCGCCACCCTGGGATTCGAAAACCTGAGTGCAGCGCTCGACGCGGCCAATCAGGCGGCCGGCCCCGATCGCCGCGACAGGCTGGTAGCTCAGGGCAGGGCCTATGTTGGTTTTGCCATGGCGCAGCCGGCGCGCTTCGACTTGATGTGGCGGCAGGACCTGTTCAATCCCAACGATCCGGCGCATCAGGCGGCGGCGGCCCGTGCCTATGCCCTGCTGCATGAGATGGTGACGGGAGAGAGCTGGGCGATGCCGTGCCCGGACGAACCCTACCACCCCGATCCGCGCGTCATTGCGGCCTGGTCGACGGTCCATGGCTTTGCCTGCCTGGCGCGGCAGAACAGCTTTGACCCCAAGGCGCCAGGCCTGCTGGACGGCGTCCTGGCCTGCCTTAACATATGATATAAAGATATGTTTATATCTTTATTGCGTCCGGAAGCTCGGATAGGTATAACCGGTTAAATCTCAAGAACCGGAATCCGATCATGACAGACTATATCGTACGCGACCTCTCGCTTGCCGCCTGGGGCCGCAAGGAAATCGACATCGCCGAGGGCGAAATGCCGGGCCTGATGGCCACCCGCGCCGAATTCGGCAAGGACAAGCCGCTAAAAGGAGCGCGCATCGCCGGTTCGCTGCACATGACCATCCAGACGGCCGTGCTGATCGAAACCCTGCAGGCGCTGGGCGCCGAGGTCCGCTGGGCGTCGTGCAACATCTTTTCGACCCAGGACCACGCCGCCGCCGCCATCGCCGCGGTCGGCACACCGGTTTTCGCCATCAAGGGCGAAACCCTGGAAGAATACTGGGACTACGCCCACAAGATCTTCGAATGGCACGACGGCGGCTACCCCAACCTGATCCTCGATGACGGCGGCGACGCTACCCTGCTGTGCGTTCTGGGCCCCAAGGCGGAAAAGGACATCTCCTTGCTGTCCAACCCGACCAATGAGGAAGAAGAAGCGCTGTACAAGGTGATGAAGCGCTATATCGCCGAAAAGCCCGGCTTCTATTCGGCGATCGCCGCCAGCATCACCGGCGTGTCGGAAGAAACCACGACCGGCGTCCACCGCCTGTACGCCATGGCGCAAAAGGGCGAGCTGCCCTTCCCGGCGATCAATGTCAACGACTCGGTCACCAAGTCGAAGTTCGACAACCTGTATGGCTGCCGGGAATCGCTGGTCGACGCCATCCGCCGCGCCACCGACGTCATGCTGGCCGGCAAGGTCGCGGTCGTCCTGGGCTATGGCGATGTCGGCAAGGGTTCGGCCGCATCTCTGCGCAACGGCGGCGCCCGCGTCATCGTCACCGAAGTCGATCCGATCTGCGCCCTGCAGGCGGCGATGGAAGGTTATGAAGTCCGCACGATGGAAGAGGTCGCCTCGGTCGGCGATATCTTCTGTACTGCAACGGGCAACAAGGACGTCCTGCGCCTCGAACATATGCGCGAGATGAAGCACAATGCTATCGTGTGCAACATCGGCCACTTCGACTCGGAAATCCAGATCGCGTCCTTGCGTAACTTCAAGTGGGACGAGATCAAGCCGCAGGTCCACCATGTCGAATTCCCGGACGGCAAGAAGATCATCGTCCTGTCGGAAGGCCGCCTGGTCAATCTGGGCAATGCGACGGGTCACCCGTCCTTCGTCATGTCGGCCTCGTTCACCAACCAGACCCTGGCGCAACTCGAACTGTGGGTGAACGGCAAGTCATACGAGAACAAGGTCTATACCCTGCCGAAGCGCCTCGACGAAAAGGTCGCCATGCTGCATCTGGCCAAGCTGGGCGTGAAGCTGACCGTGCTGGCCCAGGACCAGGCCGACTATATCGGCGTGCCGGTCGAAGGCCCGTTCAAGCCGGATCATTACCGGTACTAAGCCTCATCCCAAAGTCCCTCGCCTATGGCTCGGTGTACTTTGCGATGGAATTGAAGCGGCGCTTCCGAAAGGGAGCGCCGTTTTTCTTGGTGAATGTCCGTGATAGTCTTAATCTTCCTCTTCCCGTTTACGGGGAGAGGGTGGCGCGAAGCGCCGGGTGAGGGGCATTCCACTACAGAAGCTACCACTCGGTCAGTTGCCCGCGGTTGCCACGGGAAAGTTCTTGCGCTGGATGGTCCATTCCGGATCCGAGCAGATACCGCAGGCGTCCCCGACAAAATAGGCCTCTGCCGACTTATCACCGCGCAGCTGCCATTCCAGCCAGGCGCTTGCGACCTTGGCCGACGATCCGCCATTGGGCTTCAGGAAGTCACCGCCATGCGTGGCGCTATTGTTGGCGACCATGACCGGCACATGATTGATGCGCTGGAAATCGTCCATGCCGTTATTATAGGCGATATCCTTGGGCCCACCCAGGATATAGAGGACCGGCGTATGCAGCGTGTTTAGCGTCGCCTTGGTAACATTCAGCGCCGACAGGAAGTTCGCGCCGTCGGGAAAGGTGCCGCTGTTGTCGATGATCACAGCCTTGACGCGGGGATCGCCAGCCAGGGCCAGGGCTTGAATACCGCCACAGCTAAAGCCGGAAACAGCGATTTTTTGCGGATCGATCTTGCCGTAGTAGGGACTGCCGGGGCGTGCGTTTTCAGCCAAGGCCCATTCCAGGCCGGCCTTGACGTCGGCGCTGGTGGTCTGCAGCTGGAACTGCGGTGCGTCCGCCGCGCGCGGTGGCGCCGGAGTCGAGCCGGGGCCGGAATAGATGCCACCCGGGGCAATAACCACATAGCCATGCGACGCGACCTCGGCCAGATGCAAGCGCGAACTGGCGCCGTCATTCGAGCAGGCGCCATTGCCCCAGGCGACGATGCCGAGCTGGCCCGCGGCGACTTTGGACAGGTCTTTGGGTCGATAAACCACGTGATTAGCAAGGCCGGCGTCCTGTTCCTTCGTCGCCGGAAAGGCGCCGGTGCCTTCGGTGTCAGGCGTTGCTGCATAGGCCGCCTGATCGGCATCGGACTTCGCCTTTTCTTCGGGGGTTTGCTGCGGGAAGGCCGGCGGCCCCGGTGGCGGCGCATTCTGGGCGATGGTGGCGCTGCCCATGGTCAGGGACAGAGACAGGATGGCAATGGCGGCTATGGCACGGGCGCGTTTCATGATTCCCTCGATCTATCGCTTCAGGCGATTATGTCAGACAAAATAGCAGGGGAGCCCACGCGCGTCATCAAAAAAGCAAGGGAGATCGGCGGGACGCGGCCGTCAAGGCGGAGTTTAAGGTTGGGAAATCCTTCACCCTTCAACGAAATTACTGCTACTCAGGCGATGGCCGTTTGATATTACGCGGCTATTGGTTAGACATAATGTGAGATGCTCTGGACTGGCAAAGATGTCGAAGCTTGAACTCTATACGGTCCTTGTCGAATGCGAAGGCGGGAGTTACGTCTCCCAGTTTATGGCCGCGGATGAGACGGCCGCACTGCTTTGCTGGTGCGATGCGTTTATGAAAGGCGAGGGCGTCCCGAAAAATTTGAGCCGCCTGCCGAACGCTGTCCGTAAGGAATTAAGCGGTTGGCATAAGCCCGAGTCGTTGATGGGCGTGTCGCATGCGGGGTGTCTTACTGTGACCTATCGGTCAAAATTCACACTGTTCAATATCGTCAAGACAGTCGGTAATTTCGACAGTCCATTACCAACTGCCGAATTCCCCAACGAATTCCTCCGTTAGGTGCGGAAGGAGCTCATTTTCTGCTTTTACCGGCTGCAAGAAGAAGGACGCGAAAAAAGTGTCGTATGACGTTTTTCCATGTGGGCGTTTGCTTTGCAGCCGGAAATCAGGCTAGCGTTAGAAAGGCGGTTTTGATTTTTTATAGGCTTTTTGCATGCCCGAAGGTAAAAATGCGCGTGTCATACTTATTGACGAACCAACTTCTCAAGATTTCTTTCATGGCAAGGGTCATGAGCGAACGGCTCAAGCCTTAGCCGCGGCAATTAGAAATTTTGAATCAAACGACAGAGCAATAGGCCTCGATGGACCTTGGGGGAGTGGTAAATCTAGCGTCGTTGCGATAGCGCAGAAAGCACTGAATACTGTAAAAAGCACAACAACATTTCATTTTTTTACATTTGATATATGGAGTTCTCAAGGCTCTTCCTTTCGTCGCTCTTTTTTGGAGCATTTCGTTGGTTGGGCAAAGCAAAAATTTCCTAAAAAATCCGCGAAACTTGAGAAAATAGATAATGATATCCGCGGTAAAACAAAGGTAATAAATTCATCGAATAAATCTGTACTTGATTGGTATGGAATAATTATTCTTATGTTTATTCCAATTCTACCAATATACTATTTTTGGGCAAAGTCGTTCTACGATAAGGCGCTCGGGTTTCTGACTTTCATGTCATCGCCGCCGATGGTCCTTTTTTATGCATTTGTAAGTCTCACGCTTATTCGCGCTCTGTGGCGGCTTACATCCTACTTGAAGCGTGAGAATGATAGCGGTGAACGCAATTCGTCGAATAGAATTGGCCGACTGTTTCAGTTGGCGCTGTCCCAGACCTTGTTAATTAGCACAAAAAGCTACGAAGATCAGACCGTAACCGAGCACATTCGGGAAGTTGATCCCAACGACTTTGAATTTCAGGCAACCCTGAGGCGTATATTGGCGGTGATTCAAGATGACAAGAGTAAGATCGTGGTGGTTCTAGACAACATAGATCGCCTACCTAAAGACGAAATTGACGATTACTGGGCATTGGTCCGCTCTGTTTTCTCGCGTGGTGGCGCGACTGGCATGCCTAGGGCGGTGGAAACTATCAGGGCGATTGTGCCATACGACCGGCATTTAGTCGGGGCATCTAATTTGCCTGTCAGCGATGACAAAATCGGTACCGGGCTCCGTTCAATCAAGAGTCGAGAAATTTTTTCAAAGACTTTTGACGAAATACTGATAGTATCACCTCCCGTTATGTCAAACTCTCGTGAGTTTTTTCAAGAAAAAATACAAAAAGCGCTGCCAAATTTCAGAGATGAGGAAAGTCTAGTAAGGGTATATCTTATATTTAATCAAATTGTTATTAATGAAAATGGAAAAGTTACACCACGTCAAGTTCTATCATTTATAAATGAACTATCTGGTATATATGTATTACATGAAGGTTGTATAAATTTGCCAACCATTGCTGTTTTTATTGCCTACCAAGATGAACTGGAACTGAATCCGACGAAACTTACCGAAAAAGGATTTATATCCGATCGCCTCAGGACAATTGCTTCCGATGTGGAGTTGGAGCGAAATCTGGCTGCATTGATATTTAACGTTGAGCCTAACCTAGCGTTCCAGATTCTTTTGGATGACCAAATTCGTTCGGCTTCGATTGGCCCCACATCAGGGCCCCTAAGCAAGCTGGCTAGTTCGCCCGGATTTGATTTGCGGGTAGGAGATGTAATCGCCACGGGTGTCCGCGAATGGCAAGGGGCTGGTGATTTTGGCAAGGTCATAAGCAACTATTCTGCCCTTGCGGGAAACGCTGCTCTGGTGGTCACAGGACAGTATTTTGACGCGTTAGTCATGGCTTTTTTCAAAATGAATTTGATAAGCTCTACCGAGAGCGAATATCGCCCCTATCTAAAAATATTTGAAATTACCCGGCAAGCACAAATGGCCGAGGTAGCAGAGCATTTCATTTGGTGTGTCTTTAACCAGCTACGAGGCAAGCCCGATCATGAGATTAAAGATGGTCAGAATTTGGCCAAGGCTATACTGGCCGTTCAAGAGGCGATTTCGCGGGACGGAAGCTTCTCTCCGGATGTAAAATTTCTTCCTGAATTTCCAACGGAACTTCAGGTGACACCGATCGTGTTCGGGGTCGGACAAATGACATACCAAACAGCGGTCACGTTCAAATCACTAGGTATACAAACACTAGGTCTAGCGGAAGACAGCCCCTACTTGGCCGACTTAGCGGCAAAAGCTCCGCATGAATCGCTTGGGGCCCTTTCTGAGTTTCGGGATGCTGGCTTATTGGAACTCTCCCAATGGATACAAGTAGGTAACGCGCTACTGGAAAAACTAATTGAGGAAAATGGAGAAGGCCAACAAGTTTCTGCTCTATTGCTTATTCTCAAGGAAGTTTGGGTGACCACGGAAAATAGACGGTCGGAACTTAACGTAAAAGCCGCAGTGGATAATACAAATCTGCACAACAATCTCCATGCCGCGTTTAGCGACGGGATTTCGGAAATCGCGTTCGATGTTGCGCTCGTGATATTTGGTCAAGAGATGATTGCAAATGGATATGATGCCAGGAATTCCGATGAATATGGGAATGGCTATAAATGGTTTTCACAAATCATTTTTGGGCACACATCCGTTGCAGAAGGTACCTATTCAGATGTCGCCGATTTAGTTATCCGGTCGAATTTGAGCGGTCTTTGGACGGAAATGGGAGAAACGCGTCAACCGAATGACTTCTTGTCAGGCGTTGTACGACAGCTATACGTCGGTACTAAAGTCCCCATACTAACCTTTAATGTTTTTATCGCCTGTTATGATTATTTGCGGGCTGTGTTGGGGGGCGATATCTCTAAAGCAATCGAAAATCTGAGTGCTGGCGCCGCTTCAGAAAAATTCAAGTTTGTCAATTTTGAAAACCTTCCCCTATCGTTGATTTCGGATAGCTATCTGTATGGTGGTGTTGCCTGGCGCGGTCTGCACACACAAATGGATGACCTGTTAAACTGCGTGACAGATGCAAAATGGAGCGAAGAGCTAGATAGCCCCGGAGTCATTTCTCAGGTCCTAGGAGAAAAACTGCATTCCTCTGGATTTCAAATTGGGACAACAATATTTCGAGCGACTTTAGAGAACTTCGTTATCGATGTTCTTAACGGGAAAAAGCAGCCCGGCAGTTTCAACTACGACCTATTTTTCGATGCTGTGGATAAGAATTTCTATCCGGACATGTATCGCAAGATACGAGATGCCCTTACTACAGTCTCAGGGGAATCTTTATCCATAGCTCAGGCTCGGTTCCCCAAATTTTTGAATGCAGTCGTTTCAGGAGGTGATCGAATTTCGAAGGGCGAGAAGGACAGCATAATTCGGAATTTGCTAGCCCCTGCTTTGGAGGGCAGGAACACGCAGGTGCTAGATTATTTTGTGACTGTGGGAAGCTCGAAGGTACGCGATTATATTAAGGGCGCAAATGACAGCACTCAGAAGAGAATTGAAGGGGCTGAGACTGCTTTCCACAGGTCGCATGGAGACTACGATTATGCGCAGAGCATTGCAGACCTCCTTCATGGGAAGAGAAAGGCTCGTACGTTGCTTGGTAGTTTATTGGGTCTAGGAACTCGTGAAGATTTATAATTGCCGAGAGGAGAGGGAACAACGTCATTACCGTCGGACATCGACCAGCGTAACGTAACGATCCAGACCGTTGACTACGGTCCTTAGGACGGGATTTTCGGTGACAGCTTATTGCATCATTTCTGCTTCAGGCCAAATGGTCTTCAATCGCGCGTAGCGCAACGGCCCGGGCCGTCGCCTCCGGCTCTCCGGACGTCGATAGGCCCTCATGCGACACTGCATCACCGGATTGGTCGCTACTCAGCTCGTTCTCGCCGGTCTGATGGAGCGGACAGACTTACAGGGAAGAATTGAAGAGACGGGCCGCTCCGCAAGGCGTTAGTAAGGCTTTGAAAAATCTGTGTTAATCTACTAAATCTGCGTAATCTGTGGTCCACTACTCACACTGGTGTAGCCGGTGTCTTGGGTCGAGGTGACCCCTCCGGCGCTTCGCGCCACCTCCCCGTCGTCGCTTCGCTCGATAGGGAGGAGGGGGCAAGTTCGGCCAAGCAGCGCGGAGGTTACTTTCATGACAGCTTATCAATTGCGTTATCAATTGGTTCGACGTCTGCCAAATGCCGAAACGCGCCCACCTCTCGCCTTTTGACATCGACGGCGGCTATTATGTCCGTCTGTCTACGACCTTTTGAGTTCTGAGTCCCATGCCCAACCTGATTATCCTCGACGGCGGCACCGGTCGCGAACTGGCACGAATCGGCGCCCCCTTTGCCCAGCCGGAATGGTCAGCCCTGGCGCTGATCGAAGCGCCGCATTTCGTCACGCAGGTACACGATACCTACATTAACGCCGGCGCCGACGTCATTACCACCAACAGCTACGCCGTCGTGCCCTTCCATATCGGCGAGGACCGCTTCCAGGCGCGCGGCGCCGAACTGGCCGGGCTGGCCGGGCAACTGGCGCGCCAAGCCGCCGACAAAGCGGGACGCGCGGTGGTCGTGGCCGGTTCTTTGCCGCCGGTCTGCGGCTCCTATCGTGCCGACCTGTTTCGTTCCGAAGAAGCGCGCGGTATCCTCGATGTCTTGGTCGCTGCCTTGCGGCCCTTCATCGACCACTGGCAGGCTGAAACCCTGAGCGCCATCGCCGAAGCCGAGCTTATCCGTGACGTCATCGGCGTGGACGGCAAACCGCTATGGCTGTCCTTTACCTTGCAGGACGAGACGTTCGCCGACGTACCGCGCCTGCGTTCGGGCGAGACTGTTGAAGAGGCTGTCCGCGCCGCAGTGCGCCTGGGGGCCTCTGCCGTGCTGTTCAACTGCAGCCAGCCCGAGGTCATGCGTGATGCCGTGGCGGTGGCGAAGGCGACGCTCGGCGATAGTCCGCTCCGCGTCGGTGTCTATGCCAATGCCTTCCCGCCGCAGCGCGCCGATGCCGAAGCCAATTCGGGACTCGACGACATCCGTGCCGACCTGACGCCGGCCGGCTATGCCCGTTTCGCCCAGGTTTGGCGCGACGAAGGTGCGAGCATAATCGGCGGATGCTGCGGCATCGGACCCGAACACATTGCACGTCTACGTAAAGCCCTGGAGACACTTGCTTGACCGCCAAGGTAAAAAGGGGTCGCTGTTCTCACCGAAATCTTTGACAGAAATGTTTGTTATTTGCCCAGGCGCCAGACAAGGCCGATGAAGACGCGGCGGGTGCGGAAGTCGTCGACGCCCGTTTGGTGCACGGTGATCGTATCGCGCGTAAAGGTCTCGCGCGTGCCAGCCAGGATGTCCTGAGCGCGGATCACGAGGTTGATTTTTTTCGTCAGTTTGTGCGTCCAGGTAGCATTGATCTGTTCGGTACCGGAGCGCTGGCCCTGGCCGGTCAGGATGGCGCCATGGGCCTGAGCGTCGAGCGAAAAGGTTTCGCCGTCGTTCGGCTGGTACTCCAGATCGATCTGGCCGGTCCATGACGGACCGGATTGACGAGAGCCGGCATCGGCCTGGAGTTCGGCGTAGAACAGGTTGAGGTCGGCAGTATAGTCGAGCTTGCCCCATTTTCCCTTGGTCGAGATATCGACGCCGCCGGAGCGTCCGGCACCACTGTTACGTTTGGTCGTCAGCAGGACGTTGCCCGAGGTGAAATAGCTATAGTCGGTGACGGTGCGGGCGCTGGTGCGGTAGTAAAGCGTCGCCTCGTAGTCGTGGCCGCCGTCCGGCGAGGTGTAGGCATAGCCCGCTTCGAGCGAGGTGACGCGCTGCGGCTTCAGGCTGGGGTTGCCGGCGGTGACATTCTGGGCGTCGACATAGGTGATGAACGGGTCGAGGTCGCGCGGATCAGGGCGTTGCAGGCTGGTGGTGAAGCTGGCCTTGATACGGCGCTTCGTGTCGATATCGTAGCTGAGGTGGAGGCTCGGATTGAGGTTGGCGTACGTATGTGCGCTGTCCGCCATATCGGTATGCACGGTTTCCAGCCGCAGGCCGCCAAGCGCAGTCCACTTTCCTGCCGCCGCCTGGAAGGTGACATAGGCAGCTGTAACGTTCTGGTCGACGACAAATCGGTTGGAGGCGTCGGCGCGCGGTGTTTCGGTTCCGGTGGCAGGATCAATGGCGGCACTGTAGTTGACAAAACGGTCGGTCTGGTGCTGAGCGTCGAAGCCCGCCGAGATTTGTGTCGTTTCGCCCAACGGCCGGACATAGTCGCCGTTGACGCCCACGATCTTACGGCCTGAGCGGCTGAGGATGCGGTCCATCGTGTCGGGCTGGACTGGCCAGGTGAAGAGGTTGGCGTAGGATTTGTCGCGCGTGGCATCGCTTTCGCTGAAGCGCGCCCCGAACTTGAGTTCGCCGCCGTCCTTCTGCCGCCGGTCGAAATTGGCGTTGAGGGCGCTGTCGATTTGGCCGCCCGGACCTTGTGACCGACGGTCGTAGGCGTCGGTAAGCGTGCCGGAGGCGGCGTAGTCGCGGTGGAATTCGTCGAGATTGTTGGCCGAATGGCGTGAGGCGTAGCTGCCTGACAGGCTGATCGTGTCGCGGTCATCGGCGTCGTAGTCGATGCCGAACGACGCACTGCGGCTGGCGCGGCGTGGGAAACCCGACGACGTTTGCGTGCTGCGGCCGGTGGCGGCACCGAATGCGTCGAGCCAGGTTACGTCCGAGGCTGTGGCGCGCGGTCCGCCGTCGTGGCGCACGCCGACGGTGGCGTTGAGCGACAGCCGGCCGCGCGAATAGCTGCCCGACAGACCCGAATTATAGATGGCGTCGCGACTGACATTGGCCTTAAAGGCAGCGTGGCTGCCGGGCTTGCGGTCTTTCTTCAGCACGATGTTGATGATGCCGCCACCGTTGGCGTTATAGGCGGCCGACGGGTTGGTGATGACCTCGACGCTGGCGATATCGGCGCCGTTCATAGATTGCAGGGTCACGGCGCGGCTGTCGCCCTGCATCATGGCCGACGGTTTGCCGTTGACATAGACCTCGACATTGGAACTGCCGCGGAGGGAGACGTTGCCGTCGGGCGTGACCGAGACCGACGGCACGGTTTTCAGCACGTCGGCGGCAGAGCCCGAGGTGGCGGCCGGGTTCCCCTCCTGGTTATAGACGGTGCGGTCGATCTTTTTGACGATTTTGGGGGCCTTGCCCTGGACGATGACGACTGTGGAGTCTTGTGTGGAGTCTGGGGCGGTCTGGGGTTGCGTTTGGGCCTGGGCGGGAGAGGCGATGGCGAAGATGACGAGAAAGGCGGCCGTGGGTCGTTTCATGATGGTCGCCCCAAGAGGATATGCGGCATGTGTCGTGTATGTGTGACGCATGTCGCATGTGGAGGCCATCCGTGTCAACAGTTATGAGGGTTGCGAGTGCGGGGCTAAGGCTTTCCTGCAATGGTTTCTCTTTCCCATACTGGCCAATATCCAACTACAATGGACTTTGTTATTTGGGTGGCTGAGGGAAAATCGAGAAATCCGGCATCGGCGGGTACAGTCATCCCTGGCAGTTCAGTCCCCCCGATTCTATCAGCGTCATATAGGGCTTGCCGGGACGCAACTGCGCCACAAGCGCATCGACCTGGTGGAAATGATCCAGCATCGCCCAGGCGATTTCGGCGCTTCCGGCATTGGCGCCGTCGTTTTCCGGCTCGGACGTGCTCTTAAGAAAGCCAATCACATCAGGAAGCAAGGACGCAGCGCTATCACCCATCCGGCAAGCTGCTCTGAGGGCCGAAAGGCGCAGGTAATCCTGACGCGAATGGTCCGGCGTCTCGACGGTTTCTGGTGTAATCAGGCCTCTCAGGGTTGGCAAGACCTCGTCCGGGGGCAGCAAATTCATGTGCTCAACAAGGCTGGGATAGAAGCGCCTGCGATAGGGGTTGTCTGCCAGCTGGCGGTACAGGGGAAGATGCGTCCGGAGGCTGTCATCGTCGAGCGCGGCCAATCCAGCTGCGAGGTCGCCAAGCCGGTCAGATCCGGCATTGAGCAGATCGTCATGGTCCCCGCCTTGCCGAGCGAGTAATTGACGCTCTTCGTCGTTTCCTAAACGCTGGATGCTGCCGTTCGGCAACACCTTATAAGGAAAGGCGTTCAGCTCGGTAAGAAGGGGACCCGCCAGGATGGGGCCTGCCTGGGGATTGGCTCTGACAATGTCTTCCAGGTCGCGCAGTTGAACGGTGACCCGCCGGTCGGCGATCAGCCGGGCCATCAGCCGCGCATCCTGAGGCTCAAGCGTATTGCGCCCTTTGGCCTTGAGCGCCGCCAGGTAGTCGCGGACGATATTCCAGTTCGGACTGATGAAATCCAGATCGGAATTATCCAGCGCATTTGTCACCGCTTCGCGATAGTCGACCTGGGCGACGGGCACCTCCGCCAGTTTCAGGGCAAGGTCGCTGCGGACGTGATCGAGCAGACGGGTCGGTTCACTTGATTTTTCAATGTCGAAACTGGCGGAGTCGAAACTCGCCCCTGGCGCCAGTACAGGCAGGTAGGCGTAGTGCGATATCGTGTGGCGGTAAATGACCTTTCGTCCCGTCGTCGCGGTGCCATAGACCGTCAGCTGACTCGCGTTGAAGCGTGTGTCGCGCATTGGTGATTTTTTGTCGTAGATGTCCTCATCCTCATAACTGAACACGAAGATGGCGCTGGCCGTGTCGAGATTGACCGGTGTTTCGATCAGGCATTGACCGGCCGCGATATTTTGATCCGCGGCCGTGTCGGCGCTGGCGCCCTTCCGGTCACCGGCGGTATTGGGATAGGCCTGCAGCGTATCGGTGTGCAATGTGCCCGGACAGGTTTTTCGCTTTTCAACATGGTAGGCGCGTGCCCAGACGACATAGGGTCGGCCGGCATTGCCCTCACCGCGCCAGAGTCGTGGCGGGTCTGTATCCGTCACCCCGGACATAAATTTGTCCAGGCGGTCGCAGGATTGGACCTGGTCCCATTCACTGTGCGTGAAGTCGAGCCTTTTGATCTTGCCGTCATGATAGTCCTGGCGTGCTTGCCGTAAAGCGGCGCAATCCGACTGCGGAGCCCGTATGGCAAAGCCTGAAATGACCGTTTTGGCTTCGCCTGAGTAAAGCAGACGCAGGCAATAGCCGCCGCAGGCTGGCTGGCGCACGCGTTGTCCGTCCTGCCCCTGATAATCAACTTCGAGGAATGCCGGAAGGGTCAAGTCGGGTTTGAGCTGCAATGACATGTCGGTGGCAGCGGCCTGACGAGCGCGGTCTTCCAGTGCGGTCCTGCGCGGATTATCGAGCGGGCTGGAACAGGCGGCGACACTCATGACGACGCACGCCATCGCGAGCAGTTGGAAGAAGCGGTAAAATCTGGCCATAAGCTCTACTAGCAGGATAGATTTTATTTTTGGTTGCGTATTCCAACTCTCCGCCTTGAGGGGTCACTACAAGCGACTGCCCCGCCGCCGCGCTCAATCCGCCGCGGCGAAGTGGGCCATCTGGTCGGCATGGGCCTTCTTGAACGCAGGGCGCGCCGTGACCCGCGTCACATAGGCTTCCGTCGCCGGTCGATCGCCGAAAGCACGCACCTTGGCCACGCGCAGAACATCGGCCATCAGCAGGTCGGCAACGGTGAAGCGGTCGGCGGCCAGCCATGCCTGCTTCTTGAAGATGGTTTCCATGTGGCCGAGGCGGCTTTCGAGCCAGCCGGTCAGATGGTTGTCCGCAGCGCCGGTCACTTCCAGGAACCACCAGGGCACGGAAACCATCTCGATCGAGTTGAGCGCGGAGACCGTCCATTGCAGGGTTTGGGCTTCTCCGACGGGATCGCGCGGCATCAGGTTTTCGCTTTTCCGGGCGAGATGCAGCAGGATCGCGCCGCTTTCGAAGATCGAGATATCGCCGTCACGCAGCCACGGCACCTGGCCGAAGGGCTGGTGGGCAAGATGATCGGCGCCGCGCGGTTCGAACGGCACGCTTTCGACGCGGTAGGGCAGGCCGGCCTCCTCACACGCCCAGCGTACCCTGAGGTCGCGCACAAAGCCGCGCGGCATATCGGGCACCCAGTCATAGGTCGTCAGGATCAAAGGGCTCATCAGGCAGCTCCAAGGAAAACAGGCAATTTATCGAGAAAGCCAAGCCAGCCCTGCTCATGGCTTTCGCGCGCGTCTTCGGGCAGTTGAGCGTGGATCAGCGTCAGTTCGGTGCCGCCGTCCAACGGCTCCAGCAAAAACGTCACCAGGGACTCGCGTTCCGGCATGCCATGCCATTCCCAGGTAAAGACCAGCTTCCGGTCGGGAACGACTTCCCGGTAAACTCCGGTCGGATTGTGCTCATCGCCGTTCAGCAGGCGGAAGACGATGCTGAAACGGCCGCCGGGCCGCACGTCGGCTTCGGCGCGAAGCGTCGGTCCGGCGTCGGGGCCCCACCATTGGACCATCTGTGCCGGATCCGTCAGCGCCGCGAAAACCCGGGCCGGCGAGGCCTTGATCCGGCGCACGAGGGTCACGCTGGCAAGGGTTGTGGTCATTGTTCGTCATCCTCTTCCACAAGTGTCACAAGGCGATCGAGGCTTACCGTCCACAGGCTTTCGTACCGTTCCAGCCACGCCATGGCCTCGCGCATCGGCGCGACCGACAAATGAACCGCCACGGTGCGGCCGGTCTTGCTCCGCGTGATCAATCCGGCATCCGCCAGTACATCCAGATGCTTGGTCAGGCCCGGCAGCTTGAGCGAAAACGGACGCGCCAGTTCGCTCACCGACAGGCCAGGCTGTTCCTTCAGCCGCAGCAGAACGCCACGCCGGGTGGGATCGGCCAGCGCAAAGAAGGTGCGGTCCATATCCGATGCCGAAAGCTTCGCCATGTAGCGAAGTATTGCCTATGTGATGGACGAAGTCAACCGCTCAGGCTTGGGCTTCAGCAGGCCCACAATCAGGGCGACAACCAGTTGGATCGGACCGGGCAGACCCGTCAGCGCGCCGCTGCCGGCAATAACCGCGGACACAAGATCGACCTCCCAGATCGCACGCATATTGCCCGCGCCTTCGGGGTTGATGAGCGCGTTGGCCCGCAGATATTCATGATAATAATGCAGGGCATGAAGGCTTTCGCGGACGAAGACCAGCAGGCCGGCGGCATAGAGCGGCATTAGGAGGAGCAGCCACTTTCCCGAACGGCCGGCGTCATGCAGGCGGCGGACATACAATGAAATTTGCGGCATCAACAGGATGGCGCGGATCGGCACCACGAACAGCAGGGGCAGAAAGTTGGGCCAGATGCGGGTCAGGCCGAGCCCTATCGCCAGCAAGGCGATCGATAAGGCGAAGTGCAGTAAAAACCCTCGCCAGAACGCCGCGCGGCCGATACATCCCGTCATTGGCGCGCGCAAAAAGTCGCCGATAGCCCCCATGATTCCCCTCACAAACATTGCGCCCCGACCTATGAATACAACGGATTGTGGCAAAATTCCAGTGGTTGAAAGTATCAATTCATAACTGATTAGCTATGAATTTTGACACGCCAACGCCACCTCCCGGCCATTTTTCATGACAGGGAGGTGGAGTCGGTTTGAAGTTTGATCAGGTCTTGAGTTCGGGCGGGACCTGGCCGCCGCTTTCGGCCAGCTTTTGCATGACCGCCTTGTGCAGCCACACATTCATTGTCGCCGAGTCGTTGGTGTCACCCGTGTAGCCCAGTTCGCGGGCCAGTTCCTTGCGGTGTTCCAGGCTGGAATCCATGCCGCACAGTTTCATCAGGTCGACGATCGATTGACGCCAGTTCAGGGTCTGGCTGTTGTGTGCCGCCTGGCTGTCGAGAATGGCCGCGACATTGACCTGGGCCTGGCTCGGGGGCTTGTCCATGACGATGCTGGCCGTTGCTGGGGCGGCAGCGGGCGCGACGGGTGCCGTGGCGTGCGGTTGTGGCGCCGGCGCGGCATTGTGCGCGGCGTCGTGCTTGCCGAAAATAAAGTCTTTGATGCTGCTGAAGATACCCATGGAAGCCTCCATCTGCCGGAAATGGCGGGGCTGGATTACGCCCGGCGGTGTAAGGAAGCGATGGGAAAAAAGTCTTTCAGCTCAAGCGCCCAACGAAAATCGGCGGGCCGGCAGGCCGCGCACGGAAAACTCCGTATGGTAGATGTGGCCCGCCGCCTGCGATGAGTCATCGTTCTTCAGGCTGGTCAGGAACAGGGTCGACAGGTCCGCGCCGCCGAAACACGGCATGCTGGGTAGTTTGAACGGCAAGGCCAGCGAGTAGAGCAACCGACCGGACGGGGAAACGCGGTTCAGCCTGCCCGCGTCGAGGCCGGCGAACCAGTAACAGCCCTCGGCGTCCACGGTCGCGCCGTCGGGCCGGCCGGAATGGGCCGTACAGGTAAAGAAACGTCGCCGATCGGACAGGGCACCCGTCCTGGTGTTAAACCTCCAGCGATCGATCCAGCCGCCGCGGCTGTCGGACAGGTACATACGCTTGCCGTCCGGGCTCCAGTCGAGGCCGTTGCCTGTGCGCAGGCCCGTGACATGGGTGGTCGTACCCGACGACGTGACGCGCATCAGGTAGCCCGTCGGCGCGCGTTCGGGATTTTCGTCCATGACTGTCATCCAGAAGGCGCCGTCGGGACCGGGCTTGCCGTCATTGGGGCGGTGGTGGTCGGGCAGCCGAAAGTCAACAATGCGGACCGGGGGCGTGTGAATATTGCCCAGTCGCCACAGCCCCGTCTTGTCGGCGACGATCAGGTCGCCCGCCGTATCGAGGCCGCAGCAGGCGGGCACCTCCGCCCAGGGCCAATGGCGGCGCAGGTTGACGCGGACGTCCCACGAATGGACCTGGCGCGCCCTGTGGTCGACCCAGTAGAAGACCTGCTGACGATCGTCCCAGACCGGGCTTTCGCCACCTTCGAAGACCTCCAGGTCGAGGGCCCAGAATTGTGACATCAGCCCTTCTTGGGTGTGTGTTCCGCGTGGCCGCCGAAGCCGAAGCGCATGGCCGACAGGATCTTTTCGCCGAAGGTCGATTCGACCCGCGAGCGGTAGCGGGCGAATAGCGAGGCCGTCAGCACGTGGGCCGAGACCTTTTCTTCCATGGCGGCCTCGATGGTCCACTGGCCTTCGCCGCTATCCGAGACCTGGCTGCTGAAACCGTCGAGCTGGTCATCTTTGGCCAGGGCCGAGGCCGTCAGGTCGAGCAGCCACGAACTGACCACGCTGCCGCGGCGCCACACCTCGGCGATATCGACCAGGTTGAGGTCGAAGCGCTGGTCTTCGGGCAGGACGGCCGAGTTCTTGGCCTTCAGGATGTCGAAGCCTTCGGCATAGGCCTGCATCAGGCCGTATTCGATGCCGTTGTGGACCATCTTGACGAAGTGGCCTGCACCAGCCGGGCCAGCGTGGATATAGCCGTTTTCGGCACGCATATCGCGGTTGACGCGTTCTTTCGTGCGCGGAATGGCGCCCATGCCCGGTGCTAGGGCCGAGAAGATGGGGTCGAGGTGGCGGACAACGGCTTCGTCGCCGCCGATCATCATGCAGTAGCCGCGTTCCAGCCCCCAGACGCCGCCGGAGGTGCCGACATCGATATAGTGGACCGGCTTGCTGGCGAGAACGCGGGCGCGGCGGATGTCGTCCTTATAGTAGGTGTTGCCACCGTCGATAATGACGTCGCCGGGATTGGCCAGGTCACCCAGGGCGCGAATTGTGTCTTCGGTCGGTTTGCCGGCCGGCAGCATGATCCACATGACAGCCTGGATCGGTGGCTTGTGGGTAAAGCTGAGCAGGGCGCGCTTGGGTTCGGCGCACTTGGCGTGAAAATCCTCGAGATTGTTGGCGGCAATGGCGCCGTCGCGCGCCAGATCCTTGATTGCTGCCGTATTTGCGTCGAAAACGACGACCTCGTGGCCAGCGCGCATCAAACGCCGCGCGATGTTGCCGCCCATGCGGCCAAGCCCAACCATACCCAGTTTCATAAATGTCCCGCCGTTGCCTGCCGCCTATGTACCACGGCGAGCCTTTCAGGCAAAGATTTAGCGGTTGCGAGATGTGAGTCCAGCCAGCACATCAGACTCACGAAGTTTTTGGGGTCGGGCCGTTTATGCGGGCTTGGTGAACCTGAGCGTCATGCGATCGCTTTCACCGATGGCGTCGTATCGGGCGCGATCGAAGTCAGCAGCCGGCGCCTGACCATTGGCCGAGCTGCGACGGACGGGCGGCAGGGTCCAGACACCGAAGGGATGGTCGCGTGTGTCTTTCGGGTTGGCATTGATCTCCGAACGGCCGCCAAACACAAGTCCGGCCTTGTCCGCCGCGGCGATGACATAGGATTCCGGCACATAGCCTGTGCCCGCCTTCGGATCGGATCCTTCCGGGGCGCGATGCTGCTCGACCGCCAGCACGCCGCCGGGCTTCAGGACACGAGCAAAGGCCTTCAGATAGATATCGGTGGTGTCGCCCTGGCGCGCCCAGTTGTGAAAGGCGCGGGCCACCAGCACGAAATCCGCCGAGGCATCGGGCAGGTCGAGCCCCGACTCGGGCGTCAGGGCGGCGGTGCGGACATCGCCATAGACGGCCTTGTCGGCGACCTCGGCCCAGAAGCCAGCGTCACCGGGATTGCGTATGGCGGCGATGTAGGTCCCGCCGGTCGCCCTGGCATAGGGGGCCAGGATCTCGACCCACCAGCCCTTGGCGCCGGGGTCGATCTCGACGATGGTCATGCCGGGTTTGAGGCCCCAGAACGGCAGGGCCTGGGCGGGATGGCGGTACATATCGCGCGCCCGGTTGTCCGGCGACCGCCATGCGCCGGCTATGGCGGCGTCAAGCGCGGCATCGCCGGACTCGGCGGCCATCAGGGGTGTAGCCATGCCGAATCCGAGAAGGGCGGCGAGGGTGTGGCGGCGCGTCAGGGACATGGCGAAGGCTCCGGTTGAGAGGCGGAGAACCTAGCACAATGCCGCCGGACCTCAACCCACCGGAATCCATACCTCGACCACGCCTGTGCCGGTGCGATAGTTGAAGCGGTCGTCCATGCGCTCGAAATTGGGCGCGTTGATCGGGCGCAGGCCGGCTTCGGGCAGCCAAGATTCATAGATATGGCGCCAGAAGTTGCTGATACCGCTGACGTGGCCGTCATGGGTAAAGACGGCGTAGTCGTGGGCGGCCGTCTTCAAGCGCGTAAAGCCTTCGGGCAGGTCGTTGTCACCATCCACTTCGGCGGCGGCCATGTAGTCGAATTCGCCCATGCCGGCGAAATTCCAGGAAATGCCGTAATAGATTTCGCCCTTCTGGCCTTCGATCTGGCCGAGATGTTCGCGAAATTTCTGCCATTGGCCGGCAATGCCGCCGGTGGAGTCGGTCGTGTAGTGGCCGGTCAAACCGGCAAAAACAATGGCTGGCGCCTTCAGGCGTTTCGGGGTCTGGGCGGGCAGGGGGTGGGCTTGGGTCACGTCAATTGGCTCCATCAGGGTGAGGTGGGCGAGGCTGCCCGTTTGACGCAAGGCTTTCGGAGATAGGCCGAACTGAGCGCGAAAAGCGCGGGAGAAGGCTTCGTGTGAACCATAGCCGGCGCCGATGGCGACGGACAGGATATCGTTTGAGGTGATCACGTGCCTGGCAGCTTCGCTTAAGCGCCGTGCCCGGACATAGGTCATCAGCGGCAAGCCGGTGACCAGACCGAACAGGCGGGTAATGTGAAAGCGGCCGACACCTACGGCACGCGCGATATCCGACAGTTGGATATCACGGTCGAGATGGGATTCGACGTACCACAAGGTCTTATCGATCAGGCTCAAGGGGCCTCCGGAAAGTTTGCGTTGTCATAGACTAGGCCGGTCGGAAAAGCGATATTGGACAGATGTTGCGGTGGGGATGAGAAATTTGTCCTTTGGGGAATTGAGCCCCCTCCGTCTCGACACGTTCATACGCCCAAGGCGGTGGCCTGGGGCGTATGAACGGCTCGCCACCTCCCCCGTACGCTTCGTTGCACTTCGCTACAGGGGAGGACTGCAGTAAAGGCAGTAAAGAAGGTACGCGTTTGTAGGGATGTCATGACCGATCTGATTACTGTTTCCATCGCCTGCGCCAATGCTGCGGAGGCCGCCACGATCGCGCGGTTGCTGGTCGAGCAGAGGCTGGCGGCGTGCGTGCAGAGCCACGCCATCACCAGCACCTATCTGTGGCAAGGCGCTATCGAGACTTCAAACGAGGTGATGCTGACCGCCAAGACCCTGGCCGGGCGGTTCGACGCTCTGGTGATAGCAGTGCGTGCCGTTCACAGCTATGACGTGCCGGAAATTATCGCCCAGCCGGTCATTCATGTATCTGCTTCTTATGAACAGTGGTTGCGCGAGGTATTGGCAGGGGCGTAGGTTGGCGGTCAGAAGGAGCTTTACATGGCCGATTCCGAACCGGACATCATCTTCCACAATCGCGAACAGCTTCTCGATTCCTTAAGCGAGGCGGCGGAGATCGAGCACAATCTGATGTGCTGCTATCTCTATGCCGCCTGGTCGTTGAAGACCGAGCCCGACGATGGTCTGGATGCCGCCACGACGGCCGAGTTGAAATCTTGGCAGAGGGCGGTCATCGACGTTGCGATCGACGAGATGACGCACCTGACCCTGGTGGCCAATCTGATGAACGCCCTGGGTGGCGTGGCGCATGTTCATCGCCCCAATTTCCCGGTCGCCAACGGGTATCATCCAGCCGGTTTGCAGGTTCGCCTGGCACCCTTCAACTGGGAGACCTTGCAGCACTTTATCTATCTGGAACGGCCGGAAGGTAGCGACGAACCGGACGGCAAGGGCTTTGCCGACCATGCCGTCTATGAACGGTCGCTGCGTGGTCTGCGTTTGATGCCGTCAGCCCAGGACTATCTGACGGTCGGGCATCTGTATCGCTCGGTCGAGGACGGTTTGAGGCATTTGGCGGCGCAGATCGGCGAAGAGGCGCTGTTCTGCGGCGATCCGGCCTTGCAGGTCGGGACCGATAGCGTGGCCCTGAACGGGTTGAGACGGATTACCGATCTGGCCTCGGCGTGTCAGGCGCTGGAGACGATTGTCGAGCAGGGAGAGGGGGCGAAGGCGCACAGCGAGCGCAGCCATTACAGCCGCTTCGTCAAGGTGCGCGACGCCTATCATGCGCGGTTGGCGGCCGATCCCGGTTTCGAGCCGGCCTGGCCGGCGGCGCACAATCCGGTCATGCGCAAGCCGATCGAGAATCCGCAGGACCGTGTATGGATCGAGTGCGCGCAGCCGCGGCAGGTGCTGGACCTGGCCAATGCCGTCTATAACCACATGCTGCGCTATCTGGCCCAGGGGTTTGTGGCGACCGATGCGGGTGAGAAGCGGCGGATGATCGAGACAGCCATTTCGCTGATGTCGGCCCTGGATCCGTTGGCGCGCGAATTGGCGCGATTGAAGGCCAATGATCATGATGACTGCAATGCCGGGATCAGTTTTGCCACCTTGCGGACCTTGCAGGCGCCGCAGCCGCATCCGCATGTGCTGAGGGCGTTGCAGGAACGGGTGGGCGAACTGCGCGACGGGGCGGCAGGGTTGCCGGCGACGCCGCGGGTCGGGCGGGCGGCCCAGGCCTTGAGCGCGATCTATGACAGGCTGGAACGTGACGCGAAACCGGTGGAGGAGGTTGTGATGCCCGTGGAGACTGTGCCCCCAAATTCTGTAGTGAAAATGGATGTTCAGCCGCAGAGCAACAGCGGACCGGAGATTGTCGCCGGCGAGGACCTGACCCTGGTGGTGGATATGAAGCGGTGTATCCATTCGCGGTTCTGTGTGACGGGGGCGCCGAAGACCTTCATCGCCAATGTCGAGGGCGAGTGGCTGCATCCGGATGAGACGCCGTGCGACTTGCTGGTCGAGATTGCCCATGCCTGCCCGTCGGGGGCGATCGGCTATCGGCGCAATGACGGGCGGCCGGACGAGGGGGCGCCAAACGTCAATATGATGCGGGTGCGGGAGAACGGACCCAATGCGATCCATGCGCCCTTGACCGTGGCGGGGAAGGCGGACGGGTTTCGGGCGACCTTCTGCCGGTGTGGCGCGTCGAAGAACAAACCGTGGTGTGATGGGTCGCACCATGACATCGGGTTTGTGGCGTCGGGCGAGCCGGAGACGATCAGCCTGGACCCGTTGGCGGTACGGGATGGGCCACTGCAGGTCGATCCGTTGCGCAATGGACCTTTGCGGGTGACGGGGAATCTGGAGATCTGCGCCGGGACGGGCCGGGTGGTGAAGCGGGTGGAGAGCGCCAATCTGTGCCGGTGTGGGCAGTCGAAGACCAAGCCGTTTTGTGATGGTTCGCATCGGCTGGTGAGCTTCGAAGCGGATGGTGTCTAGCGCTGTCGAGTCATGGGGTCGAGGGGTCGTGACCCCTCGCCTTGAACTTAACCAAGCCCGCTCGCTCCCCCTTTGGGGGGCGGCCGGCTTGGTTATCTCGAAGAGAAGGGGCCTCGGGCCCCTTCACCCCATAACTTTACAGTGCTAAGCACAATCGTCTACGGAGCTCCCCATGGTCGATATCGCCGGCACCTGTCCTGAAAAATTCTCGCGCGTGAAGGCTCTCTTCGCCGCCAACTTCGCCGACGGCAAGGAACGCGGTGCGCGCTTCACCGCCGTCATCGCCGGCGAAACCGTCCTCGATATCTGGGCCGGCAGCGCCGATCGCGAAGGTACGCAACCCTTCGCCGCCGATACCCTGACCCCCGTCTTTTCCACCGGCAAGGCCATCATGGCCCTGATGATCGCCCGCCTGGTCGACAAGGGCAAGCTCGACTACGAGACCGCCGTCGCCCACTACTGGCCCGAATTCGGCCAGAACGGCAAGTCGCGCATAACCCTGGGCCAACTAATGTCGCACCAGCACGGCCTGGTGGGCTTTAACCCGCCCCAGGCCGATCCCGCCGTCTGGTTCGATGTCCCCGCCACCCTCGATATCCTGTGCAAACAGGCGCCGATGTGGACGCCCGGCCAGGGCTCCGGCTACACCCCAATCGCCGGCGGTTACCTGATCGGCGAAGTCTTCCGCCGCATCGACGGCCGCACGCTGGGCACCGCCCTGCGCGAAGACCTGGCACAACGCTTTGGCCTCGACGTCATGATCGGCACGCCCGATGACTTCGTTCCGCGCATCGCCCAACTGCAAAAACCCCCCGCCGCCCCCGACCTGGGCACGATCGACAAGATCAAGCAGGCCGCCTTCCTCGATCGCGGTTCCGCCCCCGCCGGACGCGGCTCGGACGCCTGGCGCCGCATGGAAATCCCCTCGGCTAATATGCACGCCACGGCGCTAGGCCTGGCGCGGCTGATGCAGGTCATGGCACACGGCGGCAAGATCGACGGCAAACCCGCCCTGTCGACCAACGCCCTAGCCCAGGCGACGCGCGAACGCAGCTACGGCCAGGACCGCGTCCTGCCGTTCAAACTGTCGTGGGGCGCCGGATTCCTGCGCAACAAGGGCCTGAACATCTACGGCCCCAACGAACGCGCCGTCGGTCACAGCGGGTGGGGCGGGTCGTGCGTCATGGCCGATGCCGACAAGATGCTGAGTGCCGCCTATGTCATGACCAAACAGTCTATCCACCTGCTGGGCGATCCCCGCCCGGTCGGGCTGATCGACGCGCTGTATGGGTGCCTGTAAGCTATAGATATGAGCAATATCCGTATGAAAAACATCCGCGTCTACGCCCTGGCCGCGCTGCCTTTCATAGCCTTTTTTGCGTATCAGCTTGATAGCCTGTTGGGGCATCGTCCCGAGGCGCCAGATATGGCGCGTGGGTACACAATCCCATTAGACATAGGGGATAGTGGCGCTGCTACTTATATTTCGGTCCTGGACTGCGTCCTGACATTCACTCCGTTCCTTTGCGCCGCGGCGATAATAATATTCGGGATGTGGCGCAGCGGCGCTTTTACGCGCAAGACATAGACCATTACCTACCCCGTCACCGTCTTCAACGCCTGCACCCTGCGCCAGGCGCCGAACGCGAACACCGCCGCGCCGCCCCAGATAAAGGCAAAGGACAGGGCGCGGGCCGGTGTGAACAGCTCGCCCTGGAACAGGCCAATAAAGAAGGCGATGGTCGGCGAGATAAACTGGATAAAGCCCATGGTCGACAAGGGCAGGCGCCGCGCCACGAAGCTGAACAGGGCCAGCGGCAGAACGGTGATCGGGCCGGTGAACAGGAACCAGAAGGCATTCCACGGTGTGCGGAAAAAGTGCCCCTGGCCCGAATGCTCGAACCAGATCAGATAGACCAGGGCGATCGGAAACAGGTACAGGCATTCGATAAACAGGCCAGGCAGGGCATTGACCGGGATCTGCTTGCGGATCATGCCATAGGCGGCAAAGCTGATGGCCAGGGTCAGGGCGACATAAGGTATGTGGCCGATGGCGACCGCCTGGATCAGCACCCCGGCCACTGCGCAACCGATCGCCGTCTTGCCATAGCCGTCCAGGCGTTCGCGGAAGAACATCGCGCCGGCCGCCATGTTAATCAGCGGATTGAGATAGTAGCCCAGCGACGATTCGATGGTGTGGCCGTTGGTCACCGCCCAGACGAAGACGCCCCAATTGGTCGCCACCATCAGACACGACACGAACAGAAGCGCCATCAGGCGCGGCTGGCGCAGCACCGTCCACACTTCCGGAAACTGGCGTGTGAAAAAGACCAGGCCGGCCGCCCAAACCAGGGCCCAGACCGAACGGTGGCCGATGATTTCCAGCGACGCGCCACCGAAGGCATGGATCGGCAGATAGGCCAGCGGCACAAAGCCCCATACGGTGTAGCACAGCAGGGCCAGAACGACCGGCGAGGTCGAGGCAAAGCTTGATGGCGTCGTTTCGGAAGGCGATAAGTCGGAAGACATGGCAAGACCCGGAATAGAGAAAGCCGGCGGAATTTTCATTCCGCCGGCTTTCTGAAGTTTCACGAAAGTGAAGTTTCTTAAGCGCTAACGGGGGTGAGGACACCGCGTTCGTCGAGAAGCTGCGCAATCTGTACGGCGTTAAGCGCCGCGCCCTTGCGCAGGTTGTCCGATACGCACCACAGATTAATGCCGTGGGGAACCGTCGGGTCGTTGCGAATACGCGAGACGAAGGTGGCAAACTCGCCGACGCATTCGACCGGCGTAATATAGCCGCCGGGCTCGCGCTTATCGATGACCGAAATGCCCGGCGCTTCGCGCAGGATCTCGCGGGCATAGGATTCGTCCATCGGCTCTTCGAACTCGATATTGACCGATTCCGAATGGCCGACAAAGACCGGCACGCGGACACAAGTCGCCACCAGGTCGATGGTCGGGTCGATGATCTTGTGCGTTTCCGCCGTCATCTTCCACTCTTCCTTGGTGGAGCCGTCCTCCATGAAGACGTCGATGTGCGGAATGACGTTGAAGGCGATCTGCTTGCTGAACTTCTTGGGCGTCTTGTCACCCATGCCGTACAGAGCCTTGGTCTGATCCCACAGCTCATCCATGCCTTCCTTGCCGGCGCCAGAGGTCGACTGGTAGGTCGAGACGACGACGCGCTTGATGCGGGCGATGTCGTGCAGCGGCTTCAGCACCAGGACCAACTGGGCGGTCGAGCAGTTGGGGTTGGCGATGATGTTCTTCTTGCGGCAATCCCAGATGGCGTCCGGATTCACTTCCGGCACGATCAGGGGCACGTCGGGGTCCATGCGCCAGGTCGACGAATTGTCGATGACGATGGGGCCCAGCGCGCCGATCTTCGGCGACCATTCCTTGGAGACCGCGCCGCCGGCGCTCATCAGGACGATGTCGACCTTGGTAAAGTCGAAGGATTCCAGGTTCTGGCATTTCAGGGTTCTGTTGGCGAACGCGACGTCGAGCCCCATGGATTTACGCGACGCGACCGCGTGGATTTCGGAAATGGGGAAATTGACCTCTTCAAGGATCGCAAGCATCTCGCGACCCACGGCGCCGGTGGCGCCGACAACGGCGACCCGATAACCCATACTGCAACTCCTGATCTTGTGGATAAGTGCGCCAAAGACGCACGCGGCACATGGCGCTTTTTGTCCGTTTTTACAAGCATAAAGTCTGAACAAAGCGGGTTTTTATATGTAGATGTGTAGGTAGGAGGCGTCCGGTACGTTTATAGTATTCACACTTGAGCTAAGCCAAATAAGCCAGTCCTCCACCGCGTGCGGGGGAGGTGCCGCCGAAGGCGGCGGAGGGGGGCATTTAAAAGGATTCAAGCATCGTGAATTGTTCGGCAGCGTTCGGCACAACAGATTCGCGTGGAATTGCCCCCTCCGTCTCGACACGCGCTGGCCCTCGGTCTGCGACCTCAGGCGATGCGCGGCTCGCCACGCCTCGGGGCGCCCCGCTCCCCCGTACGCTTTGCTACGGTGGAGGACTGCAAGAGCAAAAGCTGATCGTCAGCTACGTTTCAACTGGACTCACGGAACGTACAGATCTGGCCCTATTCGGTTTCATCTATCGGTGGCAGTCTTTCCTCCGGACTTCATAGGAGGCGAGGATGCGCGTACTGAGCTTTGTGATCGCGGGATGCCTGGCCATGGCGTCGCTGGGTTTCGCGCCGTTGGCTGACGCGCGCACCGTCCTGACCCAGGCCAATCTGACCTCTCCTACCTACAGCTATAGCCGCGTCGATCTTGGCGCCTACCTGCCTGACAGTGGGGCGACCACGCCCACCAATACCTTCCAGGGCACATTGGCGTTTTCTGTCGGGTCCGGCGCTTTCTCGTATGAGCGCTACAATGCCGCTGGTGCGGTTTCCAACAGCTACTGCAACACCACCTATCTGAGCGTGGCGCAGTGCAACAGCGCTGTCAGCTTCCCGAGCGACTTCAGTTTCAAGTTCGTGCAGACCGGCGTGCTGGCCGACGGCAACACCTATCTGGTGCCGGAAAAGCGCGGCGCCAATACCAGCAGCCACGCCTTCTGGGAAGTCGTGCTGGAACCTGGCCGGGTGTGGAACGAAGCCGGTGATGGCGCCTACAGCCGTGCTGCCATCCCCTTTGCCCTGGTGCAGAAGAATGCCAACTGCACCTTCAACGGCGTGGCGACCTTCCTGTTCAAGAACGATGGCACCACGTCCAATGTCGCCGTGCAGCTATCCAGCGAAACGTGCTTTTACCTGAAACAGAGCATGTGGGGTCTGATGAAGACCCACGCCTACACACCGGCGACCGTAGCGGGTGCAGCCACCCTGATCAGCAACTTCACCACCGAACGGGCCAGTCGCCTGCCGGTCTATCCGCTGAGCCAACTGGCGGTCGACTATACGCGCAGCGACGGTTCAGCGGTGGTGCCGGGCAATTTCGCCATCGGCGGGGCCAGCCATCGCACGGTCTACGGCTTTGTCATCGACGGCAAGAACTACCGTTCGGACTGCGCCACGCGCAACGGCAACTATCCCTATTGCGACGTCTTGACCCTGCCCAGCTATTCGACGGCCAAGACGGTTGTGGGCGCGGCGGGACTGATGCGCCTGGAACAGCTGTATCCCAATGCGCGTCTAGCCGTGGTCAAGACCTATGCCACCCAGTGCACGACGGGCTGGACGACCGAAAACTTCGAAAACGCGCTGGACATGACGGTCAACAACTACAATTCCGCCACCTATGACTGGCTGGCCGGCAGCGACGAAGGCTCGACCAAGATGGGCACCTTCTTCACCGCCACCACCCATGCCGCCAAGATGAGCAGCGCCTGTACCTGGACCGACCATGGCTCGCCTGGCGCCACCTGGGTCTATCATTCGTCGGATTCCTATATATTGGGCGCCGCTATGAATGCCTATCTGAAGGCCCAACCCGGCCGGGCATCGGACGATATCTACACCAATCTGTTGAACAACGACCTGTGGACGCCGCTGCATCTTAGCGGCAACATGGCCTATACCCGCCGGACCTATGACACGACGGCCCAGCCCTTTACGGCGTTCGGTCTGTATTATCACAGCGACGATATCGCCCGTGTCGCGGCCTTTCTGAACGACAGCAATGGCGTGCTGGGCGGCACCCAGATGCTGAACCAGGCCATGCTGGACGCCGGCCTGCAGCGTAATCCGTCCGATATCGGCAAGCAGTTGACCGGGGCCTACAGCTATATCCGCTACAATAACGGCTTCTGGGCCAGCAATGTCGGGAGTGCGGCTGGCTGTCCGGCGGACAAGTGGCTGCCCTACATGTCTGGGTTTGGCGGGATATCGGTTTTGCTCATCCCCAACCACACGGTCTATTACAGCTTCGCCGACGACGGCACGACCGACTGGACCACGGCGGCCGTCGAGGCTAACCGGATAAGAGGGTATTGTAGTTAGGGGTTGAACCGCAGATTTCGCAGATTAACGCAGATTATTCAGAGTGTTTTCCGACTGAGAAAGCGGCGGCTTAACGAGCGATCGCGAAGCGATCATTTGAGCCAAAACGGGCTTCGACCCAGCAGAACAAGCCATGAAAAATCTGCGTCAATCTGCGAAATCTGCGGTTTATCTTTTTCTTTCAAGCCGTTGCCAGTCACCGCATTTTGGCTCTTGACCTTTCGTTCCGGAGACATGTGACTGGGCTATGGTCAAGACCGCGCGAAGTCCCCTGCTATATATCGATAGCGCCAGCGACGTGTCGCTGCAGGACCAGTTGCGCAAACAGCTCGCCGAGGCCGCCGTCAATGGCGCCTTCACCCCCGACAAGCGCCTGCCGTCGTCGCGCGTCCTGGCGACGCAGCTCGGCGTATCGCGCAATACGGTCATCATCGCCTACCAGAAACTGATCGATGATGGGCTGTTCATTAGCCGTGAACGCAGCGGGCTGTATGTCAATCCGGCGCTGCTGAAGGGCCGGGTGCGCGCCGGCCAGGTGACAGACCAGGTGGCCGGCCTGATGCGCGAAAGCACGCCCAGCCCGCCGCGGAAATCCGCCTGGACCGGCCGGTTCAAGAACCGCATCGTCGGCCGTGACACCAGGCCGCGGCGCGTGCCGAACTGGCGGCAATATCCCTATCCCTTCATCGACGGCCTGTTCGATGAATCGCTGTTCCCGGTGCAGGAATGGCGCGACTCGATGCGCAGTGCGCTCAGCGTCGGCGAAATCAATGCCTGGTCGGTCGATACCGGCGATGCCGACGACCCGATGCTGGTCGAGGAGATCCGTACCAAGATCCTGACCCGGCGCGGCATCACGGCGCGGGCCGACGAGATTCTGATCACCCTGGGCTCGCAGCAAAGCCTCAGCCTGCTGATGCAGATGCTGGTCGATCGCACGGTCACGGTGGCGGTGGAGGAGCCCGGTTATCCCGACCTGCGCCGGCTGATCGCGCAGAACCGCGGCCGAATCGTCCACCACAAGGTCGACGCTCAGGGCCTGATCCCCGGCGATGCCCTGGCCGGCTGCCAGATTGTCTGCGTCACGCCCAGCCACCAGTATCCGACCGGCGCCACCCTGTCGCTGGAACGCCGCCACGCCCTGCTGAAACAGGCCGAAGCCCTGGACCAGGTCATTATCGAAGACGACTATGCCAGCGAGACCGACTATCTCGAAACCACCCTGCCGGCGCTATACAGCCTGAACCACGGTCACCGTGTCATCTATGTCGCCGGCCTGTCCAAGGTGCTATCGCCCGGCCTGCGTCTGGGCTTTATGGTGGCGGCGCCCGAGGTCATCGCCCAGGCGCGCGCCCTGCGCCGGCTGCTGATCCGCCATCCGCCGATGAATATCCAGCGCGCCGCCGCCTTCTTTCTGGCGATGGGTCATTACGACGCCACCATGATGCGCGTCGGCAAGCTGTTCCGCGAACGCCGCACGGCCCTGCGCGACGCGCTCAACCACTATATGCGCGACCTGGCGACCATCATGCCCCTGCGCGGCGGCACGACCTACTGGGTCCAGGGACCACCGGAGCTGGACGTCGAACAGCTGATCCGCCTGGCCGAGCGCAACGGCATCCTGATCGAAAGTGCCGCACCCTATTACGGCGGCGACCACGCGCCGCAGAACGAATTCCTCGTCGGCGTGACATCGCTTTCGCTGGAACGCATCCGCCAGGGCGTGCTGGCCCTGCGCGACTGTATCCGCCAGCTACTGGGCTATCCCGGCGCGCCACTGGAAACCGGCCAGGTACTGCAAGGCGAGGCCCAGCTGCGCCAGGCGCTGAGCGGCTGCAGCGTGCTGTACCGCACCGTCTATACCGATCCGTGCACCATCGAACTGCTGCCCGACGGCCGCATGACGGGGCGTGCCGGCTATGCCAACGAAGACTGCGATAGCGGCCGGTGGTGGATCGAGGACGACCGCTGGTGCCGGCAGTGGCAAAACTGGGCCTATGGCGAGGTCAGCCGCTATCATATCCTGATCGACGGGGGGCGGATCTACTGGCTGAACGACGCCCGTCTGGTGGTCGATTCCGCCATCTATATCCGCCCGGAGCCGGTTGATACGAGCGTAGAACCAGATTGATCCGGGCCGCCACAAGCGGCTGAAACTGGACTCATAGTTCGCAGCGAACTGGTGCTACCGGCTGGGCTTTAAAGCCGTCACTCTTCTGTCACACGACAGGAGTTCCCATGCGTCCCTTTGCCATCGCCGCCCTGCAACTGGCCCTCAGCAAGGGGGACAATGCGGCCGCCATTGCCAAGGAGGTGAGGCTGGTCAAGGCGCGTTTTCCGTGGGTCGAGATGGTCATAGTCGGCGAACTGGCCATGTACGGCGCCAATACAGCCCTGGCCGAGACCCTTCCCGGACGCGCCGAGGACCTGATGGCCGGCCTGGCGCGCGAACTGGGAATCTGGCTGATCCCCGGTTCGCTCTACGAACAGTCGGGATCGCTGGTCTACAACACCGCCAGCGTGATCAATCCGGACGGCGAGATCGTCGTCCGTTACCGCAAGATGTTCCCCTTCCTGCCGTATGAGATCGGCGTTGAGCCCGGCGCGCAGTTCGTCGTCTTCGACGTGCCCGAGGTCGGCCGGTTCGGTATCTCGATCTGTTACGACATGTGGTTTGGCGAAACCACGCGGTCGCTGGTGTGGATGGGCGCGGAAGTCATCCTGCACCCGACCATGACCAATACAATCGACCGTGAGGCCGAACTGGCCATTGCCCGCGCCTCGGCCGCCACCAACCAGTGCTATTTCATCGACGTCAATGTGGCCGGTGAGCTGGGAGTGGGCTTGTCCTGTGTCTATGGCCCGGGCGGCGAACTGATCCATCAGGCCGGGCCGGGCCGGGAAATCATGGCCTTCGAGATCGATCTCGACCACGTCCGCCGCGTCCGCGAACGCGGCTGGAACGGGCTGGGCCAGACGCTGAAAAGCTTCCGCGATGCCGATATCAGCTACCCGCCCTATGAGACGGGCCGGCGCCCCTCCGAAGCCCTGAACAGCCTCGGAGCGCTGGAAAAGCCGCAAGCCGGAAGACGCCCCAGGAAAAACCCGACCGAGCCCGCCGGCTCTGGCCGCACCACACATAAATCATAAAGCACAGCACATATAGTTAGGGGACTACACATGACCAAGCTCACCTCCCATAGAACCATCGGCCTCATACTTCTCGCCTCCACGGCCCTGAGCGGGCTGGCGGCCGCGCCGACTTTCGCCCAGGACGCCCAAGCTGCAACGACGGATGACACCACCGAAGTCATCGTCACCGCTACCAGGCGCAGCGAAAAGCAGTTGTCGGTGCCATACAATATTTCCGCCGTTTCGGGCGCCGCCATCGATGCCGCTAAGGTGGCTGACAATGCCGAGCTGCTGCGTTCGGTGCCGGGCGTGTCGCTGGTCGACCGCGGCTATCGCAACCAGGGCGTCCAGAACAGCGTCGTCATCCGCGGCCTCAATGTCGACAGCGCGGCGCTGGGTGACTACGCCGTGTCGTCGGTGTCTCCCGTCTCGACCTATGTCAACGACACGCCGCTCTTCGCCAACTTCCTGCTGCGCGACCTCGACCGGGTCGAAATCCTGCGTGGACCGCAGGGTACGCTCTACGGTTCAGGTTCGCTGGGCGGCACCATCCGTTACATCACACGGGCGCCGAAGCTGGGTGTGTTCGAAGGCAAGGTCGGCGGTGGGGTATCTTCGACCGACGGTTCGGACAGCCTAAGCTATTCGGGCGACGTCGTGCTGAACGTGCCACTGGGCGATACCCTGGCCGTGCGCGTCAATGCCAGTCGTCTCGACCTGGCCGGCCTGACCGACTATGTCAATCTCTACAAGCTCGACGCCAACGGCATTCCCGTGGCGCCGAACGGCCTCTATGATCCCGCGGCCAGCTACTACACCAAGAAGGACGCCGACACGGTCGGTATCTGGTATGGCCGCGTCGCCGCCAAGTGGAAGCCGGACGACGTCTTTGACGCCACCTTGTCCTATGCTCAGCAGTCGGACAAGGTCGGCGGCCGTCGCCAGGAAACGGTGGGCCAGGACGGCTATGGCCGGACCTATCAGCAATACGAGAACGGCTCGGTCCAGTTGGAGCCGTCGTCGCGCAAGGTCGAGATGACGGCTCTGGAAGCCAATATCGATCTCGGTTTCGCCACCTTGACCTCGTCGACCTCCGACTATACGCACAGCGGCGAAAGCGTGTCGGAAAACACCGGGTTCTATGCCAAGGCCGGCTTCCTCGGTTTCTATTACAACTATCCCCGCCCCATGGCCTCGGCCGTGCGCGGCTATGACGACAAATCCCTGACCGAGGAACTACGTCTGGTCTCGGCGGCGGGCGGTCAGTTCGATTGGGTGGCCGGCGTCTTCTATCGTCGCGAGACCCTGGAGGCGACCCAGGAAAGCTATCTGCGCGGGTTCAAGGCGTGGTACGCCGCGCCGTCGATCGTGCCGACCGACCAGGATTTTGCCTACGATCGCAAGGAGACCTTTACCGATACGGCGGTCTTCGGCGAACTGACCTGGCACGTCACCCCGGCCTTCCAGGTCACCGGCGGTATGCGCTACTTCTCCAACCGCGCCGTTAACACGACCTTTGTCGACATTCCGGTGTGGGGAACCTTCTTCACGCCGACCACGGCGCAGTTCACGTCGGAAGAAAGCAAGCCGTTGTTCAAGCTCAATGCGTCGTGGCAGCTGGCCGGACGGACCCTGGCCTATGCCACGGTGTCGCAGGGGTATCGCCGCGGGGGTTCGAACGCCGTGCCGCTGACCGGCAACTTCGCCGAAGATCCGGCGTGGCAGCTGTATCGGTCGGACTTCGTGACCAATTACGAGGCCGGCATCAAGGGCGTCAGTAACGGTCTGACCTACGATGCGGCGTTGTTCTCGGTCGACTGGGATCATATCCAGCTCAATACGGCGACGCCGAACTGGGGCTTCTATACGGTCGTCAACGGCAGGAAGGCCAAGACCTATGGCCTGGAATCGCGCATCGGCGGCAGGCTCGGGGCGCATGGCCACTTTGCCCTCGGCTACACCTATACCCACGCTCGCCTCGAAGACGCCCTGCTGTCGCCGACGGCCGCCCATACCGTCCTGGCCGCCGCCGGGTCGAAGCTGCCCGGCACGCCGGAGCACGCCCTCACCCTGGCGCTGGATGACACACGTAGCCTGGGCAATGATTTCAGCATCACCAACCGCCTGTCAGGGTCATACCAGTCGACGACACGCAACGCCCTGGGTTCGGCCAAGTACAATACCGAACTGCCGGCCTTCGCCATCTGGAACGTGTCGTCGGCCCTGACCAATGGCACATGGGTACTGACGGGCTATGTAAAGAACGTCTTTAATAGCGCCGGCGTCACGGGTGAATTCACCGAAGCCTATATGGGCACCTCGCCTGCCCAGGGCTATTATGGCAATGGATCGAAGAAATTCATCTCCCTGCCGCGTACGGTCGGTTTGACTTTAGACCTCGATTTCTAAGTAATTGTCCTCTCTGTAAGGCTCGTCATGACCGCCGTCCTGCCTCTTTCCGATGCGCGCAGCTTGTTTGCCGCGATCAGAACCCGGATGCACGACGGCGCCATGGCCGGAGCGCTGGACGATCTGCGCGTCCTGGAAACGCGCTGTGCCAATGATGCGATACTGCTGCAGCACGTCGCCGAGCATTTCATGTTTGCGCAGCACAATGCCGACGCCGTGCGTGTCTACCGCCGCGCTGTCGCCCTGCGCCCTGATGATCCGGCTGGCCTGTACAACCTGGCCACCGCCCTGATTGCGGTCGGTGAGGCGGAAGAGGCCGAGGCGCTTTTGGACCGCGTTATTGCGCTGAAACCCGACGATTATGACGCGTATCAGAACCGCGCGACCCTGCGCAAACAGACGCCGGAGCGTAACCACGTCGCCGAACTGGAAGCGTTGATCGACAGGACGTTGATCAATGGGGCACCGGCCGGTGAAGTGGCGCTGGGCTATGCCCTGGCCAAGGAACTTGAAGACCTGGGGCTGAGCGCGCGCGCCTTCAGCTATTTGAAACGCGCCGCCGATCGCAGGCGGCGCGCGCTGTCCTATGACGTTCAGGGCGATATCGACGCCATGGCGGCCATAGCTGAATCCTTCGACGCCGGCTATCTGGCGGACGGCCGTGTGGGTTGCCCGTCGGATGCGCCGATCTTTGTCATGGGCCTGCCGCGTTCCGGCACCACCCTGGTCGACCGGATCATCTCGTCGCACGACCGCGTCGAGAGCCTGGGCGAGATCAACGACTTCGCCCTGACCCTGACGCGCCTTGCTCGCAGTGCCGGCGGTGGCAAGATGAACCTGATCCGCGCAGCCCGCGATATCGACCCTGGTGCCCTGGGCCAGGCCTATATCGCCGCCGTGCGCGGCTATGGCGTTACAACGGCGCATGTCATCGACAAGACCCCCGCCAACTACCTGTATGTCGGCCTGATCCTCAAGGCTTTGCCCAAGGCCCGCATCGTCCATCTGCGCCGCGATCCGATGGATAATGGCTATGCCCTGTACAAGACGCTGTTCCGCATGGGCTGCCCCTATTCCTATGATCTCGGCGATATCGGCCGTTACATGCTGGCCCACGCCAGGCTGATGGAGCACTGGCGCACCATCGCGCCCGACCGGATCATCGATATCGACTACGAGGCGGTGACGGCTGATCCCGACGGCGAGACGCGTGGGCTGATCGGGGCCCTGGGCCTCGACTGGCAGGAGTCTTGTCTGCGCTTTCATGAAAACCGGTCTGCCGCCGCAACCGCCAGCGCGGTCCAGGTGCGCCAGCCGATCTATCGTACGTCGGTCGCGCTGTGGCAGCGCTATGCCGGGCAACTGGAGCCGCTGCGCGCCGTGCTCAGCCAGGGCGGTCTGATCGCGTCAACCGGACAGGGACAGTATTTGGGGCAATCCGCATGACACGATGGTATGCCCGCGAAGACGGCCTGCTGGCGGCCGTCTTCCTGTCCTTCATGGCCACGGCCGGCCTGTTCTACGTCAACATCATGTCGGCCATTGTCGATGGCCTGATGACCGGTCTGCATTTTTCGGCGAAGGACGCCGGTCTGGTCGCCTCGGCCAATGTCTACGGTGCGGCTTTGGGGGCGTTGGCCGCCGTCTTCGTCGTGCGGCGAGTGCCGTGGCGCAAGGCGGCGGTCGCCATACTGATCCTGCTGATCGTCATGGATGGCGGCTCGGCCTTGGTACACGCAGCACCGGTGTTGACGGCCATGCGCTTTGTCCATGGCCTGATGGGCGGGATGCTGGTCGGCCTGTCCTACGGCGTTATTTCACGTACCCAGGTGCCGGAAAAGGTCTTCGGCGTGTTGCTGGTGGTCCAGTTCGGGCTGGGCGGGTTGGGCCTGATGTACCTGCCGCGTCTGGTGCCCCTGTATGGTTATGAAGTGCTGTTTGCTGCCCTGGCCGCTTTCAGTGCCGTGTCGTTGTTGATGGTGCCGTTCCTGGCGCCTTACGCGAGGCCGGAGGTCGATCCGTTAGCCAAGGCGGGCAAGCTTGCTATCTGGCCGCTGGTCCTGACCTTCCTGGCCCTGTTCACCTTCCAGGCCGCCAATATGGGCCTGGCCGCTTTTATCATCGGGCTGGGCCGCGATGCTGAGCTGGGGCTCGAGCCGATGACAGATGCGCTCGGCTGGGCCAACTGGATCGGTACAGCGGGTTCGGCCTTGGTCGTCGTCATGGGCATCCGTTTCGGCCGTCTGATCCCCCTGTTGATCGGACTGGTCCTGACCTTAGGCGGTAGCTGGGCCTTTCACTTGATCTACGGCAAGGACATGGGTTTGCAGGTTTATTTCTGGGCCAATATCCTGACCGCCATCACCTGGTGCTTTGTCATCCCCTACGTGCTCGGCATGTGCGCCGCCTTCGATCCGCAGGGCCGGATGGCGGCATTGGGTGGTTTCTTCTCCAAGATGGGATTGGCGACCGGTCCGCTTTGCGCCGCCCTGATCGTCAATGCGCATCTTGGGTACGGACTGCTGATCGATGTGACCGTGGCGGTGCTCGCCATTAGCCTTGTCGCCCTGATCTATCCGGCCTTGGCGCTGGATCGACAGCAACGGCAGGTAAAAGTGTCCCCCTCCCACCATCCTTCGGATGGTCCCCCCTCCCCGTAAACGGAGCGGGAGAAAATATTGACCTTAGCAACCGCCGTTTCCAGGGCCGCTCGTTCGGCCTGACGCCACAACCTTGTCTGAAAGGACCCCTCCATGGATACCCACACTCCGCTTTCCGCAAATGCCGACCTGCTCCGCCGCCGTGAAGCCGCTGTGCCGCGCGGTGTTTCGACCGCCATGCCGGTCTTTGCCGCTCGCGCCCAAAACGCCGAGATCTGGGACGCAGAAGGCCGCCGCTATATCGATTTTGCCGGCGGCATCGCCGTACTCAATACCGGCCACCGCCACCCGAAGATCGTTGCCGCGGTCGAGGCGCAACTCGCCGCCTTCAGCCACACCGCCTTCCAGGTCATGGCCTATGAGCCCTATATCGCCCTGGCCGAGCGCCTCAACGCGGTGGCGCCGTTCGCCGGACCGGCCAAGACCATCTTCTTCACCACGGGCGCCGAAGCGGTCGAAAACGCCGTCAAGATCGCTCGCGCCGCCACAGGGCGTAACGGCGTCATCGCCTTTTCCGGCGCCTTTCACGGCCGCAGCCTGATGACCTCGGCCCTGACCGGCAAGGTCAATCCGTACAAACGCAGTTTCGGCACCCTGCCGGGCGAGGTCTGGCACCTGCCGTTGCCGATCGCCCACTACGGCGTCAGCGTGGCCGATACCATGCGCGCGCTGGAACAGCTGTTTCGTTGCGATATAGACTCGTCCCAGGTCGCCGCCATCATCATCGAGCCGGTGCAGGGCGAGGGCGGGTTTCACATCGCCCCGACCGAGCTTTTGCAGGCCCTGCGCCGGGTGTGCGACCAACATGGGATCAAGATGATCTTCGACGAGGTTCAGTCGGGCTTTGCGCGGACGGGCCGGATGTTCGGTTGCGAGCACAGCGGCGTCGAACCCGATCTGATCACCATGGCCAAGTCGCTGTCCGGTGGATTCCCATTGTCGGGCGTGATGGGCCGCGCCGGGGTGATGGATGCCGTCGAGCCGGGCGGTCTGGGTGGCACGTTTGGTGGTTCGCCTATCGGCTGCGCAGCGGCCCTGGCGGTGCTCGACGTTATCGCCGACGAGGGCCTGCTGGTCCGCGCCGAGGCGTTGGGTGCGCGCATGCGCCGCCAGTTTACGGCGTGGCAGGGCAGGGCGGATCTGCGGCCGATCAGTGCCGTCCGCGGACTGGGCGCCATGATGGCCTTCGACATGGTCAAGGAACACGGCGGGCACGAACCAGATGGCACAGCTGCCAAGGCGGTGACCGCGCGGGCGCTGGAGCTGGGCCTGGTCCTGTTGTCGTGTGGCATCCATGGCGAGACCCTGCGCTTTCTCATGCCGCTGACCATCGAAGACGCAATCTTCGACGAGGGCATGGCGCTGGTCGAAGCGGCGCTGTTACCATGAGCGATCTTGGTTTGACGCGCCCGGATCTGCTGCGTCAGGCGGCGTTGATCGGCGGCCGGTGGGTACAGGCGGATTCGGCGATCGCGGTCACCAACCCCGCCACCTTAGGCCTTGTCGGTTATGTCCCCGACCTGGGCGCGGACGCCGCGCGCGAGGCCGTGACGGCGGCGCAATCGGCTTTTGTGGCCTGGAAGGGGCTGACCGCCAAGGCGCGCGGTATTATCCTGCGGTGTTGGTATGACCTGATCCTTGCGCACAGGTCCGACCTTGCGCGGCTGATGACGGCGGAACAAGGCAAGCCGCTGCATGAAGCCGAGAGCGAGATTCTCTATGCGGCCTCCTTCGTCGACTGGTTCGCCGAGGAGGGGCGGCGGGCCTATGGCGATGTCATCCCCCCGCATGTCGTCGGCGCACGGCTGCACGTCGTCAACGAACCGGTCGGTGTCGTGGCGGCCATTACACCGTGGAACTTTCCCGCGGCCATGGTGACGCGCAAGGTGGCGCCCGCTTTGGCAGCCGGCTGCACGGTGGTTTTGAAGCCGTCGGAATTGACGCCCTTGTCCGCCCTGGCGCTGGGGTTGCTGGCCCAGGAGGCGGGTGTACCCGATGGCGTGTTCAATATCGTCACGGGGCAGGCGGCGCCGATTGGTGAGGTCCTCACCGGCGACGAACGCGTGGCCAAGTTCAGCTTTACCGGTTCGACGGCGGTCGGCAAACGTCTGGCGGCCGATTGTATGGCGACCGTCAAGCGCGTGTCGCTGGAACTGGGGGGCAATGCGCCGTTCATCGTCTTCGACGACGCCGATCTCGAAGCGGCCATCGACGGCGCCATGGCGTCGAAGTTTCGCAATACCGGCCAGACCTGCGTCTGCGCCAACCGCTTGCTGGTCCAGTCGGCCATCTATGACCGGTTTGCCGAGGGCCTGGCGATACGTGTCGCGGCCTTGCGCACGGGTGATGGGCTGGCCTGCGCGACGGATCAGGGACCGCTGATCGACGCCCGGGCCGCCGTCAAGTTTCAAGCCCATCTCAATGATGCGGTGGTGGGTGGCGCGGTGGTCATGGCCCAGGCGGCTGTGCCGGATCTCCCGGGCGCCTTTGTTGCCGCAACGGTCCTGCGCGATGTGCATCCTGAGGCCCTGATGAACCGCGAAGAAACCTTCGGTCCTTTGGCTGGACTCGTCCGTTTCGACTCGGAGAGCGAATCCCTGGCCATGGCCAATGCCACGCGCGCCGGACTGGCGGCCTATGTCTTTACGCAGGATGTGTCACGCGCCGCACGGGTGACGGCGGCTTTGGCGTATGGCATGGTCGGGCTGAACACCGGCCTGATCTCGACCGAGGTGGCACCGTTCGGCGGCGTCAAGGAGTCGGGCTTCGGCCGCGAAGGCTCACGCCATGGCCTGGCCGACTATATGGCGATGAAGTTCATCTGCCAGGATGGGTTGTAATATTCTGACAGTAGGTCCGGCTTGCAACGGCTTATCACCCTCCTCCCTGTCGAGCGAAGCGACGATGGGGAGGTGGCGAGCTTGCGAGCCGGAGGGGTCATTTCATCGATTTATCAGCTTTCAGGTTTGGGACATGCCAACGAACTCTACCTTAGCAGAGATACTTGGAAAATCTGACCTTAAGAAGGTACCCCTCCGTCGGCTGAGCCGACACCTCCCCATGCTCCGCACAAGGAGGAGGGAGAAAAACCGTCCGAAAGCCCGTGCTGATTATACGACTGAGCTGACTAGCGCATCGCCCGCAGCATCTGGCCAAACCCGTCATTATGGTTTGTCTTCAGAACGCGGTCGATGGCGCCGATCAGCGCTTCCGACGTGAAGGGCTTGCTGAGGTGGCCGTCGCCGCCGGCCTCGAAACCCTGGCCCACATGCTCTTCGTCCTCGTTCCCGGTCAGGAACAGGATGGGCGTGTAGTCGAGGTGGAAGCCGTCTTCCATCTGGCGGATTTCCTTGGCCGCACGCAGGCCGGACATGACGGGCATTTCCATGTCCATCAATACGGCATCATACTCGTTGACCTGATAGGCTTCGACCGCTTCCTGGCCATTTTGCGCGAAATCCACATCAATGCCGGTGGTGGCCAGCATCAAATCGATCATCTTGCGCAGGGTCGAATTGTCTTCAACGCACAAAAGTCTCACTGTTTTATTCCTCACTGTTACGCAGCACGGGTACGCTCTCCGTCTTCGATTCGTGCTGTCGTAATTATGTTATATAAGACGGTACTTAGCCAAGTCTGAACAACCACATTGATTTCTTATTTTTGGATTCGGGTAAATTCTCCCCTAAGCCTTGAATTCGCTGCATAATCTGTGCCTTTCGCGGGTTTTGGATATATAACGATCACGAAAAGTTGCAGAGTGTGACACTTTAGCCAGCCTGAAAAACGGACATATGCGCCCTTTGGTCATCATAATCGGCGGCGGCCCGGCCGGGGTCGCCTGCGCAATCTGGCTCAGAAAACTGGGCGTGCCGGCGACCTTGCTGGAAGCCGGACCACGGCTGGGCGGGCTGCAGACGCGCTCGCCCTATGAGAATCTATGGATTCCCGGTGTGCAGGGGCGGACTGGGCAACAGGTGGCCCAGGGCCTGGCCGATCACGCCGAGGCACTGGGCGTCGATGCCTGGCTGACCTGCCGGGCCATAGCTGTGGTGCGCGATATATCCGGCGACTATACGGTCACGACGGCAACGACGGCCCTGGCCGCGCCGTATATTGTGATTGCGACCGGGACAATGCCACGTGCCGGTGGTTTCAAATCGGGACAGGTGGTTGCCATAGGCCCGGGTACGCCCATGGAGGCGATGGCGGTCAAGGGGCGACGGGTGGCGATCCTGGGCGGCGGCGACAATGCCTTCGACCAGGCGCGCTTTGTCGTCGAACGTGGTGGTACGGCGACCATCTTTACGCGTACGGCGCCACGCGCCCAGAAGTTGCTGCAGGCCATGGTGCCGCAGGTACGGGTCGTCGTCGGGCCCTATATCGCCGACCAGGACGCAATGGCGGTGAATGGCGAAGGCTTCGATGCCTTCGGTGTCATGTACGGTTTCGAGGCGGTGGTGCCCTATGGCCTGGACCCGGAACGCGATCGCGGTTTCGTGGCCGTCGACCGCCACGGCGAGACCAGCCTGGAGCGCGTCTATGCCTGCGGTGAAGTCACCGACTACTGGCACCCATGCGTGGCCACGGCTGTGGCGCATGGCGTCCAGGTGGCGAAGCAGATTTCGCTGAAGGTGGCTGGATAGGCGTCAAGCCGCCTCGGAGGCTTTGTCGGATGGAAATCCGGTGCGCAGCAGGCCGGTAATTTCCTCGACACATATCGCCCGGCTGAACAGAAATCCCTGGACTCCGGGGCAACCCTCTCCGCGCAGATGGTCCAGTTGGGCGACGGTCTCCACACCTTCCGCCACGCAATCCAGGTCGAGCTTGCGTGCCAGGTCGAGGATGCTGTGGACGATAGCGGCCGTGCTGTGATCATTGACGATGTCGCGCACGAAGGAGCGATCGATCTTGATCCGGTCAAGTGGAAAACGCTTGAGATAGGCGAGAGACGACCAGCCTGTGCCGAAATCGTCCAGCGACAGTTTTACGCCCAGGGCCTTGAGCTCACTCATAATGCGCAGGGTGACATTGGTGTCGTCGAGCGTCAGGCTTTCGGTCAGTTCCAGTTCGAGCCATTCCGCCGCCAGGCCGGTCTCTTCGAGCGCGCCGCGGACTATGGCCACGATATCGCCGCGATAGAATTGTTGCGCCGACAGGTTCACGGCGATCCGTATCTTGGGCAGGCCCTGGGCCTGCCAGGCGACCGCCTGTCTGCACGCCGTTTGAATTACCCATCGGCCGATCTCGACCATCCTGCCGTGTTCCTCGAGCAAGGGAATGAACAGGCCGGGCTCGATCAGCCCTTCAGTCGGGTGGTTCCAGCGCAACAAGGCTTCCAGGCCGTTAATGGCGGAACTGTCGACGCAGAGTTGGGGTTGATAATACAGTTCAAATTCATTGCGTTCACAGGCGCCGTACAGGTCGTTCGACAGGGTGTGCCAACGCGCCGCGGCCATGCTCAGGTCGTGGCTGAACAGGCGATAACTGCCGCGCTCTTTCTTCTTGGACTCGTACATGGCGGTATCCGCTGCCTGAAGCAGCGCGGCCGGGGTGTCGCCATCCTCAGGATACAGGCTGATGCCGATACTGGCACCAACGTGTAAATTGTGTCCCTGGATATTGAAGACCGGTTCCAGGGCCAGATGGATTCGCTGGGCCAGGGCTTCGGCATCCGCCGGGCCCGCAAGACCGCACGCCGCCACGACGAACTCGTCGCCGCCCAGCCGCGCCGGCGTATCGCCTTCGCGCAACACACTGCGCAGCCGCCGGGCGACCTCTTCGAGCAGACCGTCGCCGATAAAATGACCCAGGCTGTCATTGATATTCTTGAAATGATCAAGGTCGAGCAACAGAAGTCCGACGTGCCCGCGATCGCGACGCGCATGGGCCACCGCCTGGGTCAGGCGGTCCATCAGCAGCGTGCGGTTCGGCAGCCCGGTCAGGGCATCGTGCATGGCCAGATAACGTACGCGCGCCTCCGCCGCCTTGCGGGCGCGAATATCCCGAAACGTGCACTGGGCCAGAAGCCGTTCCCCGGCGCGATAGGTCGTCGCCAGGATCTCGACGCTGACGTCGGTGCCGTCGGTCTTCAGCCACGACCAGTCATCCCATTTGGCCTGGCCGGCTTCGCGCAATATGTCCGTCAGTGGGCGTGCGCCGCCCAGGTTCACCAGGGCGGGGATATCTTCCGGTCGCCGACCGCGCGCGGCCTCGATATCGCATTCCAGGATCTCGCTGCATTGCGCATTCATGTCGACGACGGTGTCGGTTTCGCAGTCGACGACCAATATGCCGTCGCCGGCGGTCTCGAACAGGCGGCGATGCCGCATTTCAGAATCGCGCAACGACACTTCGACGGCGCGACGGGTGCAGACCTCGGCTTCCAGACGGGTCTTGCCGGCCATCAGTTCGAGCTGCGCCCGACGCAAGGCCAGGTGCGTTCTCACGCGCGCCAGAAGTTCTTCTACCTGGAAAGGCTTGCTGACATAGTCCACGCCGCCCGCGGCGAAGGCTGTCACCTTGCTGTCGACATCGGCCAGGGCTGTCATGAAGATAACCGGTATATCGCGGCTCGCCTCTTCGTGCTTCAGCCGCCGGCAGGTCTCGAACCCGTCCAGGTCCGGCATCATCACATCCAGAAGGATCAGGTCCGGCTGAGCGTAGCGAACCCGTTCCAGGGCCTCAAAACCGCCCAGCGCAACCAGGACTTCGAAACCATGGCGCTCCAGATGATCGACCATGACGCCGAGATTGACCGGATTGTCGTCGACAACCAGCAGCGTGGCCTCGGTCTTGAATTTGGTAAGTTCGGTCATGCTGCCCTGCGTTCCTCGGCGTACTTCTCAACCAGGCGCAACACGGCTGGTGATTGGTAAGCCGCGCAGAGTGTGTCGAGCCGCTCCGCGAAACTGTGAAATTGTGGCCCCAGCGCAAGAATTGCGGGCACTTCTTTACGGATGGCGCGCAGATTGCCGGACCGGGCGTAGGCGAGCAACTGGTCGAGCGTGGCGCTGTCGGGCGCCAACATGGGCGGGACGGGATCGCTGACCGGCGCCTCGTCGGCCACGACATTGTCGACGGGTGCCGGAACGTCTTCCCCGGCGGCCAACGGGAAGGGGGCTTCGACGTGGAAGCAACTGCCTTCGCCTGACGCACTTGTGACGCCGATTTCGCCGCCCATCATCTCGACGATTTTACGTGTGATACTGAGGCCAAGTCCCGTGCCGCCACTGCGGTCGATGGCGTTGCCGACCTGTTCGAAAGGACGGAATATGCGTTCACGCTGATCGTCATGAATACCGACTCCGGTGTCGCTGATTTCAAAACGCAGGCGCACATCTTCATCGACGACGCTCACCAGGGTAACGTCGAGGCGTATTTCACCCGACGACGTAAACTTGACCGCATTTCCGAGCAGGTTGATCAAAACCTGGCGTACGCGCTTTTGGTCCGCCACCACGTTTTGCGGTACATCCTCATGGATTGTGACGTGGAAACCCAGGCCCTTTTCCTCGGCGCGCAGGCGAACCATCTGGGCCACGCTGGAAACGCAGGCACGGATATCGAACGGAGCCGGCAGGAGTTCCAGCTTGCCCGCCTCGACCTTTGCGATGTCGAGAATGTCGGTGATCATGGTCAGCAGATGTTCGCCGCTATGCTGGATCGTCCTGACGGCCGACAACTGCCGGTCGCTGAGATCGTCGCTATTAAGAAGCTGGGCATAGCCGATAATAGCGTTGAGCGGAGTACGCAGTTCGTGGCTCATATTGGCCAGGAATTGCGACTTGGCCGTGCTGGCCGATTCCGCGGCCGCGCGGGCCTCCGCCAGGACGCGGCTCTCTTCAGCCTGGCGAATCTGACGCTGTTCGTAGCCGCTGCGCAGGGACAGGAAGCGGTAGATCAGAAAAGCACCGGTCAGCACCAGCCAGACGCCTAGGATGATGAGGTACCACTGGGCAGTCGAGACCGAGACACCTTCAAAATTTATAGACTGGACGTGTACATCCATGCGGCCGTTAGGCGTCTGGCTCCCTGACGAGAAAGCCACGGACACAATCTGTTCGGGGACCGGTGGAACGGCATCGTGTGCCAGGTTATGCGCGTTCAGCCACCACTGTTCGGCCGTCAAGTTCCCCTTTGCGAGGTGGATAACATTGTCGCCCTGAACGACATCAAATTCGACGACATAAGGCACAGTCTCGTCTTTTCTGACCTTCGCGGCAAGATTGGCGGGACGCGGACTCTGCAGCAGCAGACGAAGATGTTCGCCGGTGCCGCGATAATTTAATTTAAGCGTAATGTTCTGGAATTTCGTAATATCCAGCCCTGTGGCCTCATGGTCCGCGTCGAGCTGCAGTCCATAACCACAATAGGTATATTGGGCGCCGGCACGCAGTGTGCATGACCATTGCAGCGGCTTGGACTTGTCCCACGTAACGGAGGTCTGGCCCCCGTCGGACTTGTCGCTGTAGTCGAATGGGTAATACTGTCCCATTTGCGAGGTAAGGTCGAATTGCCGGCTGGTCACGGCGCCCTGGCCCAGAACGGCCGCAAATGTGAGGGCGATCAGCATGAAGATGGCCGCCTCGACCTTCAGGTTACTGTAACGAAACCACCCTCGTGAAGACGGCGGTGCGTCGGTCGAGGTTTTGAAGGGAGACTGGGACAATCGGATACTCAATGAACGCATTCTACGGTAGGACGGCGCAATTTTGCGCCAACCGGACACCTGTTTTAACACCGAATGCTTAGTGAGATGTTTCCGTCTGCAAACCTTTGCGTCGATCACAGGAAATCCCAGGATGCATCGCGAAACCGCGGCATTTTGCGGATGGTGGCAGGCCATAACTGTCCCCCAAATCCCACAACCGCGGCCAAACCTTGCGCAATGCAGCATTTTTAACGCGATCTTGAGGCGTATTTGCTAAGGTCCCGCTCGAAAAAGGTGGGGCACGGGCCTATAGAGCTCGGGCGAAGCAGTAAAAAGACCGGTTGATGGGTATCCGCAGCGAGTACAAACGCCTGCTCAAATCAGGTGAACTGAAGGCTGACGCGGCGCAGAAGGCGGCGATCGAAGCCCTGTTCCGGCTGGAGCGACGTATTCGCCACAGCCGTTCGTGGTGGCGCGCCCTGTTCGGTATCCGGCCAAAATGCTACGGCATGTATCTGTGGGGCCCGCCCGGCCGCGGCAAGTCGATGATGATGGATATCTTCTATCATAACGCCCAGGTCAGGGCGAAACGCCGCGTCCACTTCCACGCCTTCATGTCGGAAGTCCACCATCTGATCCGCAAATGGCGCGAAAGCGACGCCAAGACGCGCAAAGCCGTCTTCGGCACGCACAAGGGCGACGATCCGATCGCGCCGACTGCGAAGCTGATCGCCAAACGGTCGCAGCTTCTGTGTTTCGATGAGTTGCAGGTGACCGATATCGCCGACGCTATGATCCTGGGCCGGTTATTTGAGGCCCTGTTTGCGCACAAGGTGGTCCTGGTCACGACGTCGAACCGGCCGCCTGAGGACCTCTACAAGAATGGCCTGAACCGCGATCTGTTCGTCCCCTTTATCGAGATGATCAAGCAGCGCCTGCAGGTCGTCGAGGTGGCCGGACCGCGCGATTTCCGCCTGGATCGCCTGCGCGGCGCCAAGACCTACTTCTTCCCGAGCACCGCGCCGGAAAGCCATGCCGGCTTCGACCGTCTGTGGGCCGATATGACGCGGCTCAACACCGAGATGGAATGCGCCCTGACGGTCAATGAGCGCAAGATCACCTTCAAGCGTGCGGCGGGACCGTTGCTGCGCGCCAGTTTTGCCGAACTGTGCGGCGGGAATAACGGCCCGGCCGATTATCTGGCGATCGCCGAGCGCTTTACGACGGTGTTTATCGAGGACGTGCCGATCATGAGCCCGGCCAATCGCAATGAAGCAAGGCGGTTCGTGACCTTGATCGATGCGCTGTATGAAGCGTCGACAAAGACGGTTCTGCTGGCAGCGGCGGAACCGGCGCAGCTGTATCCGTCGGGCGACGGCGCATTCGAGTTTGAACGGACCGTGTCACGGCTGGAAGAAATGCGTTCCGAGGATTATCTCAACCGAGCGGATTGACCAGAGCGCAATCCGATAAAGTGGATGCCACCGCACGGGCGGCCCCGTTCTCGGTTAATTGCGCGTCAAAACAAAAGTCAGTTGATCTGGAACCGGCGGCGGCCGGCCAGGCCGGCCAAAAAGGCCAAGGTCAGGCTGAGCAGGGATTGGGTCGAGGCCAGCAGCTTGATGATCAGGCTCTGCGCCGGATCGGCAGGCAGGACTACCGTCCGGATCCAGGCGTCGTTGGCGTTGAACTTGCTGGCGTCCAGGACACTGAACGGCGCGAAGACGTTCTGCAGCGAGAAAACCAGGGCGCTGTACAGGCCGTGCCCGTCCATCGGGATGACCGGCTGATGCGCACGCATCTGGCCGATAGTGTAATAAACAGTCGCCATGGCGCCGAACAACAGCAGCAGCATGACCATCGGGCGGAAGAGCGAATTGCCGTAGTCGGAGACCAGCCAGTAGAGGTAGGACGTGATGCGTTCCCACAACGGAATATCGCTGCGTTTACGGCGGGCGCGCAGTTCGAGATTGAAGAACTCGCCTTCCTTCAGCCGGTCGCGGCGCTCCTCCATCATCTGTTTGAGGGTGCGGAAACTGGCTTCGAGGTTGTTGTAGTAGTTGTCGGCGGTGAAGTTATCAAAGCGCCGTTCGATACGCGTTCTGAGATAAGTCTTCTTCCACGTGGCGTAGTTCGCCCCGTCGGGTTCAGCCAGGAAACGCAGCTTCAGCAGGTCTTCAGGATAGCGCGGCAGGCTGCCGGCGCGATAGGCCAGGGCGCGGCGGAAATTGGTGCCGTACAGATTGACATTGGCGTGGATGTCGCTGCCGTGGAACTGCGCACGCTCGTGGAAGACGGCATCGCGGAAGGTCGAGGGGGACAGCAGGTCACGGTTGGAAAAATTTGCGTCTTCGAAGAACTGGGTGCGGCGCGCGTGCAGCTTGGGCAGGGATTTGAAGCTGCGTTCTGGCGGGCCGGACGTGGGTTCCAACGTGCCCGTCAGTCCGTTGACGGGTTCTCCGGAAGCGGTCAGGCGGATCGCTTGCGATGATTGCGCGATCGGGTCGCCGTCGGTGGCGCCTTCCAGATTCAGACGACCGTACAGCCTGGCGTCGTTAAGGGTCAGGCGACGGACAAAGGCGGACTTGTAGAAGCCGATATCGTCCAGGCACTGAGTCTTATCGAAGATGGCCCGCCCCTGGAAGCGGCAGCCGAAAAAGTCGACCGGACCGGCGAAATGAGCGGCTGTGAAATCGGCATGATCGCTGAAGACGGATTCGGAAAAATTGGCCTTGTTGGCGAAACGGGTACCACCGAATAGGCTAAGACCTTGGAAATGAACCTCACGAAAGTCGGCGTCCCCGCAAAAGCGAGCGCCCTGAAACAGGGCCGCATTGAACACCACGCCGCGACTCGAATAACCCCCTGCAAAAATGGTATTTTCCGCTCTTATGGCGTCGGCACGGAGGGTAAAGGGCGCTTCCGCCAACCGACATGCGTTGACCCACGCACCAGCCATGTCGAAGAGGAATAAAGGCTTTGTCAGGTGCGTCTGGAAATTGCCGCCTATATAGATCTGCGCCGCAAGAATCGATCGCAGGGCATCCGAAGGCCAGTCGGCGATCAGCACGTCACTGAAAACACCGCCGGCGATCGCAATAAGGCTGTGATTGCCTTCGGGCCGTGGTTTCAGGACGTCAGAACACAAATCCTGCCATGCGGCATCACGCCACTGCATTTTTGGTGACGGTGTACCGTCGGCAAAGACAAAGGGGCAATGAAGGCGAGTCCAGCGCCGCGACGTGCCGGGTTCCGGTATCAAACGGGCTTCTTCGCTATGCCAGAAGACCTGCATATTCGCAGTGCCTTCTGGGCCTTCCTTGGCTTTCAGCCCGTCCCACGAATAGTCGGCCGCCCACCAGTCTTTCCACCACTGGGCTTCCAGGGCGGCGATCTCGGGATTGGCGTGCGGCTTCGGTGTCATATGTCCCCCGGCGGCCAGACGAGGCCGTCAGCCAAAGGTTAACACAGGCGGATGACAAATGTAAGAAAGGCCATCCGCGGTATGCCTAGAGGCCCAGGTCGCTCAGGCCCAGATGGTCGTCCGGGCGCCGGCCGGCATTGTCGCGCGGCCAGTGGAATTTGCGTTCGGCGTCGGCGATGGCGAGATCGTTGATGCTGGCGATGCGCACTTCCATCAGCCCATCGGCGTCGAACTGCCAGTTCTCATTGCCATAGCTGCGGAACCACTGGCCGTCGTCATCATGCCATTCATAGGCAAAGCGCACGGCGATACGGTTGCCGCCAAAGGTCCACAGCTCCTTGATCAGGCGGTAGTCGTTTTCGCGCTGCCATTTCCGCATTAGAAACGCTTCGATGGCGGCGCGGCCCTGCAGAAATTCGGAACGATTGCGCCAACGACTGTCCGGCGTATAGGCCAGGGCGACGCGGGCCGGATCGCGGCTGTTCCACCCATCTTCAGCGAGACGAACCTTTTGCGCCGCGGTCTCCGGGTCGAACGGTGGCAGGGGCGGTCGCGACATGATGGGGCTCCAAAGGAAAGACGCCGGCGGAATCATGTCGCCGGCGAGGACGTGCAGGCTTGCGGTCGATGTATGGGCGCTGATTAGCGCTGGCGCGAGTCAGGGTCCAGGGTGCTTGCACCCTGGCAGGGGCCGCGCTCGCGGCTAGCTGCCCGAGGTCTTGACCGAGTCCCACGACCGGGCGCCGGGGGTGGCGGCGGCCGAAGCTGTGCGCGACTGCAGGGCCTGCTGCAACCAGGCCAGATTGGCGTCGGCCTGGTCGGGCGGCAGGTCGCGGCGCAGCAGTTGTTCCGCTTCACCCATCTTGCCTTCCAGACCCAGCACAAGCGCCAGGTTCTGGCGCATCTGCAAGGTAGCGCCGGTTTGCGCCACGGCCGTGCGCAACAGCGGTTCGGCGCCGGCGAAGTCGCCTTTTTCCGCCTTGGACATGGCCTGATTGGTCAGGACGGACGGATTATTGGGCGACAGTTGCAGGGCTGTGGCCCATTCGGCCTGGGCGTCGGCGGGGCGCTTGACCTGGTCGTAGGCAACGCCGAGCAGCGAGTGGGCCTGCCAGTCCTTCGGCTTCAGCTGTATGGCGTGTTGCAAGGAGTCGATAGCGTAAAACGCGTTGTTGTCGGCGATGTGGGCGCGCGCGGCGGCCAGCAGCACATCGATATTGTCGGGCGCGAACAGCAGGACGCGGTGTGCGGCGTCGGCGGCTTCGGCCGTCCGGCCCAGGGCGCGCAGGGCGTTGGACAGGTACAGGCCCAGCTGCGCGTTCATCGGGTCGTGGTCGTACTGATTGGTGAAGAAGGCCGACTGGGTCAGGGGGTCGGCGCGCAGCATGGCCTGGATCTCGGCCTGGGTTGCGGGTTTGAAGCTGCTCTGCTCGTCCTGGGCCGGCGGCATGTTGGTAAAGCCGGCCGCCGGTGCCACACCCTGGGTCGCGGCGGGGGCGTCAGGCGTTGCGTCCTTCTTGTCCTTGCCGAACAGTCCGGCCTGGGCGCCCGGCGCCGCCAGAGTCAAAAGGAAAACGGTGGCGGTGAATGTGAGATACGGTTTCATAACGGTGACTCGCAAGAATTCTCGCCCCGGTTAAGACTTCGGTGACGGGAATGAAGATACAGTTAAAGAAGTTTCTGCACCTTTAACTAATTCCCTGCTCAAGCGCCGCAGGGGCTCCTCGCAACGGCTCGGGCGGGCACTTGCCCTTGCCGGGGCCTGCCAAGACAGCCCCGGAGCATAGCCAAACACCTTACCGGGGTATCTCATGCCGACACCGCTGCCCACCAAGCCGCAAAAAACCGAACATATCATCTTTGCCGTCTTCGAAGAGGACGTGGCCGACATGATGGCGGCCCTCAAACCGGCCCATACCGGATTTCTGACGGCGCGCGGCTTTACCGGCAAGACCGGCAGCCTGGTGGTGGTACCGTCGGGGCTGGGCTCCAACGAGATGGGCGGGTTGTGGGCGTGGTTTGGCTTGGGCGCACGAAGGACTTTCAACCCGCTGACCTTCCGGGGTCTGCCGACCCAGTTGCCAAAGGGCAAGTGGCGGCTGAAGGTCGATCACGATCTCGACCTGGCGCCGATCCACGTCGCCTGGGGGCTGGGTTCGTACAGTTTCGGCAAATATAAATCCGCAAGAAACGAAGGCGCGGGCAAGCCGGTCGAGGCGGTGCTGGACGACAGCGACCTGACACCGTCGGAACGCAGCGCTGTGGCGTTGGAAGTTCAGGCCCATGACCGGGCGCGCGATCTGGTCAATACGCCGGCCAACGACATGGGCCCCGCCCAGATCGAGGCCGTGGCGCGCGGCATCGCCAAGGCGCACAGTGCTGAAATCGGCGTGATCGCCGGTGAACTGCTCAAGACCAGCTATCCTGCCGTCCACGCGGTAGGCCGCGCTGCCGGCGCCGACCAGCAGCCGCGCTTTATCGAGATGTCGTGGCAACCGGCCGACGCACGCGGCACGCTTCCCGTCATCTGCCTGATCGGCAAGGGTGTGGCCTTCGATACTGGCGGGTTGAACCTGAAGACCGGCAACGGCATGGGTCTGATGAAGAAGGACATGGGCGGCGCCGCGCATGTCCTTGCCCTGGCCGAATGGGTGATGGCCAGCCAATTGCCGCTCAAGCTGCATGTGCTGATCCCCGCCGTCGAGAATTCGGTCTCCGGCAATGCCATGCGGCCTGGCGATGTCCTGGCAACGCGCGCCGGCACGTCGATCGAAGTCGGCAATACCGACGCGGAAGGCCGGCTGATCCTGGCCGACGCCCTGACGCGGGCCGGTGAACTGGAGCCTGTCCTGACGCTCGACTTCGCCACCTTGACCGGTGCGGCGCGTGTGGCGCTGGGGCCGGATATTATACCGTTTTACTGTGACGACGAAGAGGTGGTGCGCCAGCTGGAGATTGCGTCGATCGCCCAGTTCGATCCGCTGTGGCGCATGCCGCTGTGGGCCGGCTATAACGATGCGCTGGACTCGGATATAGCCGACATCAAGAACGATCCGTCGTCGTGGGCGCAGGCCGGATCGGTGACCGCGGCCCTGTTTCTCCAACGCTTCGCACCCAAGACGGGCGCGTGGGCGCATTTCGATCTCTATGCCTGGAACCCGCGCAGCCGCGCCGGCGCGCCAGTCGGTGGAGAGGCCCAGACGTTACGGGCAGTGTACCAGTTGCTGAAGGCGTATTAATACTAGCTCAAGCGCCGCATGGCTCCTCGCATCAGCTCGGGCGGGCGGTCGCCCTTGCCAAGCGCGATGAATCATCGCGCTTGGAATAGCACCCATTTGATTCATTGAGTTTAACAAGCGATGCGGTGGCACCCGCTTCATAAACTTCCTGTTGACCGTGGCGGGTAACGTGACCTTTACGTCCCTGCGGTAGGGTGGAGATATAGAAAGTTCTCCAGGCTGAAAGCCCAACGGTTACCATGACGCAAAATAGCGACGACAATTTCGACAAGCGCATCACCCCGTTCAAGGACGGCGTGACCGACCAGGCCCATGAAGGCCTGATCCGCGCCCGGTCCTATGTGGCGGGTGAAATCCTGAGCTGTTACGAAGCTACGGCGCCCATCCTGTCTCAGCCGGAACACGGCGCCGAACAATGGGATCAGCTGCTGCTGGGCGAGCGTTTCAAGGTCATCGAACGCAAGCACGACTTCTACTGGGGCCAGGCCCTGCGTGACGGCTATGTCGGCTATGTGCCGGTCACCGCCTTCCGCCGCGACTGGTACCTGCCGACCCATTATGTGGCCACGCTGCGCACCTATGTTTTCGCCGGTTCGAACCTGAAGGCGTCGATCCTGTCGGCGCTGAGCCTGAATTCACTGGTCAATGTGACGCGGTTCGAGAACGGTTTTGCCTATATCAACGACATGGGCTGGGTATTCGCCAACCATCTGTCGGATTTCGAACGCTTCGCCGACGATTTCGTCACCGTGGCCGAAAGCTATATCAATGCACCCTATCAATGGGGCGGCCGCGAAAGTATCGGGCTCGACTGTTCCGGCCTGCTGCAACAGGCTCTGTACGCCTCGGGCTATGGCTGCCCGCGCGACAGCGACATGCAGGGCAAGCTGGGCATTGCGCTGGAGGTCGGTACGGACCTCAAGGGCCTGGTGCGCGGTGATCTGGTGTTCTGGAAAGGCCACGTCGCCATCATGGTCGACGAAGACAATATCATCCACGCCAATGCACACCATATGAAGGTGGCGGTCGAACCTTTGCGCGAGGCGGTCAACCGCATCGACGGCTGTGGTTCGGGCCGGCCTACCGCCTTCCGCCGGCTGTAAGTGTAAAGCTTAAAGCGTAAAAAAGCCCGCCGGTGTGAACTGGCGGGCTTTTTCGTCAGGTTCGGGTGGCTTAAGCGGCTGGCTTAGCGGCGGCCGGCGCCGGTTCAGCAGGTGCTGCTGCGGCAGGAGCCGGGGCAGCTTCCGACGTCGCAGTACCGGCAGCGGCAGGTGCCGCACCGGCCGCACGCGACGGATCGGGGGCCGGAATGGCGTAACCGGTCGAACCCTGGCTGCGCAGATAGGCGATCAGGTTGACGCGGTCTTCCGGCTTCTTGACGCCCGGGAAGTTCATCTTCGTGCCCTTGATCCACTTTTGCGGCGCGCCGAGGAACATATAGAGCTGGTCGTAGCTCCACGCTGGCGCGTCCTTGGCGTGGGCCATCATGGCGTCGGAATAGGCCATGCCGGCATGCGAGGCGGTCGGACGACCGACGACGCCGTACAGGTTCGGGCCGGTCATGTTCGGACCGCCCTGAGCATTGTTATGGCACGAGGTACATTTGGCGAAAATCTTCTCACCGGCGGCGACGTCGGCCGTCGCCAGGACGGTACCCCAGTCCGGCGGTGTATCGGCAGCGGCGGGACCGCCTTCGGTCGGGGCCTCGGCGACTTCGATGGCATAGCCAGGCTTTTCGGGCGCTTCATGCTTGTAGATCATGTCCGCGCCGATCTTGACGCCCATAATCACCAGGCCCGTCGCCAGGACAGCACCGAGAATCTTGTTAAGTTGCAGGTCGCCGCTCATCTTGCCAGAGTACCCATGAATCAATGAATCCGCACCGAGATTAGGCCCTGTCACATCGCTGTCAACAGCCCGGCTTGCGTTTGGCTCTCTGACACGCTACCGCCAAAGACGCAAGCCGACTTTTGCACCGCTTTGGGCAAAAGTGTCAAATCGTCGCAGGGAGCCATCGCAAGACTATGAACAGCCAGACCACACGCAAGATCGCCTATCAGGGCGAGCCCGGGGCCTTCAGCCATCAGGCCATCAAGCGTTGGTTCGGCGACTTTACCCCGGCGCCGTTTCCGACTTTCGAGGCCGCCTTTGCCGCCGTCCGTGAAGGCGATTGCGAACTGGGGATGATTCCGGTCGAAAATTCGGTCGCGGGCCGGGTGTCGGACGTCCACCACCTGTTACCGCATTCGGGATTGAAGATCGTCGGCGAACGGTTTTTGCCGATCGAGATGAACCTGATGGCGGTGCCGGAAACCGAACTGGCCAATATCAAGGTGGCGGCGTCGCACGCCATGGCCCTTCTGCAATGTCGCAATTCGCTGCGTGATCTGGGCATCACGGCCGAGGTTTTTCACGATACGGCGGGGGCGGCGCGTTCGCTCGCCCAGACACGCGAACTGGACCGGGCGGCTATCGCGCCGGAATCGGCGGCCGAGCTGTACGGACTGAAGATATTGAAGCGCAACATGGAAGACGCGCGCCACAACACGACGCGATTCCTGATCCTGACGACCGAAGACAAGGTGGTGACGCCTGAACCCGACGTGCCGTGCATGACCAGCTTTGTCTTCCGCGTGCGCAACATCCCGGCAGCCCTGTACAAGGCCCTTGGCGGGTTTGCGACCAATGGCGTCAACATGACCAAGCTGGAAAGCTATATCGAGAACGGTGTCTTCGCCTCGACCTTCTTCTACAGCGATGTCGAAGGCCGGCCGAGCGATCGCGGCGTCGCCCAGGCCCTGGAGGAGCTGAGTTTCTTCGCCAGCAATATGGAACTGCTCGGGACCTATCCGATGGATCCTTTCCGCCTCAGCGAGGGACAGAGGTAGGCTGTGTCGGTCTCGCTCGGTGAACGTCGCAAGGATATGGACGCCGCGCTGAAGGCCGAGATTGTCCCGGCCCTGCGCAGTTCCGGCTTCAAGGGATCCTATCCGAATTTTCGCCGGACGGTTGGCGGGCGGCTGGACCTTCTGTCGTTCGGTTTCGACCGTTACGGCGGCGGGTTCCGGATGGAACTGGGCCAATCCGCGGCTGGCGCGTTTACGACCCATTGGGGGAAGACGTTGCCGGAATCGAAAGCGCATGTCGGCTACCTGGGGACGGATCAACGCAGCTGGCTCGGGCCGGACGGCTTCGGTGTCGATTCGCAGTTTGATTTTCGTTACGGTCGCTTTGCCGATGTTGTCGGCCAGGTTCGCCTGGGTTTGCCCGATGCGATGAAATGGTTCGAAGACCGGGTCGCTCTTGACGGCGATCAGGTGAAACCGTGACGCGCACGGCGCTTTGGATATCCGGCTTTACAGGCATCGCGGTTGTCGTGATGTCCGGTCGTGTCCTGGCCGGCCAGCCTTTGTTTCATGCCGATTTTGAAGGCAACTCCGCCGGTCCCTATCCGTCCGCCGCCATGGATGTCGATTTCCACCATCCGGCGTGGGAAGACGGGATCGAGGAAGGTCATGCCCAGATCGTTGCTTCGGATTGCGGCAAGGCCTTGCGTATAAGCTATCCCGCCGGACAGATCGGCCAGGGCGTCAATATCCCGGTCGCCTTGCCGCGCCGCGACGCGCTGTATCTGGCCTATCGTGTCTATTTTCCGCCGGGTTTCGATTTTGTGAAAGAAGGCAAGCTGTCGGGATTGTGCGGCGGTACCTGCAATAGCGGCGGTCATCCGCCCAACGGCCACGACGGCTGGTCGTCGCGCATCATCTGGCAAAAGGGCGGGCAGGCGGCACAATATGTCTATCGCCCCCGTCAGGCGGACAAATACGGCGACACCGACCTGTGGTCGCCCGGCGCCCTGACGCCCGGCACATGGCATTTCGTGCAGACCTATGTCCGGGTGAATACACCCGGCAAGGCCGACGGCGTCATCATGTCATGGCTGGACGGCAAGCGCGCCTATACGGCGCGGCACGTCGTGTTGCGTGATACCGAAGCCTTTGCGATTGATGCCTTTCACTTCGAGACCTTTTTCGGCGGAGGAACGGCCGACTATGCGCCGGCGACGGAGCAATATGCCTTGTTCGACGATATCACCGTGTCGGAAACGAAGATCAGGCCGCCCGCTGCCTGCCGATAGGGCCTCGGCCCGACGGCTTTTGAGGTTGTCTGCTATCACGTCGCCGTGATATGCATTGCAACGGGAGGGCATCATGGCAGCAAAAAAATCGTATAACTCTATGGTGATCGCGACGGGGGCAGCCCTGGTCGTGGTGTTGGGGTTAATCTTCTTCGGATCGCAGGACTGGAAACACGGGCGCAACCGTATTCTCGACCTGGTCCAGGCCAATCTGGGCGATGCGCATGCGCGCTACGACTACGCCGTCCGCCTGGACAAGAACGGCAAGAAGGATGCAGCCATGACCTGGTACGAAAAGGCGGCCGATGGCGGCTATGTGCCGGCCATGATGGCCATAGCCGACAGTTACGGCGACATCACCGACGAAGAGACAGGCGATACCGTCGTCAAGTGGTACAAGAAGGCTGCCGCGGCTGGTAACAGCGAAGCGATGCGCAAACTGGGTAATGCCTACGCGATCGGGCGCGGATCACTGCAACCGAGCACCATCATGGCGCGCAGTTATTACGAAAAGGCAGCCCAGGCGGGCGATCTGCGTGCCAAGACCCTGTTCGGCGCCATGTTGGTGAACGAAGGCAAGCTGAAGGAGGCCGAGGGCTGGCTTCTGCAGGCCGCGGCCGCTGGTGACGGCGAGGCAGCGCTCGACCTTGGCAATATCTATTACGACTATCGCAGCCCGTTGAAAGACGCGACCAAGGCAGCGCATTATTACGAGCAGGCGGCCAATGCCGGCTTCAGCGAGATCATGTTCAACTATGCCTATATCCAATATTACGGCAACGGCGTGAAGAAGGATCCGGTCGAGGCCTATAAGTGGGTGCTGATCGCCAGTGAAGTCCGCGAACGCGAGATGTCACCTGCGGCCTATTTCCTGCGCCAGAAGCTTACGCCCGAGCAGTTGAAGGATGGCGAACAGCGCGCCGAGCAATGGCGGCAGAGCCACCCGAAGGTTCGGTTTTAGCTTTTTAGCCCAAACGCCGCCGCACGGGCGGCCCTGATGATTCGCGATAGTCATTTTTATACCGCCCCGCTTTACGGGGAGGTATAAAATAACGTCGTTTCTTAATTCTTCAATGCGGCCTCGACCTCGGCCACGGTTTCGGGCAGGATGGGATTGGCGACCTTATAGGTAATGGTCCCGTCCGGCGATACGACATAGGTTTCCGGCACGCCGGAAATCCCCAGGTCCAGCCCCATCTTGCCGTCAGGGTCGCTCAGCGTCTTCACATACGGATTGTCGTGCTCGGCGAGGAATTTGAGCGTGTTTTTCGGTTCGTCCTTCCAGGCGATGCCGATCATCACAACGCCCTTGGCCTTCAACGCCATCAGGGTGGGATTTTCGGCGATGCACGGCCCGCACCACGAAGCGAAAACATTGACCAGCACCGGGTGATCGTAGCCTGCGACCAGGGTTTTTAGGTTCGCGGTCCCGCCGGTATCGAGATCGTCAACAGCCAGGCTGGGCACCGAATGGCCGACCATGGCCATGGGTTCGTAACGCGCCTTCTTGTGAAAATTATAATAGGCCAGAACGGCGACAAGCCCGGCAAACAGAACCAGCGGCATCAGGGCCAGAATACGTTTCATGCTTTGATCTCTGCCGCATCCTGCAAGGCCTTCAACACCGCCTTGCGGTGGGCGTGGGCGCGGACCGACAGGAGGACCAGACCCGCCAGACCGAGCAAGGTCGCCCCGTAAGAGCCCCAGACGAAAAAGGCGTATTTGCCCATATTGAGATCGAGATGCATCAGTTGAAACTCAGTCTGGAACGAAGAGCCCGATATTTGCGGGCCAAAATTTCGGAATCGAGCCGAATGAGGAACAGCCACACGGTCAGGACATGGATGGCGGCGACCATGACGAACAGCGGCCACAGCATGTCAGGCGCAATGGTCGGTCCATCGGCGCGGAAAATGCTTTCACCCTGATGCAGGGTATTCCACCATTCGACCGAAAACTTGATGATCGGCAGGTTGACCAGCCCGACCATAGCCAGGATGGCGGTCGATTTGGCGGCGCGCTGTTCGTCCTCGATCGAGGCGTGCAGGGCGATATAGCCGATATAGAACAGGAACAGCACCAGGACCGAGGTCATGCGGCCGTCCCATTGCCACCATGTGCCCCACATCGGCTTGCCCCACAGCGACCCGGTCAGTAGCGCCAATGCCGTAAACACCGCGCCTATAGGGGCGATCGCCTTGGCGGCGGCATCGGCCAGGGCATGGCGGAAGATTAGGCCGAAGAAACTGGCTGCACCCATCAGCATATAGACGAACAGCCCCATCCAAGCCGCGGGCACATGGATGTACATGATGCGGACGGTGTCGCCCTGCTGGTAGTCCTCTGGCGAGGCAAAGCAGAGATACAGTCCCCAGACCAGCAGCACACCGCCGATCCCGGCCAGCCACGGCCGGATAGGGGCGGTCAGTTTGGTGAAACGGTCCGGATTGGCGAGGAAGGTAAACATGAGAGGTGGAGATAAGGGTTTTGCAGTCCGTGGGCAAGGTGGCAGTTCAGCGCAGGTTGCGGTTGATATTGTTGCTGTCAAGCGCAACGGCTTCCGGGGCGGCGATAAAGGCAGGAAAGATTTTTGACCACGAACCACACGAAAAACACGCACACGCCGCCGAACGTTTGATGTTTAGACCGTGAACCGGCACCCGTTCGTGTCGGTTCGTGACGTTCTTGGTCAGATTCTTACGAAAAGTAGCCCCACACATGATGCTGGCCGGCGATGATTACCGGCCTGTCGCACCCCAGGGATAGAGTTGCCGCAAGTCCTTTTCCAACGCGCGGAACAGATCGACCCGCAAGGCGGCAAAATCGCGATCAAAGGCCGCGTGGGCGTCGCGCCGGGCTTCGATCAACTCGCCAATGCCCGGCTGGTCGATCGCCGGCGGACCGCCGCGAAACTCCGCCGCCTGAGCCTGATACACCGGGCGGAATTCGCCATATTCGCGTTTGATGATGGTACGGACGAGGGCGGCAGCTTCGCGTCCGGCCAGCGGTTCCATAAAGGCCGCCACGCCGCCATCGATAAAGGCCGTTCCGACTTCATCGAAATAGTCGGTGATGCACTTGTCGCGCATATATTCGGCGAAGTCACCGACGTGCAGCGCCATCTGCTCGGTCAGGATCAGCGCACGTGTCCCAAGCAGTCGCACAGTCAGCGCTACCCTCTCGCGGATCACGGCCGTACACTTGCTGGTCCATGGTTTCGACGCGGGAAAATAGGGCGTGCGGTTGTCGATCGGTAGGACAGGCGCGATATTGCCGCGTTGCATACCCTCGGCAACGGAGGACGCATCGTCAGGATCGATATCGCTGCGTACGAAGGATTCCATCACAGCGCGCCGGGCCAGCGGCGTCCATTCTTTCATTGCCGTGGGTCGGGCCAGATATTGCTCGACTTTTTGTTTTTGCGCCAGGGTCAGCGGCGGCAGATCGGCCGCGAAGCGCATGTTCGCGTAGTTGACGGGCGCTGGAGTGGGAGCGGTCTGGGTCATTGCGGCAGATTGGCAAATTGAGGTTACGTCCACGTTATCGAAGCGGCTGGTGGATGGCCTTTTTTGCCGATTGCGCTATGCATTTGCCTGAGAATCGCTTCGGGCGCGGGGATTACATCGTGGCAAAGACAGAAGTCCGTTACGTTGACGGTTTTGACCGGCTTTCGAACCCGCCGGCCTATGCCCGGACTGCCGGGCTGGGCCGCCGCTTCGCCGTCGTGCAGGATACCTACCGGCCCGATATCGGCGAGATGTATTTCGATGTGGCGCTGTGGCTGAGCCTTCTCGACTTTGCGATGACGCTGACCGGCGAGGTGCGGATCGGGCTGACGGAGGGTCTGGGACCGGAAGTAGAGGTGGCGGCATTCCTGGACTCGTGGTCGAAGACCCAGGACGAGGATCGCGAGCCGACGGGCATCCGGGTGCGGGACGACGGCAGGCTGGTCCTGGCCATCGAGCCGGTTTTCTGGTGTTCTGTCGGCGGGCCGCAGCCCTATTCCGACTCCTACACCTACGAGATCTGTTCCGCGGCGGCGGTGGGAGCGGCGGTCATGGCGCATCTGGTTGCGGCCAATACCGATGGCTGGAACCTGGCGGACGCGCCGATAATCGCCTTTGGCACACAGGCGGAGGTTCCAAAGCTCAGCCTGCGGCAAAAACTACGGGAATGGCTGACTTGATCTGGGCATCAGCTCAACGCCGAGCGTAAAGCCGCGCCCATGGCAATGGGACCGAGCGCCAAGGCGAACAGGGCATAGGCCGCCAGAAACGCCAGGGCCTGAAAGGGCGAGGTCGAGCCTTGCGCTGCCTGCATGATACCTGCGCCGAAAATTACCGGCGGCACGTAGAAGGGCAGGACCAAAAGCGCGATCAGGACCCGCCGATCAGGGCAAAGCTCAGCGATCCCAGAACAGCGGCCGGCTGAGCCAGCATCAAGCCAGCAATTACGCGTGATGATCGCCATCCCGCGGAATCGCACGGTATCTTCGCCTGAAAAAACCTGTTCCAATAACCGCATAGTTGCTTATACTCTGTATCTAAATATCGGGGGTGGGGATGACAAAATCTGGCTTTTGGCGGTCGATCGGTCTTACCGGTCTTTTCCTTTTGGGGCTGGCGGGTCCGGTCAACGCAGAGTCGTGGATCAAGGTGCAATCAGCGCATTTTGAAGTCTATAGCAGTGCACCTGAGAAAACGACCCGTGACTATGTGCGCAAGCTTGAAGCCTTCCGCAATCTGACCAATATCCTGCTCGGAAGCACAGGGGCAGGACCTCAGGTCAGGTTCACCATCTACCTGCTCAATAATCCCGATAAAATGCAGAGTGTCCGGCCAAGTTTCGCCAAGCAGGTTGCCGGCGTGTATATGCCCTGCGTTGAAGGTCTAAGCGCCTACGCAACGGTTCAAAAGGGCGGCGACCTCATGGATGATCAGGACGTGAGCCTGGTTATCCTGTTCCACGAATACAGCCACTACATCATGTTCCAACACGCCAAGACCTACTACCCAACCTGGTACGTTGAAGGTTTCGCGGAATATTTGAGCACGGCCTATCCAAACAAAGGCAAGATTACCATAGGTGAGCTGTCAAATATGCGTATGTCGACCCTGGCGGAGGATCGCTGGATAGGTTTTGAACGGGTTCTGAATCCCGAATTTGAATTTACGGGCGACAAGAAAAATGACGCCTGGGAAATGCAAAGTTTTTACGCCCAGTCGTGGCTGTTAACCCACTACATGCTCAATGACCCCGGGCGCGCCAAGGCGCTTAACCTCTATTTTGCTGAACTCACCAAGGGCACCGACCCGATCCAGGCCTGGGAAGGTTCGACCGGCATAAAGGTAAATTCACTACGCGGGTTACTCAAAAGCTATTACAGCAAGATGTATTACATGGAATTGCCCGTTCCGGAGTATAGCGACAGCGACATCACTGTCGAAAAACTGAGTCCTGAAACGAACACGTTTCTGTTCGATCGGTCCCTTCTCATGACCTGTATGGAGCCATCCCAAGGCAAGGACGTGCTGGGCCGCCTGACTGCCCTTAAGCCAAGCCTGGGCGGCAAGCTGGAATTCGACCTGACTCTGGGCCGGGCACAGCTCCTCTTTGGACCGCCCGAAGACGCTGAAGCGACCATAGGCGCGATCGTCGACGCCCACCCCGAGAGTTTCGAAGCTAACTATCTGATGGGACGTATCTATTTTAAGCAGAGTCTCGTGGCGACGGGCCAGGATGAAAGGGATCTGACGGACGCGTCAAACGGCTTTTTTGCCGCAGCCTACACGATCAACAAACTCGACGCGCCGAACCTGTACTACTTTGCACGAAGCCTTTCCGATCAACCCGGCTTTCCCAATGCGAGCGCGGTGAATGCGGCGAATGGCGCCCATGTCCTGGCGCCGAATGTCGGCGACTTTGCGGTTTTTGCCGCCTTCGTGAACCTGTCGACGGATAAGCGTAACGAAGCCATCGCCCTGCTGATGCCGTTCGCCAGCGATCCCCACAATCCCGATCAAGCGAAGCGTTTCCAAACCGCGATCGAAGCCATCAAGGCGGGCGAGCCGACGCACAAGGTCATGTCGGCCCTAAATGGTCCGTCCTAATTCAGTTTAACGCACTTCTAAGCGCCGCGCCCATGGCGATAGGTCCCAAGGCCAGGGCGAACAGGGCGTAGGCGGCCAGAAAGGCCATTGCCTGGATCGGCGAGGTCGAACCTTGCGCCGCCTGCATGATGCCGGCGCCGAAGATCACCGGCGGCACATAAAACGGCAGGACCAGCAGCGCCATCAGCACCCCGCCCTTGCGCGCGCCCAATGCCAGCGAGGCCCCGATTCCGCCGATCAGGGCAAAGCTGAGCGACCCCAGCACGGCTGCCAGCAACCCTAGACCGGCCAGGGACGGGGAAGCGCCCAGGATGATCATGACGATGGGCGTCAGCAAGGACAGGATCAACCCTGTCCCCAGCCATTGGCTGAGGCACTTCAGCAAGGCGATCAGTTCCAGTGGCAAAGGGCCGGTGCGCAGGACGTCGAAGACGGCATCGTCATAGTCGCGTTCGAACAGCTTTTCGAGGGAGAGGAGGGAGGCGAGGGCCAGGCATAGCCAGGTCAGGCCGGGGGCAATCCGCGCCAGGGTCTGCGAATCCGGGCCCAGGCTGAGCGGAATCATCGCCATCAGGGTCAGGTAGAATCCGATGGCCAGCAACGGCCCACCGCCGCGGGTGAGTGTGACGCCCAAATCGCGTTTTAAGAGGGCGAGGGATGCGCGACTTAAGCCCCCTCTTCCCTCGCGAGGGGAGGGGGTTGGGCGAGGGGCTGCGTGCCTGAGGGGCAAACTGGCCGAGTCCGCAGGCTTTTTCATCGACGGTTAGCCCCTCACCCGGCTCGCAAGCTCGCCGCCCTCTCCCCTCGCGAGGGAAGAGGGGAAAGACGGGCGCACTAGCTTCAATTCTGTTGTCGCGAAGGGCAGCGGATCATGCACCGCCGCGATGATCATCCCACCGCCGGCGAGGTGGTCCTGCATCAGGCCCGCCAGCAACGTACGGTGGCCAGCGTCCAATGGCGCCATGGGCTCATCCAGCAGCCACAAGGGGCGCGGCGCCATCAGCAACCGGGCGCACGACAGCCGACGTTTCTGGCCCGCCGACAGATAACGCGTGTCCAGATCGAGGAGGGGCGTCAGATTGAGCGGTTCAATACGCGATGGGTCGCCACCCAGGTAGTCGGCCTGGAACCTGAGTTCCTGCGCCACCGTCCGCGCCGGCGATAAAGCGTCGTGATGCCCCAGAAAATGGACATGCCGGGCATGCCACAACTCCGATTCAAGCTGAGACTCGTTCTCGAATACGACAATCTCACCGGTATCCGCTGCCGAAAACCCGGCCAAAACGCGCAGCAGCGACGTCTTGCCGACGCCGTTCTCACCGGTCAGGCTGATCGCTTGTCCCGCACTAAGAGGAAAATTAAGATTATGGATCAACAGGTTATAGCCCTTGCTGAGGCAGAGCGCCGTGACCTTGAGCGAAAAATCCATAAATAACCTTGCAGTGCGAAAGGCTTTACGTAGACGCAAAGCAAAGATGAGTTTAGAAGGCCAATTGCCCGCCTTCAAGGTCTATGCTGCGCGACCGGGAAACCCTGTGCGTCCCCGGTCATCCGCGCAAGCCCCTGAATTGACGGCGCGCCATGGTGGCGGCCGGGCGGCATAACTTGAGAGGATCAAGTTCGCTATGTCTTCTGTTGATAGCTTTAAGTCCAAATCGACCCTGACGGTCGGCGATAAAACCTACACCTTCTACGATCTCAAGGCCGCCGAGGCCAACGGCCTGGACGGCATTTCCGCCCTGCCGGCCTCGCTCAAGGTTCTCCTCGAAAACCTGCTGCGCAACGAAGACGGCGACACGGTCGACCGCGACGACATTCTGGCCGTCGCCGCCTGGGCCAAGAACAAGGGTTCGGTCGAACACGAAATCAGCTTCCGCCCGGCCCGCGTCCTGATGCAGGACTTCACCGGTGTTCCGGCCGTCGTCGACCTGGCCGCCATGCGCGACGCCATGGTCAAGCTGGGCGCCGATCCAGCGAAGATCAATCCGCTCAACCCCGTCGACCTGGTCATCGACCACTCCGTCATGGTCGACTATTTCGGCAATGCGACCGCCTTTACCCAGAATGTCGATCGCGAATACGAACGCAATATCGAACGCTACAACTTCCTGCGCTGGGGTTCGTCCGCCTTCAACAACTTCCGCGTCGTCCCCCCCGGCACCGGCATCTGCCACCAGGTCAATCTCGAATACCTGGCGCAAACCGTGTGGACCAATGTCGCGGACGGTGGCGAAGTCGCCTATCCGGATACCGTGGTCGGCACCGATTCCCACACCACCATGATCAACGGCCTGTCGGTCCTCGGCTGGGGTGTCGGCGGCATCGAAGCCGAAGCCGCCATGCTGGGCCAACCGATCCCCATGCTGATCCCCGAAGTCATCGGCTTCAAGCTGACCGGCCAGCTTCCGGAAGGCGCCACCGCCACCGACCTGGTTCTGACCGTCACTCAGATGCTGCGCAAGAAGGGCGTGGTCGGCAAGTTCGTCGAATATTACGGCGAAGGCCTGACCCACCTGACCCTGGAAGACCAGGCGACCATCGCCAACATGGCACCTGAATACGGCGCCACCTGCGGCTTCTTCCCGGTTTCCCAACCGACCATCAACTACCTGGCTGAAACCGGCCGCGCCCCCGAACGCGTCGCCCTGGTCGAAGCCTATGCCAAGGCGCAAGGCCTGTGGCTGGACCCGTCCGTCGATCCCGTCTTTACCGACACCCTCGAACTGGACCTCGGTTCCGTCCTGCCGTCCCTGGCCGGCCCCAAGCGTCCCCAGGACCGCGTTATCCTGTCCTCCGCCGCGTCGGAATTCAACAAGGCCCTGGCCGGTGAATTCGGCAAGGCCGGCGACGAAGACAAGCGCGTCGCCGTCGAAGGCGCGGACTACACCGTCGGTCACGGCGACGTCGTCATCGCCGCCATTACCTCGTGTACCAACACCTCCAACCCCTCGGTCCTCATCGCCGCGGGCCTGGTGGCGCGCAAAGCACGTGCACTCGGCCTGACCGTCAAGCCGTGGGTCAAGACGTCCCTGGCCCCTGGTTCGCAGGTCGTCACCGACTACCTGAATAGCGCAGGCCTGAGCGAAGATCTCGACGCCATGGGCTTCAACCTGGTCGGTTACGGCTGCACCACCTGCATCGGCAATTCCGGTCCCCTGCCCGAAGCCATCTCGGCCGCCGTCAATGCCGGTGACCTGGTCGCCGCCTCTGTCCTGTCGGGTAATCGCAACTTCGAAGGCCGTGTCAACCAGGACGTCCGCGCCAACTACCTGGCCTCGCCGCCGCTGGTCGTTGCCTACGCCCTGGCCGGCTCCTTGCGTATCGACCTGACGACCGAGCCGCTCGGCACCGGTTCGAACGGCGAACCCGTCTACCTTAAGGACATCTGGCCGACCAACGAAGAGGTCTCGAGCCTGCAACGCCAGCACGTCACCAACGCCATGTTCAAGGGCCGCTATTCGAACGTCTTCGAAGGCGACAAGCATTGGCAGGCCATCCCCGTCGCCGGCGGTCAGACCTATGGCTGGGACGCCACCTCGACCTACGTCTCCAACCCGCCCTATTTCGCCGGCATGACCATGACGCCGGACAAGGTGACCGACATCGTCGAAGCCCGCGTCCTGGGTGTCTTCGGCGATTCCATCACCACCGACCACATCTCGCCGGCCGGCAATATCAAGACCTCTGGCCCCGCCGGCGTCTATCTTGCCTCGCACAATGTGCCGACGTCAGAGTTCAACTCCTACGGCGCCCGCCGCGGCAACCATGACGTCATGATGCGCGGCACCTTCGCCAATATCCGCATCCGCAACAAGATCACCCCGGAAATCGAAGGCGGCGTCACCAAGCACTTCCCGTCTGGCGACGTCATGTCGATCTACGACGCGGCCATGCGCTACCAGTCGGAAGGCCGCAACCTGGTCATCTTCGCCGGCAAGGAATACGGCACCGGCTCGTCGCGCGACTGGGCGGCCAAGGGCACCAAGCTCCTGGGCGTGCGCGCCGTCATCGCCGAATCCTTCGAACGTATCCACCGCTCAAACCTGGTCGGCATGGGCGTCCTGCCGCTCCAGTTCAAGGTCGATGGCTGGTCCAAGCTCGGCCTCACCGGCGAGGAAATCGTCACCATCCGCGGCCTCGAAAGCGTCCAGCCGCGCCAGGAACTGATCGTCGAACTGTTCCGCGCCTCGGACGGCAAGGTCGCCCGCTTCCCGGTCCGCTGCCGCATCGATACGCCGACCGAACTGGAATACTACAAGAACGGCGGCGTCATGCCGTACGTCCTGCGCAACCTGGCCCGCGGCGTTGTCACCGCCGACGCGGCGGAGTAGGATGTCGTAGACTCGCATAAAGAAAAGACCCTCTGGTTTTTGGACCAGAGGGTCTTTTCTTTTGCAGGGGTCTCGGACCCCTGCACCCCGTAACTCGACAGCGTTCCCCTCGGGCGCGGCTTCCTATTTCTTATACATCCCTGAATTTACTTGCAAATTTGGGGAGGGGGACCGCCCAAGACAAGGCACCGGGTGGCCTGCCACCCGAAGCCTTGGCGAAGGGTGTGCCTGCCGGCGAGGCTGGTGGGGTTTCTTGCTTTCTTACACACAGACAATTGCCCATGAAAAACCGTACCCTTACTATCGCTATTGTGGGTGCCATCGCCGCCATCTTCGCCGCGATTCTCAACCTCGCCGAAGGCGCCGATGCGGCCGCTCAGCGCACCCTGGCGATCGACGCGATTGTGGCCGCCCTGATCGCCATCGCCTGCGCGGTCTGGACCCTGCGCGAAGGCGGCAACTGGCGTTGGTGGGCCATCGCCATCGGCGGTCCAGCCCTGTTCGTTCTGGCCGATGCCGGGATGCGGATGATCCTCTTCCTGCGTTAACGGGTGTAGCCAACCACAGCTAACGCAGCCTGCTTCAAGCCGTTGGCGATGGCATCGGATACCGTCGCCTCGGCCATCGATCGCGCCAGTGTCACGCCGCCCGTCAGTATGGAGAGTAGCGCCCACGCCTTGTCGCGCCGCAATGCCTCGTCCGTTCCCCCCAGACCGTCCGCCACCGCGTCAACCACCACGCTGACATGGGACTGAAATAACGATTTGGTCTCATTCGCGCTGCGCTGGACTTCCGGCGTCAGGCTCTGAAGCGCACAGCTGTCCTCCATGTCGCAGATCCGTTTCGGCCCCAGGTAATAATCGACAAACACCTCGATCCAGCGCGCGCCATGTTCGGCCTGCAATTTTCTGATGTTGTCACGCAGCTCGTCCACGCCGGCAATAATAGTTTCCTTGAACGCGGCGTCCTTCGATTCGAAATGGCTGTACAGCGCCCCCGATGTGACCATGGCTTCCTTCGCCAGGCCATCAACGCCGATGCCGCCATAGCCACATTTGCGGAAGCCACGCCCAACCGCGGCCAGCAGCTTGACCTTGGCCTGCTCCCGATATCCTTCGCTGTATCTCGCCATCGACACCTCTTTTTATAACGATCGCAATTTTATCGATTGACTCGATAGCGATCGTTATTCTATTTACATTGCGACCGTTATATAAACGGTAACGGGGCCGCTGGCAATACCGCCGCAGCCCATAGCCAAAGGACAGGTACCATGCCTCTGCAATTGATTTTGACCGAAGGAGTCCTGCCCAAGGGCCAGGAAAAGCAAGCATTCGTTCGTATCGCCGAAGCCATGCTCAAATGGCACGGCCTGCTCGGCAATACCGTCATGGCACCGAATGTCATAGGTGAGTACCACGTGCTGCCGAAGGCGCAGACCTTCAGCGGCATGCAGGAGACGCCGATTGCGGTCGTCGAGTGGAAGGTGCCGTCATTTGCCTTTACCGACCGAAAGGTTCAGATCGGATATTTCGAAGAGGTGACCAACATCATTCACGAAATGTCGGGCGGTCAACACCCGAAGGATCACGTCTTTATCAATGTCGTGCACACGGTCGATGGCGCCTGGAACTGGGGCGGCAAGGCCCTGACCAACGAGGAAATCAAGCAAACCCTTTCCGGCGGCGGACAATGATTGTGCCAGCCAGGCCTCTCACGGAAATTCCGGGCGTATCGCGGCGCAATGCCTTGACTATACTGGGGACCGCGCTTGTGGTCCCTGCAATTTCGGTAACCCTTCCGCGCGAGCAGCTCATTACGCGGCGCCACCTCCAGAAACCTGTCTTTTCGTTTTAGCAACTTGTCGCGCTACTCAAATCCGGACCGGAATGACGATCCAACATCACGTCATTTCGGCAGCCGTAAAAGTCTCCTGCCACGTTCTTGTAGTACGGCTTTGGCATAAGGAAGCTCCGATCTGGCGGAACAACAGCCTACCATCGCCGCCTAAACCGGCCTAACCTGATAAACTGAATCCAGCGGGCAGGAGACCTAAGTCATGACGACACCGGACACACCGATCAAATTCTATTCCATGCACCTGTCGGGCAATGCCCACCGTGTCGAGCTGCTGCTGCGCGCGCTGGACCTGCCATACGAAAAAATCGAGGTCAACCTTCGCGCCCGTGAACAGAAGACGCCGGATTTCCTGGCCATGAACCCGTTCGGTCAGGTACCGGTGATCGACGACAACGGCACGGTCATCTGGGATTCCATCGCCATCATGACCTATCTCGCCCTGACCTATGACAACGGCACCTGGCTGCCGCGCGACCCGAAGACCTTTGCCGAGGTCATCGCCTGGCTGGGCAAGGTCGCCGGCCCGATCGCCTATGGCCCGGCTACCGCACGGCGCATCGTCCTGTTCAATACACCGCACGACCCGGAACCGGCGCGCCAGACCGCAGCTGATTTCCTGACCGTTACCGATGGCCTGCTCAGTGGCCGCGACTGGCTGGCCGGCGACCACGCCACCCTGGCTGACCTGGCCTGTTATAGCTACATCGCCCATGCTCCGGAAGGCGGCGTCGATCTCACGCCCTTTGCCCATATCACAGCCTGGCTGGCGCGCATCGAAGCCCTGCCGTGCTTTACCGCCATGAAGCGGTCCAATGTCGGCCTATGGGCTGAGTCGGCGTAATTATTTCTCACTCAGCGATGCATTTTGCCGTCGCCGTTCGTCTCACTGCATCCACACAGGAGATGACGATGAGACAGGTAACCATTATCGGCGCCAGCCATGGCCTCGGCGCCGCCATAACCGCCATATTCCACGCTCAGGGTGACCACGTCACTGCCGTGGCGCGCCATGCCGCAGGCCTTGAGGCCCTGGCCGAGCGCTATCCCGGCACAACCACGGTCGTCGGCGACGCCACCGATCCGGCCACGGCACAGGCGCTGTTGCGGGCCCAGCCCGACGTGGTCATTCTGGCCGCAGGTGCTGCAACGCCCAACAGGCCCTTCCATGAGCTCGACTGGCAGGCTTTTAGCCAGAATTGGGAAGGCGACACCCGTATGGCCTTTAACCTGTTGAAGGCCGGCCTGACCCAGCCGGTAAAACCAGCCGTGGTCTTTGTCATCATCAGCAGCGGTTCGGCCATCGGCGGGTCACCCATTTCCGGCGGCTATGGCGGTGCCAAACGCATGCAGATGTTCCTGGCCGGCTATGCGCAAAAGGAGGCCCAGCGCGCCCACCGCGATACGCGATTCTTTGCACTTGCGCCGGCCGAGATCATGCCGCAAACCGAATTCGGGCTGGCGGCGGCACAGGCCTACGGCGTCTACAACGGTACGACGACGCAAGGCTTCCTGTCGGCCGCCAACTTCGCATTGACGCCGGAACAGGTGGCTCAGGCCGTACTGGACATGGCGAACCGTCCGGATGCTTTCGAGACGCCTGCCTGGGTGCTCAGGAGCTCCGGCCTGACCCCGATGTAAGGAGACACCGCTGCACGACCGCGACCGTACCCAGCGTTTCGAAACCGCTATCCGGACCTTACGCCCAGCATTGAAGCGGCATTGTTACCGCATGACCGCGTCGCCGCAGGAGGCAGAAGACTGCGTCCAGGAAAGCTGTCTGCGCGCCTGGCGCCGGCTGGATGAGGTGCGTGACGATCTCGCCCTGAAACCATGGCTGTACAGCATCGCCACCCGTGTCTGCCTCGATGCCCTGCGCGGTCGCCAGCGCCGCGCCACCGTGCACAACGACTTCGAAAGCGCGGGCGAGATGTGGGTCGAGCCCATGGCCGGTCCGCACGACATCCTGGAAAGCCGCGAGTCGATCCGTCTGGCCTTTGTCTCGCTGCTGCAGACACTGCCGCCGAAAGCACGCGCCGCGCTGATCCTGCATGAGGTGTTGGACTGGACGGCTGCGGAGGTCGCCCAGGCGCTGGACACCACCCTGCCGGCGGCGCGCAGCCTGATCCAGCGTTCGCGGGGAAAACTGGATCGGCCACCTCCGCTCGCCCCCCAACCTGTTCAGTCGGAGGTCCTGGCGCAATATGTCGCGGCTTGGGAAGCGCGTGATCTCGAAGCTTTCGGCCGGCTGCTCAGGCATGACGCGGTCTATGTCATGCCGCCACGACGCCAAGTCTATCTCGGCGCCGATGCCATCACCACCTTCTTTGCCGGAATCTGGCCGCTGCATGACCGCTTCCGCATGTCACCCATTGTGCTGAACGACCAGGCGGCGGCGGTTTTTTACGTACCGGATGGGGATGGCTGGCGACCCCACTCGCTGCACCTGCCGGATATCAGCGACGATGGCATTGCGCGCCTCACCCTGTATATCCCGCCGCTGGGGCCGGAGTTGTTTCAGGCCCTGGGGTTGGAGAGTGTTTTATCCTGACGTCGTTCCACGGCGCCGAAACAAAAAAAGCGCCGCTGCGAAGTCCGCAGCGGCGCCAGATAATCTCAGGGGAAGAAACGTCTGCCGGCCGAGGTAAAGCCTGGTCCCAGGGGCTGGGGGGGCTGTTCAGGGAGGAACCAGAGCGCCTCGGCCGACAGATGCATATTGTCGGCCCAACACGGCGGCGATAGGGCGAGAATAAGGTGATTCTGCGTTCAAAAAATTTCCAGACTGTTGCCTGAAGGCATCAGTTTGTAAGGATTCCAACAACGCCGAATTTACTTGCCAAATCCGGCCTTGCGGGCGTTAAATCCATACAGTGTAGCCTGTGTGAGACTGTACGAATCGCATGAATGTTCAGGACTCGGGCGCATTCAGCGCCTCACCCGCCAAAGGCCCGGTCTTTTTCGACCGCCGTGAATTGGAGCAGATTCTGCGCCTGTACGGACGAAAGGTCGCGGCCGGTGACTGGCGCGACTACTCGATCGACAGTTTTTCCGATGCCGTCGCTTTCAACATTTTCCAGCGCGCATCAGAAGCTCCTTTGTACCGCATCGAAAAGCGGCCGGCTCTCAGCCGCCGCCAGGGCGCCTTTGCCGTCTTCAACCAGTCCGGCCTGATCCTCAAGCGCGGCCATGAACTGGGACCGGTCCTGAGCGTGCTCGACAAGACCAAATTCGATATCGTCTGAGCGTATAAAGCAAAAACCCCGGAAGTTGCCTTCCGGGGTCTCGCATTTAAGGTTCAGTTTCTTAGAGACTGTTTTGAAAATTCGTCGGGCTGAGGCGAAAAGGGCTGGTTTCGAGAACCGGAGCGGAGCGTACTCATGTACGTGAGCACCGGAAGCGCAGAAAACGGCACTTTGCAGACCAGCCTGACGAATTTGCAAACAGTCTCCTAGCGACGGCCGCCCATTAGGCGCAACAAGCTAAGGAACAGGTTGATGAAGCTGATATAGAGGCTGAGCGCGCCATAATAGGTCATGGCGGCAAGGCCAGACTGATTATATTGCATTTCGTAATAGACCTCTTTCAGCCATTGGGTCTTATAGGCAATCAAGGCCGAGAAGATCAGAACGCCCAGTGCGGCGGTGATCAGGCTGAGGACCGAAGAGCCGAGGAAGATGTTGACGACCCCGGCGATGATCAGGCCGAACACGGCCATCATCAGGAAGCTGCCCCAACCCGACATGTTGATCTTGGTCGTGTAGCCGGCGATCGAGAGAGCGCCGAATGCGCCGGCGGTGATGAAGAAGGTCGAAGCCAGCGAGCCGCCCGTATAGAACAGGAAGATCGACGATAGCGACACGCCCATCACGGCGACGAAGACCCAATAGAACATGCCCATCACGGCCGCATTGAGATTGCGCATGAACATGCCGGAAATCAGCGACAGGCCCAGGGGTGCAAAGGCGAACACCCAGCCCAGCAGCGTCATCCGAACGGTGTCGCCGTTGATATCGTAAAGGAGATTGAGCAGAACCGGTGTATTTGCCACAGCCCACGCCATGGCGCCGGTGATAACCAGGCCGAGGGCCATTTTCTGATAGATGCCGAGCAGGAACCGCTTCAGGCCCATGTCCTTCGACATGTCCTGTACCGTGGGGCGTGCGCCGGTTAATTGATCCAAGTCCGCCATGGAACCTTTTCCCTGTGAATAAGTGGGGCCAGGGGCATGGACATATCCCCCTGGCGTCCTACCTAATATGGTCGCACCCTGCCTGTCTGGCAAGGGATAAGTCGGACCGGATTTCACAGGATTTTCTCATGAAATATTCGCCGCTCGGCCGCACCGGTCTGTCCGTCTCGCGCGTCTGTCTCGGTACCATGATGTATGGCAGCCAGAATACGCAGGACGAAGCCTTCGAACAGATGGACTATGCCGTGACGCGCGGCATCAACTTCTTCGACACCGCCGAAGCCTATGCCATCCCGCCGCGGCCCGAAACCCAAGGCGCCACTGAACGCATCATCGGCGAATGGTTCAAGGCGCGCGGCAACCGCGACCAGATCATCCTGGCGTCCAAGATCGCCGGCCGCGCCGACGGCATGACATGGATTCGCAACGGTCCACGCCACACCCGCGACCATATCGATGACGCCGTCCAGGCCTCGTTGGACCGCCTGCAGACCGACTATATAGACCTTTATCAACTGCACTGGCCCGATCGCCGCTATGCCGGCTTCGGTTTCCATGAATTCCACGATTACGACGGCGATTACGAAGGCTTCCACACCATTCTGGAAAGCCTGGATCGCCACATCAAGGCCGGCCGCATCCGCCATATCGGCGTGTCGAACGAAAGTCCGTGGGGCGTGATGAAGTTCGTTACTCTGGCCGAGCAGCATGGCCTGCCGCGCATCGCCTCGATCCAGAATGCCTATTCGCTGGTCTCGCGCTCGTTCGAATACGGCCTGGCCGAGGTCAGTTTGCGCGAAGACGTTGGCCTTCTGTCCTATTCGCCCCTGGCCCAGGGCTATCTGACCGGCAAGTACCGCAACGGCGCTCGTCCCGAAGGTGCGCGCAAGACCCTGTATGAACGGCTGAACCGCTATGAAGGGCCGGGCGGTATCGAGATGGTCGATAAATATGTCGACATGGCGGCGACTCTTGATGTTGCGCCTGAGGTCCTGGCGTTGAAGTTCGTCGACACACGCGCCTTTACGACCGCGACCATTATCGGCGCCAGCACCATGGCGCAGTTGAAGGTCGATATCGATGCGTTCGACGTGACCTGGACGCCGCAGATGGAAAAGGCCGTTGCCGCCCTGCACGCCAGCCACCCGAATCCGTGTCCGTAGCGCCTTAATTTTTGTTAATTTCACACGCCACAGCTACTGGCGTACCGTCGCAGCACTGAACAGGGAGATAGGTTATGAAAATCCGCTGGTTGCTGCCTTTGCTTCTGCTGCCGAACTTTGCCGTAGCCCAAACCGCGCCACCGGCTACACCACCTGCGCCGCCAGTTGGCTGTGACAGCCCGGAAAGTCACCAGTTCGATTTCTGGGTCGGCCAGTGGGAAGTTTTCCCTGCCAAGGCACCGACCAAAAAGGTCGCCGATAGCCTGATTGAGAAACTCTACGCGGGCTGTGCGGTGCGCGAAAACTGGATGCCGCTTACCCCCGGCGCCGGCGGCAGCCTTAACGCCTATGTCGCTTCCGAAGGCAAATGGCGCCAGACCTGGCTCGACTCGACCGGAACCTTCGCCGATTTCCACGGCGGCTGGAATGGTACCGCCATGGTTATTCAGGGCGAATGGCCGCAACCCGGCGCGCCACATCAGATTACCCGCATGACCTACACGCCGCATCCCGACGGCAGTGTCGAACAGGCGGGCGACACGTCTGACGACGGTGGCACGACCTGGGCGCCCAGTTTCGACCTGATCTATCGCAAGAAGGTTTCATGACGCGGTTTCGCTCGGTACTGTTCGTTCCCTGTGGCAATCCGCGCGCCATGGCCAAGGCGCCTGGCCTGGATTGTGACGCGCTGATCTTCGATCTGGAAGACGCGGTCAGCGACGCCGAACGCGACGGGGCGCTTACTGCTCTCGCCGAAATTCTCACCCACGCCTTTACCGCCCGGACGGTTTTGGTTCGCATCCATCCGCAATACATCAACGCTATTCATCGAGCTCTGAAGGATGTTCGTATCGACGGCATCGTCGTCCCCAAGGTCGGCGGCACCGAAGATGTGCGTGGCGTCATGGCGGCGTGGCCGAAAATGCCGCTGTGGGCGATGATCGAAACCGCCGAGGGCGTGGCCAATCTGTGGGAGATCGCGGGACTGCCGCTGAAAGGCCTGATCGCCGGCCCGAACGATCTGCGCAAGGATCTGAAGACCCGCGCCATGTCCGATCGCCAGGATATCCTGTTCGCATTGTCGCAGATCGTTGTCTATGGCCGTGCCAATCGCAAGGTCGTGCTCGACGGCGTCTATAACCAGTACAACGATGAAGCAGGTTTCACCGCCGAATGCGCCCAGGGCCGCAGTCTCGGTTTTGACGGCAAGACCCTGATCCACCCGTCCCAGGTCGCTCCATGCGAGGCGGCCTTTGGCCCGTCCCCCGGAGATGTCGCCTGGGCGAAAGGTGTAGTGGCAGCCTTTGAAGGCAGCGACGCAGGCATTCTCAGCGTCGACGGCGAAATGGTCGAACGCCTGCACCTCGACCAGGCGCGGGAAATCTTGCGCCAGAGCTGAGCTAAAAATCACTTTTCATGACTCGTTAACTTTTCCCCTCGACAGGGTGCAGGCGTCTGTCTTAACGCTTGTTACGGGCGTGCATAAAGCTGCCCTGAGTCGGGGTCAGCAAATTTGTCCCCAAAAAACACCCACTATATGTAGATGTTAATCTGGCCTTAACCACAATTTGTGGTGATATAGCGACGCCGCGAGGCTTCAGTAACGATTCGGGATTACCAATGACCACGTCACGCCTTTTGTCTGCTTCCTCTGCCGGCCTTTTGACCCCCAGCCACTCCTACAAGCCTTTCCGTTACCCCTGGGCCTTCGAATACTGGCGCAAGCAGCAGCAGGTCCACTGGATCCCCGAGGAAGTGCCGCTGGGTGAGGACTGCAAGGACTGGGCGTCGAAGCTGAACGACAATGAGCGCAACCTGCTGACGCAAATTTTTCGCTTTTTCACCCAGTCGGACATCGAGGTCCAGGACAACTACCTCGAACGCTATTCGCGCGTGTTCAAGCCGACCGAAGTCAAGATGATGATGTCGGCCTTCGCCAATATGGAAACCATCCATATCGCGGCCTATGCCCTGCTGCTCGAGACGATCGGTATGCCCGAATCGGAGTTCGGCGCGTTCATGGATTATCAGGCCATGCGCGACAAGCACGACTATATGGGCACGTTCGGCGTCGAGAGCGAAGCCGATGTCTGCCGCACCCTGGCCATGTTCGGGGGCTTTACCGAAGGCTTGCAGCTGTTCGCCTCATTCGCCATGCTGATGAACTTCCCGCGCTTCAACAAGATGAAGGGCATGGGCCAGATCGTTTCGTGGTCGGTGCGCGACGAAAGCCTGCACTGCGAAGGCATTATCAAGCTGTACCATGCCTTCTCGAAGGAAACCGGGGCGGTCACCAAGTCGGTCGCCGACGACATTATCGATTGCTGCAAGACGGTTGTGTCGATGGAGGACAAGTTCATCGACCTGGCGTTCGAAATGGGCCCGGTCCAGGGCATGACCCCGGACGATATCAAGGCCTATATCCGGTACATTGCCGACTGGCGCCTGCGTCAGCTGGAACTGCCCCAGGTGTTCAACGCGCCGAAGGAAAACCCGCTGCCGTGGCTGCAGGTGCTGCTGTCGGGCGTCGAGCACGCCAACTTCTTCGAGGCCCGCGCCACGGAATATTCCAAGGCGGCGACCAAAGGCCAGTGGACCGGCGGCGACGGCGTGTGGGGTGCGTTCGATACGCTGATGAAAAAGCGCGCCGAAGGTATGAAGGCCGGGATGAACAGCTGATTGCACGAAGGTCGATTTTTCTGCCTTCCTTACATCACACAACTCATCCCCACCCTGTATCCTTATCCACCGCTCGCTATGCTACTCTCACCGCCGAAGATGTTAAGACACCCGGCGGGTCTACCAGAACCAGGAAGACCGTTACAGGTATAGCGGAGTCTTCCCCCGGACGTCCCGATGCGGGCGGTCTTCCTGGTCTCTTCCCAAAATGGCGCGTCGGCACAGACCGTAACGCCGCTTGATTTGCGCAAACGCGCCCGTCGCCGTTAAAGCTCCGCCATCGTCAGATATCAGGAGCCAGCCATGTTGTTTCGCGGCCTTTCCGCCTTTCCGATCACCCCGGCCGACGCGAATGGCACGGTCGACACCGAAGCGCTGTCCCGACTGCTGGCGCGCCTTGATGTGGACGGCATCGACTCGGTCGGCCTGCTGGGCAGCACCGGCACATATATGTATCTCGACCAGACCCAGCGCCGTCGTGCCGTGGCGGCTGCCCGCGAAACCCTGGGTGGGCGAATTCCCGTCATGGCCGGTGTCGGAGCCCTGCGCACTGACGACGCCTGTGCCCTGGCGCGCGACGCGGAGGCCGGCGGCGCCGATGGCCTGCTGCTGGCGCCGGTGTCCTATACGCCACTGTTTCCGGATGAGGTCTTCCACCACTTCACCGCGGTGGCTGACGCGACAGGCCTGCCGGTGTGCATCTACAACAATCCGATCTCGACCCACTTCAGCTTTGACGACGATCTGATCGCAAGATTGGCCGAGGTGCCAAATATTACCGCGCTGAAGACGTCTTCCATTCCCCTGGCCGATGTGGCGCCGAAACTGGCCCGTCTGCGGCCGCGCGTCCCGGAGAGCTTCAGCCTGGGCTTCAGCGGTGATCGGTTTTGTGCCCAGGCCCTGCTGGCCGGCGGCGATGCCTGGTACTGCGTCATGGCCGGAACCTTGCCGTTGCAGACCTTGGCGCTGATGCGTGCGGTGCGGTCGGGCGATGCCGCGGAGGTCGAGCGCCTCGCTCTCCTGTTCCAGCCTTTGTTTGAACTGTTCGATGGCTTCGGTGGCCTGCGCGTCATGTATGCGGTGGCCGGCATACTCGGCCTGGGTGAGTTTGAATTGCCACGCCCGATAATGCCGATTCCGCGCAGCGAGTGGCATAGGGTCGAGGCCGCTGTCGAGCGATTATCGGCTTTGGGCCGCGCGTGATTTTAGACGTAGTAAGGATTTGGCCACGGATGTCACGGATGCCACGCAAGTGCGCGGCTGCACGGATTTCCGGGAAAATTCCCTACGCCAGGAGACTGTGCAGGAGGAAAAATAGGGCCTGCGGCCTGTCAGGATTTGGCACGGACATGGGCAGGAACTCAGGCCATCCGTGTAGATGCGCTCTTGCGCATCATCCGTGATATCCGTGGTCCCGAAACCGCACTGATAATCTTTTTACAGACAGGCCATCCGCGCCCCACGGCATCCTTACTCATACGTGAATATATTCAACTCACCGCTGAAGACTCCCAAGCTGAGACACCCAGCGGGACGAAAGATACGGGAAGACTGCCGCGAGATTTAATGGGACTACCAGTTGCCCACGCGTCGGCGGTCTTCCCGGTCTGTTCACCAAATCCCTTAAAACCTAAAGCCGGCGGCTGAGCGACACCGACAAGGTCGGGCGGTCGACGTTCCATGAGGCATAGGCGTGCCAGTTATTGACGCTGGTCGCCACACCCAGCCGGTCCGTCAACTGGTAATACAGGCCGAGATTGGTGTTGGTATAGTCGACCCCGCCCCACTGGCGGCGATAGGATACGCTCAGCCAGCCCGACAGCTTGGGCAGCAGGCCACGGCTCAGCGACGCATTGACCCCGTAGGACTTGCGCACCTCGCTATAGTCGTGGTCGGTATATTCGGCACCGGCCGACGCGTTGAATCCCAGGACTTCGCGCGACGCGGTCACCTGATACAGCAGGCTGTTGTCGGTATAGCGGGCTTGCGTCCCCGGGAAGATCCTGTAGGTCGCCTGCCAGCGCAGGGTAAAGGGTTTCAGTTTCTGGTTATAGCCGACGAAGAACTTGTCCTCGCTGTCGGTGCCGATGTGCGATTCGACGGTGCGCAGGGTGGAACCGAAATAGATATCCTGCTTGCGCCCGCTGATATCCAGCGACCACTGCGGCTTGCGAAAGACCATGCCATTGATCACCCCCGAGGTCGAAACCCCGACAGAGGCGTGCCACTTGGCTGGCTGGTTCCATATCTCGTCCGGCGTCGCGGCAGAGGCGGCATGAACGGCGACCGGCGCGACTATAGCGGCCGACAGGAACAGTGTGGGGGTAATCAAAACTCTACTACGCATGATGACGCTACTTAACGATCCCCCGGCCGACAGGCAACGCGAACATGCCAGATAATCGTTACGAAATTTACGGCTGTGCGGCGCAACATCTCCTTAACCATAGCGGTAAACCGTATATTTCAGCCTGCATGTTATCGTTTGCACACGTCAGGGGAGTAGAGTGCAATGATAATGTGGGCGAAGATTCACCCCATAAAGGCCGTGTGGGTTGGATGCAGCCTGCTGGTATCGGTCATGACCGGTACCATCTTACCCGGCACCGCCTGGGCCGGAGACGAACCGCTTGCGGAAGCGTCGCCTGCCTTCCTGTATGATGCCGTACTGACCGTAGACACGCTCGACAACCTGTCGGGTGGCTTGCGGACTGGCGCCTGGGGCATGGCGAATCTCGATCTCACCGCCGCGTGGCAGGGCGATCAGGGCTGGGAGGCTTTCGGTTATATTCTGGCCGACACGCACGGCGGCTTTTCCGAACGTTATACCGGCGATGCCCAGGTCGTGTCGAATATCGATGCGCCGGCTGGTGTTCGCCTGTTCGAAGCCTGGCTGCGCCATACCTCCGACGACCAGTCCCTGGTCGCGACGGCGGGACTGATCAATCTTAACGGCATTTTCGATACGCAACCGGTCGGTGGGCTGTTTCTCAACGCTTCGCACGGCATCGGGCCCGATTATTCGCAATCCGCGCCGTCGATCTTTCCGATCAGCGGCTTGGGTGTGGTGGCAGAATGGCGCCCGACCGATACATTGCGCCTGCGTGCCGGTGTATTTGACGGCGTGCCGGGCGATCCGGATCACGGTGGCGTCTTCACCTCGCTGAGGATATCGCGTGCCGAAGGCGTCAACTACGTCGTCGAGGCCGAGCAGAATTTCGGCGGTGGTTTTGTGAAGCTGGGTCACTGGGCCTACAGCCAGCGCGCTGACCGGCTGGATGGCATGGGTCAAGGGCGACGCGAAGGAACCTATGGCCAGGTCAGTGGGCAATTGACTCACGAGGGTGAAGACCCGGACCAGGGCCTCAGCGCCTGGGTCCGCGCCGGTGTCGCCAATGGCCAGGTGCTGGATGTATCGTCCTATGCCGGTGGCGGCGTGGTCTATACGGGATTGTTCGCCGGCCGTGACCATGACCAGGCCGGGCTGGCCATTGCGTCGGCCCGTTTCGGCAAGCCGTGGCGGGCGCTGAATCCCGAAGCGGCCGGTGTGGAGACGACGATCGAGGCGGCCTATCAGGTCGAGGTGAAGCCGGGCCTGATCCTGCAGCCCGACGTGCAATATATCCGCCATCCGGGCGGCGCATCGGACGTCAAGGATGCGCTCGTTGTCGGCCTGCGCCTGCGGATCGGACTATTGAGTTAGGCGTCTTCCGCCACAACCGGTTGGGCTTCGAAGCCCAGAGCCTGGGCCGCGGCAACAGCCTCCTCCGGCCCGGCAATGCTCAGCCGGCCGATGCCGGAGGCACGCAGCTGGGCTGCCAGATTGCTGCCGGCGAAGGGCTCGCGGTCCGGCACGTTCAGGACCCAGTCGGGAAAGCGCGGGGTTACGCCGTCGACGGCGCCCAGGAAAATGACCTGAGTGCCTTCGGCGCGCGCTGTCTCAACGAGACCCGCGACAGGCAGACCCTGCAGCAAAGCGCCCATGACGACCAGTGCGTGACGATTCGAACTCATGACATCCTCCAAGATCGGGGAGCACAGGGACATTCGGAATGACGGAGGGAAGCTCCCCCGTCCTGAACCTGGGCGGGGGTGAAGTGGTGACCGGTTTTATCTGACCATGTCGCCACCGCACGCCCCGCCAAGGGCGGTCGTTTTGCGGGCTACGGCAAAGGTTGCAATACGGGTCATGACATCACAGTAACACACAAGGACATACGAGTCTATCGCATCGCAGCATGTTCACGGGCTGTTGATTGCACAGCCGCGGCCTGCCGTGTAGATAGGTAACGCAGAGGTTTGCGGGGGAAATCATGGTAAAATGGCATTTGTATCTGTCGGTCGCGGCGACGGCCGTCGTGGCCACATCGGGATGGGCCGCCGACACGCTGCAATTTGCGGCGCCTGACACCTGGGTCAAGCCGGTGGCGTTCAGCGAAAGCTCCAAGGCTGAGCCCGGGGCGCCTGTTGCCGTTCTCAATGTGGATAACCAGATCCGCTTCGGCCCTGACGGCGACGACATCTACACCGAATTCGTCGTCCGGATTCAGACGCCCCAAGGCCTGACCGCGGCGCGTCCGTATGCAGTGTGGAATCCGCAGACCGATTCTGTCGTCGTCCATAAGGTCCACCTGATCCGCAACGGCCAGGTCATCGATGTCTTGGCTGGCGGCCAGACCTTTACCACCCTGCGTCGTGAGGAAAATCTCGACAGCTCAATGCTCGACGGTCAGTTGACGGCTGTCTTGCAGCCCGAGGGCGTGCAGGTCGGTGATATACTGGACTATTCCATGACCCTTCATCGCGCCGATCCGGTCATGCGCGGCAATTCTGAATCGCTGCTGTTCAGCCGGCCTCAGGTCGCGATCGGACGAATCAGCTACCGCGTCCTGTGGCCGAAATCCAAGGTCGTGCGCTGGCGGGCCAGCGACGACATCAAGGATGCCAGGTTGGCCAAGACCCCCGAAGGCAGCGAACTGACGCTCAACCTTGTCGACTACAAGATGCCGGAAGCCCAGGAACGCCTGCCGACACGCTTTGCCCGCACCGGCGAACTCGAATTTTCGCAGTTCACCAGCTGGCATGACCTGTCGGCTATACTGGCACCGTTGTACGCCAAGGCCGCGACCCTGGCCGTCGATTCCCCACTGAAGGCCGAGGCGGCGAAGATCAGGGCCTTGAGCAACGATCCGAAGGTCCAGGCTGCCGCCGCCCTAAATCTCGTCGAGGACCAGGTTCGCTATGTCTTTATCGGCGCCAATCAGGGTGGCTATGTTCCGGCCGATGCCGATGCCACCTGGACCCGGCGCTTCGGCGATTGCAAGGGCAAGTCCGTTCTGCTCGTTGCGCTGCTCCGCGAACTGGGCATCGAGGCCGAAGCTGCCGCGGTCAGCACCTGGGCTGGCGACGGTATGGACCATAGCCTGCCGCTGATCGAACTGTTTGACCACGTCATTGTCCGTGCCACGATCGCCGGGAAGGTTTACTGGATGGACGGTACCCGGCTTGGCGACGGCACGCTCGATCTCCTTTCGCCGCCGCCCTACCAATGGGCACTTCTACTGCCGCCCGGCGGCGGCGACCTGACGGCGATCGAGATGCCGCCGCCGGCCAAGCCGCTCGAAGAAACCCTCCTGAAGTTCGATGCTTCGGGCGGTCTCGACGCGCCGGCCCCGGTGCAGGTCGATTTTATCATGCGTGGCGACGCAGCCATAGATCTGCACAATAAACTGTTGGCCCAGACGCCCGGTGATCTCGACACGGGGCTGAAGGCTTACTGGGCTCAGGTCTATAGCTGGATTACGGTCGACACGGTCGGCCAGGCCTTCGACGCGGCGACCGGTGAACTGCGCATGACCATGGCCGGCAAGGCGGACATGGCCTGGGACTCGCCTGGCATGGGCAAGCCGCGCCAATATGCGGTCGATGGCGATTTCATCGGTGGCGGCTTCGGATTGAAACGCAAGGACGGCCCCAATGCCGACGCCCCCGTTACCCTGCCGTATCCACGCTTCGAAAAAACCATCGAAACCATCATCCTGCCGCAGGGCGGCAAGGGCTTCTCCATCGCCGGCGACGCGGTCGACACGACCCTGGCCGGCTATGTGATGAAGCGGTCGTTGAGCCTGGCCAACGGCGTCTTCACCATGGAGGTCACCCAGCATACTCTGGACCGTGAAGTGCCGGTCAACGAAGTCAATGCCGCAGAAGCCGAACTGATACGAATGGGCAAGGCGACAGTCCACGTCCAGGCGCCATATGACTATGCCGCGACTGAGTCCGACATAAAGACGGCCAGCGCCGCTGAACCCAAGACTGCGGCCGAATTTATGGCACGTGGCGTAGAGTTGGCGTTGGCGCGGCAGTATGACAAGGCCATTGCCGATTACGATGCCGCTCTGAAACTGGATCCGAAATCCGCCAAGGCCATGGCCTTGCGCGGTAATGCCCGTGCTGCGAAGAAGGACTATGACGCTGCCTTCGCCGATTACGATGCGGCAGTGGCCCTGGATCGCCGTGACACGACGGCGTGGTATGGTCGCGCCTATGCCTGGTATGATACCCACGACTACGCCAAGGCCGTGGACGCGGTGACCCATCTGCTCACGATCAATCCAGCGGATAACAAGGCCCGCAAGATGCGCGCCCAGCTTTATCTCGAACAGGGCGACAAGGAAGGCGCCCTCGATGATGCCCTGGCTGCCAGTATGATGGAGCCGGACTCAGTTGATAGCGCCACCTTCCTGGCCAGGATCTACGACGCAAACAACAAGTCGGCCGAAGCCGTGGCGACCCTTCGCACCGCCCTGGTCAAGAGCCCGGAAGAGGCCGATCTGCATGCGGCCCTGGCGCGACACCTGGAATATTGCGCCGGCGGCACCTCGGCCAAGGACTGCTTTGCCTTGCGCAAGGAGGCATTGGCCGAATTCGATCGGGCGATCGCCCTGGCGCCGACGGTGGGTCTGTATGTCGAGAGGGCGTCCGCGCGTCCGATGGAAGATCGAGCCGCCAAGTTTGCCGATCTGGACCAGGCCTTTCTGTTGCAGCCCGACGGACCGGGCATCCTGGTCACGCGCGCCGGCTTGCTGATCTATTACAAGGAATACGACAAGGCCGCCGCTGATATCGCGACCGTCCTTGCCGCCGATCCCAGGAACGTCGATGCGCTATTTGCTCATGCTTCACTCATGGACGCGCGTGGCGATATCGATGCCGAGATTGCTGACAATGATGCTGTTCTCGCGCTGGAGCCGGATAATTCTCAGTATCTGAACAACGCCTGCTGGGTACGCGCTACCCATAAGCGTGACCTCGACAAGGCTCTGGCCAATTGCGATGCTTCTCTGAAGCTCAAACCCAACTCCGCCGCAACCTTCGACAGCCGGGGCTTGGTTCACCTTCAGAGAGCGGAATGGGATCTGGCCCTGGCCGATTACAATGCGGCCATCACGGCTGAAGGCAAGTTCGGTTCGGCCCTGTTCGGCCGCGGTATCGCCGAATTACGCCTTGGCAAAACTGAAGCCGGCAACGAGGACATCGCATCGGCCAAGGCGTTATATGCCGGCATCGACAAGAAATACGCCGGCTACGGCATCAAGCCATAACGGGCATAAAGAAAGGCGGGAAAGCGCATCTGAGGAGACGCTTTCCCGCCCGTATGCCGCATCCATCCGGCGGGAAGGACGCGACAATCCGAATGTCTTTGAGTCTTACGACTTGGCGTGCCAGTCGTCGATCTGGCGCTCGGCCTCGTCCTGGGCGATGCCATAACGTTCCTGAAGCTTGCCGGACAGCAGTTTGCGATTGCCCTCGATCACGTCGAGATCGCTGTCGGTCAACTTGCCCCATGTCCTTTGGACATTGCCGCGCACCTGATCCCAGCTGCCTTCCAAACGGTCCTTGTTCATCGCTGTACTCCTTATAAATTAACGTTTTTGACTATAGCGGCCGGACATCTAAAGTTTCGCCGCCTTAAGGCTTCACCTGTATAAAAACCCCGTAAGGCGTGGTAATCCTCCCTCCAAAATATGGAGGACGCCATGAAATTCGCTGTAACCGCTGCCCTGTGCCTGCTGGCTGCGATGGGCGCCTGCCGTGCGGCGCCAGTGACGATCGATACCGGTAAGGTCGAAGGCGTCACGGCCGACGGCCTGGAGACCTTCAAGGGTATTCCGTTTGCCGCGCCGCCGACAGGCGACCTGCGTTGGCGCGCACCGCAACCGGCAAAGCCGTGGACGGGCGTGCTGAAGGCTGACGCGTTCGGTCATGACTGCATGCAGGAGCCCTTCCCGCAGGACGCGGCGCCGCTGGGTACGCCGCCGGCCGAGGACTGCCTGACGATCAATGTGTGGCGGCCGGCAAAGGCGGCGGGGAACCTGCCGGTAATCGTTTGGATTTACGGCGGCGGCTTCGTCAATGGCGGTTCGTCGCCGGCGGTCTATGACGGCGGAGCGTTCGCGAAAAATGGCGTGATCTTCGTCAGTTTCAACTATCGCGTGGGGCGGTTCGGTTTCTTCGGCCATCCGGCTTTGACGGCGGCAGACGCAGACCACGGCCTGCTCGGCAATTACGGCTATATGGACCAGATCGCCGCGATGAAGTGGGTCCAGCGCAATATCGCGGCCTTCGGCGGCGATCCGGCCCAGGTGACGGTGTTCGGGGAATCGGCGGGCGGCGGCTCGGTCCATATGCTGTTGACCAGCCCCGAGACGAAGGGCCTGTTCGCGCGGGCCATCATCCAGTCGGGCGGCGGGCGCGGCAATCTGATGGGGGCGCGCCGGTTGCACGACGACCAGGCGAACCTGCCGTCGTCCGAAACCCTGGGGCTCAATTTCGCGCGCAAGAATGGCATTGGCGGCACGGATGCGGCGGCACTGGCGGCCTTGCGCGCCCTGCCGGCGGACAAGGTGACGGACGGCCTTGGCCTGATGTCGATGGGCCAGCAGGTCGAGACCTATGGCGGACCGATGACCGACGGCCGCATCATCGTCGAGACGCCGCAGCAGGCCTATCTGGCCGGTCACAACGCCAGGGTGCCCGTCATGGTCGGGGCGACACGGGCCGATATCGGTTTCTTCTGGGCCAATACGGCAGAGGAGGCCTATGCCAGTTTCGGCGAGCATGCCGCGGCGGCGAAGGCGGCCTATAGCGGCGATCTGCAGACGATCAATAGCCAGATCGGCATGGACCGGATGATGATCGAGCCGGCGCGCTTTGTGGCGGCGACCTTGGCGTCGCAAGGTGTTAATAGCTACGAATATCGCTTTTCTTACGTTGCCGATTCGATGGCCGGAGACTGGAAGGTCGGGGCTCCGCACGCCACCGAGATTCCCTATGTGATGGATACGGTAACCGCCAAATACGGCACGGCCCTGACGGCAAAGGACGCCGGCATGGCGAAGACGACCAATGCCTATTGGATCAATTTTGCCAAGACCGGTAACCCCAATGGTGCTGGCCTGCCGATCTGGCCGGCCTATGATGCGGCGACGGACCAGATCATGGATATGGCGCTGGATGGTGTGGCGAAGGCAGGTCCCGATCCATGGAAGGCCCGCCTGGATGTAACGGCCGCTACGGCACCTTGAGGCTATCGCGGGCGGCTACGCTGTGTGGTTAATGTCCTTATTTTACAGCAATTTTCAACGCCGAAAGCGCGGAAAAGTCGGACAGGTCGCGGAAAAAAGAGTAGCTGTTTGCTCTGTTTTTGCCCGAAGGGCTGTCTTCCGAGATGATGGCAACACCGCGGGAAGGCGCTACGCGCGGTAGAAGCAGCACCCGAAATTTCTGTGTCTTTCCGACTTTTCCGCGCTTTCGGCGTTGAAAATTACTGTAGTTTCAACGTCCTGCGCATACATCGATGCCGTGCTCAGCCGGCACAACTGACCGCTATGGTCGTGGGTTAGAACTTGGGGCCGGGCAGGGGCTGGACTGTGCAGTAGCCCTGTTCGCCGAGGTGGCGGTTGCCGTGGATTTCCTCGGCATAGAAGGCGCCCTGGGAGCGTTCCAGCGACATACGCAGGGCGTTGCCCTTCTTTGTGACGCGGTTGACCAGGGCATAGGCGCTGCCGCTGACCTTGGCCGAGCAGATGGTGTCGAGACACATGCTGCCGCGGATCAGCGAGTCGTGCGCCGGATCGACAAAGCGGAACTGGAAACTGGCGAGCTCATCAGGAAAAACCGGCGACGGGAACAGATCGATATAGAAGGTGCCGGACGACACGACTTTTACACCGCGTGTGGTGCGGGTCGTGCATTTCAGGCTGATTTCACTGATTTCACCGGGCGCAGGCGTAGGCGCGGGGGCAGGCGCCACAGCGACGGGTGGTGGAGGCGGTGGCGCCGGCTCGATGACGGTCTGGACCGGCACGGGAGGCTTGGCGGTGGTCGGGTTTGGTGTGACCGGTGTGGAGGTTGTGATGGTAGTCGTGGTTGTGGTCGAAGTCTCAGGTCTTGGCGGCGCGGTCGTCGTTCCGGTCAGGGAATTGTAGGGAACGGGATGTGCCGGCATGGCTGGAGGCTTGACGGCCGGCTTGCGCTTGGCGTGTCGGACGGCGTCAGGCTTGTCGGGTGCGTTGGTATTGGGATGTCCGGAGCCTTCGGCGTGAACCGCCAAGGGCAGGGCGATAAAGACCGGGGCCGTAACGGCCAGGACCAGCAATGTGAAGGGGAGGGCGCGGCGCAGGGTCATGCGTCTTCATCGAAACGGTTGGTGACCAGCTCGACCAGGGCGGAGACGGCGGCTTCGGCTTGCGGGCCCTCGGCTTCGATCTCGATGGTCGAGCCCTTGCCGGCGGCCAGCATCAGCAGGTCGAGGATCGAATCGCCGTCGACCCGGTTGCCATCCTTGACCACAAAGGTGCGCGTGTCGTCGAAACTGGAGGCCAGTTTGACGAATTTGGCGGAGGCGCGCGCGTGCAGGCCTTTGTTGTTGCAGATTTCGACCTGGGCTCGCACGGGGACGTCGGTTTCACTCATAAGGCGGGCCTTTTATCAGGGCCGTTTTCGTTTTTTGGGAGAACAGGATGCGAGAATTCGCGTATCTAGTCAATCAGCTGTCGCCCGACAGGACATAGGAGGCGACGGTGACGTATTTGCGGCCGGCTTCCTGGGCATGGCCGACGCAGGCAGCGAGCGGCTCGTTCTTGCGCAGCGAGGCCAGCTTGATCAGCATGGGCAGGTTAAGGCCGGCAATGACCTCCGCCTTGGTCTGTTCCATGACGGAAATGGCCAGGTTGGAGGGCGTGCCGCCGAACATGTCGGTCAGCAGGATGACGCCGTCGCCGGTATCATTTTTAAAGGTGGCGTCCAGAATGTCCTGGCGGCGCTGACTGACATCGTCTTCCGGGCCGATGCAGATGGCGCTCACCTGGGTCTGGGGGCCGACCACGTGCTCCATCGCCGCGACGAACTCATCCGCCAGCTTGCCATGGGTGACGATCACCAAACCGATCATATGAAACCTGACCTCGATACTTTCCCGCGCCGGGGAGCCGCAATCTAGACCCGAACGCTTCGCACTGCAAAAAAAGTTTTAGACCGTCGTGCAAAATATACGCCTTGCCGACGGTACGTGCCATTCTTGTGACAGTCCGGCTTGTTGTTTATGTAACAACCATCCTGGTGAATGAAGCGTGAATAGGCGGTCTATCGGGCCTGGCGCAGCAGCGAGATCAGCCTTGGTACGCTTGAGGCTTCGCGCGGATTGACGCGGATGGTCGCGATATCGTGACCGAGAATGGGCGTGATTTCACCGGCCGGAGCGCGGGCTGTGGGTTCGGACTGGGCCAGGGCGATGAGGTGGATGCGGGTGAGGGTGCGTCCGCCTTCGCGTGGATCGGCGGCGGGACCGGCATAGAGGAAGCCGCCGGAGGACCATAGGCAGGTATGATCGTCGGAAATCAGCACCAGGCCTTTTTCGACGGCGCGCAGGGCCATATCGCTCTTGCCGATACCGTGCGGACCCAGGATGAGCACGCCTTTCCAGGCGCGCCCGGCCATCAGGCTCAGGGCAGTGGCATGTACGACGAGTTTACTCATGACCTTGCTGACGGGGAGGGGGTAAAGAGCGACCTTAGCCTAATGGCGGGGATTGGAAAGCGGCGACAAGGGTTTTCGGCTGGCTGGTGCATAAACGCTGCAATTTATGGGGTCTGGGGCCTGAGGCCCCAGCTCTTCCTCTTCCTTTCTTCGTCTTCGCCCCAAGGGGCGAGAGCGAAGAAAGGAAAAAGAAAAGATGTGGGGTCGCGGACCCCACGCCCCGTAAGTCAACCGTTGGGCATCACAATGCTGAACCTGGCCCCGACAATCCGACCCTCGTCGTCCTTGCGGTTCTCGGCCCAGATCCGTCCATGATGCGCCTCGATAATCTGACGCGAAATCGACAGCCCCAGTCCGGAATTCTTGCCGAACGATGTGCCCTTGGGACGCGAGGTGTAGAAGCGCTGGAAAATGGTCTCGAGATTTTCTTCCGGTATCCCCGGGCCGTCGTCCTCGAATGTGATCAACACCGGCAGCAACGGGTCGACATTGGGCATCAAAGCCACACGCACCTCGCCATCCGGTGGCGAAAACGATCGCGCATTGTCGATGACATTGCGGAAAACCTGGCCCAGCGGTCCCTCGCGGCCGTTGACCAGCGCCGTTCCTGCCGCCAACTGACGTGCAAAGCTGACCCGCGGCTCATCATCGCGATGGCTCTGCTGGTACAGGGAAATGATATCGTCGAGTAATCCGCCGACCTCGATCCGCTTCGGCACATCGCGCGACAGCTCGGCATCCAGTCTCGACGCATTGGAAATATCGGTGATCAGCCGGTCCAGCCGGCGGACATCCTGGTTGATGACCGTCATCAACCGCGTCTTTGCCACATCGTCCTTGACCAGTTGCAAGGTCTCCAACGCGCTGCGGATCGAGGTCAATGGATTCTTGATCTCGTGCGAGACATCAGCGGCAAACCGGTCGATCTCCTCCATCCGGCGCCATAGCGTATCGGTCATGCTTTCCAGCGACCGCGCCAGGGTGCCGATCTCGTCCTTGCGCGCCGCAAGATCGGGCAGGGAAATGGCCCGCGTCTGCGCCATCCGGACCCGGTCGGCGGCGGCGCTGAGCTGCTGGATCGGTCGGCTGACCAGCCAGTTGAGCAACAGCGAAGAGAAAAGGGTCACGCCCAGGGCAACCAGGATAAACGGCACCATGGCCAGGCGCTGGGACTGGACGATGCTTTCGAAGTCGTCACGCTCGATGGTCAGGACGCCCAGCACCTCCTTGACGCGGCGCAGGGGCACCGACACGGACACAACCTTCACGCCATGCTCGTTGCGGCGAATATTGGCGACCTCGGTTCCGCTCAGCGCCATCATGACTTCCTGGCGCAGTTCCGCTTGCGCTTCCTTGCGACGGACCGCGCGGGCAGCGGACTTGTCGGGCGGCGGTGGCTCGTCGGCCTTGCGCGCCGGCGGCAGGTCGGCGACCTCGATATCGTCGGTCACCAGGTCGGAATCGATGATCTCATTGCCGTCGGCGTCATACAGCCGCGCGCGCTGCTCGGCGGGGATAAAATGCGCCATCAGGGTCAGGGCGTATTTGGTCTCGAGATGGGGCTCGGGAATTCCCTCGGTGGCGCCAAAGGCGATGACCTCGCTCATCTGCTGGGCCTGGGCCTTGAGCGAGTCCATCTGGGCATTGATCAGGCCCTGGCGCAGCTCATTGAGCACCAGGGCGCCGATCACCAGGATCAGCAGGCCGATGATGTTCAGCCCGAAGATCAGCCGGCCGAGGCGCGACTGACCGAAGGGAAGATGCTTGTACCAGGGCCTGGCGGTCATCCCTTAGATTTCTCTATAACGATAACCGACGCCATAGAGGGTTTCGATCGAATCGAAGGTGTTGTCGACGACGCGGAACTTCTTGCGCATGCGCTTGACGTGGCTGTCGATGGTGCGATCGTCGACATATACCTGGTCGTCATAGGCGGCATCCATCAGGTTGTCGCGGCTCTTCACGAAGCCCGGACGCTGGGCCAGGGCATGCAGCAGCAGGAATTCGGTGACCGTCAAACGTACCGGCTTGCCGTCCCAGGTGCATTCGTGGCGGGCGGCGTCCATGACCAGCTTGCCGCGCTTCAGCGACTTGGCGTTCAGCGCTTCGGCGACTTCGGGGGCTTCGCCCTGGTCGACAATGCCGGCGCGGCGCAGGACAGCCTTGACGCGTTCCAGCAGCAGGCGCTGCGAGAAGGGCTTGTGCATATAGTCGTCGGCGCCGAGATTAAAGCCCAGGACCTCGTCGATTTCATCGTCCTTAGAGGTCAGGATGATGACCGGCAGGTTCGACGTGGCGCGCAGGCGGCGCAGGACTTCCATCCCGTCCATGCGCGGCATCTTGACGTCCAGGATGGCGAGATCGGGCGGGTCCTTCTCCAGCGCCGCCAGACCGGCTGCGCCGTCATAAAAGGCGTTGACGGTATGACCGCCGCTTTCCAGGGCCAGGGATACGCTGGTTACAATATTCTCGTCGTCGTCAACCAAAGTAATTCTGGCCAAGCTAGTCTCCTTAGTTAGCGCCCGGACGTTTCATAACGACCGGGCAGTCTGTCAGTTTTGTCGATCCAAAAACCGAAATTGCCTAAACTTAGTGATCACACTGTAAAGCTGTTGTTTTGAAGGCATCAACACGGCCTGATTCCGTTCATATTGGGGCATTCGTGGGGCCTCAATGATAACTTAACGCCATTTGTGTAAGTTTTGAAAGAATATCAAGTCAGACAGGCGTTTTACATGAATGGCCGCGGCCACAGCCAGGTCCACTACGAGGTCTTTTCTCGCAGGACCCCGGCGTCATCCTGGTCCCTCCAGATGGCTACGGAGGATCGCGCCCAGGCCGTGCAGGCGGCCGAAGACCTGCTCTCCGACAAGCACGCCGCTTCGGTAAAAGTCACCAAGGAAATGCTGGACGCCGATACCGGCGAATATTCCAGCGTTACCGTCATGACCAGTGGTGTTGAGGAGCCCAAGAAAAAACTCAAACTGGCACCGGAAACGGACACAATCTGCACCAGCCCGCAGGACCTGTATTCGATCCATGCCCGCGAAAAGATCGCCCGGCTGCTCGAAGACTGGCTGAAACGCAACCACGTGACCGCGTTTGAACTGCTGCATCGCCCGGATCTGGTTGAAAAACTGGAGGCGTCCGGCACGGAACTGCAGCACGTCATTCAAAAGCTGGCCATTCCGGAAAGCCGTGATTCCGGGCAAGACCTGCATGAGCTTATGCGGCGGTGGGGCGCACTTCTCGATCGTGCCTGTACGCGTGTTATCCAGGACGGCCGCAAACGCGTCTTTCCGGAAATCGATGCCTCCAACTGGCTGGCCGTCATCGACAAGCTGCACGATCACGCAGAACGCGCCTATTATCTCGGCGGTGGCGTCGCGCGCTTTATCGGTCGCGACCCCAGCCCGGCGGCAAAGCTAAGCGCCCTCCTGACGCTCGGGCGGGCCTTGTACGATGATCTGGGCGGTCGCGAATGGGCGCTGCAGATTCTCGAAATACCGATTTCGGAGCTGTTCGGTTCACGCACCAGCCTCAATGACCTGCTGGGTTTCCAGGCGGATCTCGGCGATACCATGGCCGTCATGACGCGCATGGCAGCCGGACCCGAGGTCGATCTGGTCGCCAAGCACGATCCCCGGGTCGCCCGGATGATCCCGCCCTTGACGGGCGCATTGGCCGGCTATCACGACCTGATGGCCAAGGACTGCTTCCCGACGCTCAGCCACAATATCTCCAAACGCCTGATGGCCGAGCTGAAGGGGCCGCGGCGCCTGAAGCCCGGGAACCCTGAAGGCGAGATCGAAATCCTGCGCGCCCTGGCCCTGTGCCTGACGGCGGCCGGTAAGGAACAGTCCGAACGCGACGACATTACCGAAGCCTTTGTCGAGCGCTCGAAAATGCTGGTCTCGGCCGACTTCGTCGACAGCCTGATCAAACAGGGCAAGACTGCAGCCGAAGAGATCGAGCGGCTGATCTGGCTATGCGAAAACGTCGTCGGCGCCGCCAACAAGCGCCAGGCGGCACGGTGGCTGATCTCAGGTCTCACTGCCCTGAAGTTCGAACGCGAGATGCGCGATACGTCGACCTCGGCCGCCCACCGCCTGCAGGTCCTGGCGCACATGCAGCGCCGCGTCAAGAACGCCCAGCTGGTCGAAAAGGACTGCGAAGATGCCCGCGGGCGACTGGGACAGGTCGGCGGCATGATCGCCCAGGACGTTCAGTTGATCCCGCACCTGATCCGCTCCCCGGCGCCGCCGATTCAGAAACTGACCCTGCTGCTGGGCTTCGCCACCGGCCTGGCGGCGCCTCTGGGCCCCGTCAGCGACCATGCCAAGGCCGAGGCGATGAAACTGCTGCGGGCCCCGGCCATGCGCCAGATCCTGACCGACGATCCCCATGCGCTGAGCCAGGTCAAACCCATGCTCGTCGCCGCCGGCATGTAAAAAGCCTTGAATTTGGTAATCTGCGGCGTCGGCGTCGCTTGCAGGTACCAAGCGTACCTGCGGCGCTAGAGCGAAATGACTTTAGGTAGAATCGTCATTTCGCTCTAACTTTTTGTTTTGTCGCGCAATTTAACCGAAAAGTGGCATCCACTTTATCGGATTGCGCTCTGGCCTCCTGGCATCTCATCCAAATTGAAGGCTTTTTGTTTCGTGCGCCTGATGAATTTTAATCCTCCAGCTTTGCCAGTTCGCGATCGAGGCAGCGGGCGCCCCAGCGATTGAGCAGGCCGACGCCGACAAAGACAACGGCGACGAAGCCAAAGCTGACCAGGTTGCGCCACCACTGATGCGTCGGTACGGCCTGAGCCGTCGTCCACAAGAACAGCGCCATGCCAGGCACCATGGGCAACAGGTACCACAGCCAGACATTGCGCAACATGCGGCTCTGCCGGACCAGGGCTTGGCGGTGGAAGTTCAGGCAGTCATCGGACGCCCGGGCGCCGGCCCGGTCGGCGCGGCCGTTGAGCCAGATGAACAGCGAGACAAAGGCCACGCCGGCAATGATCAGGGCGCAACTCAGTTGCATCATCGGACTGTCCGACGTTGCGGCGAAATATCCGAAGATCCCGGCGACAAAGACGCTGGCAATATATTCGCGCGTGTTGCGCCAGAAGACGATCGACTGGAACTTGTTGGCGCGCGTGTGGATAGCTTGCAGGCTCATGGTGGTAAGCTCCGTGGGTTGATCCTGCCAGAGGCATTTCAGAGTATCTGGCTGGGGGGTGTCAGGTTCGTCGGTCATGGCCGTCTTCCTGTTGAAGTATTGGCCTGATGGAATTGGAGGCGCAACAGTGCCTTGATGCGGGAAATCTTGGTTGCGATATGGCCGGCTTTCAGGCCGGTGATTTCGGCCATGGCCGACGCTTCGACGTCTTCGAGATAGAGCAGGATGATCTGGCGGTCCTGGGGCTTAAGACGCTGGATCAGGGCCGTGAGACGGCTCAGGGCCTGCTGTTGGTGCAGCGTGTCGTCGAGGTCCGGTCCGCCCATGGGCAGGTCGTCGTCAAGCCCGACCCATTGACCGGCGTGCGCCCGTTGCTGTTTCAGGATATAGGAGGTGGCGGTATTATGGGCGACGCGGTAGGTCCAGGTGCGCAGGGAACAGCGATCGTCAAACAGGGCGAAGCTGCGCCACAGGGCGACATGGATATCCTGGACCAGATCGCGCCGCCGTTCGGGGTTGGCTTCATAGCCGCGCGCCAGACGTTCCAATGCGGCGCCGTGGGCCGTTGCGGCCGACTGGTAGCGCTGATCCTGTTCGCTCGTTGCGGTCATGAACAGGTAGTCGCCACCTTTCGGACTATCTTACAGCATCAACCGCGAAAATTCAGTTCCAGCAGCACATTGTTGGGATCGGTGACGAACAACTGGCGCAGATTGATCTTCGGAATCTCGGCAAAGCCATAATCGAGGCCGCGGGTCTTCAGCCGTGCGACCATTTCATCGAAACCGTCGCATTCGAAGGCGACGTGATGGATGGCGCCGGTCGACGCGCCCGGTTGGACGTCGCGCGCGATGGTGTTGTCGGTGCCGAACAGATTCAGGTGAATCACGGCCATGTCACGGCTGTCGTACAGCCACTGACGCTGCGACGGATCGCGCTCCGGCGCCACGCGCGCTTCAAGGCCCAGCAGCTCTTCGTAAAAGCGGATGGTTTGCGCCATATCGCGGGTCTGGATATTGATATGGTTGAGGTTCTTGACGATCATTCGGCGGGCTTTTTGAGTGACGACAGCATTTCACGGCGTAGAATAGCGTTCATGCGTGATTGGTAGCCCTTGCCTTGCGATTTCAACCAATTCACCACGTCAGCGTCGATCCTGGCGGTAATCTGTTCCTTAACGGGGCGATAAAAGCGACCGCGAATGGCTGTCTTGAACTGTTCGTCAGTCCACTCGGGAATATCGCTAAGATCGATCTCCCGGTCAGGTCTCGCTGCAAAAGCTGCCAACTCAGCCTTCTGCGCCTGGGTTAGTTGAGGCGGGCTATCGAGATCGACCTTAATACGAACGAATTTAGTCGCCTCCTTCTTCATAGCGTCGTCGCTCGTGTCGGGTAGCTTCTCGTGCTGAAATGATGCGGACGACTTCATAGAACTGGCCATATTCATCTTCCTCCCATGTCGTATGGGCGACCATTAACAGGATGTAACCTTCGACTAATCCAATACTTTGCCAACGTTCTTCGCCATCAACGACACGGTCTTGATGTCTGACAACAAACGGATCGAAAAATACCTGCATCGCCATTTCGAAGGTGATGCCATGCTTTTTCAGATTGGAAGCGGCTTTCTCCGGGTCCCAGTCAAAGTAAATTTCAGTCATATTGTAACTACAAATTTGTAATTATTCAAGATCGCATTTCCTCCCCACGACAAAGTACACTGAGCGTAGCGAGGGACTTTGTCGTGAGTTTCAGTGCGCCTCATCCCAGTTATGGGCGGCGTGGGCTTCGACGACCAGTGGCACGCTGATCTCGACCGCGGGGCGGGCGGCGTGCTGCATGACGTTGCGGATCAGCGGCATGACAGCCTCGACCTCGGCGTCGGGCGCCTCGAAGATCAGTTCGTCGTGGACCTGCAGCAGCATCTTGGTTTCAAAACCGGCGTCGATCAGCGCACCCGGCATGCGCATCATAGCGCGGCGGATGACGTCGGCGGCCGTGCCCTGGATCGGGGCATTGATCGCGGCCCGTTCGGCGAAGGCGCGGATGGCGCCACCCTTGCCGTTGATTTCCGGAATGTGGATTTTCCGACCCATCAGGGTGCGGACGAAGCCGTTGTCGCGCAGATATTGCTTCGTGGTGTCCATATAGGCCTTGATGCCCGGGAAGCGCTCGAAATAGGTCTTGATATAGCGCGACGCCTCGCCCTGGTCGATATTGAGCTGATTAGCCAGGCCGAAGCCCGAAATGCCGTAGATAATGCCGAAATTGATCGCCTTGGCGCGGCGGCGGATCTCGGACGTCATCTCGGCCATCGGCACGCCGAACATTTCCGACGCCGTCATGGCGTGGATGTCGAGCCCTTCGGAAAAGGCCTTTTTCAGCTGTTCGATGTCGCCGATATGGGCCAGCAGGCGCAGTTCGATCTGCGAATAGTCGGCGCTGATCAGCTTGTGGCCCGGCTTGGCGATAAAGGCGGTGCGGATCTTGCGGCCTTCGGCGGTTCGGATCGGGATGTTCTGCAGGTTGGGTTCGTTGGACGCCAGGCGGCCGGTGGTGGTCGAGGCCAGCTGGAAACTGCTATGGATGCGCTGGGTGTCGCGATCGGCATACTCGACCAGCGAATCCGTATAGGTGCCCTTCAGCTTGGCCATCTGGCGGTAGTCGAGCAGCAGTCGCGCCAGGGGCTGGCCCTGTTCATAGCCATTCTTGCCCTCGGCGATCTCCTCCAGCACCTTGACGTCGGTCGCCCACTGGCCCGAAGCCGTACGCTTGCCGCCGGGTAGCTGCATTTCGTCGAAGAAGATGACGCCCAGTTGCTGAGGGCTGTTGAGGTTGAACGGCCGGCCCAACAGACCATGGGCCTCCTGTTCGATGGCCGACATCCGCGTGCCGAAATCCTGGCTGAGACCGCGCAGGACCTGCGGGTCGACGCGGATCCCGCACAGTTCCATTTCCGACAGAGCCTTGGGCATGCCGCGTTCCAGGGTCTCATAGACCGTGTTCAGTCGCTCGCGGACCAGGCGCGGCTTCAGGATATGCCACAGGCGCAGCGTGACGTCGGCGTCCTCGGCGGCGTAGCGCGTGGCTTCCTTCAGGTCGACATATTTGAAGCTTTTGGCCGTCTTGCCGCTGCCCGCGACCTGCTTGAAGGTGATGGGCGTGTGGCCGAGATGCAGTTCCGACAGCTCGTCCATGCCGTGGCCGTGCAGCCCGCCTTCGAGGACGTAGGACATCAGCATGGTGTCGTCATAGGGGGCGACGGTGATGCCGTAGCGCTTCAGGACGCTGAGGTCGTATTTGATATTCTGACCGACCTTGAGAATCGTCGGATCCTCAAGCACGGGTTTCAGCGCGGCGATCGCCAGGTCGAAAGGAATCTGGATAATACCAGTGCCATCGCCGAAATCGAGTCCGTCGGTCGCCGCATGAGCCAGCGGAATATAGCAGGCGCAGTTGGTATCGGTCGACAAAGACACGCCGACCAGGCCGGCATGGGTCGCCGACAGGTCATCGGTTTCGGTATCGACGGCAATGACCTGGGCGCCGACGCAGCGACGCAGCCAGGTCTGCAACTGCTCCATCGTCTGGACGCATTCATAGGCGTCGAGATCGAAGGGCTGGCGGGCCGATTCCTCGGCCGTGGCGCGGGGCGCGCCATACAGCGGGCGTGAAATGGGCGCGGTCGGGATCTGGTCCAGCGCCGTCGAGGTTTGCAGGGTCGCGAAGGAACCGCCGATCCGCTTGGCCAGGCTGTTGAATTCCATCAGGCTGAGGAAGGCGCCCAGGATTTCCGGCTCCGGTTGTTTCAGGACAAAGCTGTCGATCTCCGCCGGCAGGGGCACGTCGCAACGCAACCGGACCAGCTCGCGCGACAACAGGATCTGGTCGCGGAAATCGGTCAGGGCCTCGCGGCGTTTGGGTTGCTTGATCTCGTCGGCCCGCGACAGCAGGGTATCGAGGTCGCCATATTCGAGCAGAAGCTGCGCCGCCGTCTTGACGCCGATACCGGGCGCGCCTGGGACGTTATCGGCCGCGTCGCCGATCAGCGCCTGGGCGTCTACAACCAGCTCGGGCGGCACGCCGAATTTTTCGATGACCTGATCGCGTCCGACGATGGTGCCCTTGACGGGGTCCAGCATATGGACGTCGTCATTGATCAGCTGCATCAGGTCCTTGTCCGACGAGATAATGGTGACCTTGTAACCGGCCTTGGCCGCCAGCTGGGCGTAGGTGCAGATCAGGTCGTCGGCTTCGAAGCCGGCCAGTTCGATCGCCGGCAGGCCAAAGGCGCGGGTGGCGTCGCGGACCAGCGGAAACTGCGGGATCAGGTCTTCCGGCGCCGGCGGGCGATGGGCCTTGTACTGATCATACAGGTCGTTGCGGAAGGTGTGGGAGCCGGCGTCGAAAATGACTGCCAGGTGCGACGGTGCGTCGTCGCCGCGGTTCTCCTTGATCAGCTTGAACAGGATGTTGCAGAAGCCCGACACGGCGCCGACCGGCAGGCCGTCAGACTTGCGCGTCAGGGGCGGCAGGCCGTGATAGGCGCGGAAGATATAGCCCGAACCATCGATCAGGACCAGGCGGTGGCCGGTAGGGACTTCGGCAGTGGTTTCGGGGGCGGCAGCGATGTCATCCATGTCGGCAATCGGGTCCGGAAAAAAGATACGCCTTCATACGGCGATACGGCCGTCATGCCAAACAAAAGCGACAGGTCATGTCAGCGGCGGGGCCGGATTACCACGCGCCGGTATTTTCCAGGCTGACCCAGGGCTCGGCGGGCGCCAGGGCGGCGCCCTTTTGCAACAGTTCGACCGAAATGCCGTCGGGTGAGCGCACAAAGGCCATCATGCCGTCGCGCGGCGGACGGTTGATCACCACGCCCATGTCTTTCAGATGCTGACAAGTGGCGTAGATATCGTCGACCTCATAGGCCAGGTGGCCGAAATTGCGTCCACCGGTGTAGGTTTCCACCTCGCCCTTGTCGTCCGGCCAATTATAGGTCAACTCGACCTCGGCCTGCGGACGCAAACCATCGACATGACCCAGCTCCAGGTCTTCAGACGCCGCCAGGAAGATCAGGCTGAAGCGGCCCTTTTCGTAGTCGTTGCGCCGCACCTGTTTCAGCCCCAGCCCCTGGCAGAAGAAGTGCAGGGCGGCGTCCAGGTCCTTTACCCGCACCATGGTGTGCAAGAAGCGCATGGCGGTTCCTAATCAGTGATCGCCTTCGGGGCGCGGCGACGGGTCTTCGTAGTCGTGCGCATGATCTTTCAGCACGAACTTGCGGTCGCAGTAGCCGCATTCGACCGTGCCTTCTTCGCCCAGCTCCATATAGACCAGCGGATGCCCCAGCGCCCCGCCGCCGCCGTTGCAGGCGACCTTGTGGCTGTCGACATAGATGACTTCGGGTGGTGGGACAGTGTCGCTCATGGCGCTTTGAAACCCTTCAAAAATAGCAGGGCCAGCTTTATTCAACACCGGCCGCTTCGTCAATTTCCAGTTTTGCCAATTTCGGCGCCGGCGACTGTCATAAATCTTTCACCGGGTTGTCAACGAACCGACACGATCAACGGGCAACGGTCCCCTCACACATTTGAACGGGAACAATCGGCATGCTCAGGACGCCTCTTCTGGTTTCAATGGCGGCCCTGGCCCTGTCATGTCTGGCCGGGACGGTGGCGCAGGCCAAGCCCGTCTGGCGATTGGACCGCGTGGTTGTCGTTATGCGTCACGGCGTACGCCCGCCAACCAAGGCCCAGGTCTTGCCGCAAGGCATCGCCGCCGAGGCGTGGCCATCTTGGGATGTGCCCTATGGCTTTCTCACCCGCAACGGCGGGCGTGCCGTCACCCAGCTTGGTGTCTTCGACCGCCACAGCTACGCCGCCCTGATTCCAACGACCTGTCCGGACAGCCATCAGGTGCGCGTGGTCGCCGATACCGACCAGCGGACGCTTAAGACGGCCGAGATCTATGCCGCCGCCTTGTTTCCCGGCTGTACTGTCCCGGTTGAAAACGCCGGCGACGGTCAATCCGATCCGCGGTTCTCGCCTTTCGAACAGGAAACCCTTCCCGACGGCGACCTGATGCTGGCCTCCGCCCAGGCCGCGGTGCCGCCGGGCGGGCTGGCCGCCATCGATGACGCCAACCGCGCGCTGCTCACCCGTCTCACTGCGCTGCTCACCCGTCTCACTGCGGTGCTCAACCCGGGCTGCAAGGACGTCACGTGCGATCTTGCGCAGCAACCGACGCAGTTCGTGGTCGCCAAGGGGCGGGTCAAGATCGACGGCGGGATCGATACCGGCTCGACCGCCGGCCAGGTGCTGATGCTCGAATATGCCGACGGCAAACCAATGTCCGAGGTCGGCTGGGGCCGGGCGGACAAGGCCCTGATCCACGACGCCCTGACCCTGCACGCCCTGGAGTTCCAGCTGGTGGCGCGTCCGAAGGCCATCGCTGCCTTTGGCGCCCGCCCGCTGCTGGCCGAGGTCAGGCGCGGCCTGTTCGCCACCGACACGGCGCCCTATACCGTACTGGTCGGCCACGATTCCAACCTGGCCTATATCGGCGGCGCGCTGAATATCCATTGGCAGGGTGGCGACTATCCGAACGATGATCCGCCCCCGGGGGGCGCCCTGATCTTCGAACACTGGAAGGACACTGCCGGCCACGGTAAGGTGGTTGTGCGTTTCCGCGCCCAGACCATGGACGAGATTCGCAATCTGTCGCCCCTAACGCCCAAGGCCAGCGAACCGGTCACGGTTCCGGCCTGTGGTGGATCATCCTGTACGGATGAAGCCTTCTGGAAGGCGCTGGACTCAGTGGGCAATTGATTGCGCTTTGAGCCGAAGTGTGAAAACCTCCGGCCATGAAACAGGCCAATAAACTGGGCTCCATTCTCGGGGGATCGATCGGTAATCTGGTCGAATGGTACGACTGGTACGCCTATGCGGCGTTCAGCCTGTACTTCTCCAAGGCCTTTTTCCCCAAGTCGGACGACCTGACCCAGGCGCTGAACACGGCCGGCATCTTTGCGCTCGGCTTCTTCATGCGGCCGGTCGGTGGCTGGCTGCTGGGCTGGTATGCCGACCGCTACGGCCGCAAGAGCGCTTTGACCGCGTCGATCCTGCTGATGTGCGCCGGATCCCTGATCATCGCCGTGACACCGTCCTATGGCGTCATCGGCATCGTAGCGCCGATCATTCTGCTGATTGCCCGGATGTTGCAGGGGATCAGCGTCGGCGGTGAGTATGGCGCCTCGGCCACCTATCTGTCGGAAATGGCCGGGCAAGACAACCGCGGATTCTGGTCCAGCTTCCAATATGTCACCCTGATCATGGGCCAGTTGGTGGCCTTGGGCGTGCTGATCCTGCTGCAGAACCTGCTGAGCGAAACGCAACTGAACCAGTGGGGCTGGCGGATTCCGTTCGTCATCGGCGCGACCCTGGCCCTGGTCGCGTTGTTTATCCGCCGCCATATCGCGGAGACCGACTCGTTTGAAACCTCGTCGAAATTCCAGGCCAATCGCACCCTGACCCTGTTGAAACAGCACCCTTTGCAGGCGCTTCAGGTGGTCGGCCTGACGCTCGGCGGCACGGCGGCGTTTTATACCTATACGACCTATATGCAGAAGTTCATGGTCGGTTCGGCCGGCTGGACCAAGGAAGCCTCAACCCTGCTGTCGGCGGTCACCCTGTTCCTCTACATGGTGCTGCAGCCGGTCTTCGGCGCCCTTTCCGACCGTATCGGGCGCAAGCCTTTGTTGATCGGTTTCGGGATTGCCGGTACCTTGCTGACCGTGCCGATCATGACCACGCTCAGCCATACGCGCGACTTCTGGCCGGCGTTTGGGCTGCTGATGGCGGCGCTGATTATCGTCAGCGGCTATACCTCGATCAATGCGGTGGTGAAGGCCGAGCTGTTCCCGCCGCATGTCCGGGCGCTGGGGGTTGCGCTGCCCTACGCCATAACCGTATCGCTGTTCGGCGGCTCGGTGGAATATGTCGCCCAGTGGCTGAAGGCGGCCCATATCGAAAGCGCCTTCTTCTGGTATATTACAGCCTGTATCGCCGTGTCGCTGGTGGTCTATCTGTTCACCGCCGACACCAAAAAAGCCTCGAGCTTCAACGCCGAATCCTGAGCTATTTCCATGGCGTGACGGACGGCACCGGGCACGGCCCTTCGGTCGGGATGGTGCCGAAGTCGGCCGGTGAGACGATCTCGAGATATTCCATGTCCGGCGAATAATCGAACAGGTAATGGACCAGGCCGGGCCTCTGGTGGACGCAATCGCCGGCCTCGACCAGGGTCACCTGGTCGCCGTACATGAACCTGGCCCAGCCCTTCATCATCAGGACGATCTGAAACTGGGCGACGTGATAGTGCCAGCCGGTGCCGTCGGTCGGCGGATGATTGGCCTTGACCAGGTGAGCGATGACCTTGCCGCCGGTGGCGGCTGCGACCCCTAAGTCGCGGTACAGGAAGAAATCGCGCAGGCCGTCGGGCAGGTACGGCGTATCCGTAGGTTTGATATGGGAAAACAGGGTGGTCGATGCAGCATCCATGGCGGACTCCGAAGGCAAATGGTGACCATTTACCCGTCCTGCTCGCTTCTCCCCGATACCGTTTCTTTCAACCCTTATGGGCAGAATGCGCCAATACGGCGAATTGTAAAGGCTCGTGTTTTATGCGCCGACGTAGCGCGCGGCTTCGCGGCCCAGGTCCAGAAGGTTGTCGGGTATAGTGTCGAATTCGAGCCATTCTTTGGCGGGCCGTCCGTGTCCCGGCATGAAGTTCTCCCCCAGGCCTGAGGCGACTAGCTCAATGACGCGTGCCTTGGGCAGTTTCATGACCAGCTTGCCGTGGCGGGCGACCATGGCGAAGATCTTGCCGTTCGATTTGAGAGCGCGCGAACCGAATCCCTTGCCTTCACCGAAGGTGATGCCGGGTTCGGCGGCCAAGGTATTGACCAGGGTTTCAAAAGCGGTACCGGCAGTGCTCATATGGCCGACTATAGCATTTTGGGTGAGGGTCTGTAAGGTTTTAACCACGGATGGCACGGATCGCCGCTGCGCGTCGACGCGGATATTCGAGCCCCGGTGGCGTTTCTGTGGCCGGTGAAAGATAAGAATTTTTGCCGCGAAAAGCGCGAAAAGCGCTAAAAATGCAGCTGCACGGCATGCGCCCGAAGGGCTTAAAGTCGTTGAAGCGGATTAGAGGCGAAGGCGCTTCGCGCAGAATTTTCGGTGGGCACCCCTTTTCGCGCTTTTCGCGGCAAAATCTTAAATTGCCCCGTGGTTCGTCTTGGTTTCCGGATAAACCTAAAAAACACCCTCTCCGCCGTGGGGGTGGTGCGGAGAGGGTGCTCATGAAGCGTCCTTTTATGTGACCGCGTGGTGTGGGGCGCGGCGTTTCTTATGAACGCTTTTCTATTCAGCCGCGATGCGGAAGCGCGTCGTTGCCTGGTGTGTGGTCGCCGCGGTCAGCCGGCGCCATTCGTCATGGGCATCGCTGCGGCTGGGGAAGGGACCGAAGCATTGCGGACGGTCCTTGAAGCGGGTGAACTGCATGTCGGCGTGCTCGCCGCCGATGACCCAAAAGCGTTTCTTTGACATAATAACTCTCCTTACTCGGCCGCGAACTGGGCGGTCTCGGTGGATTCCTTCATGGCGGTGGTCGAGGACCGGCCGCTGGTGATCGTCTCTGCAACCTTGTCGAAATAGCCCGTGCCGACTTCGCGCTGGTGACGGGTGGCGGTGTAGCCCCGGGCCTCGTTGGCGAATTCGCGCTGTTGCAATTCCGAATAGGCGGCCATGCCGTGGTCGCGATAGCCGTCGGCCAGCTCGAACATCGAATTGTTCAGCGCATGGAAGCCGGCCAGGGTGACGAACTGGTACTTATAACCCATGGCGCCCAGTTCGCGCTGGAAGCGGGCGATGGTCACGTCGTCCAGCTTGGCCTTCCAGTTGAAGGACGGCGAGCAGTTATAGGCCAGCAGCTTGCCCGGATACTGCTTATGCACCGCCTCGGCGAAGCGGCGGGCGTCGTCGAGATCCGGGTGCGAGGTTTCCCACCACAACAGGTCGGCATATTTCGCATAGGCCAGGCCGCGGGCGATGCAATGATCGAGGCCCGAACCCGGCTTCAGGCGGAAGAAGCCTTCGACTGTCCGGTCGTCGCGGTCGATAAACGGATGGTCGCGTTCATCGACGTCCGAGGTGATCAGCTGCGCCGACTCGGCGTCGGTACGGGCCACCGTCAGGGTCGGCACGCCCATGACATCGGCCGCCAGGCGCGCCGAGATCAGGTTGCGTTCGTGCGCCTGGGTCGGGATCAGCACCTTGCCGCCGAGATGGCCGCACTTCTTTTCCGAGGCCAGTTGATCTTCGAAATGGACGCCGGCGGCGCCCGCCTCGATAAAGGCCTTCATTATCTCGAAGCTGTTGAGCGGCCCGCCGAAACCGGCCTCGGCATCGGCGACGATCGGGGCGAACCAGTCGCGTTTGGCGCCACCTTCGCTATGCTCGATCTGGTCGGCGCGTTGCAGGGTGCGGTTGATGCGGCGGCACAGTTCGGGCGCTGCATTGGCCGGGTACAGCGACTGGTCCGGATACATGCTTGATGCGGTATTGCTGTCGGCCGCGACCTGCCAGCCGCTGAGATAGATGGCCTTCAGCCCGGCGCGAACCATCTGCATCGCCTGGTTGCCGGTCATGGCGCCCAGGCTGTTGATGAAGGGCTCTGTGTGCAGCAGGTCCCACAGGCGGTTGGCGCCACGTTCAGCCAGAGTGTGTTGAATGGGAAAAGAGCCGCGCAGGCGCATGACGTCGGCGGGGGTGTAGGGTCGCTCTATGCCGTCGAAACGGCCTTTCGGCGCGTTGGGGACTAAGTCGTGAAATGTGGTCATTGTGATCTTCCGTATGGGGGAGGTTAACGGATGGAATTGGGTGGGGTCTGGGGTTCCGGGATGCGCTGGCGGGCGGCCATCAGCGTGCCGGGGGCGAACAGTCCGAAGGAGGCAGCGTAGACAGCGGCCAGTTCCCAGGGATTGGTGAAGGCGGTCATGATATCTTGAGGTGTCATAATGTGTCTCCTTTCGGGCGGGTTATCCGCCGTTTGTGTGACCTTATAAAACGCCTTATTTTAAAAGAAATATAGAGGTAGTTAGGTGGCAATTGCGTCATTTGGAGAATTATGACAGACTATAGTTTGTAACATTGTGACATAGGTGAGTCTTGGCCGAATTGGATCGAAAGCTATATCTCGGCGGGCGGCTGAAGCGCCTGCGTTACGATCTCGACCTGACCCAGACCCAGATGGCGACGGATCTGGGCGTCTCGGCCTCCTATCTCAACCATCTCGAACGCAACCAGCGTCCGGTGACGGCTCAGGTTCTGCTGAAACTGGCCGCCACCTACGACCTCGACCTGCGCATCTTTACCGACGACAGCGAGCCGGCGGGCGAAGCCGACCTGGTCGAGATCTTCGCCGATCCCCTGTTCAAGGACCTGCGCCTGCCACGCCGTGAAATCTCCGAACTGGTGGCGTCGTCTCCCATGGCCGCCGAAGCGGTTACACGACTGTACCGGGCCTATAGCGAACGCAAGAAGCGCGACAGCCTGGTGGCGGCCAGCGAAGAGAGCGACGCTTCGCCATCCGACTGGGTGCGCGACCAGATCCAGTCGCGGCACAACTTCTTCCCCGAGCTCGACGACTTGGGCGAGCAGTTGTTCGCCACCCTGGGCAGCGATCCGCACACCCTGGAAGAGTCTGCAACGCGTCGCCTGTCGGCCCTGCACGCCACCGAGATCCGCCTGATGCCGGCCCAGGTGATGATGATGTATCTGCGCCGCTTCGATCCGCATCGCCGGCGATTGATGATCTCCGAGACGCTTGGCGCCTCGTCGCGGCGTTTCGCCGTGGTTTACCAACTGGCCCTGGCCGACTTCGGCGCCGACCTGAAGGCCATGGTCGAGGCCGTCAAGGCGCCCGACCTGGCGTCGAGCCGGCTGTACAAGATCGCCCTGCTCAACTACCTGACCGCCGCCGTGCTTATGCCCTACGGCCGGTTTCTCGAGGCCGCCGAAGGCAATGCCTACGACATAGAGCTGCTACGCGCCCCGTTCGAGGCTTCCTACGAACAGGCGGCCCAGCGCCTGACCACCCTGTCGCGGCCGGGCCATCGCGGCGTGCCCTTCTTCCTGATGCGCATTGATTCCGCCGGTAATGTGTCGAAGCGCTTCGCGTCTGGCCATTTCCCGTTTTCGCGCTATGGCGGCGCCTGCCCACGGTGGAACCTGCACCAGGCTTTCCAGACGCCGGGCAAGGTCATCACCCAGGTGATCCAGACGCCGGACGGGCAGCGTTATTTCACTCTGTCGCGGACGCTCGATCGCGGCCTGCGCGCCTATGCCGACGGGGCGTATTCCGAACAGGCGATCGGCCTGGGCTGCGAGCTGAAACATGCCGAAAAGCTGATCTATGCCCGCGGGCTCGACCTGGCCAATCCCAATGCTGTCGAGACCGGGCCGATGTGCCGGCTGTGCGAGCGTCCCAACTGTCGCGAACGCGCCGCCCCACCGGCGGTCAAGGCGCTCCAGGTCGACGAATGGATCAAGGCCGTGACGGCGTTTCCGTTCTGACGTCGGTCAGCGCATCAGTTCGCGGCCGATGCGCTTTATGGGTTCGGTGCGCAAGACGATCGAGGTGGTGACGGGTCCAAAGCGCGCAATGGTGTCGACGATGGTTTCAAGGTCGGCGGGCGAGGGCACGATGACCTTGAGGATAAAGCAATCCTCGCCGGTCAGCCTCAGGACCTCGATCACCTGCGGCATGTCGGCAAACTGTTTCAGGCACGGCTTGATATGTTCATGCGTCGTCTTCAGGCGGATCATGGCCATCATGCCGAGCCCCAGCGCCGCCGGATCAATGACGGCGCGATAGCCGGCGACAATGCCGCGGTCTTCCAGGCGCTTCAACCGTTCCGAGGTGGCGGGCTGGGATAGGCCGACCTTACGACCCAGTTCCGAGACGCTGATCCGGCCGTCGTCCTGGAGGATTTCGAGGATGGCGATGTCGGTCGGGTCGAGTGTCGGGCGGTTATCGAAAGTTTTGGCCATCGACCTTGAATCCATCGGAATGGGGTGTAATTTTCCGATAGATGCCAATTCCAGGCCGCCAAGTAAACAGGCATATTCGCACCTCAATATGACGAGGCGAGACATGACCGAATACATCCACCTACCGGGCATCGGCAATTCCGGCGAAGCGCACTGGCAAAGCCGGTGGGAGGTGGCCGATCCAACGATCCGCCGATTTGCACCGGCAAGCTGGGACAGGCCGGACCTGGACGACTGGATCGCCGCGCTAGACCGGGCGGTGGCTGAAGCAGAGACGCCGCCGATTCTGGTGGCGCACAGCCTGTCCTGCCTGCTGGTTGCGCGCTGGCATTGCGTCTCGGCGCGGAAGATCGCCGGCGCCTTCCTGGTGGCCGTGCCGGACCCGCGATCGCCAGCCTTTCCGGCGGAGGCGGTGGGCTTCGCCGAGGTTCCGGAGGCGCGGTTTGGCTTTCCATCTCTGATCGTCGCCAGCACCGACGATCCTTATGGTTCACTCGACTATGCGCGGCTCCGGGCGGCGCAGTGGGGCGGCCGCCTGGAGATCATCGGCGCGGCTGGCCATGTCAACGGGGCCAGTGGCCTGGGCGACTGGTCTGAGGGGCGGGTGCTTTTGATGGAGTTTGTGGATCGGGTGGCGGCCGATCGGGATTAGTGCCGACCGAGGCAAGAGCTGACCTTGTCTTCGCCGCCCCGTTTACGGGTCCAGCGTATTCACACATCTCAAGACGAAATACGCTGATCGGAATTCGAGAACGAACCCGGGCAGTTGGCCCACTCTCACTTTTCGAAGGTTTGTCCACAGATTTTCACAGATTAGCGCAGATTTTCAATGGCTTATTTGGCTACGTCAGCGGCTTTCAGCAGATAAGGATCCGTATGCGATCGCGCAGCCTCGATACTCAAAATCGTAACTCCCAAGTCGGGCAAAAACAGACGTATAATCTGTAGATCGTCGTTAAAGCCCCTCTACCCGCGTGAGGGGAGAGGGTGGCGCGGAGCGCCGGGTGAGGGGTTAATTCCACCATCAGAGCAGCTTCGTGGTCGGAAGGACCCCTCAGGCTCGCCGCCCCGCGCCGGCCTTTGGCCCACGGCACGGGCCGTCCCGCTTCTCCCCTCAGGTGCTAGGGTATGCACATATGTGCTTGGTTTGAGTGATCGAACGACCGAAGGCCCCCACCACCACCCATCGCCAAAGCTGCGCTACGCTTCGCAATGTCTCGGGCGGTCCCCCGCCCCGCTCACGGGGCGGTATAAGTATTTGTTTTTCTTATACTCCCCCGTTGGCGGGGGAGGTGGCGCGGCGCTCGCGCTTCTTCGGCGCGTAAGCCGTGACGGTGGGGGGCCTTAGCTACAGCTTAAACAGGCACCA